>JAJZLU010000040.1:0-14145 GCA_021850545.1 Thermoplasmata archaeon | reverse complement strand
TTTTCCGTACCCTATAGGGAACGGGCCCGGTGGTATTTGTTTAATAGTTTTAAACGAATCCTTTATTTATGACCACTACATGACAATTCATGGCAAAGACGGCTAAGTATGGGGATCTGCTTTTAGACGATACGGTAAGGAGATGGCATGAAAATCTCAATGCCAGGTCCATGATAACCGCTGAGGTTTACCTTAGGACGCTGGGCCTTTATTGCGAATTGAATAAAACCAGTCCCCTGGAAATCATCAAGAACGGTAAATCCAGGGAGTTCAAGGAATCATTTTCTGACTTTGTGCGAAAGCTTGAAAGGGAGGGGAAAGCCGGATCCTATATCGTGAGATTCAAGAAGGTCCTTAAGTCTTGGCTAAAGTTCAATGACATGCAGATCTCCTTTAATGTGAATATCAAGGACGAACATCACAATCCAACCATTGAGAATGAGAGGGTCCCAACCAAAGACGAATTATCACGCATTCTGGGGAAGGCGACAAAAAGGGCCCGTGTCTCCATTGGCTTAATGGCATTCAGTGGTCTAAGACCTGAAAGCCTGGGAAACCATGACGGATCAGACGGAATAAGGTTAAGGGACTTCAAGGACGCTGAATTATCAGGGGACATTCTCAGACTCCCTGAATCCCCGGCCATTCTTAACATAAGGCACAACCTGAGCAAAGCCAGGCATTCTTATTTCGTATTTGTGCCTGATGAAACCATTGGCTTTATCAATTCATACCTGAAGGAAAGGTCCGGATTCGGTGAAAAAATAAGCCTTGATTCCCCGTTATTGTCTTTCGATTACTACAAGAGAGGGCAAAGGGGAAAGAATCAATTTCTAAGGACTGCATTGGTTACCAGGGAGATCAGGACTGCAATAAGAGGAATTGACCTTAATATGCGTCCTTATGTCCTGAGGGCTTACTTTGCCACTGGCCTTGATATTGCAGAATCTAAGGGCTTTATCTCCCATCCCTGGAGAATGTTTTTCATGGGCCACAAGGGAGACATTGAATCCAGGTATTCTACAAACAAGGGGAGATTACCACCGGACATGATAGAAGGCATGAGATCCGCTTACCTGAAGTGCCTTCCCTTACTGACAACTGAATCCCGGGAAATTTCAGCCAAGGACATGCATAAGGAATTTCTCATGGAGATCCTCAAAGAGGACGGATTCACGGATGAGGAAATCAAGGACCTTGGATTGCTTGAAATGGATCCAAACAAAAGAAGGGAGCTCAGGAGAGAAAAGATATTCGGCTCAAAGAATCCGGCCAGGGATGCCAATGAAATGGCCCGTCTTGACCGCATGGCCATGTCAAAAATGAGGAATGGAGCCAGGCAGAAAATCATTTCATCCTACGCAATAGAAGCTTATGTAACTCAGGGGTTTGAGTTCGTGAACATGATTCCTGGTGATAAGGCAATAGTGAAATTGCCCTCCTAATTTTTTCATTGATGTTAGTTATCTAATGTTATCATTGTTTCGGGCCTTTCGGTAAAAATCCCCTGAAATTCCCGATTTTTGATTAACCGAAACTCATTTCAGTGAATGTATGATGTTAACTGGCCAGAACCAGGATCCTTGATTTTTGATTTTCTCTTTTGAGCTGAAGAGTGCGACCATGTATCATGATTAACTGTACAAAATCACAAACCTTGAAACAAAAGGTCATCTCAAGTGAAAATATCTCATTTTTGCCCCGTTATTCCGGGCCGTCAGGGGATGGTTGCCGGGAATGAAGGGAATACATGCGACCTTCTTAACATTAAATAAGAGCTAGGGGAGGGAGGGTAAAAGGCATTTTTTACCGGGATAGGGGAAGGGACTTCATATTAAGCCAAAGGAAAAGCATTAAGAAGCATCCCGAAAGGATTAACACCGTACATAGAAGGGAAAATAAAGGGTTTGTAGGGATTAACAGGGTTTATGTAAACCTGCAATCACGGATCAAGTTTGGCCCGGAGCTCCGCTATACACCTATGGACCAGGCCGGAAAGGTTCACTTCAGGATGGGCCTTTAACCATGCCATGTCCTCAGGTGAAAGAGTAATGGAGGTCTTAGGCTTTGGTTCACTCATGCCGGTGCTCCTTGTGTTCATTCACCAGGAAGGCCAGGGTTTCGCCATAGTCCCTTAGTCCTTCCTCTTTCCTTATGGATTCAAGCTTGTCCAGGGTCCCATTGGGCAACCGGATCCTTGTTGGCTCCATGCCTGAATCACTCACCAAGGATACTGAGGATATATCTGGCCTGTTTGGTCTCTACCCTGGAGATCCTTTCACGTATTGCCTGAAGTGCTTCCTGGTTATCCCTTCCCTTTATATCCGATACGGCTAACTCTGCCATTAGGAGCCCTTTTTGGACTCCATTCCAAAAACTAACTTCCTCTTTGTCCATGCTGTTCACTCCAACGAGTATATAGGAATATACCAAAAGAATATAAATATTATTAATGCACATAAAGTGCACTTTATTGAATTGGGTTTTTCATCCAAACCTTACGCCAGTTCTAACGTGAGATCCGCATCTATGACATTTTACCCTCCAGTTGATCCCCGTGTATATCCAGGAATAACCGCACCTTGAGCACTTTACTGATACGCCTTCAGGTTCAGGTTTTGGCCTCTTCTTGATTATCTCATTGGTTGGAAGGGGAGCATCCCGGATCTCTTCAGTCGTTTCCTGTTCAAGCCTCATGAACTGGTCCGTAAGGAATCTGCTAACCTTCAGGTCCGGATGCTTTGCCATGATCCTGTAAAATGTCTCTCTGTCTATTCGGATTTCTATTCTCTTGTTTGCCGTGTTATCACCTCCTTTTGGCATGTCCTGTTTCCTCATGGCAGACTTGGGAACCAGCTAAAGAGCTGTGGGAAATTCATCAGGACGATCAGGACAATCCCGCCAATTACTCCCAGTATTACGGCCGTGATCAAGCTCCCTGACTTATCTTCCATTTTGATCCCCTCTCTTCTCTGCATGGCAATAGCATTCACAATAGACCGTCTCATGTCCGTGGCCCCTGGTTCCGTCAATTATCCACGTTCTTCCCTTCTTTCCTTTCCTCTGGACAAGTGAGCCAAAGCCTGAGCATTTTTCATGCTCCCCTGACTTGCAGAAATGCCAGACATGGATCCCGTACCCTGGAACCTGTTCACCGAACATGGGACAAGCCTCCTTCGTATGCCTCTAATGTAATTGGTCGCTTCATGCCTGTTAAGACGGAATCTGGGTTATTCTGCTCTACTTTATGCCGTTTAATACTCTTGAACTGGGTCTTGCTTCCAATGACTTTAGCTAGTTCCGGTTTACCTGATAATCCCCTTTTGCGTATGAAGGGCACTATACGGGCTATCTCCTTGAATCTGGGTGCTGGGAATATCAAGATCAATTCATCATCGGATATGTCTATGTCTTCATTGAGCAATTTTCCCAGTGGTCGCCAGATGTTCTTTTTGTCCTTCAGGTACAGGCATAATTCTGTTTCGCTGTACTTGTACATGTGAGATTCAACCTTGTAAGCTGGTTCTTCAATTCTGGATCCTTTTACTCTTATGATCTCACAATATGATTTGTCAAACGGGCATTGGTCGTAATCCTCTGTTCTTTCGATTCTGTAATTGCCCAGGCGTGAAAGTGTGAAGATGCCCGTCATGTGAAGCTCACCGTAACCAGGGAATGCTTCATAATGATCAGGTGTTTCCCATTGCTCAATTTCAATTCTATCTCGAACGTGCTTACTTGCGTGAGGGTCCCGGATTCAGATCTTCCATTGCTCATGGTAACCGTGCAACCTTTCCCGATCTCCTTTGGCGAAATGAGATCCTGGACGGAATACCTCATGGGCTTTCCATGTGGTTTGTGGTCCTGCTCTGACTTCATCAACGGGATCCCCTCACTTTGTCCAGGATCTTCATGGCCAGGTCCCTCAAAATTTCCGGGATTATGGCCCTGACTTTCCTGGCTAATTCTCTACTTTCCATTTTTCCTGTTTCTCCTTTTCTTGTTGAGGGCCATAAAATAGCCCACTATCCTGGATGCATACATGGGCACAATCACCACCAGGAAAGTGATTAATGCCGATTCCTCAATGATCGTAATAATAGAAGGGAATGTCATGGCCGGCCCTCCCTCAGTCTAATGACCTTCTCCCTTGCTAACCTAAGGAGCTGATCAAATTTGCTGAAGTCTCCCCTAAGTGATTCAAGGGCATCCCTGAAGCCGGTCCAGTAATCAAGTTCATTCATGATCAGGGCCCTCCACTGTTCTCGCTCTGCCACTGTCAGAAATGTACTGGATTTCGATTAGCTGCATGCGATCACCTCTTCCATTCTCTGAATGCCCTTTAAATATGGGTATTTAAAGGGGTTTAAATAGGGGTATTTAAAGGGTGTAAAATTGCAGCCAAATTCGGTCATGCTACCAACTCCTTTATGGCACTTACTGAATGAACGGGTATTCTGTAATGTCTCCCCGATTCCTGTTCAATGTGAATATTGGCTAATCCGATCCTTTTGATTATCCCGCGCCTGGTCATGTGGACCTTTCCTTCTACATGGTACTCAATTCTCACATTGCAGCCTTTAAAATTCTCAATCTGTGAGCGTGGTACTGTCATGGGTTCACCTCAAAAAATGTAGTAGTTCCAAATGTGTAGTAATTTGGTTTTACTACACCTTGAAGGCAGTGTTTTCTAGGCTCTAAAATCGATTGTAGTAGTGTAGTAGTGAATTTTCGTATATGGGGTCGTTTTTTATGGAATTGATATTTCTGTTCATGGAGAGTATTACAATATTTACTACTACAATTACTACAATTAATAAAATATATAGAAAAATACAGGGTTTGAAGTGTAGTAGTTTTTGTAGTAGTTCTGTAGTAATGTAGTAATTTTTGATAGTTCATTGTTCCCCATCCTCCTTGAAGTATGGAATAGAAATCTTGTAAGCCTTGACTGGGTATGGCTCTGAGTTCATGCGTCTGCTTACCATCCTGCCTTCATTTTCCACCCTTACGCCGGTATCAGTTGACAAAACATTATTCAGAAAATTAGAAGCGTTTGAATATGGCCTTCCAAGCTGGTTAGCAACATACTTGAAAGCAGCCCCAGTGAAATAAATAAATTCCCTGTCAATTTCATATTCTAGGTCGATTTCACCGGCTATTCTTGACTGGTAGCGGGTCGCATTGTGAACTACTCCCTCCCCATCGATATACTCCTTGATTGAATGCTCTATTCTCTTGAACTCTGCCTTCATTGCCAGTGCAATCTCCATAGCATTAGAGGGAGCGTCAAGGCTGGCCGCATCACTCTTGAACTCTGAAAATACCTCGATTCCATACGGGCCGCAAAGCTCATTTATTTTGTTGATCCCGTAGTTGATCCAGTCCTCCACATTTTCGAATTTCTCAACTTCCCTGAGTATGTCGTTTATGTTTTTCCCTTCAAAGATGGCCCTGAAAATCTCATACATGAAGCCATCGGGGAGCGAATCAAACATTAAATCGAATTTCCGTTTGTCTTTGCGCTGCCTGTTGTACTCTGTGAATCTGATTAATAGCAATCTCAGGCTGAGTGCCAGATCATCATCTACCCGGATGTCATCATTGATCGTGCCAATGAATGACCTCCTTCCCCTGTATTCCGTAAGCGTTTGGTCTCCCCTTCCCCTATCTCCAAAGTGGCCGGTCTGCACGTATGATTTTAAATCTTCTTTGTGCGTGAGAATCCAGTTTGATGGGAGATCATCAAACAGTGCGGGAAGGTTTGTTTCCCCTAGGTGCTTCATCAAAGAAAATCTGGTTGCTACCCTGTTATAAGGATAAAAATAATCATCCTGTGAAAGCGAAAATCCCTTTCCAATGAATATATTGCCCAGGGTAGTTTTTCCACCTTTTGTTTTGCCGGTTAAAATCGCTACCGGCGTTTGAATCCCCTTGATGGACCGGCGTTTTAATTCATCGTGGAGCGGGCTTACAATGGCCCATGCAAATAGAGCCTTGTAAGCATCCTGGTGCGAAGCGTAAGGGTAAAAATCAAAAAGCGTTTTCAGAATTGGTGCAGTTTCATGCCGCTGCTCGTAGTTTACCCGTACAACATCATCAATAACCACTATCGGGCTGCTGGCATATAGCTCAAATGTACCGGCATCTATCTGCTGGAATATATAGGCAGTTAGGATTTCCGTTAAATACTGGGTTTTTGTTGATGACAATGCAAATTTGGACCTGAAAAACTGCACTGTTTCAGGCAGATCAAAAACATGTTCTTCATTGTTGATCGTGATCCCGATTGCCGGCGTTACATTGTCGATTTTGTAGACTTGGCCTATTTCTCCATTGTAGCGGACTATGTCCTTTGTGTCTGATGCGTCTTCCCATTTTTCCGTTTTTTTATTTTTCTTCTTGTATTCGCGAATCCATTTAACGACACCTTCTCTTCCATTTTTGATAGTGCTGTAAACCTTGTCCGCTTGTGAGATTATAACCAGTATTTCACCGTTGGCCGCTGCCTTTGTCCCTAGTCTTGCTGCATTGGCATCAGTCATGTTTCAGCCCTCCCCTTTTTAGTATCTCTGCTGCCCTGTCAAAACTTAAATTGTAGTGGTCATGGGCTGCTGCAATTACTTGCCAAAAGGTCATGCCCCTGATGGCCCCAGGCACACTGTTGCTGCAATCTATGATTTTTTCACTCACTGCGATCCATTCAAGTGCAGAGCCGCCGGAATTGCATCTAAAGCAATGCCAAAGGTTCTTATCCACATCCACAACAAAATTAACGCCGGTCTCAGATCCATGAACGGGATGCGGCCCTTGAAATCTTGACCCATAACGCCTGAATCCTGACAGATTTATAAGGTCCTCAAGCCTGAGGGATTCCACATTTGGCCGCTCGTGTTGCAGCGAGTCTTTACTAGGTTTTGGCTGCTTTCTCTTTACAAATGGCTGCAAAACGCTCAATAGCTCTGCTTTCTTTACTACTGCAACCGCCGCATCCCGGACCTCAAGTCCGTAAATCCTGCCAGTCTCAGGATGAACGCTGCCAGGCCCAACAACAAAGCCACCTTTCGTTTTGACATACGCACCTTCAGTGAGCGGGATATTTTCGCCGAGTGGCTCATCCTCAATAAAGAACAGGTATTGAAAATGTCCAATTCTGCCAGTTGAATACCGGAAGGTCAAAGCGAAATCATCAAGCGCATCTTGAATTTCTTTGAAATCGGCATCGATAAAGCAAGCAAAACCACTTGTACAGGTGAATCCGTAATTTAGGCCGCTCTTAAGAATGGACCGGATCAGCTCTCTTGAAAAATGATAGTTTCGAACTGTCTCCCATGCCTTCTCACAAGGAGCTTTGCCGATTGCCTTGACAATTCGGAGATGGTGATCTTCTAGTTGATTAGGAATGCTTATTTCATAATTTTGTATACTCATTTACACACCTCATTAAAGTTGCCACACTTTGGGGGTCCCGATCCGGTCTCAACCGCTGGATCCGCCTTCTTTTTTCATTTCTCTGGCCCTCCAATTTGGAGCAATTTAAGCCAGGTCTCAGATTTTGCGAGATAATCTTCCCTGCTCATTGAATCGGGCTCACTCAGAATAAGGGACTTCAAAGGCTCCCCGAGCTTCATGGCCTTTTCCTTGATGCCCTGAATGTTCACATTTTCACTTGACATTGACCGGCTCCTTTGCTTCAACTGGCCTTAGTGTCAGGGACCCATCCTGATTAAATTCAAGATTAACCTCTACGTCCCTGTCCAGCTTCATTAATTCCGCATATTCCCTGGGGATCCCGATGTAAAAGGACGTATGGATCTTGACAATCCACCGTTTCCAAGTTATCAGTCCTTCCATAAGTTTTAAAATGCAGTCAAATATAATTCAGGTTGCTTTGCTTAAAAGGTCCGGTATTTTTTCAAATCAATAAATACCTAGTTCTGTGAGAGAATGTTTAATAACATTCAAACATTAATCAAACAATGGAGAGACTTAAGGGGCAAAGGGGGAAACAAGGAGAGACGGACCAGCAGATAGTTTTCACTCTGCTTCACAATCAACCTTTAAAGCCTGACGGCCTCACGAAAAAAGAGATCTCCGTTGTGATAGAAAAAGCTACCAGTAAGGACCGTGAAGGAATCAGGAAAAGGCTTGACCGGCTTCTTTCCATTGAAAATAGCCCGTTGAAAGGCATGATCCATTCAAACAATAGGACGGGCAAAACAAGATATGAGATTAAAGCACGCAATCTTAAGGATCTGGCAAGGTTGTATAATTTCCTGCATCCTGACTCCAATATGATGTATGTCCTAGAAGGACACTTTTTGAGCGATTTGTACGCCTCCATAAACGATGTCATCGATTATCTCTACCTATGGGACCTCGAGGACCCGCTTTATGGATTGCCTGACGAATTGTTGAAACAGTGGAATAAAGAGGATAAGGTAGAATTTTATCCAAGATATTACCCTACGAGGGGGCCGGTTTATCTCAAGGAAAGGGCAATTAAGTTCAGGGTGCTGGAGGAAAGATGGGGAATCCATGACGGCATAGGCCAACGGATAAGCGATCAGGAATCCCTGGCACGTTTTTTTAATCTGATCGAAAACTTCGATTCTTACGTAAATAAGGAATGCCAGGGCACCGAATGTGATGTGCCCATGAGGGTATTGGAAGCATTCTGGCCCCCAAAGCCGGCAGTGAGCCGATGGGAAGAACTCCCTGGGGGACTGATGGGAATAGAAAGGGATCCTGTCAAAATTTCAGAAATAGGAGACTCCTTAAGATGGTTTATGGAGATTTGGAAGGAAAGATGGGACCAGGTAATAAATGAAGGATTCCCAGTGAGGAAGTACGACACGAACGTATCGTTCCCAAGGAAAGAAGACGTTGCTATGTATTATGGCGTTCCCATTGACAATGTGAATGAGGACGGTGATTCTCATTATAATGTGAAAGTTCCAGAATCCTTTAGGCCGGTAATTCCCGAATTTATCTACCCACAGGTTAAGTTTTGCGGGGACCATTACGAACTGAGGGTAGATAGGAGCCTCAAAAAAGAAAATAGGGGACCGGACGAACAGAAGCCCAAGAGCCATTCAGAGGAGATTGAGGGGACATGGAATGAACCGGACTTTGATACATGGATCCAAAAATGGACCATGGATTCATGAGCAAATTTCAGAGATCGAAATTCATGACCAGGAATCAATCATAAATATTCGTAACAAATTATATTATAAAATGCCTTTCCGGACTTTATATACTCTGAAGTGAAAAATGGGTTTGCTGTTGGTATTCGATTAAAAATTTACAACGGGCCCGGTGGGATTCGGACCCACGATCACCGACTTAGAAGGACGGTGCCTTATCCAGACTAGGCCACGGGCCCGTTCGCCTTAACGTTGCAAAGAACTTTAAGGTTTCGCTGAAAGACCTTAGAAAACAAGGAAAAGAGATTGATTGGATTTAATAACAAAATTGCACTAATCACCTGATGAAGTTTGAGGTATCGATTACCCTGGAGAAGAACAAATATGGTGACTTTGTCAGGGCGGTCGGTCCAGACATATCTCAGACAGTAGGAAGATCAAGGGCTGCAGTCAAGGAAGACCACGACAATTTTTACATTTATATATCTTCGCCGGATACAGTTGCATTAAGAGCAGCTGTTGGGTCCCTGACCCGATGGTTCAAGGTAGTAAAGGACATAATGGAGGAAATAGAGTAATGGAACCTAATCTTAGCCAGTACATTCAAAACCAGATCAGGCAGGCACAGCAAATGGAAACCCAGATTGAGCAGGTGGCCAACCAGAAGTATCAGCTTGATGTGAGAATCAAGGAACTTGATAAAACAATCAAGGAGTTGGAAGCGGTAACATCGGAAACCCCAATTTACAAGAGTGTTGGCAATATACTGTACCAGATTCCCGACAGGAAAAAACTTCTTGAGGACCTTTCTGAACAGAAAGAACTCAGTGAAATAAGGATCAAGACCCTGGAAAAACAGCAGAAAACCCTTGAGGAGAAGTACAAGGAACTCGAGGCGGGAATCCAACAAAGGTATGAAGAAGAGACCAAGAGAAGAGGACCATCCAATTGATTGACCTCATTGATGTCCAGGCCAGGAAACCCACATATGCTATCCCAGTGAACAGGGTCGGAGTCCGGGGCATCAAATACCCAGTTCGCGTCAAGAGAGGAGACAGGGAGATAGACCTTCTCACTGAAATTGACATTTTTGTCAATCTCCCCTCGACGAGAAAAGGGGCAGATTTTTCTAGGAAAATAGAAGCCATAAATGAAATAATACTTGCAAGGAAGGTTGTCCCCAGCATAGAGGAGCTGAGTTCAGAGATTGCCTCTAGAACGCTCGAAAAGCTCAATTATTCATCCTCATGCGATGTGACTGTATCTGCAGATTACCTGGTGGAAAAGAGGAGCCCGAATAATTCGCCCATAATTGTAAACTACAAGATCCTAGGTGAGACCCACATAAGGGGCGGAAACATGAAGGAAACCATGGTCGGCGTTGTTGTCCAAGGGATCAATGCCTGCCCTTGTGCTATGGAAACCACAAGGGCCCTAATCTCAAAGGACTTCCCCGGAAACGACGAAATTCTTTCCAAGATACCGTCAATAACACATAACCAGAGAAACCTGGTGACATTCAAAATTGAAGTCCCGCCGAATAGAAACATTGAGGCTGATGAATTGATTGAGCTTGCAGAAAAGGTCCTCGGCGGCTCATTATACTCATTGCTGAAAAGGATAGATGAGGGAAACCTCGTTTACAACGCGCACAAGAATCCAAAATTTGTGGAAGACATAGTCAGGGAAATTGCGAACCTTGCACTCCAGAAATACCATGATTTTCCTGACAGCGCAAAGCTTTACATCGAGTCAAGAAGCGAGGAGAGCATTCACCCCCACGATGCCTTTGCCGCAATAGACACAGACTTTGGCGACATTCGGAAATCACTCATAGCTTGAGCGGGTCCCCGTGCCCCGGCAGTATTGTAGCACCGGACATTGACATTATTTTTTTCCTTGACTCCTCAGCCTTCACTAGATCCAGGGAAAATTGCTTATTCACTGTAGCTTCTGACCCCTTGATATTTACCGCATCGCCAACGAACAGCATGCCTTCAGGCTCAAAGAGATATGAAGTGCTCCCCGGCGTGTGACCTATTGTTGGTATGGCCTTCATCCACTGAGATTGAAATTCTTCAACGGGCAGGACACCCGAAACGATGTCTGTTTTGCCGAAAACTGATACAAATTTGGAAAGCATGCTCTTTGGCTGGGCAGGCCTGCTCTTTCCCTCTATGACTGGGATCTCCTCCTTTGGGGCATAGATTTTTGGCGAATACTTCTCATTGAGCAGCGCCAACCCACCAATGTGGTCCACATGATAATGGGTGATAAGGATTACATCAGGTTTCTTTCCAATTTCACCATAATAATCAACTATTTTCTTAGCAGAGGACTTCATCCCTGCATCGATAAGAACCACCTGGCCCTCATGCTCCACAGAATATGAATGGGCAGTTGTACCTTCAATGCGTGTAACAGAATCAGATATCTTCATGAAAACCAAAATGTAAACGAGGAAGAATGGCTTTAAGTTTTCCAGTCCTTTCCTGAAATCAGATCTGGCTTTCAATCATCTCGTAGAGTTTCTGCCTCACTTCAGAACTGCTCTGGAATCTTTTGCCATCGTACTTGGATATCCTTACAACTTTGGTATTGAGCCCGAGTTCCCTGCATTTCCCCTGTATCTTGTCAGCATCAAACCTCTGGTCGTATCCCAGGGTGATAATATCTGGCTTGTTTTCAAGTACCGTCTTGAAAATATCCCCCTCATGGCCTAGTATGGCCCTGTCGACGGGTTTGAGTTCCTTTACCATCTCAAGCCTTGAAACTTCGTCAAAGAGGGGGTTCTTGCCATTCCTGTGCGCTGTGCTGTCCCTTGCCACGACAACAAGAAGTTCATCCCCAAGCTTCTTTGACTCGCTCAGGTAGTGGGCATGGCCCAAGTGCAGAATATCAAAAACTCCGGTTGCCATTACGCGGATCATGTTTGGCTCTTCCGTTTATGGTGGGTACTTGTATAAAGGTTACCCATAAGACATGAAAAGCCTGCATAAGGTTTACCGGAAGAAGATTTTGCCTGTTGGAGGTTGACTTTATGTGAAAGTAAAGGTTATAATTTCTTAAAAACTGCACTAGAAGTTGATCTTCAGGCAATTTGAACCGGGAGACCTTGACTCCATAGTTGATCTGGAGAAGAGGGCGTTTCCAATTGGGCCTTATACTAGGCCAATGCTTAGGAAAATTTTTAACACAAGAGGCTCGTTCAACGTCATCGCGGTCGAAGGCGGAAAGGTAATGGGATACGTCATTGCCCTCCCGCTGGATGATAAATCGGCAGATGTGGAGAGCATTGCAGTTGATCCTGATTTGCAGAGAAGTGGCCTTGGAACTACGCTCCTGAAACTCATCGAGGATGGGATGAGGGGGCATTCTTTCCAGTATTCTGTCCTGGAGGTCAGGGACAGGAATGATGAGGCAATAAATTTCTACAGGAAACATGGATATGTGGCAATCACACATTTGCCAACCTATTACACAGAGGTCTTCAGAGGATCAAGAGGGGCATTCAGAATGGTGAAAAAACTCAGGGATTAGGCAACTACTTTGCCCACGATCTCCTTGACCCTTTCAACCGACCAGGATGGCGCTGATACAATTATTATCTTGTTTTCAAGTGTTTCGCGAAGTGCCCTGACCAGTGGAGATACATCCATAATGTTCGTGATGCCGTTTGGGGTGAGCACGCTTAGATCCGATTTAATTCTTCCTGGGCCAGAGAATTCCAGTGGGGGAATAACATCGACAATGTAATCGTCTTTATTCAGCCCGCCATCCGTCTCTAGCGATTCCTTAATTCCTTGTGCAAGTTCCTTTTTGTAGGGCAGTTTGAAAATTGGCTTGAAGAGTTCACGCCTCAAGAGTGATTTGGCAATTCTGTTTCCCTTCAGGTTCTTGAGTATGTGAAAAAGGTCATTGTCATCCATCATGAATGGGTTCTGGAAAAGTTCCTCGTTGTCCCGGATTACATATCCTGTCATGGCCTGTGCAATTCTGGAAGTCTTGTGGAAATACACTGTCCCATACATCAGTATCCTTGCGATGAGCACGGATTCCATGGTCCCAAGCCCCTTTTCCTCGACCATAATGTCATTGTTGTAAACAAGTGCAACATTGAGAATGCGCCTGTGATCCACATTTCCTATCTGAACACCGCAATAGAGCGAGTCTCGCCTCATGTAATCTAGTTCATCCACGTCCATCGGGCCACTTATGAGCCTCGATAGAACCCGCTGATCCTTCCTCTTACCAAGCAGTACTGATGCAACGTCAGCTGGTTTCAGGCCCATAGACTCAAGAACCACTGGAATTGTGCTCTCTGAAAATTGGCCTTTTCCTTCAATAATGGCCAAGCCTGCCTGAAGGTGGTCCAGCCCGGTCATTTCCTCGAAAATGTCCTCATTGCTGTGGCTCAGCGGTGGATGCCCGATGTCATGGAGAAGGGCTGAAGCCATGACAAGCTCTTTGTCCTCAAGGGCCAATGCTTCTGAGAAAAGGCTGGCCAGGTGCATGGTGCCAAGGGAATGCTCAAACCTGCTGTGGTTTGCCCCCGGAAAAACAAGGTTGCACAAGCCAAGAGCACGTATGTACCTTAGCCTCTGGAATTCTGGAGAATCTATAATCTTCTGCATATCAACAGAAAGTTTTACAGGGCCGTTGACAGGATCCTGTATAATCTTGTATTCCCTGGTTTTCATTCCTCGGCCACCAAAGTTGTAATTAAATGCCGGACTCACCTGAATCGGGCCAGATGTCCTGCCAGGTTCCCCCTGTTTCTTCTCTATCCCGCACCCCTTCGGCATCAAGAGTCCAGGATACCGATGCTCCCTTCCGGTCCTGACGGGTTCTCCTGGCAAATTATGTGATCAGGTTCCTTCGATCCTGACCTCGTAAACCTTCGATCTGAAGGGACAGAACGTCATTGATTCCACAGGGCCTGACAGAAGTCTGGTTGACCTCAACAGGCCGTCACCCCCGCATATAGACTTCGGGT
>JAJZLU010000005.1 GCA_021850545.1 Thermoplasmata archaeon | reverse complement strand
GTCCAGGCAAAGATTGCTGTGGGCCCCGTAGGACAGCGCGAGGGACGCAGAAGCATAGCCAAGCTCCTCCTCAATAATTGCCTGGGCTCGGTAATCCATCCCCGATCCCCCGTAGCTCTCAGGTATTGTGACTCCTAGAAACCCCAGCTTCCCCATTTTCTTAAAAAGGTCAACTGGAAATTCATCTGCCTGATCCATCTTTGAGGCTATTGGAAGTACCTCCCTTGAAACAAATTCCTTTACAGATTGTCTCAAGAGGTCATAAGTTTCAGGCTCCAGTGATTTTTGCATGGGGTTAAATCTCTTAACACCTTATTAAAGTTAAATGGTTTCGTTATATCGGTTCTCTTCCAAATTATGGCTGTTTATAACTTTCAAAAATATAGCTTGGGATCAGGGAACTGCTTTGTTCCTTCCGACGCCCATTGAATTCAGCAAATGAATGAAATCTATCTAACACAACCTTAATATTTATTTAAATAATGGGGGAAAGTACTCCGTCGGAAGTAAACAGCACAGGATTGCTGACTGCTTCGCTGTTATTGTTGATTATAAAAGCGATGCCAGTTCCTGCAATGCCCGTGTTTGATGTTCCTGTCGTGGAGAAGATGCAGAATGTATGTTGTAGTTGAAGATGATTACATTACAAGGATACCTCCCGAGAAGCTGGGACAGGATTATACTCAGGCAGTGCTTGATGTTGCTAAGACCTCGCTTGAAGGTAGATTTATTGACTTCAAGGACGAGAAGGACGAAACCAGAATCCTTGGAAAGTGCTACATAGTTTCAGTGATCGATGTGGACAAGATTGGAGATGGCGCCATTGTCCATGGAGATGGCGGAGTCTATCAGAGCGTACACTTCAAGGCCCTTGCGTATTATCCAGAGATGCAGGAAATAGTTGAAGGCGTAGTGGTCTCAATCCAGAACTTCGGCGCTTTTATCAGGTTTGGGCCGTTTGAGGGCCTACTGCACAAGAGCCAGATTATGGATGACAGGATTGATGTTGATCTGGCGAACCAAAGATTCATCGGAAAGGACACTAAGAGGGACATCAAGGTGGGAGACAAGGTCAGGGTCAGGATTGTAGCCCTTAATCTCAGTTCATCTTCAGTGGAAGACAGCAAGATTGGATTTACCATGAAGCAGCTCGGGCTTGCAAAACTTGACTGGCTGAACCGGAAGAAGGAAAAAGTGGAGAACTAGATAGAAATGAAGCAGATTTACAGGGCCTGCAAGAAATGCAAACTCATAACCACAGAAAAAAACTGCCCCATTCATGGTGACGAAAAGACAACAACTGAATGGTTTGGCTTCATAATCATAGGTGAACCTAAATTATCTACCATCGCTGAAAAGGCAGGAATACCGGAGCCTGGCAGCTATGCAATTAAAGTCAGGCAGTGAATTCGTAATAAGCGAAGAGATAAGGAAAGAAATTACCCAGAGCAATGGTGTGATTTGCACACCAGACAATATTTTGAAAGAATACCAAGGGAAGCGGATAATGGCTGTTGGGGATGTTACCACTGCTGTGCTTCACGGGGCGGGGATAGTGCCATTTATTGAAATTGTGGACCTGAAGACAAAAAGGGGATCTGAGGGAGAGTTCCAAAGTGTCCCTGGTTCACACAGGCTTAAAAACGACCCTGCAACATTGAGCCATGATCTTTTCCTGCTAATCGAATCACTGATGGAAGGAAGCGGGGGAAGAATAGAAATTGATGGCGAGGAGGACCTAGCCGTTATACCAATAATTTTTTATTCAGACTTAAATACAGTGGTAACTTACGGAATCCCTGATGTAGGCATGGCCTGCATACCGGTCAACCTAGAAGTTAAGAAATTGGTCACCCAAATGATTGAAAGGATGGAAATCAGATGCCAGAACTAAAGATAGAGAACGAAAAGGAAAACAAACTCCTTCACAGAAAGGAGCTGCAGTACAGGATCATATTCAAGAACGAACCAACTCCCAGCAGGGATAAAATTAAGGAGCTCATAGCAAAAAACTCCGGCGCAAACAAGGATCTTGTTGTAGTGGACAAGAATCTTCAGGAGACTGGACTGAACGAAGTCAAAGGTTACTCCAAGATATACAAGGACAAGGAGAGCGCTATGCTCTACGAACCGGATTATGAATTGATCAGAAATGGGCTCAAGGGCAAAGAAGGAGAAGAGGGAGCCTAATGATAAAGAGAGAAATCTACCTTGTTGAGGAATCAAAACTTGTCAGGCAGAGAAGGTTCTGCCCTAGATGCGGACCTGGAATATTCCTTGCAGAGCATAAAGACAGATTTTCCTGCGGCAAGTGCGGATACACGGAGTTCAAGAAGGAAAGCAAGCCAAAAGAGGCAAAACCCAAGGAATCAAAGCCGAAGGAAGTGGCACAAGTTGAAGCAGCACCAAAGGCTGAAACCCCCAAAGAGGAGAAGCCAAAGGAATCAAAGCCTAAAGCTGCACCCAAGAAAGCAGAGACTTCAGAAGAAAAGCCAAAAGGATCTGCCCCTAAGGGCAAGTCCAAGAAGCCTGCCAAGGAAGAGTAATCTTCCATTTTTACTTTTTTTGGCCAATTCTATATTATTGACCATTCTTCTGAATAAGTGGAATTATACAGATTTGTTCTGAAATAATCCGTTAGAATGTGTATCAGGTAAAAAATGGAATTTTGGAAAGTTCAAAGTTCCGAAATAAGCCTAGTTGTTTCCCCGCAGGCTTTCTCAATGTCCTTGTACTTAAGCCTGGCTGCATCCTTCATATCTTCCGGAATGTCCTTAATTGAGAGGTGGCCAAGAAGGAGCTGAAGCTCAAGGTCAAGTATTATGGACAATACTCTGAGTTTTTCCTGCTTTTCCTGTGGCACTTCTTTCCTTCTGGAGGAAACGAAGCAGTCAAAATGTACTGAACCCTTTTTTGTGAAGGTAAATTTCTCACCTGTTTTCACCTTAGTGTTGCATTCGTAGCACTGAAATTCTGCCATGGTAATCTGTACGCTGTCCTGAAATAAAATGCTTTCACGGCAAACCTTTTGCTGATTGTTCTATTGTAAACATCTGGTCATTATTTTGTCTATGGTTTTTAAGAACTAATTCATTCTTGTGGAAAAAGGTTCAATAGGCGTGACTGCTGGAGTTAATCCATGGAAAAGAGGGGCTCCGCCATTCTTCCGCTGCATTACGGCCATCCCCCGGAATACCTTTACAAGAGGATGGTTAAACTTGGCGGGCTTGTCTCTGAAACCATAAGGGAAAAATTTGGGGTAGACAGGCTCCTGGAAAATTTCTCTGACCCATTCTGGTTCCATTCGCTGTCACTTGCAATAGGTTTCGACTGGAATTCCAGTGGAACAACAACTGCGACCTTGAGCGCTTTGAAGGAGTTCTACAACCGAAAGAACGAAGGCATTTACATTCTTGGCGGAAAAGGGAAAAAAATAGGGACAATGGGTTCGGAATTTGATGCAATTGTGAATGATGGTGTCATTTCTGATTCAAAAGCAGGCAAGATCCGGGAAGATGTGAGGAGAGTGGCAAAGGTTGACCAGACGCTGCTTCAGGATGGATTTGACCTGTACATGCAATTTCTTGTAATGGACTCAAGTGGAAAATGGGTAGTTGTGCAGCAGGGAATGAGCCCGGAATTGAGGATGGCCAGGAGATATCACTGGATCAATAGGGGATCAATGGATTTCCTCAACGATGCAAGGAACGGGATCGCAAGCCAGGTATTGCAGCCAACCGTTCTTGACCTTTCCGCATCAGAGAGCAGTGGGCACCGGAACAGCATGGTTGAAATGATCAGCGATAATCCAAGCCAGTATTTTGCCAGGTTCAGGGAAAGCAACCAGAGCACACTGGACAACTATGCTGACAACTCTCCGGTATTGAGGATGGATTACAGGATAAACTGGGAGAAGATGCGAGCGTTATACGAATACCAGCCTAAGAATTTTGAGGAACTTGCATTTATGAAAGGTGTTGGGAAATCCACCATAAGGGCAATATCCTATCTCGCAGAGCTTATCTATGGCAGTGAGCCATCTTTCAGGGATCCTGTGAAATATTCATTCGCTCTGGGAGGCAAGGATGGGGTCCCGAAACCCATCAATGTACATGATTACGACAAGGCAATAGAGTTCTACAGGGAAGTGCTCAGGGATACTTATGCTGGCCAGAAAGTCCTTGACGATTTTATCAGGAAACTTGCAAGGTACAGTTACGGCAATTCATGCCATTGAATACACACGACTCCAATACTGGAACAAGTATTCTGCACAACGGTTAAATAGCCTCTCCCACTATGTCCAAGATTATTAACAATGGAGCAGCCAAGCAGTAATGAGTTCAAAGTGGAAGACCATCTCCCGTTTCTCGATCCTTTGATCTCAAAATGGTTCAACGGAAAATACAAGGATCTGACTGAACCTCAGCGAAAGGCTATTCCTCTTATCCATAACCGGGAAAATGTCCTGGTTTCAAGCCCAACTGGAACCGGAAAGACGCTTACCGGGTTCCTCGCCATCATAAATGAACTCTTCGGGCTCTCAAGGAGAAACGAGCTCGAAGATAGGATTTACTGCCTTTACATCAGCCCTTTAAAGGCACTTGCCAATGATATCAACAAGAATCTCAACTTGCCTCTTGATGAGATTTATGAACTTGCTGAGGAGGCAGGTGAAACACTTCCACGCATAAGGGCCGCAGTTAGATCTGGTGACACTCCCCAGAATGAAAGGCAGAAGATGCTGAGAAAGCCACCACACATCCTTATCACAACACCTGAATCATTTTCCCTCGCACTGTCCGCACCAAAGTTCAGAGAAAAGCTCATGGATCTCAGGTGGCTAATCATTGATGAAATCCATGAAATTTCTGCAACTAAGCGTGGTTCACTCCTTGCGGCTAATCTTGAGCGACTGGCCGCTGTCAACAAGGATTTCATCAGGGTAGGCCTTTCCGCCACTCAGGCTCCTCTTGACCTGATTGGAACTTACCTCTGCGGATATGATGGTGAGAAAAGGAGACCCTTCAGGATCATTGAGGTTGACACTAAGAAATTCCTCGACCTCAGGACTATAACTCCTGTCAACGACCTTACGAAGACGAGCTATGAGGTTGCAAATGACAGGATGTATGAAATTCTTGCAGAGATGGTAAACGAACACAAGACAACTCTCATTTTCACCAACACAAGGAGCGGCACTGAACATGTGGCCATGAGGCTCAAGGCCAGAGGAATTGAAAGTATTGAGGCACACCACTCTTCCCTTGGCAAGGAGACAAGGCTAGAGGTTGAAAACAAGCTTAAGAACGGGGAACTGAGATGCGTGATTACCTCTACTTCGCTCGAGCTTGGCATCGATATTGGTTACATTGACCTCGTTGTGCAGATAGGCAGCCCAAAATCGGTCTCAAAGGGATTGCAGAGAATAGGAAGGTCCGGGCACAACATCAACGACCTGTCAACTGGCAGGTTCCTGGTTTTTGACCTCGACGACCTGATGGAATGTTCAGTCCTTACAAAGGCGGCATATGACCGTGAAATCGACAAGGTGGTCGTTCCCACAAACTCCCTGGATGTCCTGTCGCAGGTGGTCGTTGGCATGTCCCTTGAGAGGCCATGGAAAGTTGAGGAAGCATACAATGTAATCAGGAATTCCTACAGTTTCCACCAGCTCCCCTTCGAGGACTTCATGGAGACTATCAGTTACCTTTCGGGAAAGATAGAGGACAATGTCATTTACAGCAAGATCTGGTATGACGATGAAGAGGGCACATTCGGGAAAAAGAAGAGTACCAGGATGATTTACTTCATGAACATAGGAACCATTCCTGAGGAAGCTGACTATCAGGTTATCAGTGAAAAGGGAAGGCACCTAGGGCAGTTAAGCGACAAGTTCGTGGAGCGACTGAAGCAAGGAGATATTTTCGTACTTGGCGCAAGGACATACATGTTCCAGAAAAGCGTGAGGAACAGGGTATATGTCCGGGATGCTACGGGTATGAGGCCAACAGTTCCATCGTGGACTGGGGAGATGCTTCCAAGAAGCTATGACCTGGGCGTTCTTGTGGGTGAATTCCGGAAAGAAGCCTTGAATCGTATGGAAAACGGTGAAGACATGAAGAAGTGGCTAATGGAGGATTACCGGCTCGATGAGAACGGTGCCACCAGCATGATTTCGTACATACGGACCCAGGCTAAGTTCGATGTTCCCACTGAAGACCACTTGCTTGTGGAAGGATACACGGATTCATCCGGGCTTTACAGCGTCATATTCCACATCCCTCTTGGACGGCGGGTAAATGATGCACTTTCCCGTGCCTATGGGCAGGCAATGTCAAACCATTTCTCAACAAATACACGAATTACGGTAACAGATGATGGTTTCATCCTCACGGTCCAGAAGAAGGTTCCAATCAAGGAAATAGTTCCTCTGATCAACGCCGGGAACTTTGAGGAGATTGTTGCAAGGTCAATAAGCAACACTGAGGTGTTCAAGCAGAGATTCAGGCACTGTGCAGCCAGGTCACTCATGGTTCTAAGGAAGTATAAGGGATATGATATTTCGGTGGTCAGGCAGCAGCTGAGGAGTGACAAGCTTCTCAAGACGCTCGAGGGAATGAAGAATTTTCCCGTGATAAAGGAAACATATCATGAAATAATGAATGATATGATGGATGTTCCAAGGGCACTGAACTATGTCCGGGAAGTCATTGAACCAAGGAACCTGAAGATTCTTGATTACAGGGCAGAAACGAGCCCGTTCTCATATGGCCTCATACTGGCAGGGGTATCAGACATGGTTCTCATGGAGGACCGATCCAAGTTGCTCAAGGAACTTCAAGGCAGGATCCTTGACAAGATATACGGTTCCCAGGAAATCCGTTTCCTTATCCAGGACCAGGCAACAGTTGACCAGTATTACAAATCCAAGGTACCTCCAATAAATGATCTTCAGAGCTATGAGGATTTTGCCAGGCACTTCCTTGTTTTTGATCCTTTCAGGAACAGGTACAACAGCCCGTTCCCCTATGCCCAGGTGGGAGTGTCAGACCTCACCGAGGAACTTGTAAACGATGGCACAATAGTGTCGGTATATGTGAGGGGTTCCGGGTGGGCACACATCGACAACTACCCCGTCATAAGGAAACTTTTCAGGGTAGAGGAAAAACTGGACGTCACCACCCAGGCGGTGCTAGATGCCTGCGAGGACAAGACATTCGGAGAAATCAAGCGGTCCCTTGACATGGAAGAAGGGGAGCTTAAGGATGCACTTTCAAGGCTCGAATCCTGGTATTTAATAAGGCGCACACTAAAGGATGGGGTGAATTCATATGCCAGGAATGACTTGTACGCAGCTGAGCCTGATGGGAAGGAAGCGATAGATAGGGCCCTTATTCTTGTGATCGGAAGCTACGGGCCGCTCACAATCGATGAAATCTCCATTAGGCTTCCAGTTGACCAGTCACTGCTTGCAGAAGGCCTGGAGAGACTCGTGGAAAATGGCATTCTTATCAATGATTACATAACCCCGGTATTCGCAAGGCAATACATATTGAAAACAGACCTTGACGCTCTTCTTGGAAGAGGAGAAAGCAATGAGCTTGAACTAAGGGTGGCAGATTTCTCAGCCCAGGTTGAGTCAGTATCGGATTATTTCGAGAAGTTCGGATATGCCTACAGCACCGAAAGCATACAGGCGAGATGCAGCCAATACAGCAAGGAAGAGCTTTGGAAACTGATTGAAACTGGAAAGGTCCACCTGGGGCGATTCGTGAAGAACAGGATGGCATACACTGCAGACTGGCTGTCGGAAGCCCTTTACAATCTGCGGCATGAACCATTCAAAGAGGAAGAGTTGCAGGTTCTGAAGTACATCGAGAACGGGCACAACACTGATGAGGATATAGCAGAGAGGTCCGGCAACCCCATAAAGGTGGCGAGGCAGCTTATCAGGTCACTTGAATTCAGGGTCTCAATCACAAGGTCCCTGGATGGAAAATATTCTATACTTTACGGTTCAAGGGATAAAGGCAACGCGGTGGAAAGTGTCAGGGCCCTTATTGGCAGATTCGGGCCGGTGGCAAAGCGTGAGCTTGAACACACTTTCTGGGCCTATATCGGTGAAGCCATCAAGGCCATTGACGAAAAGCCAAAGTACATCAGGAATGACCTATACTATGGGTCCAGGAAACTTGCTGGTGACTCGAAGAAGGGGGTGATCATACCTGTAACTGATCCACTGGAAATCTATTTTGGGAGGAAATATTTAAACGAAATAGATTACAACTCAATCTATGTATCTAAGGGAAAGGAGGAGGCAACCCTCAACATCGCGTACAACGACAATATGCTTTGGTGTTCCAACATAAGCGGGTCAGTATCTTCACCGGAAAGTTTCTTCAGCACAGTCAAGAAACTGGCTTCAAACCATGGTTGCCAGGAAATATTCATCTCATCAGTTCCCGAGAATGTATCTCCCGGCGCAGCAGAAGCTGGCTTCACAGACAAGGATGGGGCACTGGTTCTAGGAGATGCAACTATTCTTAGCATTGAGGAGGAGGACCTGTTCTCTTTTGCTGTCTCATCTGCACAGAGAAACCAGGACTCAGTGGTGTTTGAAAAGCTGAAGGAGTTCCACCTGGGCATAAGAAATGAGGTTGAAGCTTCATACATGGGGCTCAGGAATGCCCTTCTACGCAATTATTTCCAGTCAAGGCTTCTATACAATTTCTCCGGCCCTTTTGGAGTACAGGCTATGGCTACAATGGAGACAATTTCGGTTTACAGGGCCATAAAAGGCAGGGAACTGAGCGAATCTGACCAGCGCATAGTCCACGTAATTATGGAGTATGGTGGAGCTACTGAATCAGAAATAATAACCCATCTGAGAAAGGATGTGCTTGGCGTCAGAAACAACCTGAAATCACTGTTTGAGGACTGCGTGATAGCAAAGGACTCAGACAGGAGGTACGTGTTTGTGCCAGAGAAATTCAAAGCTGTTGAGGCAGTGGATATTCTTTCCCGGTCGCTTTTGAAAAACATGGGCTTCATAGACGCAAAGAGATACGAGGATACAACTGGGAGGCCAATGGACCAGAATTTCATCAAGGTCATGGATCAGTTAATCAAGTCAGGGAAAGCCATTAAAGGCATAATCCCGGGCTTCCAGCGACTTCTCTATATCAACCCGTCCGCATTGAAATTCAAGGGAGGGGAATCGAGGATACTGATCCCCAAGGATATCATCCTGCTCTATTTCCAGGATTACATTAAGAGGCAGCTTGGCTCCACCAACATTTACATAATGGTGCAGAAAGGCAAGCTTGCAGCAGGTTTCTCAGCCAGGAAAAGCTTGAAGACCCTTAAGGTTTCAAAGGTCATCGGTGACAGGGAATACAGGGACAAGATGAAGAAGGAAATGAACGAATTCGGCTTTGCAGTTTCATTCAACTGATTTTTGCAGGCAGGATAGATTGTTTATTCCTTATCTTTAAGGATCTATCATCGACATTCTCATGCTTACCAGTTAAGGATTTTTTCCCTGCTGCTCCAAAGGGAGCATAAGGGAAAAGCCATTGAAATCTTTGGCTCCCGTCAAAAATTACAGTTATGTTTCATTCTGTAATCAATATATTTCCACATTGTAGAATATAGCCACAAATTTTATAACCGACTCCCATACGTATATAAATGGAAAACATCGATTTTTATCTGACCGGGCTTTCCGTCATCCTTGCAGTGTTTTTGCTGGGCGTGGGCCTGAAAGCATACAGAAAATCTGGAATGCGGATGTTCCTCTTCATAATGCTAGTTTTCCTGATCATTTTCCTAGACGGGATTATTCTAATTCTCGTAGGGTTCGGAATTTTCAGCCTCCCAATCTCAAATACTGCTGTCCTGATGATTTCGAACATTGCAATCCTTCTTCTGTTCTACTACGGGGTAGTGAGAGGTAGTTAAGGGTTGCCAAACCAGGGTTCTCTCAGGGATTTCATAGAGCAAATTATATCCGAAAACCCGGGTATACACTTCAGGGAAATCCAGAGAAAATCAGGTGCGGCGGTTGGCCAGGTAGAATATCACATATATCAGCTGGAAAAAATGGAAAAAATATCGATAAGGAAGGACGGGAAGCTCAAGAGGTATTTCCTCCTTAACAACACCGGATTCAACGAGCGGAAAACCATTTACTTCCTGAGAAACAAGGTTGCCAGGGATATCATATTCTACCTCCTTGAAAATGAAAATGCAGAACTATCCGTTTTCCTGTCCGGGAGAAAGAGCAAGCAGGCCAACGTTAGGCAGGTCATATCTGACATGATAGACCAGGGCGTCCTCCATTCAGAGAGCAAGTCGAGTTCGTCCTATCTTTTCCTGGCTGACCCAGACAATACAAAGTTGATTTTGAAAAAATTCCGAGAAAGCTTCCTGGACTCACTCAGCAGCAATATAATGTCACTGCTGGAATAGGATTAGAACTTTTTTCTCCTGAATGAAGCGTAGGAAAACCCAAGCAATGCAATTCCGGTTCCAAAACCAGCAGCAAGAAGCTCAGAATGGAGGATAAGGAAACTTGCAGCATTCTGGATGTCCTTCTGGAGAATAGGGCTCTGGAACAGGTTTATCTGAGGAACTGAGAAGTATGGGTCCTGTGAGAGCGATTGAATGCCATTTGTGAAATGGTACTGGAATATCAGCGTGTCAACATTTCCGTCCGTGCTCTTCGAGGCATTGAGCTGGGAAACTTTCCCGTTTATGCTGAAGCTGTTGTTCCACCAGTAGTAGGCATCATACCTGGTACTTGACACTCCAATAGTGGTAGTGTTCAATTTTGTAAGGTTTTTCGTAACTTGGGCGAGGTGATGGTACTGTTCAAACGAATTGTCCAGTTTTGCCCCAAGCTGCTGGATAAGGAGAAGGTCTCCCTGGCCGGTTATGCTGTTTGAACTCATCAAGAATGTCAGCTGGAAACTGCTCAGTTTAGAGGTGTTTCCCGGCACTGGATTTGCTACTTGCGTCTTATTCATCCAAATGGTTATGTCAGATGTAACGCGGGAATCCTGGCCATTTCCAGAATCCTCCTGGTTTCCTGTAATCAGGGTTGAGGAAATATTGAACCTCTTTGCTAGTCCATTCAGGATATTAGGGTCAGTCTTGTGAAAAGTCAGGTGTGAACTGTAATAAAGGCTGTTATTGGACACACGGTGCACTGCCCATGTCTCAGAAGGAAAATAAGCATAGTAGAAGCCTGTCTGGCTGAAAAGGAGCATTCCCTCATAAGAAAGGTTGAAACTGGTGTTCTTTGAAGCGTTGATGAATACCTGTGGATAGCTCGTGAAATGTAGTTCATTCTCTACAGGGGTTTCCGGGCTGTGCCCACCGTCTTCTGCTGAGGCAGCAGGAAGGGCGATTAATGAGAACAGGACCAGAAATAGGATTAAACGCCTCAATACAACTTAACTGCCTATTTAGAATAAAATTTTTTGGTACAATTCTGCAATTTTTGGATTATGCGAATTCTTCCCTAAGCTCAATCATTACAAGGTTAAGGACATCCTCAAAAGTTACGCCTGTATACTCCCTGAGTCCGCCCATTTCAGTCCTGAGTCTTGCCACGTATTGATCGTCCTCGGTATCAAATTCAATGTTACAAATAAGTTCCTGCATTTTAGCCCTCTGTAAAAACTGAATTTACTGGTTTATAAAAATATTTTGGAATATTTTTACTTGGGATTATTTCACCCACTAATGTACCTTACCTTAACAGTCCGCAGTTCACTAAATGCACAGAAAAGGCATGGGGAGTCAGAGTTCTATCATGATGCGCCCAAGAGACATTTTGCTCTTCATTTCAGAAAAGGCGCCATTGACGTCCTCAAGATGGATTTTTCGATGGACCATTGCAGTTATTTTTTCATCTGCAGAAAGCTGAAGCGCTGCCTTCATGTCTTCCCTGGTAGAACTTATGCTACCCATGATCCTGTTTCCCTTAAGGATTATGAGGCCGAGCGGGAGCGGAACGGGCGTTGGATCAACATTTCCCACAACAACCATCCTGCCTCCTGTTCTGAGGCTTCTGAGAGACCTGTCAAATGTAGGGAGCCCAACGCTCTCAAGTGCGAGGTGGACTCCATCCCCGGTGTGCTCCTTTATCTCCCTGTCAAAATTTTCGGATGTAACCACGAGGTCTGCCCCGAGGCTGTAAAGTTTTTCAGCTTTCCATGGTGAAGATGTTTTTGCAATGACATGTGCCCCAAGCGCCTTTGCGATCTGTATTGCATGTGTGCCAACACCTCCTCCAGCTCCGGAGATCAGTACCTTCTCACCTTCCTGTAAGCCACCCACCCGCTTCAGGGCATTATAAATCATTCCAGTAACACAGGCAGAAATGGAGGCTTCAGCTTCCCCCACCCCTGAAGGAACTTTTACTAGCGATCTGTCGGAGGTGCGTATATACTGGGCATAACCGCCATTTACCGTTTCTCCGAATGTCTTCTTGTTCGGGCACAGGTTCTCATTTCCGGATATGCAGAATTCACACTGGCCGCATGGTGTGTAGATAAGGCTTGCAACCCTGTCTCCGGGTTTGAACTGCTGAACCTCGTCCCCGACTTTTTCGATGACCCCGGATATCTCATGTCCCGGAATGATGGGGAGTGCGACCCTCGGGAAGAAACCTTCCTGCGTCAGTATGTCACGATAGCAGATACCGGTCAAGGTCTGCTTTATCAAAACGTCATGCCCTGATACCTCTGGTATTGCTACCTCTTCAACAGTGAGCGGTGCCCTTAATTCCTTCAGTACAGATGCCTTCATAGGTTAGAATCGATTAGAAATATATATGTGATGGGTCTAAATCGGTCTGCAAGAAACTGGAGCATTGATGTTTAATCTAAGATTTTCGAGGGAAATGGCCCTGAGAGAGATTTCGGTTGAGGGATACGAGATACTGAGTAGATCATCTGTAACTGTTGTTGGAATAGGGGCAACCGGCTCTCCCGCAGCTGATCTATTTGTCAGGGCAGGTGTGGGGAAAATTCAGATTATTGACGGTGACACAGTTGATGTTTCCAACCTCCACCGCCAGGTACTTTATTCTGAAGCTGACGTGAATATGAGGAAAGTGGAAGCTGCAGAGAAAAGGCTAAGGGAAATAAACAGCAACTGTGATATTGTGGCTATTCCAGATTTCCTGACGTCTGTTAATATCTCCAGTGTGCTGGGTAAACCTTCTATTGTCATTGACGGAACTGACAACATGGAAACACGTAAGCTCATCAATAGGTATTGCGTGGAAAACAGGATCCCCTGGGTATTCATCTCATCCATAGGCACAGTTTCCCAGGCTAAGGCCATAATCCCCGGGAAGACATCATGCCTTGACTGCTTCATAGAACAGGATGTGAATTATGCAATGAGCTGTGAAGAAACAGGGGTGCTGGCATCTTCACCTGTAATGGCCTCTAGCCTTGCCTGGACAATTGCTGTCAGAATTCTGCTCGGACAGAGTGTGAACGGAGACCTGTACCATATAGATCCGTGGAACCTCGCAATGGAACATGTCCATATTAATAGGAATCCGCAATGCCCTACATGCAGTATAATACCAAGCTGATTTCATATGATAAAGGGAGTAATTTTTGACCTCGACGGGACACTTCTTAACTCGAAAGCTCTGAGGATAAAGGCATGGAAACATGCCTTTCAGGCATTTGGCGTGGACTTGACAGAAGAGGAGATAGCGCCACTTATTGGGCTGCCGGGGCCAGATCTTGCAGGAAAATTTTCTTCAAAGGCATTTGAAATAGAATCTGAGGAGGAACGTTTCTTCAAAATGCATCTTGGTGAAATGGCCTTGTTTGGAGATGTGCACAACACATTCCGTGTACTATCTTCAATAAATGTCAGGACGTCCATTGTGACTTCTTCCCGAAGGGCCTTTCTGGATATACTTAATCTCCCATATGGGCCGGTGGTAACAATCGATGATGTGGTGTTTGGAAAACCGGACCCGGAACCTTATATAAAAGCACTTTCGCTTCTAGGGGTGGAGCCAAGGGAGTCAGTTGTTGTGGGGGATGCGGAAACAGACCTGATACCCGCCAGGGACATAGGCTCGGTATCAGTTTTCATCGGCCATGGAAACAGAAAGTTCTCCAATTATGCAGATTATTACATAGACGAGGTTTCTGAGGTAATCCCAATAGTGAAAAGATTGAATGGACTTCAGGCGGTCAGGGATTCAGGAGCCTGATTTTTCCTTTCAATTCCGGCACATTCTCCAGAAAATCTCTCTGCAATGTTACAAACGCCGGGGCTATTCTGAAAGCTTCAATCCATGTTCTGGCACTTTTGCCGCTATTATCTTTAAGGGAGATTCTAATGTCAGATTTTTCATCTGGGGCTTTATCAGAACTGCATGAGATCCACATAGGTGAATATGAGGAAATGTTATCCTTCGCGGCATTAACCAGCCTTTCCAGTGCCGGCTCATCGGATACAATATTTTCAAGGAAGCGTATCGCAGGCCCCGATAGAGTTGCGCCATTTGCAATGGCTGTCAACGCTTCGTCAAGAGACCTGAAGGATTCCCGGCATTCAACACCAACTTCCAAAGCTTTTCCGGAGAATAAGTAGTACTCCCCACTGCCCAATTCTTTTTCTAAGTAATCCCCAATTTTGTATCCTTCTGTGAAAAGGAAGGTGGACACTACTGAGTCACCATTTTTTAGAGATTTAAGTGAATCCCTTGTGCCCATCCTGTAAAATCGCAAGTTAGGCATAAACTGACTCTGGCCTCCTAGAGGAACACCCCTGTACATTGACCCCGATATTGCAGGCCGCCGATCATCGAAAGCATGAGACCACCTAATGACATCAACTTCTGTCCCTGCGTCCAGGAATTTTGTATTGCCTTCTAGGGATATGAATCCAGCAGTTGATATGAAGCGCGAAATGGATCCGGATAAGCCGGTTACCGGGTATACTCTAGGCCGGGTGCCCTGTGAAATGGTAACGGGAACAAGGTTCTGTTTGCCCATTTCAAGGCGCAGATTTACTGCGAGGGTCCCTTTCAGTGTCGCTGGTTTCCTATCAAGTTTTCCCGCGGATATTATCGCTTCAAGGAAAATTGACCGGAATATCATGAGCGATGAGACCGGAAATCCGGGCAGTCCAATTACTGCCTTCTCGCCAGATCTGCCAAGGACCGTTGGAAGCCCGGGTTTTACAAGAACTCCGTGGAAAACCATGCCGGGTACCATTTCGTCAATAATGCGGTATACCAGATCCGATTCACCTGCAGAACTCCCTCCTGAAAGGATGACTATATCGCTTGCAGCAAGGTTCTCTTCAATGGAGTTCTTTATTTCATCGTAATTGTCCTTGACGATCCCGGCATAGGTGGCATTGATGAACTTGAACTGGTTCAGTTCGTTGCAAAGGGCTATGCCATTGGCATCGCTTATGCTGCCTTCCCGGTATGGCTGGTCGTGGCTGATAAGTTCATTTCCCGTGGAAATAACTGAAATCTTTAGTTTCCTGAATACTTCTATCTCAGAAATGCCAAGTGAGGCCATAACTGCAATGTCATTGGTATCAATTTCCTTTCCCGGAAGCGAAAGGAGCTCTTGGCTCGATATATCGCTGCCCGCTTCAGCAATGTTGCCGCCTTTGGGAACAGCATCAAATATCCTTACCTTTCCGTTTCCCAAATCTTCTGTGTCTTCAACTCTTGCCACTGCATCAGCACCTACCGGGATAATTGCTCCCGTGGAAATTCTGAAACAGCACTTTTCCCCCTCCATCCTTATCCTTGGCTGCCCTATGAAAGATTCACCAACAACATCCAGCAATACGGGTTCAGCCTCGCTTGAGCCTGCTAGGTCTTGTGAACGGGCAGCATAGCCGTCCATGGTGGATCTGTTGAACGGCGGATTATCCCTAGGGGCGAAGACGCTATTGGCCAAGATTCTTCCAGAACCTGCTGTTATAGATATCTTCTCTGTGCCCACAACAGGCTTGATCGTCTCCTTTGCGAGCCTAATCGCATCCTGGAATGACACAAGTTTCTTGTAAACGGATTTCAAAAGTAATCACCAAATAGCTTTACCTTCACATATTGCCCTTTTTCCAGGCCTTCCACTGTTCCAGGCAAGAGAAGTGTCCCGTCAGAATTCATCATTGAACTGATGGACCCTGTACCTTGGGTTCTGATTACCTCTGCAATTTCTCCAGATTCATCAGGAATCAGCCTTACCCTGTAAATGCCTGCGTACCCTGCCCTGTTTGAAACACTGGCCGATAGCCTTGCAGTGACAGTCTTCCTGTAGTCATCTATTCCGGTGACCGCCTTTAGATACTCTTCAAAAAACAGGTCGAAAGAAAGCATAGATGGTATGGGCACCCCTGAAATGGAGAAAATAGGCTTGCCCTTGGATTTGTAAAGGGTCATGGTCCTGCCGGGTCGGATCATCGCACCTCCGAAAACCACATCCGACATTTCCGACAGGGCTTCGGGGACTTCGTCTTTACCTCCCAGGCTTGTGCCGCCAGTTATCACAACGCAATGGCACTTTTCCAGCGCTTCGTTTGCAAGTTTGCCTATTTCGCCGGAATCATCATGGGCCATGCCCACTGTACTGGCCTCAATGAAACCCCGGTTCAGGTAGTTTATGATGAGGTTCTGTGTTGTGTTAGGTATATGGCCTTCAGCGCCTGAAAAAAGTTCATTTCCCGTGGAAATAACTCCAACTTTGATTTTATCAAAAACTTCAATTTCTTTGATGCCTGAGCTTGCCATCGCTGTAATGTTCCACGGCTTTATTCTTGTGGATGCTTCCAGTAAAATATTCCCGCCTTTAATGTCATCTCCTGCCTTCTCGATGTTTGCCCATGGTTTCGGAACTGTTGTAATGGTTATTGCCCCATCGCTTAAGCCGCAGTCCTCAGCCATGATCACTGCATCATAATCTATGGGTACAATGCCTCCAGTGTAAATCTCTGTGCAGCTTCCCTCACGGTACTTTTGGAAATTGGATTTTCCCGCCTCAACCAATCCATTTATGGGCAGGGTCACAGGGTTCACGTCGCTGGCCCTACTGCAGTCGGATTGCTTGACTGCATAGCCATCAACAAGGCTCCTGTTCCACATTGGAAAATCAGTCAACGCCTTCACTTCAGAAGTACAGATCCTGCCAAGCGATGAAACGACAGGAATGGTTTCTTTACCAGGATGCTGCCATTCAGTGGACCGGATCCTTTCCAGGGCTTCTTCAAGTGAAATAAGCTTCAAGAATCGTCCCATTTTTCTTCTTATTTTCTCCATGTGTACCCTATCTGTTAAGTTCGTGGTGTATGTGTGAAATCTGTTCCAGTATGATCCTGCTGACCCCGAGATTGGCACCAGCTGGAGAACCGGGAAGGCAAAATACTGGCTTTCTCTGAACAACAAAGGCAGTTGCTCTGGAAAGTGCAGCGTTCGTTCCAATTTCCTGGTATGAGAGGGTAGCGAACAAGTGCCCAAAGCCAGTCATTTCATATTCGGAAATGCTCGATACGGCCTGGATCGTCAGATCATGCTTTGTTATCCCGGTACCCCCGGAGACTATAACTGCATCGGAATCCTCAAGGAAATCCAGCACGGTTTTCCTTATGAGCTTCTCATCATCTTTGATGACTTCGTAAGAAACCACTTCATGCCCGGCATTTTCCAGAAGTTCCATTATGGTTTTTCCAGAATCGTCATCTTCCTGGGTCCTGGTGGAACTGCATGTTATGACCCCAAACTTTCCCGCGAAGTTCTTAGTTTCATGATGGTGCATGGCCCTTCTCCTTGGTATCCACATGAACATCTGTGATCTCAGTGGATGGGTAGTTTCCAGTCCCGTCCTTTTCCAAATACTTTGTCATGTCCCAGACAGTAAGTAGGGCCGATGTCACGCAACTCAATGCGTCCATTTCCACTCCTGTCTTCCAGTTTGCAACAAGGGCGCAGGAAACAGTCACCTTATTTTCATCAAGGCTCATAGTGAAATCAATGCTTTCAATGGGAATCTGGTGGCAGTATGGCATCCTGCTCCATGCTTCCTTTGCACCCTGAATGCCAGAAATCTTGGCGGAAGTAAATACATCACCTTTCTTTATCTCCCCTTTTCTTATGAGTTCCACAGTCCCCTTCTTAAGCACAACGCTTCCTGAAGCCTTGGCATATCTTCTCACAATGGGCTTCTCTGAGATGTTGATCATGATGACCTAACATGGCTATCATTAATAAAGAGATTATCAACCGGAATCGGCAAGTTTAGGTTATCACCAGGCATTTCACCCAGATGATTGCAATAATACCCGTGAAACTTTCAGAAAGGCTTCCAGGCAAGCACCTTATGAAAATAGGCGAAAAGGCGATCATAGAACACGTATATGAAAAAGTATCCAGAGTTTTTGAGACCTATGTCTATTCAAAGGTTGACCTTCCCATTCCATTTGTCAGGGACGATTCGGAAAACATAATGGAACTGGTATACTCGCTCAGGAAGACATATGGTTCCTTTGCCCTGATAGGTGGGGATATGATTTTCTTCACGGAAGATGATTTGAGGCGGCTTAAGGGTGCTTTTAAAGGCGCCCCGGTGGTTCCAAGTGATGGCGGTGGAGACTACGAGCCCATGTTCAGCATATATGCGGGCGACCCTGAACCAACAAGGAACCTGAGGGAAGCCCTTATAACCGGCAAAACGGTTTACATTCCAAAAAAAGAGTTCAGTAAATTTGCATTCTTCAACATAAACACAAAAGAAGACTATGAAAAGGCATCTGCCCTCTATGCTGCAATGAGAAATAAAAAATAATTTTTTAAAAAAATAAAAAAGGAGGCATCTCCAAATTATACCCAGAGACCAATTCCCATTGCCAGGTTTGCGACTGCTGCAAACATCAGGTACATCAGCCAGAGACCTGTAACTACATGGAAGAAACCCTTTCCTTGAATGAACAGCTTCTTCTCCGTCAGGCTTGCAGGGATATCAAACAGGTAAACGAAGGCAAGCAGTACAAAGAGAATTCCTACCGGGACATCTGTTCCATTGTGCAGGAACACGAAGGCGCCTGTAATGGATATCCAGAGGAATGCAATAGCCATATAGCCATCGATTCTCATGTCTGCTCCCTTATACCTGTTGTAACCAAGTGCAAACCAGTGCACACCATACGCGGTGAAGGCAAGTGCTGCCATATACAGGGGATCGAAGGCTGCGCCAGATGGGTTGAACACTGTTGGAAACAGCGTCAATCCAAGCCACAGGATTATACCAGTTATAAACTGGAGGAACCCCGGCATCCAGATACCCCATTGTCCCAAGGACAAGTTCAATCTCTCAGATTTTTCAGGTTTTCCCAAGAGCTCAAACGGGCCATATATTAAATAGCCAGTTCCGAGTCCAAAGAAACCCAAAGCTACGGGAGCTAATGAAACAACGCTCATTTTGAAACCCAAATATAATGTTGTAGCCTATATTTAATACTTTTTTAGTGGAATTGCCAATTAGTAGTATTTTCGCCATAAATTGTGAAAAGATTGTTCACGGTAGAAACACTAAACTGGATAAATGACCAAATATGAGGATTATATGAGATTCAGAACTGATATTTTAAATTGGCACCGACTAATAAATTTTAAGGGCGAATCGCTGTGGGATGAATGTAGGATTTAATTGTCAAATTGACAGGCCCTCGTTAATGCAACACTAATCTAGATATTGCATTAATCACGCCACCGTTTTTCGCCGTGAGGAGTTACATCCATCTTCCAAATCGGTGCCCTTTCCTTAATTGCATCTATTATAAATTCGCATGCGCGGAAGGCGTCCTTTCTGTGTGCAGCAGCCACACAAATTACAACTGAATCCTCAAGGAGTATCACTTTTCCAACACGGTGAACCACATTAACATCCAGAATGTCAAATTTCTTGACGGCCTCTTCACAAATTTCCTTGATAGTTTTCTCAGCCATCTCCCTGTAACTGTCATAAACAAGGGATTCAACTTCAAGTTTCTCAGTATATCTCCTGACCGTTCCCTGAAAGGTCACTATCGCTCCTGCATTCTCGTTCCTTGTCTTTTCTATGAGTCCCTCAACGTCAACAGGTGTTTCGGAAATGGAAATGAACATGCCAGTTTGAAGAACCTTGGAGTTCATAAATGCTTCCTATCCAAATTGCTTAGAAAGATTCAAAATAATACTGGACTGGACTATTGTGACGAAGTTCGCAAAAATATACCTATTGTCGACATTTTGCTTAAAATGATTAAATACAAAGAGTGCTTATTCATTAATAGGGAGATAAGACCGTTTATTTCCCGCTTACTGTGACCAAGACTTGACCTTAAGGGGATGAGAACCGCTTGAATGGCGATAAAATAAATTACAAAGCAAATGGAAAGGAATTGACTGGACTGGAAGGGCAGACAGTGCTTCAGGCTCTGATGGCTGAAGGCATTGATGTACCGCATGTATGTTATCAACCAAACCTTGGGCCTATACAGACGTGCGATACCTGCCTTGTTGAAGTGGACGGAAAAATGGTGCGTTCATGTTCAGAACACCTGAAGACAGGCCAGACCATTGACTATTCTTCCAGGAAAGTGAAAGATATGCAGAGGGAAGCCACACAGAGGATCCTTCACAACCACGAGTTATATTGCACGGTATGTGAGAACAACAATGGCGACTGTGCATTGCACAACACAGTGCACGATCTCGGGATCGATGAGCAGAAGTATCCCTTTGAGCCTAAGCCTTATCCTGTGGACGATTCCAATCCGTTCTACCGGTACGACCCGAACCAGTGCATACTGTGCGGCAGATGCGTTGAAGCTTGCCAGGATGTACAGGTGAATGAGACGCTGAGCATTGACTGGAGCAGGGAACGGCCAAGGGTAATCTGGGACAACGACGTTCCCATCAACGATTCCTCATGTGTATCATGCGGCCACTGTGTAACAGTATGCCCTGTCAATGCCCTTATGGAGAAGAATATGCTAGGGCAGGCTGGTTTCATCACAGGCCTGAATATGAAGTCAAAGAGGGAAATGATCGATTTCACAAAGTCCTTCGAACCAGAGCTTACCATGTCTCCCGTCATGCTAATCAGCAATGTAGAGTCCAAACTTAGGAACACCCAGATCAAGAAGACAAAGACAGTGTGCACATACTGCGGCGTTGGATGCTCCTTTGAGATGTGGACTAAGGGTAGGGAAATACTAAAGGTTCAGCCTATGCCAGAATCACCGGCAAACGGAATTTCAACCTGTATTAAGGGAAAATTCGGGTGGGAGTTCACAAACAGCCCTGAGCGGCTGACAAAACCTCTCATCAGGGATGGTAACAAGTTCAGGGAGGCGTCCTGGGAAGAAGCAATTGAACTTGTGGCAAAGAAGCTTTCAAAGGTCAAGGAAACATATGGCGCAAACTCCATAGAATTCATTGCTTCCTCAAAGGGAACAAATGAAGAGGCTTTCCTCGTCCAGAAGCTGGCAAGGCAGGTCATGGGGACCAACAATGTGGACAACAGTTCAAGATTCTGCCAGGCTCCAGCCACAACTGGGCTGTGGAGAACAGTGGGATACGGGGGAGACGCAGGATCCATTTATGATATCTATATTTCTGATCTTGTAATTGCCGTTGGAACCAACACTGCAGAATCACACCCAGTGCTGGCAACCAGGGTGAAGAGGGCCCACAAGCTTAATGGCCAGAAACTCATTGTTTCAGATATCAGGAAGCATGAAATGGCCCAGAGGGCTGATATATTCCTGCATCCAAAGCCAGGCTCCGACCTTGTATGGCTGAGTGCAGTATCCAAATACATCATAGACCAGGGCTGGGAAGCTGAAGATTTCATAGCCGAGAAAGTAAATGGCTTTGACGAATACAAGAAGAGCCTTGAGCCATTCACACTGGAATTTGCAGAACAGAAAACCGGAATCAGCAAGGAGACCCTAATCAGGGTTGCAGAGACCATCCATAGCTCCAAGAGCATGGTTATACTGTGGGCAATGGGAGTAACACAGCACCAGATGGGAAGCGACACTTCTACAGCGATATCGAACCTCCTCCTTGTCACAGGCAATTATGGGAGAAGGGGAACCGGCGCTTACCCGCTGAGGGGGCACAACAACGTGCAGGGAACAAGCGACTTTGGTTGCATGAACGCATACTTCCCCGGTTACCAGAAAGTTGCCGACGACAAGATAAGGAAGAAGTTTGAGGATGCATGGAACTGCAAGATTCCTGCCGAACCTGGCTTTGACAACAACAATTGCCTTGAAGCCATCGAAGAAGGAAAGGTCAAAGCCATGATGGTTGTCGGTGAAGAAATAGTTGAAACAGGTGCAGATTCCAATTACATAAGGAAGAGGCTTGAGTCACTGGACTTCCTCGTGGTTCTCGAGGTTTTCATGTCTGAGACCGCAAAATATGCGGATGTTATTCTTCCCGCAAGCACCAGCCTGGAGAAAGAGGGAACTTTCGTCAACACAGAGAGAAGGATACAGAGAATTTACCAGGTAATGGACCCGCTGAAGGGAACAAAGCCCGACTGGCACATACTGCAGTTGATTGCGAGAAAACTGGGCCACAACTGGAATTACGGCCATCCTTCTGAGATAATGGAGGAAGCTTCCCGACTGGCGCCAATGTTCGCAGGAGTCTCTTACGAAAAGCTGGAAGGCTTCAAGAGCCAGCAGTGGCCTGTTGCAGAAGATGGGACTGATTCTCCTTTCCTTTACGAGCACGGATTCAACTTCCCAGACAAGAAAGCAAAGTTCTATACCCTGAATTACACCCCGCCCCTATCCCTTACGGAGGAATATGACCTTCACCTTAACAATGGGAGGTTGCTTGAGCACTTCCACGAGGGAAATGAAACTTACAAGACCCTGGGAATAAAGGAAAAGGTGCCAAGCACATTCGTTGAGATATCTCCTGAGCTTTCAAAGGAGAGGGGCATTGAAACAGGAGATGTGGTAAGAATATCGTCCCCTGCTGGATCTGTAAAAGTAAGGGCTCTTGTTACCGACAGGGTATCAGGAAATGAAATGTACCTCCCAATGAATGCCATTGGAGATGAGGCAGTTAACAATCTTACCGGAAGAGTCATGGACCCCACTGCACACACGCCAGCTTACAAAGAACTGCCAGTGAAGTTGGAGAAACTTAAAGAGGCGAGAGGGCAGTCTCCACTTCCGAGGACAAACCCAAGATTTGGCCACCCGCAGCCACAGAAAGGGGTCCTGGTAGAGGAGAAGTGGAAGCGGAAGGACTACCAGCCGCTAACAACTGAGTGAGGTGAATAAGAATGGCAAAAATGATTGAAGAAATTGAAGCAGATGTCGGGAAAGAGCCGATGGATGAAACAATGGACCTTGCAGCCCTTATCGCCAGGCATGGGGAAGAAATAGATGCATTCCTGGAACTGGTTAAAGCGGCCAAGGACAGTGGAATTTTCACGTTCCTCAAGGCACTGTTCGAAAACAAAGGCGATTCAATGACGGAAATTTCAAGCGAACTCACCAAACCACAGAACATCAGGTTCGTCAGAAACCTCATGTCCATTTATTCACTCCTATCCAACATTGACCCAGATACAGTGAGGAAGTTCATGCTCAACCTTGCAAACGCGGTTGACAAATCTCCAAACCTCAAGGATAAAGGGCCAATGGGCCTCATGGCATTGAGGTCAAATATGAAGGATCCTGATGTAACAGTGGGCTTCAGGGTGCTTTTCGAGGTAGCCAAAGGCTTCACAAAGCCAACAACCAGAAAGGAGTAAAATTTGAAGGAACCCATAACAAAATCCTTTCTTTTTTTTGACACAATCAAGTATGACGCTTCAAGAGGCACTGAGAATTTTCAAGACAGGATCACCGTGGAGGAACCGCTCGACTTAAGGATCAGGTACCGAGACGGGAAGGAAAAGACTGTATCTTTAATTATGCGCACTCCGACAATGGACAACTATCTCGCGGTTGGCTTCCTTTATTCAGAAGGGATAATAAAGGACAGCCGGCAGGTCATTTCCATCTTAAATATGGATTCCGATGGCACAGCAATAGACAACGTTGCCATTGTTGAAGTAACCGACGAAGTGCATTTTGATATTTCGGACTACGGCAGGAATTTCGCGGTCAATTCGAGCTGTGGAGTGTGCGGAAAAAGCAGCATAAATGATATTTTTGTCAAATCTGGCAGGCTTATCAGATCAACGAAGGACATTAAGGCCAGCACTCTCCTGAAACTCCCTGAAACCATGAAGAAACAGCAGAGGATTTTCGGTGAAACAGGTGGTATCCATGCCGCTGGGCTCTTTGACACAGATGGCAACCTGAAGGTTGTTGCAGAGGACATTGGAAGGCATAATGCCGTGGACAAGGTAATAGGCTATATGGTGCTCAACAATCTTCTTTTTTCTGATGAGCTAGTGCTGCAGGTGAGCGGCAGGGCTGGCTTTGAGATTCTTCAGAAAGCAGCCATGGCAGGCATTCCTATAGTTAGCTCAGTTTCAGCCCCATCCACCCTTGCAATAAATACTGCAGAATCCATGAATATGACACTTGCCTGTTTCGTGAGAGGGGACAGGTTCAATATTTACACCAACCCTTCCCGAATAAGGCTATAGGAAAATTATCCGCCGCTTACCACGGGGAACAATGCAAGCTCATCCCCGTCATTTATTCTTGCGTCCCCGGAGGAGTAGCTCTGGTTCAGCGCAAAAAGGATCTGGCCCTTCCTGTTCCTCAAGCCTTCATGTTTTTCCTTCAAGAGTGAGATAGTTTGTGTAACAGTGAATCCCTCATCCAGAGTGAGGAATTCTCTGTCGGTGCCAGTATCACCCTTCACTGACCCAAAATACTTCACTGTTACCTTCAATCTCATCCTCCTTTTTCCAGTACGGTTCCCTTGCTTTGGCAGCATTTATGAAAATTTCATCTAGCACCTGGTCCGGTTTGCCATTCCTTATGCTTGAGATTATGTTCGTAAGGTTGTCATTCCTCATAAGGCAAGGTTTCAGCAAGCCAGTCGATGTTAGCCTGATCCTGGTGCAGTTGTTGCAGAACTCGGAATTCCTCATGGGCTTCACAAACTCCACCACTGCAGTTTTGCCCTCAAGTTCCATATGGTACCTTGGCCGCCTGTGGAGCTCATTGAATTCGACTTTTCTTGATCTGGCCGCCACTTCTTTTTCAATTCCATCCAGAGGAATATGGTACCTGAGGAAATCTTCTGATTTCTCCATTTCCCGGGTGGTCTCATATTCAATAAGCTGGAGGATAACATTCTCATCAGCTGAAAGCT
>JAJZLU010000022.1 GCA_021850545.1 Thermoplasmata archaeon | reverse complement strand
CTTCACCACCTGAATGAAATGATAATAGAGAGAATAAACTGAATGAGCCCCTTTGTCGAGGTCATAGGACATAGTTATTATGTTTCCTTATCAACTATAAGGATTTCGCTTTCATCCCCTCCCTTTCGGAAGGGGATTTCCCGCTCACAGTGTTAAATTGCACGGAAACAGGGGATAAAGCCCTGGCTTGCCGTTACGCAAGGCATGTTGCGCACAATTCCCTGGAGGTAGGCTGGCCACAGATTTTGCACCTGTTCATGTTTACCGCACTGGATTCAAGGGCAGGTTTTATTCCATCCAAAAATTTTAGAATGGAGAATGAGGCACCAGGGGTACGTTCCTCAAGAGTCTCAAGAATATCCCTGAAGGTATTCCTTTGTGCCTTAGCGTAATACGGGCACCATGAGGAATCAAACTTTATCCCCTTGAGAAGGGCATAGAGCACAACTTCCTTCTCCGGAATTTTCCTGAGCGGCAGAATCCTCCTGGTCAGGCCGCTCTTCCTGGCGCTGTGTGGGGCCATCCTGGCCATCCTGTCCACGTCTCCCCTTGCAACATTCATGAGGACTGATTGCGCATAGTCATCGAGGTTGATTCCAAGAGCCACATAGTCTGCATCAAGGTTGGCGCTCTCCAAGTTCATGAGCTGCCTCCTCATCGGCCCACACCTTGAACATGGAATAACATCAGGGTTGTTTTTCACAACCTCATCCATGGTGGTCTTGAACACACTGTTGAAGGATATCGTGGAATAGGGCACATCTAGTTCCCGGCATAGTTTTTCAGCATTTTCAAGTCCGCTATCCCGGTATCCTTCTATGCCTTCATCGATTGTGAAGGCAGAAAGCCCAACGTCTCTCCGGTCCTTGAAAAGGGAATGCAGGGCAAACAGGGTCACGGAACTGTCCTTGCCACCTGATATTGCAACTGCAATTCTGGTGCCCCCCTTCTGGAACTTCACCTGTTCCCTTATTTCTCTCTTAATTCTTTTTTCAACGGATTCCTCAAGATGTTTTCCGCACAGCATTTCACCGCTGTATTTCGCCTCATATACGGCGTCAGTGTGGCATCTTGAGCATTTCATCTCTTAGTGATGCGATCCTAAATAATACAGATTTTGACCCCCAAATTCTGAAACGGGGTGAGGTGAAACTTTAATTTTCTTTGCAGGAATAGCAGCAACATGAAAATTGCCGCAACAAAGGACATGAAATTGGCACTCGAATCAGAACTGGTTATTGCGCCGGTATTCGAGGATTTCTTTCCCGAAAGCACAAAGGGTGCACTTGGATCTGCAGGTATTCCTGCCGTGGCATCAAAGGTGGGGTTCAAGGGTAAATTCAAGCAAGTTGCATTCACTGAGGCCAATGGCCATTTTTTCCTCCTTATAGGGCTTGGCAAAAGAGGGGGTTTCAACCATGAGGCATTCAGGAGAGGTTATTCAGAGGCTTACTCAAGACTGAAAGAATCAGTTGGGGAGACCGTTGCAATTCTCCTTCCTGGAATTATTGAAAACGAGGAATTTGAGGCAGTCTACATACTGAAGGTAAGCCATTACTATTTTGACAGGTTCCAGGGCGAGAAGACAACATTCCCTGATCTTAAGGTGCAGCTTGTTACAGACAAGGGCCAGGAAATTGTCGAAAAGGCGGAAAGAGTTGCAGAGGCAACTAATTTTACCAGGGACATCGCAAACATGCCTCCCTCTAGGGGAACCCCTTCCCTGTTTGAGAAGATGGCAAGGGAGCTTCCTGGAGTTGAAGTGACAGCTTTTGGCCGCGAGGATTTCATCAACTTAGGCATGGGTGGGCTGGAAGGCGTATCCAGAGCTGCAACTGAGCCAGGCAAGCTGGTGATAATGGAATATGGGCCAAAGGAAAAGAAGCCCCTTTTACTGGTGGGGAAGGGAATTACGTTCGACAGTGGAGGGATCTCAATCAAGCCCTCTGAGGCCATGGACGAAATGAAGTTTGACAAGTGCGGGGCATCCGCTGTGCTTGGAATAATGAAGCTTGCATCGGACCTGAAGCTTGACAGGCACATCATTGGAATGATGCCCCTGACCGAGAACCTCCCTGGGGGAAATGCATACAAGCCGGGGGACATCCTGAAGCACTACAACGGGAAGACCTCTGAAATTCTTTCCACAGATGCTGAAGGTAGGCTGGTTCTTGCGGACGCACTCTCATACGGTGTGGAAAAATATGATCCCTATGCGGTCATCGATTTTGCGACCCTAACTGGTGCCTGCGTCGTTGCCCTGGGCAACAACATTGCGGGCCTCATGGGCACAGATGATAATCTCAAAAACCAGATAAAGAAAGCGTCGTCGAAGACATGGGAAAGGGTCTGGGAGTTGCCCATTGACCAGGATTTCATGGACCAGATCAAGAGCGATGTCGCTGACATCAAGAATACCGGCGGAAGGCCTGGGGGCGCAGAGACTGCTGGGGCATTCCTGAGGCACTTTGTGGGAGAGAAGCCCTGGGTTCACCTTGACATTGCTGGAGTTGCATGGACCCAGGCAAAAACCGTGAAAACACCGTACCTACCGCACGGGGCAACAGGATTCGGAGTCAGGCTGATTTACCAGTACCTGGCTGAAAACTGATTACTCTCCGCCTGTGAAGGTATATTCGATCTCCTTCCCCATTTTTATGTAATTGTAGATGGCGGCGCCGGTGTCGCTTGCTATTTTTATTCTCACAATGCCTTTACTCGAACTTTTCGCCTGCAGGATGAGAATGTTGTCAACATAGAATTTCACGTCTCGGTTTGCCTCTCCAACTGAAAGGTAGATGATCCTGTTCTTGATATCAATATTGGCCTTTTCCCTGACGCTTCCCTCGCTCTCGCCCAAAGGTTCGACGTCTATATGCAAACCGTATTTCTTTTCAAGCTCATTTACCACGGCACCCTTCTTCCCTATGACCCTTGGAAGGTTTTCCTCGGCGACCTGTATCTGCACCCTCCCTTCACCAATCATCTTGACTGCAACCTTCTTTGTCCCAAGCATCTTCCTAATGTCCTGGAGGATGCGCTCCTCTGCAAACTTGTGCAACGAGCTCTTCTTCTGTTCCTTTGCAACCGGGACCACCACAATCTGTTCCCCGAAGGTGTATATCTCATAAACTGTGGTTCCAGTCTGGAAATCCTTCACTTCTATGACCGGCCTCGCAAGATCCTCTTCCCTCATGCCGCTTGGTACCTTGACCGAATACATTGTGGTCAGGACCTTCCCGACGAATCCCTTCTCTATGAATATGACAGTGTCAACTATCTGGGGGATAAGCCCAAGCTCAATCCTGCCAATGAACCTCTGGATTGCGTCTATCGCCCTTGTTGCATGGACAACGCCAACCATGCCAACTCCTGCAAGCCTGAGGTCGGAATAAACCTTGAAGTCTGATGTAACCCTCATTTCGTCAAAAACTGTGTAGTCCTCCCTGACGAGAAGAAGGATGTCCCCGGTTCTTTCCATGGAACCCTCGAGGCCTGTATACTGAGTTATGTCCTTGCTCACCTGAAGGTCCCTCGGCTTCTCCATGGTCTTTACGATGTTTCCCTTGGCGCTCAGGTATTCAGCAAGTGCCTGAACAAATGTGCTCTTCCCCGCTCCAGGTGCTCCTGCAACGAGTATGCCGCTTGCCTGGTCTCCCAGCCTGGCGAGCAGTTCCGGCTCGAGGCTGTATTCCTCTATCTTCAGCTTTGCAATGGGCCTCACCGCCGTGATTTCGATATCATCTGAAAAGGGCGGCCTCGTGATGACTATCCTGATATTCTTCAGCTGAACAACGGTGGCACCGTGTGCATCCATTTCGATGAATGAGTCATCTTCGTTTCTTCCTCTAAGGACAATATGTGTTCCTATGTCCTGAACCTCATCCCTGGAGATTGTATAGTTGAGCTTTTCATAATGGACATCCCCGGGGTGTCCCTTCTTCACAATCGGCCTCATGTTTGCCTTCAGGTGCACTGATGTGGTCAGTTCATCAAAAAACTCCTCTATATTCTTAGGCTCCTTCCTGAGAGGCTCAAGGTATTCCACTTTTATGCCCTTAATTAACGCGATATCCTTCTGTATCCTGTCCCCAGTAACAAGGGTCGCATCATTCTCAAGTGCAACAGACCTTATGATGTCATCAATTTCCCCGGCTTTACCTTTCTTGATCTGCCACTCCTGGGGCCTCCTTCCGAAGACCTCAATATAGATTCTACCCTCCCTCTCAAGTCCCCTGAGTTTCTTGAGCTCTTCCAGGGCGGCAAAACCTATTGACCTCCCCTCATTGGCCTGGTGCTCCACTTCAGAAATCATGGCTTCAGCAAGAATTACCCTGCATTCCGCCTGGGATTCAATGAACGAAGTGAACCGGCCGTCAATTATTACAGAAGTGTCTGGAACGTAATCCACAATTTGAAAGACCTCCACCTTATATAATCAGATCGCCTTTTCAGGGAGTGATATTTTCTCTGCTCCAGAAGGACACAGGGATGGAAGTCCTGAGGGCACTGATGAGGTTCTTCACGTCCAACGATCTGGAAGGATGCGCAATGGCTTATTCTGGCGGCCTTGACAGTTCAGTTCTTCTTGCCCTGGGCCCTAAGTCTGTTGTTCCTTACACGCTGGGCGAACAGGGATCAAGGGATTTTTCAAATTCATTGGATGGGGCCGCGAGACTTGGGTTCAGCCCGGTATTCGTGCCTATCAGCTCGGTGGACCTGGTGAGGTATGTTGAACTGGTAAGAAGCATTGACCACAGCATAAAGAAAAAGGACCTGGGGTATGAAGTTGTACTGGCAATACTCCTTGACCATATCAGTGAAGTGAAGGTCATTACAGGGCAGGGTGCAGATGAGATATTCTATGGTTACAGCATTTTCAGTGAAAATCCGAATATGGACAACAGCCTTCATATGAAGAAGCTTTACCAGGAAACCCTTCCAAGGGAGCAGGCAATTGCGGAACATTACGGGAAGAAGCTCATAACCCCTTACCTTTCCAGTGGCATAGTGGAAATCATGGAAAATATAGGTAGGGAAGAAAATTTTGCAGGCGGCTTCAACAAGGCAATTCTCCGCTCCGCAGGAATGGAGGCTGGTATGCCACAGGACATTGTGGAGAGGAGGAAAACAGCAGCCCAGTATGGGTCAGGCCTCATGAAAAAGCTCAAATCGCTGCCTATTTGGAGCAATTTGCCACAATAAGGAATTTTGATTGCCCTCTTGATACGGGAATTATTTATAGAATCATTAAATAGCCAGAAAACCTGAAATTGCAGTGATAACATGGCTTACATAGGTATTATCGGAGGAAGCGGGCTCTACAATCTACTTGAAAATCCTGAATCGCTGGACATTGAGACACCATTTGGCAAACCATCCGGAGTAGTCGAGGTGGGCAAGATCAACAACGTCGAAGTGGCTTTTCTCCCAAGGCACGGTAAGAAGCACACAATACCTCCGCACAAGGTAAACTACAGAGCCAACATTTGGGCTCTTGACAGCATAGGGGTGAAGAGGATACTTGCAGTGAATGCAGTAGGTTCACTGAAGGAACACCTCGCTCCAGGCACCATTGTAATACCTGACCAGTTCATAGACTACACAAGGAGGAGGGAACTCACCTTCTATGACGGGCCAGAAGTTTATCACATTTCTGCAGCAGACCCATTCTGCCCGCACATGAATCAAGCACTCAACGACACAGCCAGCAAGATAACAAAGGATGTCCACCTAGGGGGAACCTATGTTACAGTTGAGGGACCAAGATTTTCCACACGGGCAGAATCCATGATGTTCAGGCAGTTTGCGGACATAATAGGAATGACACTTGTTCCGGAAGTAAACCTTGCAGATGAGAAATCAATGTGCTATTCCGTAGTAGCAACAGTTACCGACTATGATGTATGGGCAGACAAGCCAGTAGAGGCTGCAGAAGTTTTCAAGACCATGAAGGAGAATGAGGATAAGGTAACAAAGCTCATCAGGAATGCCCTTCCACTTATAAGCAAGGAAAGGGAATGCCACTGCAAAGACAGGCTTAACGATGCAAAAGCATGAGGAAATAGAATGAAAATCAAATTTTTAGGCGGAGCCGAGGAAGTCGGCAGGCTTGCAATAAAGATACACGAAGGCAATACAAACATAATGGTGGATTACGGCGTAATACCGGAGAAACCCCCAGAATACCCTCTCCCATATGAGAAAGTTGAGGGTATTTTTGTCACTCACGCACACCTTGACCATATCGGCGGGCTGCCGATGTGTTTCCAGTCCCACAGGCCGGATCTCTACGCTACGACACTTACAGCAAGCAGCATGAGGCCAATGCTTGAGGACTCAATCAAGATCATGGACATAGAGGGTTATCCAAAAAGGTTTGCAAGGGACGACATAAATACCCTTTATGAGATGGTCCTGACTTCACGCTATGGCGATACAACCCAGCTGGGCGAAATGACAGCGACACCATACTCTGCGGGCCATATACCTGGTTCTTCAATGTGGAAATTCGAGAACAACATGGATCTTCTGGTTACCGGGGACCTTTATACAGGAGACACTTACCTCCTGAATGGCGCAAAGCCCATAAAGTCACAGAACCTGGTTATAGAAAGCACCTATGCCGGCAAACACCATGAGGACAGGCAGCAGGTAATCAACAGGTTTAGGGAACGAGTCAGGGAGGTTGTGGACAACGGAGGAAAAGTCATCCTTCCTGCATTTGCAATGGGGAGGACACAGGAACTTCTCATGATCCTTGCCACAATGGACCTGAAGGTTGCTTCAGACGGGATGGGTAACACAATCACAAACATCTACCTGGACACCCCAGGAGGATTTCTGAGGTCCAGATCGGAACTCAAGAGGGCAGTGGGGAGAACAAGGCAGATCAGGAACAACAGAATGAGGGCAGCCGCCCTTGAAGAGAACGATGTCATTGTGACAACTTCAGGAATGATGGATGGCGGGCCCGTACTGAGATATGTTCAAGAACTTGCGAATGATCCCAAGAGTGCCATTTTCCTGACAGGCTACCAGGTTGAGGGAACTAACGGAAGAAGCCTTATCGAGACTGGTGTCCTTAATATCGCAGGCGCTCCAGTGAAGCCAAGCATGCAGCTTGAATTCTTCGATATGTCAGCGCATGCCGGCCACGATGATCTTGTTTCATTCATCAAGCAGGTTGATCCTGAGAGGGTTATCCTTTGCCATGGAGAACAGAGGGAAAAGCTCCTGGAATCACTGCCTGACTATGAGGTCATACTGCCCATGAATGGCCAGGAATTCGAATTTTGAACCTGATCCAGAAGCCCTTTCACAGGGCTTAAAACTCTAATTTTCCCGAAACACAGCGATAGGTTTTTTGCGTCCAGTGTGCAGGGGACATGCCAAATATACCTATATACAATTGAAATACCAGAAACATGGAAGAGCTTCTGTCTGTGAAAAATATTCATATGGAATATGCAACAGGCAAGAGCAAGCTTGTTTCCATACAGGACGTTTCTTTCACAATCCACAACAATGAGTTTGTATCACTTATCGGCCCATCTGGGTGCGGAAAGTCCACAATCCTCAAAATGGTGCTTGGGCTGATAAAGCCGACTTCGGGTTCTGTACTTCTCGGGGGAGCGCCACTTATCGAGAACACCAGCCGCACTTCAGTGGTGTTCCAGAATTCCGCCCTGTTTCCATGGCTGGATGTTCAGAAGAATGTGGAGATAGTTCTCGAGCCAATAATACGAGACAAGGATCTACGCAGGGAAACTGCACTGAAATACATCAAGATGGTGGGAATTGATGGGTTTGAGAGTGCTTACCCAAGGGAACTCTCGGGCGGGATGAAGCAGCGTGTATCCATTGCCAGGGCAATATCAACTTCACCTGACCTCCTGCTGCTTGACGAGCCATTCGCAGGGCTGGACGTATTCTCTGCTCAGGCATTGAGGGAAGAGCTCCTTGATCTGTGGCTGCCGCCAGACATTCCGCCCCATGCTGTTCTTCTCGTAACACATAATGTAGATGAAGCGGTTCAGATGAGCGACAAGATCGTCATCCTTAGCAAGCGGCCGAGTACAGTGATAGCAGAAAGGCCCATTGTGCTTCAAAGGCCAAGGAACACCAGAAGCGACGAATTCTACCAGACAGTGGACGAGATCATCAGGACAATGTCGCCTTGATTAAGGTATGGCAACTCCAAGTGCAATGAATGCATTAATGAAGTATTGGATGGCAAATCCTGCCACCAGCAGCCCAAATATCCGTGTGAGTGCCTTAAGGACCTTTTCGCCCATTATTCTTGTAATCCTGGCGGAATAGATGAAGAACACGTAGATGATGAGCATCACAATGACAATCGAGGCTAGGGTGAAGATGTCATTGAGGTAATTCGTAAGGAAGCTCCCCTTTATGAGAATTATGACGAGTGAGATTGCACCGGGGCCTGCTATGAACGGGGTTGCAAAAGGCACGATCCCAAGATCGGACTCGGTCTGTCCTCCTCCCATGGATTTGGGCCTGTCTCCTTCACGGACCATTTCAATACCCATGATCAGGAGAATGATGCCTCCTGCAATTTCCAGCGCCTCGATTGAAATACCAAAGAAATATAGGATATATGATCCTAAGATTGCAAAGAAAACCAGTATCAGGCCCCCATAAAGGGTAGCATCCACAGTAATTGTCCTTCTTGTTTTCACGTCTGTGCTTGCAGTCATGGCAATAAACAGGACCAGTGAGCCGAAGGGATCTATGACAACGAACAGCCGTATGAATATGTTAAGAAACTCCAGCTCTGGTGTTGCCATGTAATTCCCTACCGCATGATCTTTGGGAATAAGAGACCTCGCATTAGAACATGGTGCGCCGTGTTGCCTGATTTACGTTCCATGCGCTCCAAGAAAGACTTAAATTGAATCTGCTCAAGTATTTTATAAATTAAATCGATGCGCTTTTATGCAATTCGATCTGGCAATCATGCTTGCGGCCATGGGCATAACGCTTCTGGAGATGTCTGAGGCATCTGCCATGGGCATGGCGCTTTATGCGGACTCTAGGAGGATTGCAGCCTATGGGGCTGTTATCCTGGGTGTATTCACAGTTCTGATTCCAACTGTCGTTGCTGGGAATTATATTGCACTCCTGCCAATCACATACGTCAGGCTGGCATCGGCGACCCTCCTTCTTTACTTCGGGTTAAGGCTTATCAGGAGTGCACGCAGGTCATTCAAGTTCCAGAGAATGGGGCCCCCAAAAGGCGGAGGCAAGCATGATGAAGCCGAGAAAGGGATAATGTTGACAGGTTACTCTGTCGGAGTGGTCGAGGCTTTCGAGGCTGCAATTGTCCTCATTGCCCTGTTCCCGCAGAATTTTGACTCCACAGGCATTGGAGTTATCGCTGGGGGGATTCTTGTTGTAATTGCTGCATACACACTCAGGGCGCAGATTAGAAAGGTCAAGCAGGCGACCGTCAAGACAGCAGTGTCATCCCTCCTGCTGAGCTTCGCACTCTTCTGGTACATAGAGACTGTGTATGCACTGAATGACATTTTCCTCATACCAATGTTTGTGGTGTTCTACATTACTGTATTCGGAGTTGCAACGAGAGGCATACCACGCAGGAAAATCGAAGCAGTAGAAGCAGAATCCTCATGAGATTTCCCGGATTATATGCATCTTTTTCTCCTATGCAACATTCTCCCCATATTCAATTACAGATCCCAGCACTTTATTTAGCAGTTGAAATTGTAGGGGCCAGGCCTCTGTTGAATTCCAGTCAGTTGCGTCTTTTCAGGTAATATTTGAAACCAGCGAACTGCACTTCCTCCAGCGCTCCCCTTTCCTCCAGCGTTTCTATTGCCTCCCATTTCAGGCCGGCTTTTTTCAGTATTTTCTCCATTGCATCCTCTCTGATTGGATGCACAGATGCAATTGCAATTATGTCTTCTTCAGGCCTTCCGGTTATTGCGAATTCAGTACCCTCGAACTCGGTGAGAAGTTCAACGTTTCTGATTCTTTCACTGAATATGCCATATGCGGCAGTCAGAGCAGCCAGCTTTGGGGGTTTTACCCAGATTTCTGCAGGCGGTCTTGTAGGGGCCGAAATATATGCTTTTGACAAGTTAATGCCTTGCAGGTAGTCTGCGGTCTTTTCAAGTTCATTACTGGCATCTTTTATTCCTGAAACCAGCATAGTCTCAGTTGTGAGTATACCTCGGAATAGCTTGCTGAAACGGAATATCCCATCAAGTATTTCCTGGAGCTTCAACGATGGATCAGGCCTGTTAATGCTTCTCCATGTTTCAATTGTAACAGAATCTACTTTAAGTGAGAGCCAGTCTGCCTCCATCAGGTCTGCCTGTACATCTTTCCGCCATATCAAGGAGGCATTGGATATTACAGCAATCCTGATTCCAAACTCCTTAAGTGACAATATCTCCTTGCCAAGGTTCACATCAAGGGTTGGCTCCCCATCAGGAACAAAGGTTATGTAATCAATCTTTTCGCCTATGTCCTCTGAGGCTCTTATTCTCCCTGCTGCCTCATCTGCAAGGTCGGTTGGATCGTGGAAGGCAACTCTGGCATTCGTAACATCAATCGTTCTACCCAACTGGCAGTAAACGCAAGAGTAGCTGCACCTTTTTGGAGGAATATTGTTGATTCCGAGGCTTCTTCCTAACCTTCTTGATGGAACCGGACCAAAAGTCAGACCATACAAAGCCGATGCCCTCGAAGAATGATCGCCCTGCGGGAGTAAGAGTATCCTCCTAAATATTCAGGTAAAATTATGAACGTTTCAGGCAAAACATATGAAACACTTATCCATCTTTTCGATTTTCTGGCTTTTTGGCAAGCTTTTTAGCCTTAAGGGGAATCCGGATAAAATGAAGGTAATGATTCTTGGTATTGACGGCTATATTGGCTGGCCCCTTGCATTAAGGGAGTTGATGAAGGGAAACGAAGTCGTTGGAGTGGACAATTTCTTCACCCGCAAAAGGGTTAAGGAGGTAAACTCAGAGTCAGTCACCCCAATACCATCATTTCAGCAGAGGCTGAAAAAACTCAAGGAAAAAACCGGAAAGTCCATAACTTTCTACAGGGGAGACGTCGCCGACCCTAAGTTCTTCCTTGAAGTCATGAGGAGGGAAAAGCCAGATGCAATAGTACACCTGGCCGAACAGAGGTCCGCCCCTTATTCAATGAGGGGCCTCAGGCAGGCCACGGACACAATGGTCAAGAACATTGTGAGCACGCTCAATCTCATCTATGCGGTTAAGGATACAGTTCCCAATGCACACATCCTGAAGCTTGGCACAATGGGGGAATACGGCACACCCAACATAGACATACCAGAGGGATTCTTTGACATTGAATACAACGGAAGGAAAGATTTCCTGCCATTCCCCAAGCAGGCAGGATCCTGGTACCACTGGACCAAAGTCCATGACTCAAATAACCTCATGTTTGCGAACAGGCTCTGGAAGCTCAGGATCACAGATGTCATGCAGGGCGTTGTCTACGGGACAAGAACCAAGGAAATTGACCAGACAGGGCTTTTTTCAAGGTTCGACATAGACGAGGTATGGGGCACAGCACTGAACAGGTTCTGTGCACAAGCCACGGTTGGCCTTCCGATCACACCATATGGAAAGGGTGGCCAGACTAGGGGTTTCCTATCCCTCGAAGACAGCATTACCTGCCTGGACCTGGCACTTAGCAACCCGCCAAAGGAAGGGGAATACAGGGTGTTTAACCAGTTTGATGAGCATTATTCTGTCCGGGAACTGGCCAGCATGGTGCAGCAGGTTTATGCCGAGGCTTACAAGAAAACTCCGGAAATCAGGAGTGTCCCAAACCCCAGGCTCGAGGCTGAAGAGCACTATTACAATCCAGCTCACGAGAAGCTGGCAAAGCTTGGATACAGGAGGTCAAAGGAACTCAGGGACGAGGTAAAGATCATTTTCAGGGACCTCAGGACATACAGGAGAAGGATCGAGAAGCTGAAGGAAGTAATTAACCCCAGGACAATATGGAAGGACAGCCCTACGAAGTAATTTTTTCCCTTGCCTTCTCAAGGGTGGCCATGAGCACGTCCACATAGCTTTCTGCCTTCCCCACACTAATCCACTCTTTTCTTTCTATTATTTCCCCATGGGCCGGGATGCCTTTCTTAATGGCCCGGTCTATGGCAGGGGTAAGCTCTATGTTGCTTCCAGCAGAATATATCTCTCCAAAAATATCAGGAGGAAGCCTGTAAAGGGCGCAGAGGCCATATTTCGAAGGAGGATTCCTTGATTTCTCCACGACCCCCGTGATAACTGCCTCCCCATTTTCCATTCTCAGATCAGGGCATCCATAATTCTCGGGGTTTGGGACAGGCATCAGGGCGAGGAAAATGCATTTTCCAACCGCTGAAACCATCTTTTCTAGTATCTCTTCATTTAAGACGAGCCCATCTCCGGCATTCAGGATGAAATCATCCTGCCCAACAAAATCCCTTGCCATGAGCACCGCGTGTCCGTATCCCTTCTTTTCCTCTTGAAAAAGGATTGTTGTTTCAGGGAAATTTGTCCCAATATATTCCCTGGTCCATCTATCACTTGGATCGAGGACTACTGCAATATCATCTATGCCATTCCTGTAAAATCCTGTGATGATTACGTCAATGATTGGCCTCAGGACAAGGCGGTTGTCCCTGGCGTCGTAAACGGGGAGCATTTCTTTCCTGAATTTCCCGTCAAGCCCTGACCTGGTGCCAAGACCTGCCGCCGTTATCAACCCCTTCATGGGATGAAATTCACAGGGCTTTAATCTTATTTTCCTTCCCGGAACAAAATTCCATTCGAAATGAATATATGTTGTATAATCGATAACGTAGAAATGGCTTCATCTCCGGCTAAGTTTTTCACCCTCGACGATTTTGATCTTGAAGGGAAGAGGGTATACCTAAGGGTAGACATCAACTCGCCAATCAACCCCATTTCTGGCGAGGTAATGGGGCTCACGCGATTCATGTCCCACCTGGAAACAATACGGGAACTTCACAGCTCAAAACTTGTCATTGTGGGGCATCAGAGCAGGCCGGGCAAGGACGACTTCACCTCTCTGAAAACACATGCAGAACAGCTTGAGAAACTGACTGGTAGGCCAATCGAGTTCCTTGACTCACTCTTTGGCACTGAGGCAAGAAACAGCATAAGGCATATGGAGGACGGGAAGATCATAATGCTTGAAAATACCCGGTTCTACACTGAAGAGACAGACATAGACTCTATGGATGCCGACCTTGCTGAATCCACTCATTTTGTCAAGAACCTTAGTGAACTCTTCGACTACTATGTAATTGATGCGTTTCCAACCATTCACCGTGCACAGACCTCACTGGTCGGATTCAGGAGAATCCGGCCGAACATTGCAGGGAGGCTCATTGAACGGGAGGTTTCAATGATTGACAAATTCACATTTGGCAAAGACCATCCAAAGCTGGCGATACTTGCAGGCGCAAAGATTGATGACAGTGTCAATGTATCAAGCAGTTTCCTTAAAAATGGCACCGTTGACAGGATAATTGCTGGCGGTGTGGTTGCAAACGCTTTCCTCTGGGCAAAGGGAATTGACATAGGAAAAAAGAACCGGGAATTCATAATGAAGAATAACAAGAATCACGGGGAAATTATAGAGCAATGCCGGAAAATCCTGGAAAAATACCAGGAAAAGATCCTGCTTCCAGATGATTTCGTTCTCAACCCTGCAGGAAGGAACATCTCAGTAAAGGAAAAGGTGCCGGATGACCAGATTATGGCCGATATCGGGCTTAACAGTGCAGGGAGATTTGCTGAGGAAATAAGGCAGGCAAAAGCTATTTTCCTGAATGGCCCAATGGGCATGTACGAGATTGAGGAGTATTCCGTCGGCACAAGAGAGATCCTGGAAGCTGTCGCAGACTCCCATGGCCTCACCATCGCCGGGGGAGGGCACACCCTCAATGCTCTGGAAAAGATGAGGCTTATGGACAAGATATCACATGCATCAACCGGGGGAGGAGCATTGATAAGCTATTTATCAGGAGAAAGAATGCCAGTATTGCAAGCTCTAGAAGAGAGCATGAACATTTTCCAGGGTCAAAATTATGGAAAACGAAGGAAGAATTAACATTTCAGAGGAACTGAATTACCTCAGGTCACTGATGGAATCCCTAGATTCCCAGCTGTCTGTCCTTGTAAGGGGCATGGATGAAATCCGCAAGGCATACGCAGTGCTGAAGGAAGAGGGGCTGGCTGTATCAAAGGATGTCAGGATTTCAATCGGAGCCGGCATTTATGCAAAGGCAAAGATAAACCCATCTGACAAGCTTTTCGTACCAATCGGTTCAGATCTTTATGTGGAAGAGGGATCTCAGAAGAGCCTTTCAAGGCTTGACCAGAACATGAAAGAGCTCGACACATCCATTCAGAATGTGCAGGGCAGGAGATCCGAGATTTCCAGCAGGTACAACTCTCTGGTGGCAGTGTTGCAGCAGGCACAGGAACAGCAGAGGTCCAAGAGCTGAAATGTTTGAGTCCCTCAGGAAGAAGTTTGGGAAAGCCCTTCAGGAAGAAGACGGGCAGGAAATCAGGAAGACAGAAATAGAGAACAATATAAGGACAATTCTCCTTGAGTCCGATGTCTCATTTGAAACCGCAGAAAGAATAATCACTGAGCTGGAAGACTTTATCGCCAGAAGCAAGAAACGTGTCAGCATGACCGATGTCAGGGTGGCTGTAAAGGAGTCTGTAGAGTCCATACTTCAGGAAAATGAAGCAGGCACAGACATTCTCAATCCAGGAAAGAAACCCTATGTAATCCTATTCCTCGGAATAAATGGCACTGGGAAGACGACAACAGTGGCCAAGATTGCAAATTATCTCAAGTCAAACAACAGGAGGGTAGTTGTGGCAGCATCTGATACTTTCAGGGCCGGTGCAATCGAACAGTTGGGCATCCTATGCGACAGGATCGGGGTCCACCTCATAAAGCACGAGGCCGGAAGCGATCCTGCGTCAGTGGCATTCGACGCCATCGAGCATGCAAATGCAAGGAATCTTGACTACGTGCTCATCGATTCTGCCGGTAGAATGCAGACAAACAAGAACCTCCTGCAGGAAATGAAGAAAATGAAGAGGGTTGCAAAGCCCGATCTCACAGTACTGGTTTTGGATGCCATGATCGGCCAGGATGCTGTCCACCAGGCTGAGACTTTCAACAAGGAAACCCCATTTGATGCGGTCATACTTACAAAACTTGACACGGACGCAAGAGGGGGGGCAATACTCACCATATCAGACCAGTTGAAGAAGCCCATAATCTTTGTTGGCACCGGCCAGGAGATGGGAGACCTCCAGACATTCGATTACAAATGGTACCTTGACAGGATCATGCCTTAGGTTCAGTCGCCCGCTTCTGCCTCAAAATCATTTTCCTTAGAGTCGGCAACTTCCATGGAGTCAACAAACTCCGGCCCTTTGGGCATTTTCTTGAAATCATCGGATATTGGTTTCACATCGAATTTTATTCCCACTCTAGTGTTGAGCATCTCCAGGTTCTTCCTCACCATCTGGGAGAATTTCTGGGTTTCGGCCATGAATCGTGATTCCCACTGGACCTGCTGTTGAAGCACCTTCAGCTGCCCTTCCTGCCGCAGTATGTCCGGCATTCCAAGCTGCTGTCCTGGCTCCTCCATGGGCCTGGCCTGGGGCGGATTCTCTGTTTCCTTCACTTTACTATTCTTCTCTGAGAATAAGAAGCTGTAAAGCCAAAGGAGAATGGCTATTATGGACAATACGAGCGCCACAATAGATACTGGATCCATAGCCTTTCATCATGTCCTATTTCTTATTGTTTTTCCTCTGGCTCTTCTTGATGAAGTCAGAATAAGGGAACAGGATAAGCACCATGATGGTGAATATAGCCGCCACAAGGTAATCATAGCTGTAATTCGGCACGTCATTGGGATACTGCCATTTTCCCTGGATTCTCATGATATTGAGCTTGATCAGTCCGAACCATGGGATCTGTCCCTGTGCCTCCCCCACGATGTCGGATGGTGTTACAGGGTGACCTATTATGCCAACATTCTCATCAGCTGCCTTATATGCATTCAATGTAGAATTATAGTAGTAGGATGACGTAGGGGCTGTGGCGAGGTTGTGGTCCCCCATTGTTATGAAACCACTTTCATTTGTATAGCCGCCCAGGTAAACTACCAAATTCCTGTGCTCATAACCCACATCTTTGATAAGAACATATGACTGGTTCACAGTTATCCAGCTCTGGTTGTTCGCACCTGCAACAACAGGTTCTCCGTTATTCCATGACAGGTAAAACATGGCCCTGTGTATTACAACAAGGTTATGGGGAGCATTGTAGAGGATAACGTTGCCGTAGTCACCATATGTGGAAAAGCCTGTCTGTCTGCCCTCCACATAAGTTACAATGTTTTTCTGTGGGTTATCAATTTTTTTAACAAGGACAATGTCACCTGTGTTTATGACTCCAAATTGCCAGTTGTTTGAATGCTGCATACTTCCAGATTCAACTACTGATGCAGGGGGGAATATCCCAGAATATACAGTTATTCCTGCGAATGCTACAATTATGACGATGATGGCAATTATTGGTGCGGATAAGACCTTCATGTCTTCTTGATGATGGTATAATAGCCTATTATCATTGTGTAGAAATTATCTATTCAATTCATACTTCTCTAAGGTTTCTTTCACTTAAGGGAAGACATGATCTTGGATAGTTCCTGCACATCAAGCTCGGTAACAATCAGGGGGATGTTCTCCACATCAGCGAGCTTTATTGCGAGGTCGTCAATCCTGTCTGGTTTTATATAAACTACCGCGGCTGGTTTCAATGGGTGGACTCTGATGGCAATCATCGGGCTTCTTCCAAGCTTCACCTCCGTAAAGAAGATAATTCTCTGGCTTGACCACCCATAAAGTTTGCTGTACTCTGAATATGAAAAAGATAGGATCGCCTTGATTCCGTCAACAATAGTGTATCCTCTTATGTATCTGTTCAGTCCTATGGAAGAATAGTTGGTTCCACTAATCATTCTAATAACACGTTCAAGGGAAATATCATGGTTGTAATCGCTGATGTCAATTACTGCATCAGATGGCATACCACTGTTATATCTCCTCAGAACCTGGCCTCCCCTCTTAAGGTCAAGTTCCACAAGAGCATTGACAATCTTTTTTATTGACGAGACACCCGGCGATTTTCTCCTTCCAGATTCATAATCGCTGATTACAGACGGTGAAATCTCAAGATACTTGGCAAGGTCTAGCTGGGATACCTGGAATTCTTCACGCCATTTTCTTATGGTCTCTCCCGGATTTTCAGCTATGGTGATTTCTCCCGCAATCTTTTCCTGTATGTCCACGATGCTGGAATTTTTTCGGAGCTTAAAAATATGTCGAGACCTCCTGTCGTGAAATGCCGATTGAAAAACTGCTCAATTATAAAATACCAATACATTATCAACCTTCAATGGAAAGCCCGGAAGTGAAAGATACAGGCATCCATGGTGCCCGAAAAGGTATTTCGGCCGCATTCCTGATCCTTGCTCTTGGGGCTTTTCTTGACTTTAACACATACCTTTCTGTTTTGAGCATCCTCCTTTCGATCATTGCTATAATACTTCTGCTTTCTTACAGGAAATATTTTTCAACCAGGCAGAGAAGGGCAGTTTATGGCAGCATTGCCCTTTACGCCCTTATCTCATTCATTGTAATCGGGGGGCTCGTTGCTGTTACATTCACTTTCATACAGGACTTACTCACGGAAGGTTTCTCAGTTATCATTCCCCCACAGTATGTGAACAGCGTTTTCAACAGTATCTTTCCCCTTCTGATTCTCAATGCTGCTGCTTCTGACGGGCTCTGCTATTACCTACTCGTGATGAGGTTGCTGCACAGGGTCGACCATGCAATTTATATCGGCGCCCTATCCGTTTCAGTTGGGCTGAGATTATTGGTTCTGGTACTCACGCACCAGGGATCTCTGCCCATACCTCAACAGGTAAGCGGATACCTATCAATTTTAAGGGCAGATTTTTACAACCCATACCAGGCAGTGCTTTCATTATCCGCGAGTCTTATTCTTGGGCTGCTTCTCCTTTACGTTGCCGCCCAGATTTCCAGAGGAAAAGTTCTCTACAAATAATGTTGAAATGGTACAGGCTGGCAACAAGTTATCTGCTTCCTGCCATGAATTTTCCGTGGAAAGGAGAATAAGGATCGTTAAAGGCTATGCCAGGGAATTTGAGAAGGCCATGGTCATGAAGAAAGGTTCAAGCTTACAGGTCATAAGGAGAAACGATGTAATGGAAATGGATGGTAAATATGCAACATTCCTGATGGACTATGACTCAAAGGAACTCACAGTCTCTGAAGGAGACGTCCTTATTTCCATTTACGGGATGGGGGGATGGACGCGGGCCAGAAAACCTTCGGGTGAAGAAGGATGGATCCCCGATGAAATTGCAGAGCCCTACTATTCATTATGAGCTCATTTTCTCATTTTTATGGCCTACCAAAACTCTTAGGTAAGGGTCTACTTATGATATCTGATGGTAGAGTTCATCCAGAAGGAAAGGGGATATGTTTCAGGTTTCAGGGACGGCAAAATGGAGCAGCTTAGGACAGACATCACGCTAATCCAGGAACTGGCCTTTGAAGCCAGCAACTTTGAGGACTTCAAGCTGCGCCTGAGGGACCAGATAAAGAAGATGGACAAGAAGAGCTGGTTCTGAATCGTGCGTCAATCTGATTAATTACTTTATTGAATGAATTGTTTATTGCAGTATAATTTACAAACGTTTTTTATTGATTTTGGCATCTCCAGTGAATCCCTGCTTTGCAATGGGCTATATATTTCAGAACCCTTTGGCAGGAAGGAAATACCAAAAATCGAGTGAAAATAAATGGAGTACAAATGGGTTGCACTGAGCAATACCACCATCGGAGTCCTGATGTCTTCGTTAGACATCAATATTGTACTCATCGCGCTCCCCACCATAGGCAAAGACCTCCAGGGAATGAATGCATTCAACGTTCTCTGGGTGATTCTCGGATACCAGCTTGTTATTGCTAGTTTCCTGGTGAATTTTGGCAGGCTCTCCGATATGTTCGGAAGGGTGAAGCTTTATAACATAGGCTTCGCGCTTTTCACACTTGGCTCTGCCTTATGCGGGCTTTCGCAAAATGCAGACCAGCTTATATCATTCCGTCTGGTGCAGGCCACAGGAGCAGCTTTCCTCTTTTCCAACAGTGCTGCAATCATAACTGACGCTTTCCCTGTAAATGAGAGGGGAAAAGCACTTGGAATAAACCAGATCTCGATCGTTGCAGGGTCAGTCACCGGACTTATTCTGGGGGGTGCACTGACCACACTGGTCGGTTGGAGATGGATATTCTGGGTAAACGTGCCAATAGGAATATTCGCAACACTCTGGTCCTACCTGAAGCTCAGGGAACTTTCTGCACTTTCTTCAGACCACAGGCTGGATATTGGCGGCAATGTTACTTTTGCTGCCTCTCTACTCCTGTTCCTTCTTGCCATAACAATGAATGCCATAACAGAGATTCCGCTATATCTCACAATCTCAATGATAGTTGCGGCCGTGGTGCTTCTGGGCATTTTTGTATTCATAGAGAAAAAGAGTCCAAATCCCATGTTTGACCTCTCTCTCTTCAGGAACAGGGTCTTCAACGCGGGGAATGAAACAATTTTCCTCAATTCACTCTCAAGGGGATCGTTCAGCCTAGTGATGGTATTTTACCTGCAAGGGCCACTAATGGGTCTCACTCCCCTGGAAGCTGGGCTTTTCCTCATACCAATGTCAATTTCGCTGTCCATAATGGGCCCAATTAGCGGTTCGCTATCCGACAGGTTTGGATACCAGAAGCCAGTTCTTGTCGGCCTGCTCATATCTGCAGTTGGCTTCATAATAATGGCAAATATAGGGACACATATAACTGAGATCCAGATGATTGTTCCGCTGGTCCTCATCGGCAGCGGAATGGGCATTTTTGCATCTCCAAACAGGTCATCAATAATGAATTCAGTGCCTGGGCCAAGGAGAGGCGTGGCGTCCGGGATAAGCTCCACCCTTGTCAATGCCGGCAACACAATGAGCATTGGTATTGCCTTTGTACTTATGGAACTCTCAACACCAAAATCAGTGCTGGATGGCATATTCTCCGGAACCGGTTCCACCCTGAAAACTTTCTCCCCATCCGGTTTTGTTAATTCTGTCCATCTTGTTTTCTATGTATCTGCTGCAATGCTTGTTATCTCAATGTTGATTTACATGGCAGTGGCAATCAGAAGAAAGATGGGAAAGGCCATAATCCAGGCTTCTGCAAGAGCCTAATCCATTTCTGTCAGCCTTCCATAGGTGTTTCCATATTCTTGCTTATTCCTAAACATTCTGCGAGATGGTTTTATAAGTGATTGCCTGTACTGTAAATGTGTCGATCATAGCTACCATCCTGCTCCTCCTGGTGGTTGCCCTGGGCCTGAGCTCAGTATTCAAGATCATCGGGCTTCCGGATCTGGTAGGGGCTATAATTGCAGGAATTATTGTTGGCCCTGCAGTGTTCGGCATCATATCACCCACGCCGGAACTGGCATCAATCAGTTCACTGGCACTCTTCTTCATAATCCTGCAGATAGGCATTGAGTCCTCTTCGGATATTTTCTCAAAGAACTTTTCCTATATTCTGGTATTTGCAATCACTTCATTCCTCGTTCCATTTATTCTTATGGCCGCAGGCTCCTACTACATCTTCAAGGTGCCTTACCTGGAAGCTGTAAGCACGTCCCTGGCAGTAAGCATACCATCCATTTCCATTACATCCGTACTCCTGGTGAAGTCAGGCCTTATCAAATCTGAGGACGGGATGAGGCTCCTGGGAGGAGTTGCGATGAGTGATGTGCTGGCATTCATAATCCTGGTATCATTCCACAGGTCCCTCTTTACCATTCTCATAGTGTCATCATCGCTTGCCATATTTGTCCTGGCATTATATTTCCTTGACAATTTCCTGAAGTCTAAATCTGAGCACCTGATTTTCAGGCTCGACGGCATCATGAATTCTGAGGGTGAGGCCGTGATATTTGCCGTAATCATTCTCATGGGCCTAGCGGTGTCTTATTTCTTCGAATATCTTGGCATCACTTTTGTAATGGGCGCATTCTTCTCAGGCCTAATCATACATCAGAATTCTGTTGGCGAATCCACATATGGGATCCTAAAGAGGACATTCCAGCGAATCAATTCTAGTTTCTTCATCCCCCTTTTCTTCAGCATTTCTGGGGTGGATCTGGCAGCAATTTCCCTTTCAATATTTCCGTACATGCTTTTTCTCATTTTGCTCACTGCAGCAGTTGGTGGGTTCGCGGCATACCAGTTCTCAAAGAGATTTATGAAAACAACCTCCCCGTCCATATCACTTGGAATTTTTGGAGGCAGAGGGGCAGTAGGCATAATCATCGCATCAATTGCCCTCAGTGATGGGTTTCTGTCTGATAAGTATTATTCAAGCGCCGTCTTTGCCACCATAATCATGGCCATTGCTTTCTCCTTTGTCTTTGAGAGAGCTATGAAAAGGCACACTATCGAATCACATGCGCCTGAGGCATCCGAATAAATCTTTAACCTCCGTATATGGCAGATTGATGCATTTTCACACTTTATCCGCAAGTTGAGGTATTACAATCCTCAATGCGGCTACCACCTGTAATTTTTCTTTGCCTGTTCTATGGCCGAATCTGCCATTGAGAGCAGTTTCCTGGATTCCGGTGTGTCACCAAGGGCTGACAGGAACTGTTCGGTACTCATCCTTCCTGCAATGTACTTCCTGGCAATCTCCTCATCCCTGGAAGAGAAACCTTTAGCTCTTTCGAAGGTTGCATTTTCAGCATTGGCCAATGAAACCCTCAAGGGAGACATGGTGCGGAAGTCAACAAATCGCCTGTTCCAGTACCAGCTGGTGGTTATGAAAAAATCAACAGTGAAGACGGCAATAATGTCTGCAGCAATGATCGGAGGCATAAGGGCAAAGGTGTATCCTGAAAAATAAAGTGCAGTCTCGATGGAGTCTGGTATTGCGAAAAGCCCTAAGAGAAGGCCCATACTGTAAGCTATCCTCTTGAATCCTAATGAACGCGAGGCCCTCGATGGCGAGAAGTTGACTCCCAAGAGTGCGGCGGCGAAAATAAAAATGGAAAAATCAAAGACCGCTTCAACCGCGTTGAACGGAAACCCTAATAAAATGTTCAATGCTGATGTAGCGATTATTATGATTGAAAGAATGGCAATAACCGATAGAATGAATATTCTTATTTTTTCGGGGTCTATTTTTGGCTTCCTGTAGGTATATGTAAGTTTTTTCTGGATAGTTATCCTGTCATCATGGCCGGGCATACCTATTACTCCTGTTGCCCAGAAGTTCCAGCCCTGTTACCGGTTTTCCTCCTTTTCAGCCTGTCCAGTGAACTAAAAAGGTGCTCTCCTTGATCAAGCGGCCCGCTTGAAACTGCAGAATAAATCTCGTTTTCCGGGGCTCTACCAGACTCTTCAGATGCCAAGTTTCCAGTTAAAATTGAGAATATATCCTCCGCAGATACCTTTCCCTTGCCCTACTCCTTAAGATCATAGGCAAGAATAAGCAGGACATCCCTGGAGACCCTGTCAAAGAATTCATCCCAGCTCATGGTGGTTTCATGGACAAATTCAAAACGGGTTTTAAGCCACTTCAGCCGGTCATATGTGTGATCCTTGATCTTCAGCCCGATTGTGCCCATGATGATTTATATAATAACTAAATAAATACTTTTACATCCGTTTACATTACAAATAACAAGAAGAAAATATGGGACCCAGGATCTTAAATATAATTTACCTGTCTGTATTGTTATGGCCGGTAAGATTGCATCATGGATATGGAAGGCATCAGCTGTTGCCTCAATAGTTGCAGCAATTGCCGGCTTTGCATATTTTTCTATCTGGTGGACCTTTAACGCCCCTCCTGGGTCAAATTTTTACCTGATGCTGGAAATCAACCTGCTGATCTGCATTCTTCAGGTCGCACTTCCAGCCATGTTTCTGGGAAAACTGTTCGGGTTATTTACGCACGAATCCTATGCAATTGCTGTTTCACTCGCGCTATATATCACTGCAGGTGCATTATACGCCATTGACCTCTTTGTCAATGGTGCGATTCCAATGTTTGTGCCTTTCATTTTGAACCTAATCCTTTTTCCTCCCTTATTGGATCAGCCAAAACGGGAATAAATCCATTGAATCGGTTCTCATTCTACAAATTACGCCCGGAGCGGTAATGTGGAACTAAGAATCAGTTATGGCTCAAAGCTTTGCCTGACCGGCAAACATTAATCTTTGAAATCGTTAAGAGCACGCCTAATCTTGGCCCTTTCAAAATCTATCTGGTCAATTATCTCAATAAAGGGCTTCTCCAGGCTTCTCTTCAGTTCATCACTCTTGAACGCCGCTAATGTTGGAGATTCAGGGTAAAGGGGCATCTCATTCACCATTCTTCTCGCGTTCAGGTGTGGCCTCCCCATATAGTATTTGACCACAGTTGCAGGCAACTCTCCAGTATTGTTTACTACTATCCATATTGGGATATCCTTCTTAGCAGAGATGGTCATGTAAGTCTGCCTGACCGATTCCCAAGACCTGCTTAACCCAAGGATTCTGAGCGTGTACCTCTGGAATTTGCCCTCTATGGATTTTGCAGTGGACGGGAACAACCTTGGGCCCGAAGAGTCTTTCCTCGAGTCAATTAGAAGCCTCAGCTCATTTATTGTTTCATCAGGAATGAATACCGTCCTGTAAAGCCTCAGCTTTTTGTCCCAGATCCTGACTATTCCACTGGAAAACTCAAAATTGATAGGTTCAATTGACAGAATCTCAGATATCTTAAGGCCAGTGTTGAAGCCAAGAAGAAGCAGGGCTCTGTCTTCCAGGTTATCTGCTGAATTAAGCAGCTTGACGGCTTCCTCCTGGGAGATGGGGTCATTTCCAAACTCCAGGCGGGGTGCTTTCTGCTTTGCTGCTGCAGGCCTTGATCCCGGTTTTTTCCCACGATTATGGGTTGAGCTAACACTTTCCTGGCTTATCAAATGGTATGCCAAACTGGGATGAATTTGCTAGCCTAAAAACATGTCGGACAATGTCCTACGAGTTTCTATGAAAATAGACATATATTGTTGGAAACATTTATTGTGCACTATTAGACCAGATTATCAAAAAAAGAGCTGTGGGCTAGTTCAACCATATTGCAAGCAAATCTGCAATCCTTGAGTTCAGTAAACTCTGTAATATGAAGATCCGATGGTAATATATTTCTACTCTTATTTCTCGTATCATGGTCAAGAAAGTTCTTGTTACAGGCTTTCAACCTTTTCTGGAGTTCAAGTCAAACCCTTCCCAGGTAGTGGCAGAAAGCCTGAATGGTTTAATTTCAGGCCAAGTTTCATTTACAGGTGCAGTTCTTCCTGTTTCTTATTCCGAAATCGAAGCAGCATTGGTCAATAATATAAGGGAAACTGACCCAGATCTCATTATCGGTACAGGATTGGCTGCAGGGAGGGCGAAAATATCCCTTGAGAAGATTGCTGTCAATTACAAGTACTCAAATTCTCCAGACAACGATGGCCAGAAGGCATCTGGCGAAAAGATCGACCAGAATATGCCAGACGGGATTTTTTCCCTGCTTGATGTGGAGTCTCTCAATAACAGGTTGAATGAAATGAACATACCTTCACAGATCAGCCTGACAGCGGGTGCGTACATCTGCAACTACGCAATGTTTGTGATCCTGCGGGAAGCAAGAAGAGCCGGGAAGGTTGGCGGATTCGTGCATCTCCCTGCAGATACGACTCTTGCTTCAGCTATGAAGGACAAGAACTACCCAAGCCTGAGCCTTGGGTGCATGAAAGAGGCTATCATGGAAATAGCCAATCAAGAGCTATAGGAGAATCAGGTACTCACATGTTTGATTACATTTCTGCTTCTGAATTTCTCAAGAGCTGCCAGGTTACACAGGACAGTAGCATTAAAGGCACAGTGTGCCCATGGGAGCTCAACAAGGGCCTTGAGGCAAGGGAAGACCTCCACGATACTCTCCAAGCTCTATACCTATGGAGCAGACCTGAAAACATAGGCAAATCATGGGATAACATTGCCTTATCTACTGATTACGTTAAGGCGAGGATAAATCAACTAATTCATGAAAAGGAACCTTTGAAATCTTACGATTCTACCTTCTGCATTCTTGCCCTGCATAATCTTCTTAATTCAACAGAAGACAGCGAACTCGAAAGAATTGAGCGCTATGCCGAAGAATATCTAGTCCGTTATTTCCATAACAAGCCGAAACACAATGCAAGGGAATATTCAAATCCGTATTGGAAAGCATCTATTCTCTATCTAGTCCTGAAGCACAAAGACATTGATACTGCATCTTTGAAGGAATGGCTTATGGAAGACACCAATCTGGATAAGCCGGAAAATGAACCGCTTCACCTTGGAAGAGGCTATCAATATCACCATGACTTTTTTTCTGAGTTTGGAACCAAACTGATGGCCAGGAATATTATCCTCGATGGAGAGGGTGATGAAATCAGTGAGAGAAATCTCCCTGATGGTTATGTTATGCGGGAATATGATGAAACCCCATTCAACTCCTCAATAACCTTTGGTTTGAGCACACTCACCAATCATTTTGCTGATAACAATTCCACCAAAATAACAGCAATTTCTGAAAGCATCTTCAATGAACTAGAAAATCAGGTATTTCAAGGTGGAATCAAACGCGGAAAATACTTCAGCATCCGTGAAAGCTGGCCTACATTTTTCCTTTACTTTGCGGAAATACTGAGAGAGCGAAAAAGCGTATTTTGAAACTTAATCTGCCGATACAGAACTGCTGTCGAATTAGAATAATAGA
>JAJZLU010000070.1 GCA_021850545.1 Thermoplasmata archaeon | reverse complement strand
TGCATCTTCAAACAGGCTTATCTGGTAATCCCGGGGCTCGATTCTGCCCCCAAAAAATTTCTTTCCTTCACTCTTGCCTGTATGGGATTTTCCTGAAACACTGCTCAACTTGAATCAAATATTGTCCCTCTGCATATAAGTTATCCTCTCTGGTGGCAACCTATTTAAGGCTGGCAGTGCTTGAATTAAAATGCCTCTCGATCCCGTCCTGCGAAAGATTCTTGATTCAATGCCTGACATGAGGAATTTTGACTACGGCAGTATCAATATTGAGGAATACAGGAGGGCAGAAGCTAGTGAGAGCAGGAAAACCGTGCCTGATGTCCCAATTGCAGAAACTCACGACTATGTAATAGAAGTGGATGGTGGAACCATAGGTGCAAGGCTTTATTCAAATGAAAAAGCAAGTGATGCCCTCATAGTATTCTTCCATGGGGGAGGTTTTGTATTTGGCTCACTTGACTCATATGATTATATATGCAGGACAATGGCACTTTACTCTGGCTGCAGAATTCTTTCAGTGGGCTACAGGCTTGCACCTGAACATAAGTTTCCCACTGCAGTGAACGATTCATTTACAGCATATATGTGGGCAAGGGAACACTCCTCCAGGCTGAAGGTAGATGTGAACAGGATCGCAGTTTCAGGGGACAGTGCAGGGGGAAACCTTGCAGCCGCTGTAACTTTGATGTGCAAGGACACTGGCAAACCAATGCCGGCATTGCAACTCCTTTTCTACCCGGTTATTGGATACGACACCACTTCCTTTTCACAGAGGGAATTTACAGATGGTTACAACCTCGACAACTACTACACCAGGTGGTTCACTGAAAAATACATCAGGGATGAGGCTGATCTGTTGCATCCATATTACTCGATCCTGAACCATGGTGATCTTTCCGGCCTGCCGGAGGCCATTGTTATCACAGCTGAATATGATACGCTGAGGGACCCTGCTGAAACATTTGTTTACAAGTTGAGGGCCGCAGGAAATGAGGCAACTGGGTTAAGGGCCCTGGGAATGTTTCACGCATTTGTCTCCCATATCTCAACATCAAATGCTGCAAGGAATTTCTTCAGTATGGCCTGCAGCCTGGTTTCACAAAAGTTGATGAAGTGATCTCAGTTTTTTGGTTAAACTGGCCTGCCTTTTCCTTTTTTTATTTTGGCTGGGTTCAGTGTCGACATATCTGGTGGCCTATTCCTCAATTAAATGTGGCGGCGTACGAATCTCCCCAGATCCCCGGGCTATTACTTACAGGTGATAAACTGCACCCTCAATTTATCGGTACTGCCCAAATCCCTTTTATTTCCCTAATGCATCAGAGTAAATCCAGGGCCGGTAGATCAGGGGTAGATCGTCTGCTTCGCAAGCAGAAGGCCTCGGGTTCAAATCCCGACCGGTCCATTTTATCAATTTACTCGAATAGGAAGATATCAGTGTGAACCAGTGCCTGACCATCACACTCAAACATCAGTCGACGTAAATACGACACTCACGCGGGATGGTTGGACTCTTTGAACCTTAGTTCATAATGCAATGGAGGCGTTTATTTTACAAATTGACGTTTGATGATTTCGTCTCGTATCCAGTTCTGTATAACAACGAGATCCTTCATTATGCCCATGCCCACACTTTTCACACCATCTAGACCGTTAATCCAGCCAGCGAAATCATCAGATTCAGCGAGATTGTCAAAGAGAGACACGAAAATTGAATAGTGCCTCGAGCTAGTATTTGCGAGTTCAATTCTCCTCGCCTTGGAAATGATGGTGTGATCAACGGCGCGCTTCTCCTTTTCGTCCGGGCAAAACACAATGAATACACAACTTAACCCTGCAAACTTATTGAAGTTGGGTGTTCCCTGAAGATACACTGCATATCCTTCTGTCAACTTGTTAAGTCTCCTTTCAACAGCCCTCAGAGATAACCCAACGGATTTGGATACGCCATTGAGGCTCTTCCTTGCATCTTCGAGCATGGATTCGATTATCTTCCAGTCTGGCACCGTCACTCTGACCGTTGGTTCAGGGAAAGCAAGTTCCCAGACAATAGGGTTGGGGCAGTCAGAGACTGAGGCAATAAGGTTTAACTTATTCTTCAGCGAGTCATCGTTGTTGTAGTATAAAGTTAGCAGCAGTCCATCCCCGCGGAAGTTGAGGAACTTGATGACACCTTCCAGATCTATGAGTTCAGAAATAACGCCAGGTTTCTTTCTCTCATCCTTAACTCTCAAGCTTACGTTGACGGCCCTGCAATCCAAGACGCGTGGGCTGACCATCATCTTCCAGCCTGGTAGGGAGCCGAGACGCTCAGCCCGCTTCAGTCTCCTCCTTACAGTCTCATCGTCGATTCCGAGCCTGTCAGCTATGTTAGAGTAGGACTCCCTGACATTCCATTGAGACAGATTGGAGCCTCCCAGCTCCTTGATTATCCTGACATCCAGGTCGTCCGCGTGATGCATGATTGTGAAATACATTGTAAGGCTGCAGTTAAAGTCTGTCGAAATTCCTCATCGCCTGAGGGGAACCAATATAGCTTTATGCTGCAATGACAGGATTATGGAAACAGAAAATGATGCAACTGGGATCGTGCTTTCCTACATCAAGGCACTCAACAATGAAAACTATAGCGTAGCTGCTGAATGCCTGAACGATGAGGTTAGGATCATAGGGCCGGCGGGCGAATCGTTCAGTAAACCGGAGGAGTTTATCAATATGCTACGACAGTATCGCGGAAAATACGAAATGAAGAAATACTTCTCCGACGGGGATGATGTGTGCCTACTCTATGACCTGGTAACTCAAGGGAAGAAAGTCTACATGTCTTCATGGTACCACGTTTCAAGGGGAAAGATCGACTTCATTAGGACGATCTTCGACCCAAGTCAGTTCAGTTCACCATGACGGTTTCTGTGAATGTGCATCTGGCGTCCATCATCGGCGCTTTCGCGGACATAGTAAATTTGAGTAATCTTGAGTTTTGATCTCTTCTCCGGTTTTTGATTCCCCCATATGAATCTTCACTCATTTGCCTTATTCATGTTGACAAACTCATATGGGGTTGATCTCCTTTGAGGTCATAATAGTAACCGGAAAATGGTTTTCGTGAGGGCTTGGTTGACACCATAAAATGGCAAAGCATCATTTCATAATTGTGTTGATGGTGCTCTTCGCTTGATGGCCTTTCCTCATGTTCGGCGCCATATTCTGAAATAAGGGGAAGAATTCATTCTGGCCTTTCAAATTTGAGTGAGACTGAATTCCAAAATTTCTGAAATGTATTTCTTAAAATAGGCCAGAAAATCGCAGGAAAATGCAGGGAATATGGAAGAACCTGGTGATAACCCTCCTCACGCAAAGCAATTAAGTCTGTCACAGTATTAAATCCCGATTCGAATGACTTTTCAGACAGAGAAGTACCTACAGATGACTTGAAAGGCAGAGCCAAAAGTCACCCTCTACCCTTTAATTCGCGATAAAGGTTTATGGACATCGGGCTTGTTTTCCACATCTTGTTTAAGCGTATTCCGGGAAGTTCTCCCTGTTTGATTCTGAGTGCCAGGTATTTCGAAGAGTAATCTACACCAATGGCCTCTCTTGCCTCATTAAGGGTCATCAGCTTATCCTCTTCGGACCCCACCATGTTGAGAGCAAAGATAAGTGACCGGGCCATATTTGTTTCCAGAAACTCTCTCAATTTGCTCACACCTTTATTGTGGGCAACCTCAAGTGCATCCAGATAAGGATCTCTGTCGCTGGGGAGAATGTGAATGAGCGGCCAGTTGTGATTAAGGAAGTGTATGTTCAGCAGCAGTCTGCCGACCCTTCCGTTTCCATCTGAAAAAGGATGGATTGATTCAAAGCCGAAGTGCATTTCTGCAGCTTGTGCGAAGATATCTTCTCTCCTCATCTCCATTTCCACATAATTCTTTTCCCATTCCTGAAGCAGCGAAATGAGCTTTTCCACTCTTGGTGGCGAATATCCTGAACCTGATATTCTGACATTGACTCTCCTCCACTGCCCTGCGTCAATAAGGATCCCATGGAAAATATGTTGGTGCAACTCCAATGCATCTTCCATGCTGACTTCACATATTCTTCCGCTTATCACTTCTGCCAATGTAGATCTGTGCTGGATCGTTTCCATCAGATCTCTCACTGGACGATTAGGGACAGTCATTCCACTTTCAAGTACAGTGGTCACTTCTTCAAGAGTAAGGGTGTTTCCCTCTATGGCATTAGTCCCCCAGGTATTGAGTATAAACAATTCTTGAAGAGTCTTCTCTGGCATTTTGCGTAATAAGCCCCGATCCAGCATCCTTTCCCTGAGTTGATTTAGTATGTGTTTGTCCATGAGTAAGGTTATCATACATATAATGTATATAAACATATATGGAAAACTAAAGTATTCCTATTTATTCCATATTAAAATTTAAAATCATGAGTTTCCATTGATATTATCTCCAAATAGAACCCATCATAGTCTCGGTTTACTTTATAAGGCATTCTCTGCGGGTTTCCATGAAACTGGAAATGGCCTAGAGTTTGACATGATGCAAATGCACCCTTCCAGCAGGATTTGTTTAAATCATTATGCGAATCCCGGCTTGTCCATTTGATGGCTACTCGAAAAGTTTGAGACCGGATTCTTTAAAGATTCTGAAATGGTTATCAAGAGTGTAAAAATTATAACCGTTGTTGATTGCTACGGAGGCGATCATCGCGTCCAT
>JAJZLU010000007.1 GCA_021850545.1 Thermoplasmata archaeon | reverse complement strand
GCCGGTGAAGCTTCTGAAGGCACGCCTGTAGTAGACAAGTGCCTCTTCATCCCTTGTTACTTCTGAACTGGCAACACTGCCGAGGAACAGTACATGGTCCGCAATCTTCCTGGCCTCCAGCAGGTCGCATTCTATGTAACCAAGAGTGCCATCAATCACGGGGATTCCATTGCCGCTTTCGCTGTACCTGATATCGTGGAACTTGTCAGGCAGGTTATCGCTGGCAAACTGTTTGGCCTCCTTCTCCTGATCGTGCTTAAGTATGTTAACAACAAACCTGCCGGTCTGGTTTATTGCAGTGGTTGTGCGGCCCTTCTCCATGACGAAGATGGCAACAATCGGCGGATCCATTGACACGGAGGTGAATGAATTCATGGTGCCTCCCCATGGTTTTCCGTCGAGCAGTGAAGTTACTACTGTTACGCCAGTGGGATATCTGCGCAGAATCTCCCTCAGGCCATTTGATTGAATTTCTGCAGGCATTATTTTGTTCTCCTGTTTCACAGGGCACATGGCCGTTTACAGGCAGATTGTGGGCATTATGGCGAATCCCTGCTTCCTCTGGCCTTGCTCCTTCTTAGTGGTATTTGATCATTAATAAATATATTTTGAAGCCGAAGCCGCAAAATAGGGAGAATATGAGAGATGGTAATTTTAAATTACTAATATTTGGCTTATAACTCTCTATCTGAAATGTTCTACAAGGGCGATAATTCCTGCGAGCAGCACAATTATGCTTGAAATCAGGTAGAAGCCTGCTGACATGTAAAAACCTAGGATGGCTGCAATTATCATTACGACTCCACCCATGAGCCTGTCCTTTCTTGAAAGGCCAGCCCCAAAAAGAGAGATCAGGGCAATGACTACCATTATAACGGAGGCCACCACTGCGCTCTGGAAATGAAGCCTCACCAGGGAAACGATTCCGCTGATGATAAAGGACAGCCCTCCTATTACCAGGCCTACGAGGCCTCCCAATGTTCCAAGTCCTGTATCCAATCTTCTAGCCATAAAATCTCCCCTTCATCAGGGCGATGCCATAAGAACCATTTGGTACAATTCTGTTTTACACCATTGGGAAATACTTGGGAAAAGGCTCCCACAGAACCAACAGGCTGGTTTTATTCCTCATTGCTTTCCCCGGATTTGCCATTACCGTTCCTTATGAGATTACCAATTCCATTGGTTATGTCAACAACCACATCCTTAGCGGCCCCGAACCCAAGGCTCAGGCGATTGGGGCCCAATCCTACTATCCCATAATCTATTTTGGTTGTTGTGCCATCATAGTATGAGAAAAGGGCAAATCCCACGGAAATCCTGTATCTGAGAAAGAATTTTGATCCTGTTATTACAACAACTTCAGAGTTCGGCCCGGAATGCTTGTTCTTGTAATCCACATTGTGGGTCGCGCTATAGAATACTTCCAGGAGCCTGTCCGGTTCCAGCCTTCCAGGTATCTCAACGCTTTCCATGCATGAATAATATGGGATCATAGAAAAAAATGTTCATGATTGTCTGGAAAAGGAAGATTGCGTCTGAGAGCTGTTCCATATTATTTGCGTAAAGATTTGTGGAAAAGAATTGATTTCAATGCCTCTTGTGCGCTACTCTTCATCGGACAGTTGTTATCCAGCCTGAATATTCCATTTCCTTTCCCGATACAACATCCATGAACGTTTTTCCAATTTTTTCCGTGATTTTGCCGGGTTTCCCATCCCCGATTGGGATTCCGTCAACATTGACTATAGGGGTTACCTCAGCCGCTGTGCCGCAGAAGAAAGCCTCATCGCAGGTGTAAAGCTCATCCCTGTGCACCTGGCGCTCAGTAACTTCTATGCCAAGCTTTCCTGCCAGTTCAATAAGCGAAAATCTGGTTATTCCAAAAAGGATGTCTGCTTCCAGGCCTGGTGTCAGAAGTTTTCCATCCTTGACCAGGAAAATGTTTTCTCCTGGCCCCTCAGCTATGAAACCGTTCTTTGTGAGGAGTATAGCCTCGTCAAATCCAGCGGCATCTGCCTCCCCTATGGCAGCTACTGAATTCAGGTAGTTTCCGCTGGCCTTTGCCTGTATGGGCAGTATATCCGAGTTGATTCTTCTCCATCCGACAACCTTGCAGGACACTCCCTTTCCTGAGGTTTCCCCGAAATAATTGTTGTATGGGACTGCAACAACAGCGACACTGACTTTCTTCCCCTTTGTCTGCAGCGAAATGCTGTCATCATTGAAGAAGGCGAACGGCCTGATGTAGCACGCTTTGTAGCCGTTCTCCCTGACCACATCAACGATTCCCTGCCTGATCTCCTCCCTGTTGAAGCCCAGGTTCATCCTGTAGATCCTTGCAGATTTCAGGAACCTGTCCACATGTTCATCGAGCCTGAATATTGCTGCGCTGCCGCCGGCATCGTATGCCCTGATGCCTTCAAAAATGCCCGTGCCGTACTGCAGGGAGTGCGTGAGAAGCGGAACCTTGACCTCATTGTAATCGGCAATCCTGCCGTCGAACCATATCTTTGAATTTTCCATGCTTATTGGAAGCCGCCAATCACTATAAATGCATTGAATGTGGCTCATTTAGCCCAGACGGGGGCAAATAAACATTTAAACTTACTAAACATAAGGAGCAGATCATGATAATAGTCCCGGCAAGTACTTCCATGGGTCTTGCTGCCAAGGTTGCAAAGGAAATGGGAGCGACTCTTGCAGAAGTTGAAAAGAAAAGGTTCCCGGACGGGGAAATGTATGTCAGGATTCTTACTGAGGCCAGGGGATTAGAGGTCGCAGTCATTGGAAACACCAGGAGCGATGAGGACATTGTGGAACTCCTGCTCCTGCTCAATGCCTCAAGGGAAGCGGGGGCATCAAAGGTTATTGCTGTTCTGCCTTATTTCGGGTACTCAAGGCAGCACATGATCTACAAGCCTGGTGAACCGGTGTCGTCAAAGGTCATGACAAAGGCCCTGGAAAACTTCTCAGACAGGATTGTCTGCGTTGAGATCCATGATGAGGAAACCGTCGGGTTTGCATCACATCCTTTCAGCAGCATCAGCGTTATACGCACTTCCAGCGAATACTTCAGGGACAAGGGCATAGACATTATTCTTTCCCCGGATGACGGAGGATATGAGAGGGCCAAGAAAATGGCTGAAATACTTTCCATTCCCGCTTACTATATAGACAAGAAGAGGATAGATGCCAAGACCGTGGAAATGCACCTCCCCAAGGTTGACTTCTCAGGGAAGTCAGTGCTCATAGTTGACGACATAATTTCCACCGGGGGAACAATTATAAAAGCAGTGAAGCTTCTCAAGGACAACGGTGCTACAAGGATCAGTGTCAGTGCTGTCCATGGCATCTTTGCCAAGGATTCGGACAGGAATATCGAGCCTATGGTCGACCTTCTTGCCGTGTCAGATACCATACATGGCAGCCATAGCCTGATTTCCGTTGCTGGCGATATTTCAAGAGCACTTGCGGGGGATGAGTAGGTAAGATGGCAAATGAATTAAGGAACTGCATGAGCCATGGGCCATTTCGCGGCCCAGAGTGCCCAGCTTGCGGTAACCACGGAAAGCTCCTCATGAAGGAGAGTGAGATCGAGGGCGTAGGAAGGATCATCGCAGGAATGCTCAGGCATTTTCCTGAGAATTACGGCGTGAAGCTGGACGAACATGGCTGGGTGAGAATTTACAGCATCATTCCCGTCATAAAGGCACAGAGGAAGCACTTCTACTGGCTCACTCCGTTCCACGTCGAGGCGCTGGCAATGACCGACCCGAAACAGAGATACCAGGTCAACAGGGATCATGACATAAGGGCATCCTACGGGCATACCATACCGGTAAATATGGACGACCTCCCCACAGACGATGTGCCCTCGAAGCTTTATTACCAGACCACTGAGGAGGAGCTTGAATTCATCAGGGAGACAGGAATCAGCCCTTCAGACAAGACATGGATCCATCTTTCGCTCACCCCCAGGCAGGCATACGTCTCGGGGATGTTCCATATTGATGCGCCAACTGTTGTGGGAATCGACATCGACGGCCTGAGGGAATCCGGGAGGCCAACTTACAGGGCTACCGACGACGTATTCCTTGTTAATGAGATTCCACCGGAGTTCGTTGGGGAGAAGATAACAGAACAGTTTGAGTTAACCCCGGAAGAGGATAAGGAAGTAAAATGGGTAAGAGGAAGAATGGAGAGAAGGCTCAACAGGGAAAATGCTAGAGATGAGCCTTAGAATCCTTTTCCATGTATTTTTTCAATGCTTCCCTCCCTGATACCATTGCTGCCCTGATGTCATACTGAAGCCTCTGCATTATTCCGGCATCAGCATTGCCATCAATCTTGTCAACAAACTGTACACCAGCCATTTTAGCCATTTCGATGTAGGATTGGGCCCTTACGCGGTCGAGGCTTGACAGGCTCCTCCTGGACATTATGACTTTATGGGATCCGGCAAGTTTCAGCGCAAGATCGTGATAAAGGTAGATGTTTGAGTCTATCCTTATGGTATCAGAAGGGCCCAGCTCAGGATAAGACACGTCCGGAAGGCAGTACAGGGCATCCTGGCCTGTGTATTTCTTGCCGAGCTCAAATTTTACACCGAGGTTCTGCAGCACATTCCTATAGTAGCTGATGAGTGAGCCGAATTCTTCTTTCTTCCTTGGATCGGAATAGTCAAGGATCTGTCCGCCTATGCTGTCCCTCATGTCGTAGATGGTTACGGACATGCCTGACTTGGCGGCAGTGAGCGCCGCTTCCAGGCCTTTTATGCCAGCCCCCACGATCTTTATCTCGCCATGGTTTCCTGAAAGGGGTGCCTTTCTCAGTT
>JAJZLU010000061.1 GCA_021850545.1 Thermoplasmata archaeon | reverse complement strand
ATTTCATTTTGATTACCCTATCCATTGCCCCCAAGAATTGACAATACCCTCAGGACCTACAACGCAATTCATGATCTGTACGACGCGGAAACAAGGGATTTCTGGGAGAAGTTTCCCGTAACTACGGTAAAGAAATTTGTTTCAGGGCTCCATGGAAAGGATGTCGTAAACCTTGGAAGTGGCCCGGGCAGGGATTCCATCATCCTGCGGGACAACGGCCTGAATGTGACCTGCATCGATGGCTCAAAGGAAATGGTGGCGATGACTTCCAGGCTGGGTTTCAAGTCTATCCTTTGCAATCTGAAGTCCCTGCAGTTCGGAGAAGGTACGTTTGATGGGGCGTGGGCATACTCCTCTCTTATCCATTTAACATTTGAAGAGTCGAAAGCACTTGTTGAGAAGATCTGCAACTTCCTCAAGCCCGGTGGCCTTTTGTTTTTAGGCCTTATCGAGGGCAGCGGACATGAGCTGAGAAGTGTTGGAGATTCAGATTACGCCAGATATTTTGAATATTACAACAGGGAAAAAGTGGCCGAGTTAGTCAAGGGAATCGGGTTCAAACTTGTGTACAAGGATACTTTCCAGCCCGGGAACCATGTCTACCTGAACTACATCTTCCGGAAGGTTAGCCTTTAAGGGATACGTGGGTCGATTACCTTATTAGTGTTGATTTAATAGAGAGATACCATGGCAAAAACCGTCTGCAAAAACTGCGGACATAAAAACCCGTCATCAGCTTCCGTATGTGAAAACTGTGGAAACTTTCTATTCGAAGAACCCAAGCCTGTTTCTTCGGGCGTCAGCCAAACTGCACCCGTTGTTGAGCAGGAGACACAGATGCAGGAAACTGAACCAGGAAACATGCAAGCCCAGCCCGAAAATACAACTTCACAGCAGGCCCCTGTTACAATAAAGGTAAGTGGTGGGGGGATACTCCAGCAACTGAGCACCCTTTCCGGTTTTGCGATTCTTGGTGTCTTCTTTGTAATGGAATATATGGGATTTCTTCTGGACGCCTACTATTTCATCATATTCCTGGCACTGATATTCGCCGTGCCAACTCTCCTTAGAAAAGTGGGTTCAGTGATCACTTTCTCCGGATTGAATTTCTCATTCAGGAATTCGGGAAGCGCAGATATGTATCCACTTACAGAGGTTGATAATGTGAAGATAGACCAGTACAACAGGGTGGACCAGACAATGACCATAAATTTTAGGGACAGCAGGCCTCCGCTTCAGGTTGAATTCAATTCCATAATGGCATTCAGGTCTGTTATTGTGGCATTCAGCAGGAGAAGGATACCAATAATCCCGGCAGGACCCACTTCGAATACAGGTAATGCAGGGCCTTAGTTGTGCCATATTATTTCGCATCTTTCCAATTTCTCCTTATGCATGGAACATTGACCTGAATAAGTCAGGAAAGTCACTTTAGAATCAAAGGCTTTGTGTGGGCTGAATGCCTGATATGTTGTATTTTAAATCCTCACAATTACTTTTTTTTAGGTTATAGTATTATGCCATAACTGGCAAGGAATCATGTTTATAGCTTATTTCCAAATTTTATTAATATGAAGAGTGGGGAAGCCTATGGCGTAGTAAAGGGAGTGATAGAGCAGAACCTCCACAGATCCATGAAATATGCGATCTCCGGATTCATAGGCTTCCTCATGGTTGAATTCATAACCTATGTGCTGTTCCATCTTGCGGAACTGCCAAACCTTCTAGCAGTTACCCCGGCTTTTCTTTCAGGGATCGCAATAGAATTTTCTATGGATGAATTCTGGACTACACGGAACCAGGGGGTGCACACGGCAGGCGCTTCTGCATTCCTTTACAGAATGGGGAAATTTGAAGTGCTGAACCTCGCCGGCGTTTCAATTGCCGTAGCTATCCAGTACATCCTCTTCGCCCTCTTTGCACTCAGCCCGTTGCTGGGCAACATATTCGGTTCAGCTTTCGCTTTCCCTATAAACTACTATATTCAGATGAGGAGCACATGGAAGATCAGGGTGGTTTGAATTTCATCACTTGAATTGAAGGGCAATCGTTTTTCTGGAGTGAAAATTATTGCTTTTTCTCTTTGTCCTTGTCCTTCACAAAGAAATGGTAAAGATAATCCATCTTGACCTCAAGGTCATCCATTTTCCTGTTTATTTTCGGAAGCTCCTCAGTCATGGTTTTTTCCATCCTGTCTACCCTTTCACTGAGGTTTCGCACTTCCTCCTGGATGTCCTGGCCTGATTTTGTCTCCGTGGGCGTGAATTTTACGGCTGCTTCTTCCTTTGGAGCCGATTCTGCATAATTTCTCTGCATGGTTCCTGTCAACTCAAGGCTGTCCATTTTGTAATCCGTTGCAGCTGGGTATCTCATGAAAATATAGTTGGCAAGTGAATTGCCTTCCGCAAGCGCGGCGATGCATTCGTTTGTCGCAATTTCCTTGTCCAGGCCATTGGAAAATGTTACTGTTATCTTGGTCATCTGGCAGATTGGATATTCCAGAGTCCTGATCTTTTCTTCAGTGCGATTCAGGAGATCAGCAAATATGCTAAAAGGTATCTTTCCACGTGAACGTTCGATCTCGTTTTTAAGGAATTTCAGTTTCCTGTAAAAATTGGTGGAATCAAGGCGCATGCGGAGATCGTTATGATCTGCCATTTCTGTCCAATCATCTACGTAACCAAAAAGGTTAGCTATGTAAATCTGAAATTTCCATGGCTTACAGCCTATTGCAAACCCGTGTTGAGCGAATATATCTTCTTCCTCATATCCTTCCTGTCAGGGTTCACCTTTATTATCCCATCCTTAAGCAACTCCTCAAGTGAAGTCTGGAGGGTTTTTCTGTTCATCCCGGTAAGTTCCAGTATCCCAGCCTGATCTATTGGTCCGTGATTGGCTACAATGTAATAGACAAATTTGTTCGAAGGTGGGCCGGACACTTTAACGGTGGTGTCCAGAATGCCGAATGTATCCCCACGCATTCCTCTCCTCTGTGTTTCCAGTGCGGCGACGCTGTTCATGGACACATTGCCGAGGTTAACGCCGGGGCCAAGCCTGATCACCAATTCTATCTGCTGCCTTTCTATTGGCGCCTCGAACATTATCTTCTCCTTAGGACTTTCATCCATTATCCTGTTCACCCAGTCCCACTTGATCTCCCCAAGGTCGTCAAATATCTCTACGCTCTTTCCAGATTCACGGCCTTCAACAATTATGAATCCCGGTTCAAGATCACTGGCTTCCCCTATCTTCTGCACAGTCTCATCCAGGCTCAGTTGGTTTCTCGGGTTCTTCTTCCCCACTTCAACGTTGAGGCGCAGCCCGTTTGAGTGGGCGAATTCAGCAATCCTCTTCTTTATCCTGTCTGGCATGTCTGATACGCCCTCGCTGATTTCAATGGAGTTGAATCCAATGTCTTTCACTTTGAGTAGAGAATCATCGATCCTTCCCTTTAACACTGCCATTTCCAGCAGGGTCCCTCCGTGCGATACGGTCATGCCAGAGTTCCGGTATTTCTGGATCCGTTCCGACAAAGCCTTCTCAGATAGGAGCATGGAGAGCGTCCAGCCAATCTTCACATATGTTATGTAATCGGAAAGGTCCGGAATTATTTCCCAGGGAACTGCTGAAAACCTGTCGATGACCATGGTTGATCCGCCGGCTTCCCAGTTCCTGTTTGCACCAAGATATTCCTCCAGGAATTTTTCAGTCATAAGCAATGGATTCAACAGATGTGGATATTTAAATGTTCAATCTATGTGTAATATTGACATATTAATGGCTAAAAATTCCCGAATCTATCTTTCCATATACTGATTTGAGATAGTAATTTCAACTATATGTTAAGCTCTGAACTTAAGGGTAAAATTGCACAAACTGAAGACACCCTGATGTCAATCGGCAAAAGGTATGGAAAAGAGTCTGTTTTCACCACCAGCTTCGGCGCAGAAGATATGGTTATTACTGACATCATAAAATCTCTGGATATGGATATTGAGGTGGCTACAATAGATACAGGAAGGCTCCACCAGGAAACTTACGAATTCATTGACATGGTTGTGCAGTTTTACGGCCTCTCCGTGAAGACATATTTCCCTGAAAGCAGGGAAGTTGAATCCATGATAAACAGCAAAGGCCCCAATCTCTTTTATCATTCAACTGAAAACAGGAAGATGTGCTGCAATGTAAGGAAGGTTGGGCCCCTGAACAGGATACTGGAAGGCAGAAAGGCGTGGGTAACAGGATTGAGGGCAGAACAGAGCAAATTCAGGCAGAAGATGCAGAGAGTAGAGGAAGACCCTTTGAGAGGCATAGTGAAAGTAAATCCTATAATCAACTGGATATCTTCAGATGTCTGGGCTTACATAAGGGAGAAGGGTGTGCCTTACAACAAGCTTCACGACAAGGGATACCCAAGCATTGGATGTGAACCATGCACCAGAGCAATACTGCCGGGCGAGGATGAGAGGGCTGGAAGATGGTGGTGGGAGAGCGATGTGAAGGAGTGCGGCCTGCACCTTTCCAGCCAGGAAATTTCAAACACACATTTAAAAGGGGTCCGGTAAAATGCTACCCTTGCCGCATGGTGGAAAACTTGTTTCAATCCCTGACATGGATCTTGAAAAATTTTCAATGAAGGAATTAGAACAAAGCCTAGAAATTTCATATGAGACTGCAATCACGATCCTTGGCATAAAAAGCGGAATCCTCAGCCCTTTGAAAGGCTTCCTGGCATATTCCGACTATATTGCTGTCCTGAGAAACCAGAGGCTAGATAATGGGCTGCCATGGTCAATACCCACATTGCTTACTGTGCATAATGAAACATCTATTTCCTTAAAGGAAGGCGAGCATGTAATATTGGCCCATAACCGTGTTCCCA
>JAJZLU010000008.1:4545-4912 GCA_021850545.1 Thermoplasmata archaeon | reverse complement strand
TACATGGGTGTGCTCTCCGATTTTATTAAATCCCACGACAGGTAAAGTATTGAGATGGCTAACCGAATATGTTAGCCACAATTAATTAGTAAACCTGCAACTTAAAATACACTACTGCACAGGGCTGTGCACCTTATCAGGAAATGCGGCCCTCTTATTTCTTCGTTATAAGTTCAAGTCAAGGAGATCAGTGTGGTGGTGAAAAATGGCAAATCATAATGAAGCAGAATTTCTGGAGGAATTAGTAAACAGTCCAACAGAAGGGAAAAATTCGAAGGATTATATGGCCAATCTGGCACGAAAACACGGTTTAATGCCATACCAGGCAGAAAATATTTCCAGTTTCTATGGCCAGAATGAGGGGAAG
>JAJZLU010000008.1:0-4535 GCA_021850545.1 Thermoplasmata archaeon | reverse complement strand
ACGGAATGCTGGGCGGGATTGCTGATGAGGCAATAGAGGAAGTATCCTGCCTCGGATACTGCGACCATGCACCTGTCACGTGGTCCAACGGAACCTACTACCAAATAGGCGATGGAGGCACCAGAGAACTGGATCTCCACACACGCAATGGTGATTTCAGGCAGATTGGTGCACTCCGGGAATATCTTGATTCAGGTGGCTTTGGCATCCTTTTGGAAGTCTTGTCAAAATCAAACAGAACTGAGGTTCTGCAGCTGGTCCATGATTTTAACTTGAAGGGTTTTGGTGGATCAGGCTTTCCGACTTATGTGAAATGGAAAGCTGTATCAGAACACGGGGAACATGAAAAGTACCTGATTGTTAACGCCCACGAAGGAGAGCCCGGGACATTCAAAGACCGTATACTTATGGAATCAAACCCCTTTGAACTAATAGAGGGTGCATTTCTTTCAGCTCTGGTGGTCGGCGCCACCAGCATTGTCATCGCCCTAAAGCATGAGTACCTGGAAGCTGAAAGAGCACTGCAGAAAGCTCTTCTCAGCTCGAAAGAGTACCTTGAAGGGGAGGTGGGAGGCGAGAAACTCCCAGGCATGAAGATAGTGAGAATTCCTGGCCATTATATCACAGGAGAGGAAAGCGCATTAATGGAGGCCATTGAGGGAAAGAGGAGCGAACCGAGGCTCAGGCCACCTTATCCTGCAGATGTCGGCCTATACGGAAAACCTACGCTGATAGACAATGTTGAGACCCTCATCTATTTCCTTGGAAGAATGCGCGATTTCTCTCGGACCGGAAGAATAGTGGCAGGAGAAAAGGCTTACTGCCTGACCGGGGATGTAAAAAACCCCGGATCATACCGGCTTCCATACGGCACATCATCCACTGAACTTCTGGAAAAGAAAGGTGGGACAAGCATTACTGGCCTGAAAGCACTGCTTCCAGGAGGGCTGTCAGGAGGGGTCCTTCCAGCGGAGAAGGGCAATGTAAACCTGGATTTCGACTCTGTAAAGGCTTATGGTGCCGGGATGGGGACAGGAGCAATGATTGCAATCTCAAAAGAAAGGTGCATGGTGGACGTTATGGAAGGTGTTGAGTCTTTCTTTGAAAGAGAATCATGTGGAAAATGCATGCCATGCCGCTACGGCACCGGCGAACTTTCCGGGCTTTTCAGCAAATTGAGGAAAGGGGAGGCAACAAGCGAAGACATAGAATCTGGGAAGAATACTGCTGACGTAATGCTAAAGGGGTCGATCTGCGGCCTTGGGCAGGCAAGTGCCAAAATGTTCATTGATTCGCTTAAATATTTCAGCAAAGAAATAGAGGAACATACCTCCGGAAATTGCCCAGCAAAGATCTGCTTCGAGGGGGGCAGATGAATATGCCAGTCAGCATTACCGTCAACGGCTCTAAAATTGATGTGATTGAAGGCCAGAGCATCCTGGATGTTGCGAGGTCCTCCGGACTTGAAATCCCAAACCTATGTTCATATGAAGGCCATGAAAATGGAGTTTGCAGGCTTTGCATGGTGGAGATCGGCAGTCCCTCCAGGATGGTTCCATCCTGTACCACAAAGGTATCTGAAAACATGGAAATCAGGACAAGTACCCCTCTGCTTGACCAGTACAGGAATGGCCTGCTCACTATGATTATGAAAGATCATCCTGAGCATGCTGGCCCAGATGGGGAAAAATGCAGGCTTGAGTCCTATGCAGAGGAATTTGATGTGAAGGCGGAAAGGCCCCCTGCTTCCATGGAGGTGGCCATAGATACAAGCCATCCAGGCATATCATTTGATCCCGCCAAGTGTATCTTATGCAGGAAGTGTGTTATTGCCTGCGACTCAGACCAGGTGAATGAAGTGGTGGCACTTTCCGGATTTGGAAAGGGCACAAAAGTTGTTTTTGACTTGGATGTCCCAATGGGAGAATCCAGTTGCCTGAGTTGCGGAAAATGTGTTGATTCATGCCCAACCGGTGCACTTATTGAGAAGGGGTGGGAGCCTGCTGAACGCACTGAGGTAACTATCTGCCCATATTGCGCAGTCGGATGTTCTGTGGAATACGGAATAAAAGGAAACAGAATAATCTGGGCTAGAGGCTATGACAAGAGTGACGTAAACAAGGGGAAACTCTGCGTCAAGGGGAAATTCGGCTTCGAATTTGAAATGAGCGAGGACAGGTTGACGACACCACTTGTCAGGAGAAATCCCAAGGAACGCACACCACTCAATGGAAGGCCCCTTGAAGAGGTCTTCAGGCCTGCCTCCTGGGATGAGGCACTGGACATCATGGCAATGGAGATAGAAAAAGCCAGCAATATGCATGGCCGGCAATCAATCGGAGGCATAGCATGCGACAGGGCAACCAACGAGGATGTCTTTGCTTTCCAGAAATTCATGAGGGCAGTGATAGGAACGGATAATGTAGACCAATCTGCTACACTCTGCCATGCACCCTCTGCTGCAATGCTTTCCTACGCCACTGGCGCTGGGGCATCCACTAATTCCATGAAAGATGTAAAGGCCGCTAAAACAATTCTTATGGTTGGATCGAACGTGGACAGGGCACATCCAGTCCTCTCTTCTGAAATAAAGAAGGCCGCAAAGGCTGGGGCAACACTCATTGTGGTAGACCCAAGGCGCGTAGAACTTTCAAGGCTTGCCGACAAGCACATTCTGCTGAGGCCAGGCTCTGATGCAGTTCTCTTCTCATCAATGGCAAAGTATATCCTGGACAACAATCTTGCGGACTTAGATTTCATATCACAAAGGACAGAGGATTTTGAAGCATACAGGGAAAGCCTAGAACCATTCACTCTTGAATATGCCTCAAGAATCAGCGGCATACCCAAAGAAGATATAGCTGAGGTGGCAACAACTTATGCAACAAACAAACCATCAATCATATTCTGGACCCTTGGAATCACAGAACATGAAAATGGCTCTGACAACGTTTCTTCGCTGATCAACCTTGCACTGTTGACTGGAAATGTTGGAAAACCCGGAACAGGACTAAGCCCAATCAGGGGGCAGAACAATGTCCAGGGAGGGGCAGACATGGGTTCAGTTGCCGGCTCATTGCCCGGCTATCAGCCTTTCTTCGATCCAGCCATAAGGGATAAGTTCGAGAGAAGCTGGAAGTCTGAACTACCGGAATTCCAGGGCTGGAAAAGCACTGAAATGATAGAAGCTGCTAAGAGGGGGATGCTGAAATTCTTATACGTGTCGGGCGAGAATTCCGTGAGGTCGCATCCCGATTCCCAGGGAACTGTCAATGCCCTGAAAAAGCTGGATTTCTTTGCGGTTCAGGACATATTCATGACGGAGACAGCCGAGTATGCAGACTTGGTGCTCCCTGCTGCATCAACATATGAAAAAACTGGGACTTTCACCAACACGGAGAGGCGTGTACAGCTTGTAAAGAAGCTCTTCGACCCGCCAGGAGAGGCAAAACCTGACTGGCAGATATATAATGAACTTGCCGGGAGGCTGAACTACAAGATGAATTTTGGCTCCAGCTCTGATATCATGGATGAGATATCGTCCCTGATACCTTCCTATGCAGGAATCAGCCATGATCGCCTGCAGGGAAGAGGGCTCCAGTGGCCGGTCAAGGACAGTGAACATATGGGTACTGAACTTCTGCACACTGACACTTTCATGCGTGGTAAAGGAAGATTCAGGATAATTTCGTGGAGGGAAAAGGATCCCTCAATGCAGCACACTTACCCCTATTCCCTGATAATAGGGAGGCAGAGGGAACACTACCACACTGCCACAATGACTGCAAGGTCACGGGTCATTGAGCTGATAGAAGGAGGAGGAAGCATTGAGATGAATCCGGCGGACATGAAAAAGGAGGACTTCTCAGATGGAGAAGAAATTGAGGTAAGGTCCAAAAATGGGGCCATCAGGGGGAAGGTTAGGCCCAATCCAGATGTGCCAGCAGGTGTCCTGTTCACTACTTTCCATTACGCCGATCTACCTACAAATGTGTTGACACCCGATACCTATGACCCTCCAACCAAGACTCCGGCATACAAGGACACCAGGGTCAAAGTGAACAAAGTGAGGCAGTGATGCTGGAAAACTAGAATCCCTGGTGGAATTTCCGGTTATGTGAAAAGATGGGGGAATTCCCCCAAGCATACTTCTCCAAATTTATTGGGGCCCTACTAACCATTAAAAATGGATCGTGATATGGTCAGGCATGATTGAACTCGTTCAAGTTACCGATGATGAATTTAATTCATTTCTAGAAAGGTCTGTTAAGAACTATGCGAGCGAAAAGGCAAAATCTGGGAACTGGCCAGAGGAGGGAGCATTAGAAAGGTCTTCTGAGGAGTTCAGCCGGTTGCTCCCGGAAGGCAGGAAAACCAGAGACAACTATGTTTTCAAGATAATTGACAGGGAGAACGGCGAATCTGTAGGAAACTTATGGATTGCCGTCAACCTGAAGGGAGAGTTGCCGGGGGCTTACATTTTCGACATCTACGTGGATGAAAATCAAAGGGGAAAAGGATACGGAAGAGCAACG
>JAJZLU010000073.1:3899-4963 GCA_021850545.1 Thermoplasmata archaeon | reverse complement strand
GGCATCGGACATTACCCTCGGACTCATTCCGGATCTGAGCATGGGGGCAAAGTTCAAAATGGTGCTCAAGGGGGCAAGAAACATCAGTGCATTTACAAACCTTGTCTGGGCAGTGGGCAGGATGAAGACCATGAACGAACTATACGAGAAATATCCGGAATCCCCGGAAGCATTCACCCCATTCAAACAGAAAGTAGTACATATGATTGAAGAGGCAAAGGGAAGATTTCCCTCCTCCCCAATATAATTTTAACTGGAACCTTATTATTTCTGATTCCAGTAACATTTCTAAAATTTGTGAGTGGGAGCTTTAACCGCGAAGTTTTCCTGCCTGTTTTTCGTTACTGATAGCCTTAATGAAGCAAATACACAGAATCACAGACTTCCGAAGGATAAACTGGCCCTATTTTCCAGAGTTTTTCTTTGCTTTCTTTGTGGTGCCTTTGTCCGGATTCTTGCTGGTTTCCCTGTAATATGAACAGTAGGCATTTATGGAACATTCCCCGCATCTGGGCCCGATGGGTTTGCATATTTTCTTGCCAAATTCCACTAGCACTGGGTTAAAACCCAACCAGTATTCCACAGGTATAATCTTAATGAGTTCTTGCTCAGTCTCATCAGGATTCTTTGTGTTGGACCAGCCAATCCTGTTGCTGATCCTGTGGACATGGGTATCCACTGCTATAGCAGGCTTGCCAAGCGCATCTGCAAGTACAACGTTTGCAGTCTTCCTTCCAACACCGGGTATAACTGTCAGTTCCTCAACTGTATCAGGAACCTTGCCACTGTACCTGTCCATAATTATAGCAGCCGCATCTATGACTCTCCGGGCCTTTACTGTTGCAAACCCTACCCGCGAAATCAACCCGTAAACATCCTCATATTTTGCCTGTGAAAGTCCCTTTGCGTCGGCGTACCTGTTGTAAAGGTTTCTAGCAGCGACATCAGTCACCTCATCCTTTGTCCTGTGGGACATTATGGTTGTTATTAGAACCCAGAAAGGATCCTTGAATTCAAAATGGTGAGGAGGGGATTGGCTCCTGATTCCAGCATAAATGGCAGGG
>JAJZLU010000073.1:2913-3889 GCA_021850545.1 Thermoplasmata archaeon | reverse complement strand
CCTGAAATCTGATTTTTCTCCAGCTCTGAGGGTCTGGACAAATGCATCCGCCAGTTTCAGGTTGGTGATCAGAGGTATGTTCTTCCTGATTGCAAGTTTTCTTATCTGGTAGCCGTCCTTGATTGAACCCGACCTGGAGCTAGGCGTGTTTATGATTAGATCTGGCCTGTTTTCGCTTATATACCGGTCAATTCTGGGTTCCCTCACATCCTCCATTTTGTAGATGACTTCCGCATCAAGGCCATTTTCCCTGAGGAAATGCCTGGTCCCTGGGGTGGCAACCAGTTTATGCCCACTCTTCGAGAAATATCTGGCTATCTCAAGCAGCTGATCCTTATCCTTGTCGCTTACTGATATCACCACGGATCCCTTGCTGGGCATCCTGACATTCATCATTTTCAAGGCTTTTCCAAGAGCCTCTTCCAGAGTCCGGCCTGCTGTCATCCCCTCCCCTGTGGACTTCATCTCAGGGCCAAGTATTGCATCAAGGTCCAGAAATCTGTTAAACGGGAATGCAGGTATTTTCACGAAATAGCTTTTCGGCTCAACCTCTTTCTGTGCCTTGAGGTTGCCTGTAAGCATTGCATCGATTCCCACCGATATCCAGTCCACGCCTGTGGCCTTGCTTACAAATGGGAGAGATCTGCTTGCCCTCGAATTCAGCTCAATTACAAAAATATCGTTACCCTTCACTGCAAGCTGGAGATTGGAGAAACCCTTGAGTTTGTATCTTGCCACAAACGTGGCAACGAGATCCCTTATCCTTTCCCTGGTCCTATTGTCAGGCGAGTCTGGGGAAAGTGTCATAGTGGCATCGCCAGAATGTGTCCCCGCCTCCTCTACGTGTACACATATACCAGATATCACGAAATTCTTCCCATCTGATACAAAATCAACATCAATTTCTGTGGCATCCTCCACGTACCTGCTCAGGAGAACCGGGAAGCCTGGCCGTTCCTGGAGAAGTGCTGCTACC
>JAJZLU010000073.1:0-2903 GCA_021850545.1 Thermoplasmata archaeon | reverse complement strand
TATACCTCCTCCTTCTCGTTGATAATATCCATGGCCCTTCCCCCTATTATGAAGCTGCTCCTCACAATGACCGGAAGAGGAGTCTTCTCAATGGCATCCACTGCTCCCTGCATGTTTGTAACAGTCACAAATTCAGGCTGCTGTATGCCATATTCCCTGAGCGCCTCTGCAAATTTCTTTCTGTCTTCAATAGCCTCAATGCTCTGTGGAGAAGTCCCCAGGATTACTTCATCCCCGAATATTTCCCTGATTTGCATTGCAAGGTTCTGGCCAGTCTGGCCTGAGAACTGAATTATGATCCTGCAGGGAGATTCTCTCTTTATGATGTTACAGATATGTTCCAGGGAAAGTGGTTCGAAATACAGAACGTCAGAAACGTCAAAGTCTGTTGAAACAGTCTCGGGGTTGCTGTTGACCATCACCGTCCTGAAACCGCTCTCCCTCAATTTAAGAACTGCCTTGACCGAGCCATAGTCAAATTCCAGTCCCTGTGAAATTCTGTTGGGGCCTGAACCAAGGACCACCACAGTGTCTTTTTTCCTGTCCATATTAAGAAATTCGTTTTCCTGGTCATATGTGGAATAAAGATATGGGGTCTCGGCAAAGAATTCCCCCGAACATGTGTCAATGGCCTTGTATGCAGGGAATATTTCCTGCTTCTCCCTCTCCTTGTAAATTTCTGTTTCCCGGATCCCGGTGAATGCGGAAATGAGGGAATCTGGAATACCGGTGTACTTGAGTTCCTTGAGATTCCCCGGCATTACTCCGGTGCTGAGTTCCGCAAGCCTGTCGGTGACATTCTTCAACTTCTCAGTAAAGTAAATTGCATATCGGGATAACTTGCTTACTTCTTCTGGGCTCCATTTCCTGAGCAGTGCTTCCATTATTGCATAAATCCTCAGGTCAGAGGGTATCCTGATAAGTTCCCTGAGTTTCTCATCCGAAACCGGGATCCTCAGAGTCTGGGATTCCTTGGTTTCCAGAGAGGCTATCGCTTTGAAGAAAGCTTCTTCAAATGTCCTCCCGATGCCCATGACTTCCCCGATGGATTTCATCTGGACACCGATTTTCCTCTCCACCTCAAATTTGTCAAACGGCCACCTTGGAATTTTTACTGTTATGTAGTCCAGTGAAGGCTCAAATGCTGCGTAAGTGTTCTTTGTTATTGGGTTGATGATCTCAGTCAGGTTATACCCCACAGCAATCTTGCTTGAGGTTCTCGCGATGGGGTAGCCACTTGCCTTGGAAGCCAGTGCAGATGACCTGGAAGTCCTCGGGTTCACCTCAACGATGTAATACTCCCCAGTTTCCTGATTGAGCGCAAACTGGATGTTGCATGCCCCCCGTATTCCCAGTGCTGAAATGACCTTGATTGCAGAATCCCTCAGGTTGTGGTATTCCTGGTCGCTCATTGTCTGTGATGGTGTAACAACAATGCTTTCGCCTGTGTGGACTCCCATGGGGTCCAGGTTTTCCATATTGCATATGGTAATGCAGTTTCCCGCATTGTCCCTTATAACTTCATACTCGATTTCCATTATCCCTTCAAGGGATTTTTCCAGTTCAAGCCCCTCATCGGGATAAACCCTGAAAAACTCATTTGCGAGAGCCAAAAGTTCTTCCCCGGTCCTTAGAATTTTGCCTCCAGAACCTCCCAGAGAGAAGGATGTTCTTACAATCAACGGATAAATGTCAAGTTTCGGAATCTCCACTTCATAATTGCTGATGGTAAGCCTTGCTGACGGGGCAACTGGTTCGTTTATATCGAGCATGAGCCTGTGGAATTTCTCCCTGTCCTCCGCTGTGTCGATTGTTTCTATTGGTGTTCCGATGATCCTCACGGGATACTTCTCAAAAATTCCCACCCTCTTCAGCTTGAGGGCAAGGTTGAGTGCTGTCTGCCCGCCCATTGTGGGAAGAATGGAGTCGACCTTTTCCTTTGCGATGATGCGGTCCACTGCCTCAACGCTGATTGGCTCAATGTAGATCCTGTCAGCAACACTGTGGTCAGTCTGGATTGTCGCGGGGTTTGAATTAAGGAGTACAACCTCTATTCCTTCTTCCCTCAGGGAAAGGCATGCCTGTGAGCCTGCATAGTCAAACTCAGCCGCCTGGCCAATGACAACGGGACCTGAACCTATGACCAGCACTTTTTTAATTGATTTGTCAAGAGGCATCAGCGCACCTCCAGGTCCTTTCTTATGTCTTCAAAAAACCATTTGGCATCCCTTGGGCCAGGTGATGCTTCAGGATGGTACTGGACACTGAATATAGGCTTATCAGTATGCCTGACCATTTCAACACTTCTATCATTGATATCCCACTGGATTACCCTGAGCCCGGTCTTCACCAAAGAATTTCCGTCTACTGCGTAGCCATGGTTGTGGGTGGTGATGAATATCTTATTACCATCTGTCACGGCGTGGTTTGAACCCCTGTGACCAAACTTCATCTTCACTGTCCTGCCTCCAAGGGCTAATGAAATTATCTGGTGACCCAGGCAAACCCCATATATGTGTGAATCATCAGAGCGCTTCCTGATAAAGTCAGTTACCTTTGACAGTGAGATATGGGATGGGTCGCCGGGACCATTTGAGATGAAGATTGAGTCATAATCATAGTCTATCTTCTCAAAGTTGCTGTCATATGGTACCACGTACAGGTCTGCGAGATTTGAAAGCTCCCTCACCAGGCTTTTCTTTGCACCCACATCTATGAAGAGAACATTGTGCCTGCCATTCCCTTTAACATGATACGGTTCGCTGCAGCTTACCTTCGAAACCACATCCTGATCCATTGGATCAGGGAAAGCCTTAGGCACCTCCGGTGATGAAGAAATATATGCACGCATCACACCTTTCTCCCTGATCTTCCTCACAAGGAGCCTTGTATCGACCATATCT
>JAJZLU010000017.1 GCA_021850545.1 Thermoplasmata archaeon | reverse complement strand
CTTCCTTGCCATTTTCCTTTTTTCAGGTGTGTTCGGTTTCTACCTTATAGGAATAGAAGGTGTTGGGATCGGTCTCCTGGCAGCGTTTCTGGAAAGCATTTCCCTGCACCCCCTAGATGACAATTTCATTCTGCCGGTTGTCATCAGTGCAATTTCATTTGTCGTTTAGGCAATTCTATATGAAATTAAAAAAAATCAGGGTTTCTTGTAATAGAATATTTCCGACGTCCCCGACTGCTTGAACCCTGCTTTTTCATACAGTTTCGTCGCAGGGTTTCCAGCTGAAACCCAAAGCTGGCATTCTTCAAAACCCAGTTTCTTGAGCCCGTTAAGCGATATTTTCAGCAATTTGCCGGCATATCCTTTCCCTCTAAACTCCTTGTTTACAAAGATGTCCACAAGCAGTGATGTTCGTGTGTCCTTCAGTGTCTTGTAATCTGTGCATACAGAAGCACCGATAATTCTGCCGTCCGCAGTCAGGACTGTAGAGGCATCCTTTAAGATCATGCCGTACCTGCCATCAAACATTTTCTTCACAAAACTGAGCCTTTCCTTTGGATCGACAGAATTAAAAAGTATCTGGTCCACTGATCCGGTGTAAGCCTGAAACTGTGCTTCGGAGTAAGCCTCTGGCCTGATCTTTGTGATAGGCACAGATTGTTCTGCCCCGATCTGGTTGTTTTCCTGGATCTTGTAGTCGCCAAGGTCCAGTGTCATTCTATCCCTCCTGAATTTCGTAAAGCCATGGGACTGGAGGTACTTCTCCTCCAACCCTTCTGCATTGAACATCTTGTCTATCATGAGGTACTTTCTCTGCAGCCTGGCCATGTCCTCAAGCCATGCGAGCAGGTTGGAAAGTCTTTCTTCTGTGGCAAATGAAGGGTCTGTGAAACCTATGGAGCCATAAATCCTGTCTCCATAATCTGTGCTTGGGGCCACAAATGCATAAGCAGAAACGTTTATCCCGCTGAGAATCACCCTGGATTTCAGTCTGTTTGCATTTAATTCTTGTATTAGGCCCTCAAAGGATTTTCTCACAGGAATGTCAGGGTAAAGTGATTCGAGGCTCTTGATCTGTCCCTCTAATATGGGTGCCCAGTCAAGTTTGACATTCTTCATTTCCATATTATGGTGATTCCAAGCATAAAAATAAACCCTTTGAGCCCCATTTATTGAAATTTGTTCGGCAAATAGCGAATCGAAGGTATTATTTTATGGACAACGTTAATAAGCGCCGGGAAACTCAAGAATTGATTTAATGGACGATACTACCAGGACTGAAGAATACAATCAGAAAGCCATCAGATATTCTGAATATTATAAGGGCAAGGTCCAGATTGTTTCGAAGGTTCCAGTGAGGCATCTGCAGGATTTCTCTGTCTGGTACACACCCGGGGTTGCCGCCGTCTCAAGGAAGATAGCTGAAAACCCGGATCTTTCGTTTGAGCTTACGGGAAGGTGGAACAGCATTGCAATCCTGACAGACGGCACAAGAGTATTGGGCCTTGGCAATATAGGGCCAGAGGCTGCAATGCCCGTTATGGAAGGCAAATCCCTCATTTTCAATTTCCTCGGTGCCGTAAATGCCGTACCAATACCGATAAGGACAAAAACCAAAGACGAGTTCATTACTGTCGCAAAGGCCCTTGAACCTTCATTTGGAGGATTCAACCTTGAAGACATAGAATCTCCAAAGTGCTTCTTTGTCCTTGAAAGCCTTCAAAAAACCCTCTCAATACCTGCATGGCACGATGACCAGCTCGGAACTGCATGCATCACACTGGCCGGCTTAATCAATGCGCTGAGAGTAACAGGCAGAAAAATAGCCGATTCAAAGATAGTCCTACTGGGTTCTGGTGCCGCCAATATAGCAGCGGCACACCTTCTCTTTGCTGCGGGATTCAAGGAAGGAAATATCATTCTCGCTGACTCCAAAGGCATCCTTGAGCCAGAAAGAGAGGATATGGACAGCCTTATGCTCAACAACCCATGGAAATACCAGCTCGCTATGAGGACAAATTCAGAAAGGCTGAAAGGCCCTGCTGAACTTGCATTCAAGGGGGCAGATGCAGTGATTTCTGCAACGAAGCCTGGGCCGGACACCATCAAGAAAGACTGGATCAGGTCAATGAATGATGATTCGATTCTCTTCGCACTTGCAAACCCAGTTCCTGAAATCTGGCCAGAAGCTGCTAAGGAGGCGGGAGCAAAAATAATCGCAACCGGCAGAAGCGACTTCCCCAATCAGGTCAATAACAGCCTTGTATTCCCGGGAGTATTCAGGGGCGTACTCGATGCCAGGGCCAAAGGAGTCAACTTTGACATAATGGTTACTGCATCTTATGAAATTGCAGATTTCGTAAAGGATCCCGGCGAAGACAGGATTGTGCCAACCATGGAAGAGTGGGAGCTTTATCCAAGGGTGGCTTCCGCTGTGGCATCCAAGACTGTTGAAATGGGGCTGGCAAGAAAGAACAATTCCAGGGAAGGATTTTACAAGAATGCAGAGGAAATGATTGAAGCCAACAGGAAAATGTATATCAGGCTAATGGATGAAAAGATCATCAAAGAATTGCCCGGTGGTGAAAATGTCAAAAAGTGAGATTAAGATCAGGGACTTGAAGGAAACAGATGTGCCAGTCGCTGCAGAGCTTATGATGCGGCTGAAGAAGCTAAATGGTGAGTTCGATTCAATTTTCAACGTATCAGAGGGTGCAAAGTCAGAAGCCGAACAGATACTGAAAGAAGCCCTTAAAGACAAGGCCAAGCATATTGCCTATGTCTCCGAAAGGGATGGTAAGGTACTTGGCCTCATAGTAATCAACCTTATTCACAGGTGCTATTACACTCCTGAAGTTGAGGCCAGGATAGTTGATTTTTACATTATGCCTGAAGGGAGAAGAACCGGGGCAGGCAAACTTCTTGTGGACAGGACTTACAAGGAACTGAAGGCAAGAAATGTGAAGCTCATCACTGCAGAATTCCCTTCTTTGAATCCAATTGCAATGAAATTCTACAAGGGACTTGGGTTCAGGGAAATCGTCGGCATATACGGAAAGATGCTTGAATAATTTTTTACTTTTAAACATCCTTTCTTAATTCAAAATTATAAAATTTTGCATATTTCTATAGTTATCTTTAATTTTTATAGTCTTTCTAAATTGCTATTTTCTTGACTATTTTTTCATGCTAACATTTTAATACAAAAAAGTGCATGCAATTTTAAGAGCAATAATGACTTCAAAAGTAACTCCAAAAATTAGTGAGCAGGAACGTGTCTACGGTGAACTCAGGGACAGCATAATGACCGGAATGTACCTGCCAGGGGAGAAACTTACTGAAGAATCTGTTTCAAGAACATTTGAAACGAGCCGGTCCACTGTGAGGCTATGCCTATCCATGCTGGAAAGGGATGGGATTGTTTCCTTGGAGCCCAGACGCGGTTTCATGGTTTCAAAGATAAGCATAGATGAAGCTCTGGAACTCCTGGAGGCAAGGAGCAGAATTGAATCTTATGTTGGGCGACTCGCTGCCAAGAAAATTACAGAAGAAAAAATCGAAGACATGGAATTCCTGTTGGAAGAAATGAACAACGCAGTCATAAAGCAGGATTACGACAGATATTCTCTTTTGAATACCGAATTTCATGGAATCATTTACCAGAGTGCTGCAAACAAAGGCTTGGAATATGTAAGCCTGCAACTCAAGACTAAGATTATAAGATTACAATATAAGATCGCCCACATCAAGGGACGGCCTGAGCGCTCTATTAAAGAACACGCTGAAATTTTCCAAGCGCTTAAGGAAAGGAACGAAGAAAAGACAGAGGGGCTTTTGCGTTCCCATATTGATGGCATAAGAGAATTGATTCTGGAAAACTATGGTCTATTGGAGGCCTGATCTGCATTATTAGTGGTGGAGATTTGGAGCAGTGCCTGGCTGGGGCATACGACCTTCATGTTCACCCGCACCCAGATATCATTGAGAGAAAATTTGATGACATTGAACTTGCCAAAATGGCGACAAAGGCCAAAATGTCTGGCTTCGCAATAAAATCCCATTATGTTCCCACTGCTGACAGAGCTTATTATGCCAGGCGTGAAGTTCCCGGCGTAAATGTTTTTGGTGGACTATGCCTGAATAATGCAGTTGGTGGGTTGAACCCCCAGGCAGTAGATATTTTTGGGCGGTCAGGCGGTAAAGTTGTCTGGATGCCAACAGTTGATTCTCTTAACGAGAGCAGAAGATTGAAGGAAACTGGATCGGCAAAGAGCCATTACTGGGGCAGGATGCAGATGGAACTGGAAAAGGACGGGATTTTAAAGCCCCCGATTGGTATCCTGGATGAAAAAGGAAACACCCTCCCCGTGATGGATGAAATAATTTCTCTCATAATCAAATATAAGTTGATTCTTGCAACAGGCCACTTATCACCTGACGAATCCATAAAACTCATAAAACATGCTACAGAGATGGGACTGGATAAGATCATCGTTACGCACCCTGAGTCCCCGTCAACTTTTTTCACTATAGAACAGCAAAAAAGCATCTGCAAATACGGGGTCTTTCTGGAGAGAAGCTATAGGGTGCCGGCCATTGGCTTTTCCACATTTGACCATGTACTAAAGGAAATCAAAGAAACGGGAATCGAAAGGAACATTCTTGCCACGGACCTAGGACAGACCGATTCAATTTCTCCTGTCGAGGGGATGGCTGAACTCTCAAGATTTTTGCTTAAAAATGGCTACAAAGTGGATGAAATCAGGCAAATGAGCGTAGAAAACCAGGAATTTTTAGTGAGGTAACAAAATGTTGGACGAAAGAATCTTTAAAGGAAATATTGGCCCCGTTAATGGATTTCGTATCCATTCCGGGAAAAGCGTGAATTGTGAAGAAAATGAGAACCTGAAAATGGGGGCGGTTCTGTGACCGTTTCCAATGAAGACATCACTTCGGTACTCCAGGGCGCA
>JAJZLU010000054.1 GCA_021850545.1 Thermoplasmata archaeon | reverse complement strand
CAGTTCAGCTTCACTGAAATATTTACTGCTGATTTCAGGCTCACGTGCACAGCTGGCTACGGCCGTTTCATTTCTGGCAGCACTCAAGAGGAAAGGCCCATGTTGCCGTGTTGCAAAAGTCATGGCTGGCAGCAGCTTCACAAGCTGTCTTATAGATATCCCAGAGACTGCAAGATTGGCTGAAACGACTCCTGTGTAAAGGTAGAAAAATCCCAATTCAACACTGCCTTCAATGGAAACTACCACAACAAGGACAGTAGTTGAAACCACCACGATTATGAGGGAAAGCAATAAGGAGATACCGTAGAATAAGGCATGCCGAAGATCCTGGGTGCTACTATTGGACAATTTTTGAGAGTAGCATGTCGCACCAGGGATTTCAGATCGACTCAAGCATTTCACCTCCGATTCGATTCAGTTGATGGGGTTTATTGCTATTTGCCAAACCTTCATTTTATAAGTACTAGATAACTAAGAAACCTGGAAAAGCATCTGGCTTTAGAATCACAGGCTGGCCCTCATTGAATTGAAAATGGAAACCGCGTCGATCGCTTCCTGTATTACTGCACCCTCTGATGGTACAATATAGCCTGCAGCCGCTATTATCATGAATGCTACGCTCATAAGTATGCCAAATGCTATGCTCTGAATGGCGATCCTTAGAGTTCTCTTGCCGATATGCACTGCATCGCCTACCTTTGTAACATCATCCATGGTAAGTATGACATGCGCAGTTTCTGCTGAAATGTCAGCACCCCTTGCCCCCATTGCTATGCCCACATTTGCCATTGCAAGGGCGGGGGCATCATTGATCCCATCGCCAACCATCAGAACAGTCCGCCCCCTTTTCTTCTCCCCCTCGATGATTTTAAGCTTGTCCTCTGGTTTCAGGTCATGCCTGTAATCTTTTATCCCTGCACGGGAAGAGATGGATTCTGCATTGTTCCTGTTATCTCCGGTAAGCATCATGATATCCCGGATACCCTGCTTTCTTAGATATGGAATGAGGTCTGGGACCCCCGGTCTCAACCTGTCTGAAAAGGCAATAACACCAGAAAGCGAATGGTCAACTGCAATGCACGAGTACATTACTGCCTTGCCCTCTAGTTCCCCTATGATCTCATCCCTTCCACTAAGGAGAAATTCCCTGCAGAATGAGTAGTTCCCGATTGCTATTTCCTTACCATCCACCCTTGCTGTTACCCCCCTGCCCGGGTATTCCCTGAATTCCTCAGGCAGAGGCAGTGCCCCAAGCTTTTCCTTTGCAGCAGAGGCAATTCTCTTTGCAATGGGATGGGTTGAGAGTTGCTCGATAGACCCAGCTATCCGAAGGAGTTCCTCGCTGCTGTATTTCCCAATTGGGATAATCCGGTCTATCTGGGGCTCACCGGTTGTGATGGTACCCGTTTTGTCAAATATTGCAATTTCAGCTTTTCCCAGCTGCTCTACCGCACTTCCTCCCTTGACAATGATCCCTTTCTTTGCGGCCTTGCTCAGCCCCCCCATGAGGGCAATTGGTGTTGCGAGAATGAGAGGGCATGGCGTCGCAACCACAAACACTGCCAGTATGGTTGTTGCGTTGCCGGTATAGAGCCACCCTGCGAAAGCCAGGATCAGGGTCACCGGAATCAGCCATATGCCGTACTTATCGGCGATTCTTACAATGGGTGCCCTGTCTTCCTGGGCTTTCCTGACCAGTTCCACGATCCTGGAGTACTGGCTGTCCTTGCTGGTTCTAGTGGCCTTCATCTCCACTGGGTATGAGACGTTTACAGTTCCGCTCATTATGCTTTCACCTGTGGATCTGTGAACGAGCCTGGCCTCTCCCGTAATTGATGAGTCATCTGTATCTGACTCTCCGCTGACGATTACCCCGTCTACCGGAATTAGTTCACCGGGCTTTACCAGAAGCAGGTCTCCAACCTGGGCATCCTCTGCCGAAATGTCAACAATGGTCGAGTTTATTTTCCTGTGGGCAAGCTTAGGCCTGCTGTCCAGCAGTTTCCTGAGGTCTATTGAAGCCCTCGACAGGCCGTATTTCTCAAGTGCCTCGCCACTTGACTGCATCAGCACAATTATGACGCCTGCAAATGACTCGTCCATCAATATGGCAGTAACAATGGCCAGTGTGGCAATTATGTCGACTGCATACTTCCCTGCTACCATTTTACGGACGGTTTTGTAGACAATTGGCGCCCCACAGAGTATCAAGGTGGCGTACCATATAATCCGTGCAAGGCCCGGATCATTGAGATAGAGATAGAAAATGCCCCCGGCTGCAAGGCCTAGAATGGAAGCTATTGGCAGTGCATACAGGCTTTCATGCTTGCCAGTATCTTTTGCATCTCTTTGAATTTCTTTAGGATCCCAGGTTTTTGTTTTATTGGCCACGATAGTTCCAGTCAAAAATCGGTTCGGCGGATATAGGGAAACTACCTAATACATTAAGAAAAACTTGGTTCGGTTAATGCTGCCATTTACACAATGGCTTAAAGCGCACCTTCCTCTGGGCTTTGCCGACATAAGATTTGCCTTTCCTAAATGGATGCCAGCCATTATTTCCGATATAATGAAAATTCAGGGCACCACAGATTTGTGGGCTCTACATTTTTATTCTTTCCATTATTCCGAAAACAATGCTTTGAATATGCCCTGTGTGCGGCATTGAGTCCTGTCATGCATTAAGGACCCGGGCTTCTCGATAGGACTATATCATCCTATTATTATATTCGATTAGAGCCCATCTTGCGGCCTATTTGCATTCTGCAGGAAATTTTTCAGCAGCCAGTAATTTGCAGAAATATGTGCCTTCTATTTTGGAGACAGTATCAGGGTTATTGTATTGGGACTACCTCGCCCTTGCCTGCATGTTTCTGACCCTTGGCTCAAGCAGAGTCCATAACCAGTCCACAAACTCCCTCATATTTTTCGTTTGGATGTAGATCGTTCCTGGGCCGGATATCTGGGTCACAAAGCCTTCTCCGCTCAAAATAGTCTCCTTCAGGCCACCAAATTTTGTGACATGGTATTTGCATGATTCGGTGAATCCAACCAGGTGGAAATTGTCAACAACGAGTGTTTCCCCTTCCTGAAGCTCATGAACATCAATTGCGCCAAATGTGTTTATGAATAGATCCCCATCTCCATGCACTCTAAGCATGAAAAGCCCCTGCCCGAACAGGCCCTTGGTAAAACCTTCCCATTTGACATCAAGGTCCAAATCACCCGTTGAGGCCACATACGCACTTTTCTGTATGATCATCCCTGACGAGGAGGAAACCCTCAGTTTCTCTATATCGCCTACTGGGGCAGAAACGAAAGCCACGTTTCCTGGCCCTGTGTAATGGTTGACAAAGAAAGACTGCCCTCCGATTATGGCGAGACCTAGAGTGTGAAAAAAACTTCTTTCCCTCATAGTGGTCTTGACCTCGACAGTGGGATCCATGTAGGTCATGGCGCCTGCCTCCGCGGTTATCTTTTCATCTTGTGCCAATGTTACTGCCAGCATCGAATAGCTTGGCCTGTATTTTATCTCGTATTTCATGGCTTAAGATTGGTCTTCTTGGCATAACATCGTAATTCCTTATCAGTGAGGCGGATTAGATCAATGCACCCAAATTCCCATAATTCTTCGCCATGAAAAGGGCAAGGAAGTTGCATTTAAGTCCCATAGGAAACATTTCCTACTTTTTCTATTCCAGATTAATATGGCAAATGAGAAGATGAATGGAATGTCGGCAACAATGATTTTTCATTAATTTATCTGGTTCTCTGCGGATCAGTGTGGATAGCATTAATCGTTATTTTTCCCAATTCATTTCTAGAAATAGGATATCTTCCTGTTGATCTTCGAATTTCAGCACTTTTAATATATTCCCGGTGTGGAAACCGGTTATCTGCAAGGGTGACAAAGCCTGGACCACTGAGGAAATCCCTTAATTCCATCTTGTCATAAGTCCAACCATCTTCTGTTGATTCCGGGAACCCTGTCAAAGTCGTTATCTTCACTGAGGAGATCCGTGATAGATGCGCGCTTCATCGATGAAGCAATTAATGCATCGCTTGGTTTGGGGCAATAATTTATAAGTTCCTTCAACAGGTGATAATCATTTTCCTCAAGTGGCAGTATAGACGTGAAAGGGAGTATCAAGGAATCAATGAATTCCAGAGTAACTTCAACAGGGACAGAATACTTCTTTTTTGAAATGTATATGAGCTCATCCAGAACTATCAAGTTTGTGAAAGTCCGGTTATTGGAAAGTTCATCCTCATAGTGCTCAATGAATCTATCCATAGACTTTGTTGGTGTGTTCATGTAGATGAAGAAGTTGGTATCTATGAACACGCCAGTCAAAATTCATCCTCCAACGAGTATTCTTTTGCTTCACCCAGCTCGGGAGCTTTGGCATCTTTCAATGAGAGAATTGATTCCTTGTGTCTTCTTGCTTCCTTCTGGAATAATGCTTTGTCAAACTTGTTGGAAGGTGTCAGAGTGATACCGTTGTTAACACTCACTGTAAGGTCATCACCTTCTTCAATTCCAACAGCTTCTCTCAGTGCCTTGGGAAGAATCACATAGCCCTTTTTTCCCACTTTCAATTTCAGAGTCAAACTAGCTCACTGTTAGTTAAGCCAGTTTGACTATAAATGCATTTGCCATTCTCAGGCTGCTTCTATTACCATGAATAATAATTTACAATCGACAGTTAAACAGTTATTTTTTAATTTTTGACAAATTATTGAGAAGTCTCAATAAATATTCCTAACTTGCTTTGAAATACAGGTATATACACGTATTACAAGAAAAATTTACATCTTCAGTCAATCAGATATTCTCCCACATTCAAATCTCAAGACAGGACACATTTTCGTTAATGCTCGAATTTCAGCACTTTTAATATATTCCCGGAGTATAAACCGATTAATTGCGAGGGTAACAAAGCCTGGCCAACTGTGCAGGACTTAAGATTCTGTCT
>JAJZLU010000059.1 GCA_021850545.1 Thermoplasmata archaeon | reverse complement strand
CCAATTATAAAGGTTTTCTCAATTTTGAATTTAAATGAGGTTTCGTAGGAGTGGCATTTAGAGCCTTCAGCACTTAAACATTTCCAAGCCTTAATATCTGCCTCAGGAGTGGTTTTGGCCCATCCCGTATCCATTAAGCGGCCTGGGGTTCCTCTCTGGCGTCTCCTACCCTGAGATTGAAGAAGTCACTAAACAATAGCGGGATAAATGATACGACCCCAAGGATCACGCTGATAAGGATAAACGCGCCTCTGATTGTCAGCAGTTGGATCAGTACCCCGCCTATTGCGCCTGATATGAAAGTAATGCTTATGCCAAATGTGTTGAACGCGCCAGAAATCCTTCCCATCATCTCCTGATCAACGATCTTTATGATTGCAGTGTTCACAACCACGTTTACTACGCCAACTAGTACTCCTACACCAAGGATTGCAGCATAATCAGGGTAAATTGAGCCGAGGTTTCCAACTGCAAGCAGCAACAATGCAATGGAGAAAATGGTGCCAATTGAATAATGCCCTACCTTTCCCTTTGCCTTTGATCCAAGTACAGACCCAACAATAACACCTATTGTTACACTGAGGGCCATTGAAGTGTAGTAAATTGCTGAAAGCTTGAAATGGACCTCAACCAGGTAAACCATGAAAATTCCAACCGTTCCAATGGTGAGGTTAATTGCCATGATTATGATTACCAGCGCCCTCAGCCTTGAGTCGCCAAAGATGAATTTCATGCCTTCCCTAACTGATGACTTGATGTCTATCTCCTTTGCAACATTTGACGTTCTTTCTTTCCGGATCAATATCAGTGGAGCAATGGAGACTGCGAATATAATTGCAAAACTGTAGATTGCGAACTGCAAGCCCAGCAAAATCAGAACTCCGGAGATGGCATATCCTGCAGCCTCTGCAATGGCAGTTACGCTCTGGGATAGTGACACACCGCCCTGGTATTGCGACTCTTCCATGAACTGCTTAGACCAGCTTGACCTGATTGCATTCAGGATATCCGTGGACATCCCGATGACGAAAGCGACAAAGTAAATTGAAAAAACCTCAAGGATGAGGCTGCTTTGTGAAATAGCAATAAACAGCACCATTATCGAGGCAGCCCTGAAACTGGAAATCACGATTGCAAGTGCCTTCTTGCTGACAAGCCTGTCAACAATTGCGCCGAATACAAAACTAAGCATCAATGGAAGTGCTGACATTCCATCTGCGAACCCAGCTAGAACCGGTGATTTTGTAAGCAGCAGCGCTATCCAGAGAATTGCAAGTTGGAACCCTGCAGTCCCGGTTCTTGATATGGCATTGTTGAACACCATAAGCTTGTAGTTCTTTGAAAATGGCACTCTCGCATTAATTGCACCCTCGGGTTGCCCTGCCAAATTACTCGCCTCCACTTATTCTGCACAAACGAATTCCCGAATTTTGCATTTCAATCTTGCTTAATGGCATGTGGAAGGAATCTCTTGACTCACCGGAAAACCCAATCCAGAAATTATATTTCTGTGGCTTCATCCCGACTGAATCCACGTAAGGGCAGCTTTCCACGTAAATTTTATTTATTCGTATAAACATCATTTATACGTAAAAACTAAATTACTATATTAACTTCACTGTCATGGAACAGGACGGCAAGTACGAGGTTCTGGCCAATGCTTACAGAAACCCGACCAAATTCAGCATTATCATGCTCCTTGCAGAGCAGGATAAAATGACAGTAACGCAGATGGCTGAGTATGTCAGTGTCAGCAGGTCAAATCTTTACCATTTTGTTTCCCAGCTCGTGGAGGATAGGATACTGAACGAGCCTGAGGTTGTCCCAAAGAAAAATTACGTTGAAAAGTTCTATTCGCTCAATGAGGAATTGTTCAAATCCACAGACTATGATCGGTGGACCGGAATCCTCAAAAGCAAGTCACTAGAAGAAATACGGGGGCTCCTGAGTTCTGTGCTCATGGGGTATTCCATGATGCTGAGCATGACAGCCAACAGGATTGCCCATTCAAGCGACTCAGAAGCTGCAAGCCTGAAAGATTGGCTAATAACAAAGGATATGCCCTGGTGCACAACGTACTCACTTTTAAGCAGGAAGAGCACTGAAACCATTGCACCAGCGGTCAGGAAACTGGATGAGGCACTTGAGGCAACTCCGTCAGATCAGGAAGCCAAAAGCCATTTCAGCAGGCTGCTCGTTATTTTCCTCCCCTTCCTGGGCCCCGGCGGGATTGCCCCATGATGCCATTTTCATGCCAACTGCATAAAGGTCGTGAGATATATGCCCATTAAAGTGAACGGCCAGAGTTGCTTCATCTTCGACAACCACATGCACCTTAACCCAAAGGGCAGGTTTCTAGGGGCAGTGGATATGTTTCTCAAGGCAGGTGGAGATACCTTCAATCTTGTTAACCTGCCTGACAACAGCCTTGGACTTGAACATTATTACGAGACCCTTTACGAACGGACAGTCTCAATGGCCAGGATCATCAGGGAGGAAAAAGAGTTTGAACCCGCTGTAACACTGGGGCCATATCCTCTTGATTATTTCAGGATAGAGCAGAGCGGGAAAGATCCTCTTGAAGAAATGAAAGCTGCGATTGACCTGGCCTGCAGGTACATCACAGAGGGAGAAGCCCATGCAATAGGCGAGATAGGGAGGCCTCACTTCGAGGTCCCAGGAAAAGTGCTTGAGGAAAGCAATTCAATAATCCTATACTCAATGGAGAAAGCTGCAGACCTTGATTGCCCTGTAATCCTCCATACAGATGACCTTGATGAAAAAGGCTACAGGTTTCTTGGGAAACTTGCTGACAAGGCTGGACTGGACCATAAACTGGTGGTGAAGCACCATGCCCTGCCTCAGGATTTGGCATTTGAGACCGGCATCCAGAGATCGATACTTGCATCAAAATCAAATGCGAGGAAAGCCTGCCTTTCAGGCAAGCCGTTCCTGCTTGAAACAGACTATGTTGACGACCCCGCCCTGGGCTGGAAAGTAATACCTCCTGATTCGGTCCCCAGGAGGGCAATAATGATAAAATCTGAAATAGAGGGCTGGGAAAAAATTTTCAGCGAAGCTTTCAGGGATATTCCAGTGGAGCTTTTTGGCGAGGATATGTTCAAAGGTTTCCTTTAAAGTGGAAAGATAGCAATAATAAAAAATACACAGTAGCTATTTAAAAGCAATGAGCCTTGACCCTACCCAGATTGACAAAGTAGCAAACGAGCTGAGGTCTTTCTTCAGGGCAGAGTTCAGGTCAAAAAAAATAAAGAAACTGGATCCAGCCTTTTACAAGAATGTCACCAGCGCCCTTGATTCTCTCAACGAGGAAGCAGAGAAGAGCCTGAAGGCGCAGGACATAACGGCTTACATGGACCTAAAGAAAAGAGTCAGTGACCTTGAGAAGGATTTCAAGGCCCTGTTCCAGAGAAGATTTGAGAAAATCGCAACACTTTCCATCTATCCCCTGGACAGTGAACTTATGAATTCCCTCACTCCTGAGGAGAAGGAATTCATTGTTAGGCTCCACAATATGATGCAGGACCAGCAGAATCTCCTCATCAACAAACTTCCTCCGCCACAGGAAACCAAGGAAGAGGCCCCTAAACCAGTTGAGAAGGAAAGGGAGACAGTCTTGGAACCAGCGGAGGAAGAATCAGTTGCAGAACCCTTACAGGAGGAGCCTGCTACGGAGGGAAAATCCGAATTTATGCTGGTCCGCATTCTTGGTGACCAGCCCCCAATCGCACAGCCTGACAGGGACTATTACCTGCACGAGAACGACCTTGTATATCTCCCTGAACAGTTCGCTGACATTCTCATAAAGAGAAAAGCCGCCCTCAGGGTTGACCTTCCTTGATTTTTTACAGCAAACTTTAAGGCTAAACTGCAATGTTTCCCAGTGGAAAAGCCCGAGGGCAACTTACGCTCGAAAGAGTGAGGAAAGTCCCCTCTCCCCGGTGGAGCCCAACCTGCTCAAGCAGGTACCTCGGGAGGGGTGGTTCAGGGAAAAGAAAAATAACGGCCCCCTGCGCAGGATGATTCCGGCGGATGACGTTTCAGTGGTGCCGATGGAAACTCTTCCTGGACGGAGAAAGTCTAAACAGGCCCCGTGATGCCACCGAGAGGGCCGGGTAAGACGCAGCACTGTGTGCAAAAGTCGAATGTTGCCAACCCGAAAGGGCGAACAGAAAGGGGCTTACTCCGGGCATTTCCATACCATTTAAACAAGCGATACGGATAAATACGCCTGAATGCTCTGAATCCATCGGTGAAGGACATGTCAGATAAGAACTGTGAAGTACCGGGATGCACAAATGACAGTTTCAAGACTGTGCCGGCAGACCTGGCGAAGAAAGTTTTCACTATTGATGACAAGAAAACCAAGGTGCACCTCTGCAAGGAACATTACAAGGAATACAAGAAAGGCACCAAAAAAGAACGTGCCATGAACAGGATGGACTGGGATTAGTTAAAATGGCTGTCCCGGGAGAGGGCATTTCCATCGTCATAACTGTGAAAAATGAGGCTGCCAACCTTAGAGAGCTCTTTTCCGGGCTTGTGCCACAGGAGGGGCCATTTGAAGTGGTCCTTGTTGACTCTGAGAGCACTGACAATACTTCAGACATTGTAAAGCAGTTTCAGGGCAGGGTCCCTATCAAACATATCGTGAAGAAATCCACCCGTGGAGAGGGGAGGAACCTCGGGGTCGAGAATGCTACCTCCGGAAATATCATTTTCATTGACGGGGATGTAACTGTGTCGCCAGGCTTGGTTTCATCATACAGGAAGCTATTCAAGGAAGGTTACACCCTTATCGCCGGTGAGGTCATCTCTGCAGGGGTTGAGAAGTTCAAGCTTGGGAGAGTCGAACTCATTTTCGGGGATTTTGAGATAACCAGGCCCTCTGCAAACCTCGGGTACAGCAAGGAGCTTTTCCAGAAAATCGGCGGGTTTGATCCTGTTTTCATCACGGCAGAAGACATTGACCTAAACCTTCGTGCCATTAAAGCAGGAGCGAGGTATGCCCTTTGCCCTGAGTGCATCGTATACAACAAGACAAGAAGCAACTATGGCGAATTTGCCAGGCAAGCTTTCTGGAACGGCTACGGAAGAGGACAGTTGAAGAGGAAGAACCGGAGCCTCTGGAATTCCATTGAAAAGGGCCCTAAGGTGAGTGCCGGGCCACTCTTTCCGCACTTAGTGAGGCTTGCATTTGGAGGCCTTGGCTACCTTTACGCATTTCTTCGCTGAACATTTCCGTTCAAATCACACCTAAAAATGTGAAACGTTATAATTAATTCAGGCAATGTGGTCTGGCATGGCCGATGTGGACAATCTCTTCAGGGGCATAAGGAGAGCCGAAATCAAAGTGTTTTTCAGGCTTTTCCCGGTATTCAGGAGATACCTGAAGGACCGTGAGCGCGCCAAGAAGGATGAAGAGAGCGTCTGGTCATACGAAAGGGAGAGGAACGGCCAAAGGGCCCTCAATGCATTCATCTCACTTGGGCCTACATTCATTAAATTAGGGCAGGTCCTGTCCGCAAGGCCTGATCTTCTGCCAAAGGAGTACCTGTCATCATTCCAGAAGCTTCAGGACGAAGTCCCTGCTGCACCATTCGAGGAAGTATTGCCGACTCTCCAGAAAAACCTTGGGAATGTAGACGAAGTCTTTGAGGAATTTAACCGAAATGCCATTTCTGGAGCATCCCTCGGGCAAGTATATTACGCAAGGTACAGGGGCAAGGAAGTTGCAGTAAAGGTAAACAGGCCGAACATTGAAAATGTCCTCAGGAAGGACCTCATTGTAATAAACAGGCTCCTTAAGCTGGCACGGGGGAGAATCGAAAATTTCCTCTACATCAGCGTTTACAATGTCATTTCTGACTTCAACTCAAGGATATATGATGAGATAGATTACAGGAAAGAAGCTGAAAATTCAAGGAGAATTGGGAAAAACCTTAGGGGAAAAGAGGATGTGATTGTCCCAGAGGTCATTGAAGAAATCAGCGGAAAGGAAGTTCTTGTACTGGAATACAGGAAAGGCATCAAGGTTACCGACATAGATTCACTAAAGAAAACAGAAATTGACCTCAAGAGGCTCGCCTTCCGGATTGACCTCCTCTTTATGAGGATGCTCCTCAGGGATGATATCTTCCATGCAGACCCGCATCCTGGGAACATTTCTATCACACCCGAGGGTGCCATAATACTCTACGATTTTGGAATGATAGGAAACCTGGACAAGAAAACACGGTTTTCCCTGCTTTCGCTCTATGACGGCCTGGTCAACACGGATCCAGATGCAATCATGGACGCCCTGATATCCATGGGGGCACTATCTCCTGCCGCGAACCGTGCTGTTATGAGAAGAAGCATGGAGATGGCAATTTCGAGCTTCCAGGGCAAGAATCCGGAAGAGGCTGAAATATCAGAGCTATTTGAGATAGCCAATAATGTGATCTTTGAGTTTCCATTCAGATTGCCAAGGTCCCTGGTTCTTTACATGAGGATGTCCTCGCTTCTTGAAGGGGTGTGCATGAGCCTTGATCCTGATTTCAAGTTCGTGAAAGTCCTTAGGCAACTGCTTTACAGTGAAGGGCTTCTGGATGAGCTCTACAAGCAGCAGCTAAGCGAGTTTGCCAGGAAGGCCATAGTTTCCATAGAGAAAGGCCTGGATGTGCTTCCATTGCTCAAGAAGAAACTTGAAGATGACCTGAACCGCATGCCTGAAAAGAAGGACAGGAAAATCCCTGCTTCGATCTTCCTTGGATCGGTATTCCTTGGAAGCGTGATAATGTTTGCCCGCTGGCCTCTGCTCTCAGTCCTGGTGTTGGCAGCTGACCTTGTGGGCTTTGCATATGTCCTATTAAAAAGGAGTTGAATTACTCAACTTCTATTGTTCTTACGCCCTTTGATGGAAACCTGACCGTAAGAACCCCGTTGAGGAGCTTTGCCTTGAAATTCACGTCCTGGTCTACTTCCATTGGGAGCCTTATCCTCTTTGTGAATTTCTCAGGCCTCTGGTCAAGGTATACAACACCCTTTGCCTCGAGCTTCCTCTCTGCAGATATGGTGAGGTAATTCTTCTCTAGCCTTACCGTTACGTCCTTCTTGTTGAACCCAGGAAGGTCGGCTTCTATGACCATTTCTCCAGCGTCCTCGTACATGGTCACGGGCGGATACAGAAAAGTCAGTATTTCCTTAGCCCTGTCGCCAAGGTTCTTTGCAACTTCACTTGTGAAATATTTCAATGGGTTGTACATCATTATCATCTAAAAATGAGACCTGATTATATAAAGATTAATGTAGTTCCAAAGAGAAAAACTACGCTATGCTGTTTATGAGGCTTTCAGCTGCAGAATAGGGATCTGTTCTTTTCTCCATGAGGGACCGGATTTTCTCGCTGTCTGTGAGAAATCCCATGATCTCCTGGTGAAAGCGGCTCCTTAGCTCCTCGTCGATGGTTATCTCCAATTCGGTCCTGAATTTCCTGAATGACAGGTCAGAGCTCTTCTTCACGAATTTACCATGCCTGTCAATCTCTTTGATCAGGTCTTCGTAGCCTTCCCTTGTGAGTGAATTTACACCGACAACAGGAGGCTTCCATTCACCCCTGGGTGACATTGCCAGGGTTTCCTCAATGTCTTTCTGGGCGATGAATGCGCCGGGAAGGTCCATCTTGTTAATGACAAAGAGGCTCCCTATTTCCATGATGCCTGCCTTAATGGCCTGAATTTCGTCCCCCAGGCCGGGGCCAAGAACCATTAGAACTGTTTCTGCAAGGTTCACCACGTCAAGGTCTGCCTGCCCTGCGCCAACAGTTTCCACAATTATGATGTCGGAGCCTGATGCGTCCAGTATTTTAACTGTGTCCCATATGGAGCGCGACAGGCCACCTTTCAAGCCGCGGTTAGCAAGGCTCCGCATGAATATTCCATGGCGGGTCAGGGATTCCTGCATCCTTATCCTGTTTCCCAGAAGCGAGCCCCCAGTGAATGGGCTAGATGCATCAATCGCAACCACTGAAACCTTCCTTCCGATGTCGCTAAGCATGGCAGAGAGGTTTCCGATCATGGTACTCTTCCCTATTCCAGGAGGGCCAGTGATTCCCACAATGTGTGCCCTGCCAGTGTACTGGTAAATTTCCTTTACAATCTTCTTTGCATTGAATGAAACCTGCTCATTTTCCACTATAGATATGGCTCGGGAAACGCTTCTCCTATCCCCCTTTATGATTCCCTGGATGAGTTCGTCCAACCTCAGAGGGATCACTCTTCCATGGCCTTGAGTTTCCTCATCTCTGCAGCCCTGCTGGTTATATGTTCTATAATGGTGGATATTGGAGTCCCTGGGCCGTAATTGCCTGAAATGCCCATCTTCTCAAGTTTGGGCTTGTCTGCCTCCGGGATTGTGCCGCCTCCGATCACTGCGATGTCATTTACTCCTCTGCTCTTCATCAGGTCTGCGACTTTCTTGAAAACGGTCATGTGCGCTCCGTTGAGCAGGCTGAGTGCAATTGCATCCACATCCTCATTCACTGCGGTGTCGACTACCTCTTCAGGCGTTGGCAGCAACCCCACATAAATGACCTCCATTCCTGCGTCCCTGAATGCCTTGGCAAGAACCAGGATGCCCCTGTCATGCCCGTCTATACCGGGCTTAGCAAGGAGAATCTTGATAGGTTTCCCCTTAAACAATGACTGGTTCTTTCCAGCTTCCAAAGACCTTCCTCCCTACGTTTGAAATTTCTTCCAGTGTGGCGTAAGCCTCCACCGCTTTCAGTATATACGGCATCGTGTTTTCATCTTCCTCGCGCATTGCAGCCTCAAGTTCTTCGAGGGCCTGCGACACCTTTACTTCATCCCTTCTGCTCTTGACCTCGCTCAGGCGTTCAAGCTGATTCTTCTGGGCCTTCTTGCTAATTCTCAGGATGTTGAGGGGCTGTTCCCCCTCTTCCACATGCTTGTTGACCCCAACCATGATCTCCTTGCCTTCCTCCAGCCTGATCTGCCTCCTGTAAGACGTAGCGGCAATTTCCTTCTGGATGTACCCTGCTTTCACAGCTTCGAGGATTCCGCCCATGCGCTCTATCTGGTCAAAGTACCTGAACGCTTCTTCCTCCATCCTGTTTGTGAGCCACTCCACATAATAGGAGCCTCCGAGCGGGTCAGCTGTGTCTATGACACCTGTTTCTTCAGCGATGATCTGTTGAGTCCTGAGTGCTATCTTCACAGCCTCTTCTGAGGGAAGTGCCCAGGCCTCATCGTAGGAATTGGTGTGGAGGCTCTGTGTTCCGCCTAGCACTGCAGCCAGGGCTTCTATGGTTGTTCTTATGACATTGTTAAGTGGCTGCTGCCAGGTGAGGGTATAACCTGATGTCTGTGTGTGGAACCTCAGGAGAAGTGTCCTATCCTTCTTTGCCCCGTATTTTTCCATGAGGACTCTAGCCCAGATCCTTCTTGCAGCCCTGAGCTTGGCAATTTCCTCGAAGAAGTTGATCGAAGAATTGAAAAAGAATGACAGCCTCGGTGCGAATTCATCAACGTCAAGGCCTGCTTTTTTACCCATTTCCACGTAATAAAAACCATCAGCAAGCGTGAATGCCAGTTCCTGGACTGCACTTGAGCCAGCTTCCCTTATGTGGTAGCCGGAAATGCTTATGTAATTCCATTTGGGGGTATTCTCGGTGCAGTAGACCATCATATCCCTGATGAGCCTGAGATGTGCTTCCGGAGGATAGATCCATTCCTTCTGGGCAATGTATTCCTTTAGAATATCGGCCTGCACAGTGCCAGCAAGCTGGTCTAGAGGAACACCTTGCTTCTTCCCAATTGCAATATACATTGCGGTGAGAATGGCTGCAGGCGCGTTTATTGTCATTGAAGTGCTTACCTTGCTGAGGTCTATGCCGTTAAAGATCACTTCCATGTCCTTCAGTGATGAGACATTGACACCACATTTCCCAATCTCTCCATCTGACCTTGGGTTGTCACAGTCAAACCCATAGAGGGTTGGCATGTCGAAAGCAATGCTGAGGCCTGATTCACCATGCTTGATCAGGTACTTGAGGCGCTTGTTTGTGTCCTCGGGTGTTCCGAAACCGGAAAACATCCTCATTGTCCATAGCCTTCCCCTGTACATGTTTGGATAGATTCCCCTTGTGAAGGGAAACTTCCCAGGCAATCCCAGGAGGCGTTTCTCCGTGTCCTCCGGTATATCTTTTGAACTGTAAATTTCCTTTATGGGAATGTTTGAAGAATTCGTAAATTCCCTTTCCTGGTAGCCAGTCTTCTGGTTCCAGGGTTTGAGAGTCCCTTCAGCCCAGGCATCAAAATCAGTGTTTTGCCTGTGGTTCTGGTCTTTCAGTTCCTTGTACCTTTCAGACCAGTAAGAATCCTTTTTCTCCATGGGTTCATAAAGGCAACCTGAAATTAATATTTTGTTGATGTTAGCCAGTGCGCCTGAAAGGTGGAGCTTTTAGCCAATGTTTGTTGATTGCTGCTATAGTGTGTTCTGCGTATCTGGGGTCCCTGGCAGAGAAATTGCGGTTACCAGTAGTCCTTGTTTATGAGTTCGTCGTAGATGTCAACCAGCCTGTTCTTGTTCTCCATCTCGTGCTCGGCCAGTATCCTCAGGAAATTGCTTATCCCTGCCATCTTGTATTCCTCTGACATTATGAGCAATACCTTGTGAAGATCGTTTGACATTTTCATGGCAGAGAGCAGGACGCTCTGGAGATCGTTTGGATCCGGGTCCTCCAGGTTCTCAGAGATTATGTGGTCCAGCAGTTCATAGTTGCCGGAAGGCTTGTCGAAGTCTCCGGACTTTAATGTGCCTGTTTCTATGGTCTTTTTGATCAGGTGGGTGTCCTCTTCTTCCTTCTTCTTCAATTCCTCAAGTAAACTCCTGACGTTGTCCAGGGCCGATTGTTGGGACAGTTTGTCGTACCTCTGGCTGATTCTCTCCTTCAGGCGTACTGTTCTCCTCAACAGCTGATTCCTGACCTCGTCGAAGGATTTACCCGATATTGTTCCTATTCTGTTTGTTTGGTTACCAGGCATGATAGTATTAATCATGCCCATACCTGTTAATAACTGTTTCGCATTGCAAGGAGATTTATAATTATCCAGAGTAATCATGTTTCAAAATTAAGCCATAATTTCAATGGTTCCTCAGCCTATTTTGAAGAAATTCAAAAATCTAGAGGATCATGTATGCCTATTTTCACAATTTCACCCTGAGCTCTGCACACAATCCTGTTGGTTGCAGCCATTCCAAAAATAAAAAATATGCATCAAATCTTAAGGGGTTGTGATAAAAGTCTCACCGTCCATTATCTCAAGCAAGCTGGAAAACCTTGGAAATGAAATATCCGCCTGTGATGAAGCTGGCGTTTTTTCATACCATCTTGATGTTATGGATGGCCACTTTGTGCCCAACCTCACCATGGGCCCCGAACTTGTGCGTGCAATAAGGAGAAGCACAAAAAAGCCCCTCGAAGCCCATTTGATGATCGAGAGGCCGGACCGTTACTACAAGAACTTCATTGACGCTGGATCAGATGTGCTTCTTGTGCACCAGGAATGCGTTGTGGATTTCAGGAAGCTCATCTCCGACATCAGAACAGAAGGTGCCGGGTTCGGCATAGTCGTGAATCCTGACACGCCCTTTTCAAAGGCAGAAAAATTCCTGGAAGACTCAGACATTCTACTGATTATGACTGTCCACCCGGGGTTCTCAGGCCAGAAATTCATTGAATATGTTGTGCCGAAAATCGAGGAGGCGCGAAAATACATAGATGATCATGGCCTTGAGACAAAAATAGAGGTTGACGGCGGAGTCACAGATGTCACGGGTAAGAGGATCATAGAGGCTGGGGCCGATATAATTGTATCCGGTTCATATATTTTTACAGGAAACATAGGGGAGAGGATCAGGACCCTTCAGGGCCTATGATACCTCAAGAATGATCCTTCCATCCCTAATCTTCTCGAATTCATCCATTGCCCTGCTGATCTGCATGAGTTTCATCCTTGTGGCAACCGGTGCCTTGAAGTCGTGGATCTCTGCCAGCTTCAGCAGCCTTGAAAGGTCTTCGAGGGAACCGCCCGTGGAACCTATTATTCCAATCTCGCTGGTGTAGAGGTGGGCGATATCGAGGGATGCTTCCCTTCCTGTCAGGACCCCGAAACTTACGATGTTCCCGCCAGTAGCTACGTGTGAAACGGATTCTTTCCAGAAGTCAGCCCCAAGTGAATTGATCACAATATCGGCCTTGAAATCCGCCGGCACCTCCCCTGTCTTGAAGACTTGACCGCACCCATAGTCCCTTACCCAGTCCTTTCTAGAAACTCCATAGACTTCAAGGCCCATGAGCGATGCGATCTGCGATGCAAATATTCCGGTATTGCCCGAAGCGCCATAAATAAGTACTGAATCTCCCGGCTTAGCTCCCGCCCTCATGAGGGCCCTATAGGATGTGAGGCCGCCTATGGGAAGAGAAACTGCAACTTCATGGTTCAGCTTATCCGGTATACGGAAAAGGTTCCTCTCCGGGAGCGCCACATATTCAGTGTAAGCTCCGTTTGTAACAACTCCCCAAATTCCGCCGTTCCTGCAGAGATGCTCCCTGTGGGACCTGCACATATCGCAGGTGCCATCGAATACCCTGTTGTATACCATGACATGGTCCCCTTTCCGGAAAATAGAGCCATCTGACTCCACTACGCCTATGGCTTCTGATCCAGGCACATGCGGAACAGGGGATAGGTTGTAGACTATCTTTCCATGAATCAGGTTGTAATCTATGGGGTTAACGCCAGCCTTGATGATCCTCACCAGGACTTCCCCGTGCCTTGGTTGCGGCTTTTCCACATCCACGAACTTCAGGTTTTCCTTTCCAAACTCCGGGCCTATGTTTACTGCGTGCATGTTACAACCATGCAAAACACCATTATAGGAATTTCCAGCCATATGTTCCCGTATGTGGGCAAAGTAACAAATAAATAGCAATAAGGCTTATTTATCACCCATGGAAGCGGAAAGGGAACTGGAAAGGTTTTCCTCATTCATGATGGGCGAGAGGAAGAGCCCGCACACCATCAAGGAATACAGGTTCCTGGTTTCCATTTTCCTAAATTTCATAAAGAAGCCATTTGAGAAATGCTCTGTGGAGGACATTGAGGCGTACAAGCACTTTCTCGCCTCTGTCAAAAAATATTCCAAGACCACCCAGTACCTTGCAATCAAGGCCCTGAGGCATTTCTACAAGTTCAAGAAGGCCAATGCGCCTCTAAACCTCACAGTGCCCAAGAGGCCAAGAAAGATGCCAAATTACCTTACGGAAAAAGAGGCATCACGTCTCATTGAAAGCTCTAGCAAAAATCTCAGGACACACCTGGTAGTGTCTCTGCTGGCGCACACTGGAATGAGAGTTGGGGAACTATGCAACCTCAGGATAAGCGACGTGGACCTCGACGAGAATGTTGTCACCATACATTCAGGAAAAGGCGACAAGGACCGGATTGTAATCATCCCGGATTACTGCAGTGGCCTTATTTCCGAATATCTGCCATTGAGGTACAAGATCGCATCGGAAAGCGACTTCCTCCTGGTAAGCAGGAAGGGCACAAGATTCGATTCTTCCACAATACAAAGGATGGTCAGGGAACTTGCCACTGATGCAGGGATTTCTAAGAGAGTAACTCCCCATGTGCTCAGGCACACCTTTGCCACTGCCGTACTAAGGAATGGCGGAGACATAAGGTTTATCCAGCAGCTGCTCGGGCACTCAAGCGTCGCCACAACGCAGATCTATACACATGTTGATGACAGTGCCCTGAGGGAAATGTACGAAAAGCACAGGCCCAGGTATTAGCTCTTTCTTTCAATTATATAATGGGCAAGCCACTTCAGGAATTCCTTGATCTCTCCATTTCCATTCACCTGGGACAGGTATTCCTTAGACTTCTCTATCATGGCTTCCATCATCCTTCTAGAGTAATCGAATGAACCGGAGTCCTGGACTATCTTCCTCAGCTTGTAGAAATCATCATCTGAAATGTTCCCGCTTGAAAGGCATTTCTTTATGAATTCCCTGTCCTCTGCTCCAGAATATTCCATTGCCTTCAGCATAAGGAGCGTCTTCTTCCCCTCGTTAACGTCGCTCTTTATGGACTTTCCAGTTTCGGCTTCGTCGCCAAATAGCCCAAGGATGTCATCGTGGAGCTGGAATGCTGTCCCGAGCAATATTCCGTAATAACTCAGTGGCCTGATGTCTTCCTTTGTGCCGCTGAGCATTGCACCAAGTATGAGCGGCCCCTCAATTGTATATTTTGCAGTCTTGAGGATATGCAGCCTCAAAAGGTCCCTCTGCCCGAATGTATCATTGGTTGCAGAATCGATGTCTATGAGCTGCCCGTAACCAGTCATTTCAATTATTCTTGAAAGCTCGATGTTTGCCTTCAGGACATCTGAAGGATTCATTCCGCATTCCAGGAGGGCCTGATGGGCAAGCGAGTCCGCAAGATCCCCGGCAACTATGGCAATATTCTCGGAGATCCTCTTTGTATCTGTGATATGTTCTGGCATCTGGTTCTTCACAGCAACATGGAGGCTTGGTTTTCCTCTCCTTACCTCGCTCTGGTCCATTATGTCGTCATGGATCAGGAGATATGTCTGGGTAAGTTCCATGGATATTGCGGCCCTGAATACTTTCTCGTCATGGGGTGCAAAAAAGTCGTGCCCAAGGACTATAAGCATTGGCCTGAGCCTCTTTCCGCCGTTCATAGTGAAAGCTTTGATGTGCCCGTTGACATTTCTGCAAACAGGATCCAGGGAGTCCTTTTCCCTCTCCCTGAAGAATTGCTCCAGTTCCATGTCAATTCTTCCCTTCAAGTCTTTCATAAAATTGCTGTGATCTGCGGTGTCCATGTTATGAGGCCTCGCTGATAATGCACAGGGAAAATTTAACACTTTGTCACAGTTATACCTTCCATGGTGTCCGGGACTGTTGAAAACCTAAGCTGCGGCGTTGATGAGGCTGGAAGGGGGCCCGTGATCGGGCCTATGGTGGTGTCAATTGTCTGCGGCGATCCTGATGATTTCAGGAGAATGGGGGCCAGGGACTCCAAGGCACTTTCCCCTCAGGCGAGGGAAAGGCTCTACGGGAAGATAATAGAAAATTCCCGGTTCCACATGATCAGGATCATCTCCGCTTCTGAGCTCAATGCTCTGATGGACAGGATAAACCTGAACCAGATAGAGGAACAGGCTTACTCCGGCCTCATATCAGAGTCCCCCTTTGGCTGCGAGCATTATGTTGATTCCTTCGATGTTGACGAAAACCGCCTTTCCAGGAAACTTAGCGAAATGACAGGCAGGAAGGTTGTTTGCAGGCACAGGGCTGACTCACTATATCCTGCAGTCTCTGCAGCCTCCATTCTGTCAAAAGTTACGAGGGACCGGGAGATTGAAAAACTATCTGAAAGATATGGAAACCTGGGATCCGGATATCCTGCTGATCCAGTCACCAGGGAATTCATTCTTGCCTCCCTCAGGCAGGGAAAAGATATTTCAGGCATCACCAGGACCCACTGGAAAACCTTCAAGGACCTGTTGAAAGAGAGCCGGAGCACAAAGCTTTTCTGATCCTGGCATGCATTTTTTTAGCTGCAGTCTGTCGTTAATCTTAATATATCAAACCTGACTTTAGGCATTGTGTCCACATTCATACCAACGGGAAAATCAGAGCAGGCAGACGATTACAACGAAAGGGGAATATCATACTTCAACCTGAAGAAATACCCTGAGGCGATTAAGGAATTCACGAAGGCGATCAAGCTCATAGACAATGAACCTGACTTCCATTTCAACAGGGGCCTTACATATTATTCCATGAAAATGCTTGAACAGGCAATAAAGGATTACCAGAAAAGCATTGAACTGTACCCAGACCATGCTGACTACTACAACGCCATTGGGGCAGCATATGACGACCTGGGAGATGCGGGGAAGGCAATAGAGGCATTCTCAAAGGCAATACAGCTTGAAAACGACATACCCGACTTTTATTACAACAGGGGAAACGTCAACTTCAGGAAGAAAAACTATGAAGAGGCGCTCAAGGACTTCACCAAGGCTGTGGAACTCAACTCTACAGACCAGATATTCACCTACAGGAGATACGAGCTTCTCATGGAGATGGGAAAGTACGAGGATGCCATAAGGGACATGGACAGTGCGTTGAGAATGGTGCCTGACAATTACCAGTACCACCTTGCAAAGGCTGAAGCGTATGAGAAGCTTGGAAAGTTCAAGGAAGCCATGGCCTCCATTGATGATGCGGGGAAACTGCTGCCAGATCCTGCGGCCCTTGACCAGAGGAAGAAAGAAATCCAGTCCAAGATGCCTTCCTAGTTCATTGGGAATGGAGGAGCATTTTGCGTGAAAGCTGGGAGTTAAGGCAATACCAGGACAGTCTGGTGGATTATATCATCTCCAAGCTCCAGGGGCATGAAGGCGTAGCCATAGAAGCCCCCACCGGTTCCGGCAAGACCATCACCGGGCTGTGTGCAGCAGTTGAATATGCCTCCAATGCAAAAAAGAAAGTTCTCTACCTTACGAGGACCAATTCCCAGCAGGAGCAGGTCCTGAAGGAGCTCCGGAAAATTAACGGCAAGGAAAGGATAAAGGCCGTCCCCATACAGGGAAGGCACAACCTTTGCCCGTTATACATGGAAATGGAGGAGGGTTCCGATTTTTCATCTGATTCCCTGTCAAGGTTCTGCAACAGCAGGAAGAAGAAGGTAAGGGAAGGGGACAGGGAAGCGTGCAGATTCTACAATGAGAAGGTGAACGCAAACAGCACACAGGACAAGATTTTCTCAGAAATACCTGACGCTGACAAGTTCTTAGAATATGGCATTAAGAATACGGTGTGCCCATATGAATCCCTGAAAGCTGCAGCCTCTAACGCAGATGTTGTGGTGGCGCCTTACTCATATTTCCTGAACAGCTTCATTGCAGACAGGTTTCTCTCGCGCTGGGGCGTTGCCAGGGAAGATCTCGTTGTTGTCATGGACGAGGCGCACAATCTTCCTGACCTTGCAAGGGAGCTGTCATCCTACGAAATCACTCTCAGGAACATTGAGTTTGCAGAAAAGGAGTCGCAGGAATTTGGAGATTCCGAACTTGCAGAAAGGTTCAGGGCCACGGACTATTGCGAAATGCTCAGGAACGCCATACTAGACCTCAGGGAGGAGCATCTCGAGCAACGGGATGAAGCAAGGATACAATTCAGGGACTTCGTTGAATACGCTGCAATTGGAGCCAAGATTTCGATGGAGGATTTCTGGGCATATACCTCCATATTTGCGCTATTCGGGGAGATGATAACACAGAAGAAGGAAGACATGGGCAAGGTCCCGCGATCCCATGTCCTGGCACTTTCAGGCAAGATGCTCACTTGGAGGGAATCTGAGGATGACAGCTTTGTGGCCATAGTATCCAACGATGATGATGGAAAGGTCGAGGCATTCTGCATGGAGCCCAGAGGGATACTTGAACCCCTGAGGAAATCAAAGACAATCCACATGTCGGGAACCCTTGAACCCTTCAAGATTTACAGAGATATAACGGGCTTTTCAGATCTGCCTGCCAGGAAGATGAGCAGCATCTTCCCGGAAGAGCACAGGCAGATCCTGTACCTGGATGATATCTCAACAAAGTATGACGAATTCGACCACGAGCAGGCCCGGAAACTGAGGGACATCATTTCCTCAGTGGTGGAGGAAGTGGGAAGAAAGACAGTGGTTTTCTTCACCTCATACAACATCATGGACAGGATAATACAGCTGGGGTTCAGTTTCCCGTTCATGGCGGAATCCAGGAACACCAGCCAGCAGGACCTCATGAACCTCCTTGAAAGATTCAGGAAAGGGAAGGCGCCGCTCTTGGCTGTAATGGGCGGAAGGATATCCGAGGGAATGAACTTCCCGGGAGAACAGCTCGAGGTTGTTGTGATTGCAGGTATACCTTATCCACGGCCCGATGCAAAGCACAAGGCACTCTTTGCTTATTATGAGAATGTCCACAGGAATGGCTGGGAATATGCGGTTACCTTCCCGGTTATAGTGAAAATGAGGCAGGCAATCGGCCGCCTCATCAGAAGCGCAGATGACATTGGGTCAGCGATCATACTTGACAGGAGGGCCGCGTATTTCAGGCCATATATTCCTGAGCTCATGCTTTCCCGCGATCCTGTGGGTGATGCAAAAAAGTTCTTTGAAATGCGAAGGAATTCTCACACTCAGTAAACTAATTTATATGACGCTTAAATCCCATCCTGTTGACTCTATTTAAGGACAATGACAGGCTAAAAAAGAGCATTAGACAGATGCTTAACAGGGGAACCGTTGGGAAATGGGTTCTTGTAGGCCTCCTCATTGGCATTATTGCTGGAGTCGGCAGCCTCGCGCTTTATGAGGCAATCGCCCTTGCAACAAAGTACATACTCACCAATATAACCGGCTTAGTTCTGCCCACTGAGGGAATCGCAGGACAGACTGCAACATATTCCTTCGGCAGCTACAGACCATATCTCCTCCCTGTTTCAACGGTGCTGGGAGGCTTGATTTCAGGCTTCATTGTCTACAGGTTTGCCCCTGAAGCAGAGGGGCATGGAACCGATGCTGCCATCAGCGCCTTCCACTACAACAATGGAAAGATAAGGCGAAGAATACCGCTTGTGAAGCTGGTGGCATCTGCAATTACCATCGGATCGGGAGGCAGTGCAGGCAGGGAAGGGCCAACAGCCCAGATAGCCGCAGGCTTCGGATCTTTTGTTGCGGATGCTATGAAACTTTCCGACCATGACAGGAGAATTGCCATGGCAGCAGGCATTGGAGCTGGAATAGGAAGCATTTTCATGGCTCCGCTAGGAGGCGCACTGCTCAGCACAGAAATTCTTTACAGGCAGGATTTTGAAGTGGAAGCACTAATTCCTTCCATCATTGCTTCAATCACAGGCTATGCAATATTCGGATATCCATTCGCTTACAAACCACTTTTCACCATACCGGGGAGCACTTTCCTGGGATTTTCACACCCTGAAGCACTTCTCCTGTACCTGGTTGCAGGCATAGTTGCAGGGTTTGGTGGGATTCTCTATGTCAAGACATTTTACGGAGTGCAATCCCTCTTCCTACGGCTGGGCAGGATCCCAAAGTACTTCAGGCCAGCCATTGGGGGCCTCCTCGTTGGCCTGATAGCAATGGAATTCCCCCAGATCCTTGGCCTGGGATATGGATGGGTCCAGCTGATCTTCTACCAGAACCTTTCCGTTTTCACCAACCTGGCCATGCTGCCAATTTACTTGCTGCTCATTCTCTTCTTCCTCAAGATTATTGCAACTTCATTGACCATAGGCTCCGGAGGGTCAGGAGGAGTTTTCGCACCCGGAATAGTAACTGGAGCATTCCTAGGTGCCGCCATGGGAGTTATTGTACATCCATTTTTCCCGTTCATTAATGTGGCAGAGTTGACCATCGTAACTATGATATCGTTCTTTGGAGGAATTTCCAAGGCACCAATTTCCGTCCTTATAATGGGAACTGAAATGACGGGGGGATTTGGGCTGTTCCTGCCCCTTATGCTCGCAACCACCGCCTCATACTATGTTTCCGGGACAAAGTACTCTATTTACAGGGCACAGGTCAAGAACAGGGAAGCGTCCCCAGCACACCGCACCGAGTATGAAAGGCCCGTCATGGACCAGGTCTCAGTTTATGATGCCATGGTCACGAGCTATCCCTCAACTGATCCGGAAAGGCACCTCAATGAAGTGATTTCACTCCTAAGGTCCACAAAGACAAAGGCCATTGTTGTTGAGAGGGACCACAGGCTCCTTGGAACCCTTTCAATTGAGAACATAAGGCCCGACATGCCACTTTCAACGACAAAAGTAGGGGATGTGATGGCAACCGATGTGGCGGTCATAACCCAGGACGAGAATATCCACATCGCCCTTGACATGCTTACCAGGACATCAACAGGAAAACTTGTGGTAGTGGATTCAAGCGACAGGCAGAGGGTTCTTGGGACCATCGGTTTCGCGGATGTCGCGGAGGCCTACAACCGCGAAGTCAGGAAATTGAAGCTCCGGCAGATGGAGCAGACATAACTTTTTCGCATGAGTTAGTAGAAAACTAAAAATGCTAAGTTCACTCTACGTAGATATCAATGCACATTGACAGCCCCCAATATGGAATAATAAGGCAGTTCCAGAAGAATGACATAGACAGGATTCTGGAGATAGCGAGCCACTCGCTTACTGAGTATTATACCTCCAGCTTAATATTCGACCTATATGATTCATGGCCTGAAGGTTTCAGCGTCTATGCCATTGACGGGAATATTGCTGCATTCATGATATGCGCAAGGAATACCCCAAATGAGGCAAGGATCCTCATGTTTGCAGTAGATGAGCACCACAGGAGGCAGGGAATAGGGGAAAAACTCATGCAGGACTTTATAGAATACTGCAGCAGGAGCGGCTTTATTAGCCTAAAGCTGGAAGTTAAAACCGACAATGACCCTGCAATCAATTTCTACAAAAAATTCGGGTTTGTGATAACATCAAGACTGCGCGCCTATTACAGCGACGCATCCGATGCGTTCACAATGTGGAAGATAATTTAAAAAATTTAGAAGACAGAAACTGTGCCTTCAGTGAACATCTTGGTTAGTTCAGTGATGTTTTCCAGCCTCTGGTCTGCAATCCTTCTGATATTGTTCTTCAGCTTTGATGGATCCACGTTGTCTGCATAGATTACCTGCAGGCTTGCCACATGCGGGTCATCTATCCTTCTTCCAATCTGGGAAACGATCCTCACGTGTATTTCCTGAACGTCATTGCCGTGCTCTTTCACAACATCCTGTGCTATGAGGTTTGAAAGCACATTGTAAAGTTTTCCCACATGGGTGACGGGGTTCTTTCCTGCAGCTGCTTCCATGCTCATTGGCCTATATGGCGTAATAAGGCCAGTAACCCTGTTGCCTCTTCCTACGGAACCGTCGTCTCCGTTTTCCATTGACAACCCGGTTACCGTCAGGTAGTGGCCGGTTCCTTTTCCGTCTTCTTCATCAGCTGTGTTGATGAATATCTTAACAGGCTTGTCTGTAAGGCTTGTGGCATGCTTTGTGATGTGTTCCCTGAGCTCCTCCTTTATTGAGAAGTATTCGGGGTCATCCTTGACGAACTTGTCAACATAGGCTGCAGCAACTGTAAGGTTGATGCTGTCCTTCTGCCTGAATCCCATGACCTTGATATCATAACCGATTGCTGGGAGCTTCTTCTTGAATTCCCTGCTGTTGAGATACTTCTCTGTCTCGTAAACGAGCTTCTCTGTGTCTGAGTAGGGCGCAAATCCGACACCGAATGATGTGTCGTTTGCCCTAAGCTTTGCTGTATCGTAAATCTCAGTGAGGTCTACGGAGCCATGCCCGATCCTGCAGTCAATCATAACGTCTGCATCAAGGTCGAGGTGCTCGAAGTTGCTCTTCAGGTAATCTCTTGTTGCCTTAATTGCTATGGACTTGAACGGGATCCTGTCATTTCCGACCTTTGTGGTTGCCCTTCCACTCAGAAGGATGTAGGTTGGTTCCAGTACCTTGCCTCCACCGAATGTTGGAGCGGACTGGCCACCTACGACCTCAACCTGGTCCGTATTATGGTGGAGAATCTTGCCATATTCCTTAAGGTAATACTTGCTCAATGCTCTGCTGACTGATTCTGCAATTCCATCGGAAACACTGTCAGGGTGTCCAATACCCTTCCTTTCAACGATCTCGATTTCTCTCTTGTGTGTGGGTGTCTGCGTGATTTGTTCAACCGCAATGTTTCTTTCCATTGTATTGCCTCTTTCCGAGTGATTTTATATTTAACATAAAGGTTTTGTATTGTGCGGGAGTAAATTACTCCCAGAACAGTAATAATTACTGGACGTAATTTCTACACTCAAAAGCATTACATGCAAATGAATTAATCATGAATGCCATAATCCATCATAATGAAAGTTCTTGCCAGCGTACATGACAAAACCAACCTGTCTGCCTTCCTGAAGGGCATATCACAATTTGTTACGGAAGTATATGCAAGCGGGGGAACATACAGGCACATCACCGAATCAGGATTGAAGGCGACCAATATTTCTGCCCTGACCGGGTTCGAGGACCTTCTCGGCGGAAGGGTAAAAACCCTTCATCCGGCTATTTTTTCTGGCATCCTCTCTCAGAGGGATCAGAATGCTCAAAAGCAGCTTTCAGAAAGGAATTTTCCGGAATTCGACATGGTAATATCAAACCTTTATCCTTTTGAGGAGGCGGCAAGGGCAGGCGACCTTTCAAGCATGATTGAGAACATAGATATTGGAGGAATATCCCTTATAAGGGCCGCGGCAAAGAACTTCGAGAATGTAGTCGTCATCACAAGCCCGGACCAGTATGAAATGGTTGAGAAGGAACTTCTGCAGAACTCCAAGGTCTCCTTAGAAACTAGGAAAAGGCTTGCCCTGAGGGCATTTGGCAGGGCGGCTGATTACGATATTGCCATATACAGGTCACTTGCAGACAAGCTTCTTGGCACACTGCCCTCGAGGTTTTACCTTAAAGGGATGAACGGAAAGGAACTGAGGTACGGAGAAAACCCTGACCAGAAAGGCTTCGTATATTCAGACGGCTCCGGGAACGGTATAGCCAATGCTCTACCGATTCAGGGAAAGGAACTTTCATACAACAATCTCCAGGATGCTGATGCTGCCCTGGAGACAGCCCTTGATTTCAAGGAACCTGTAGCAGTGGTGGTAAAGCACAACACCCCATGCGGGGTTGCAACTTCTGCCACAGCTTCCGAGGCCCTGAAGAAGGCAATAGAGGCAGACAGCGAATCCGTTTACGGCTCGGTGATGGCGTTGAACAGGACGTTTGATGAAGCCTGCCTTGAAGCAATGTCAAAGTACTTTGTTGAAGTGCTCATTGCACCCGAGTACACCCCCGGTGCCCTAGAGGGCCTGAAGAAGAAGAAAAATCTCAGAGTGCTCAAGGTGCCACTCACTCAGGACAGGAGCCTGAGGGTCAGGTCCATTTCCAATGGTTTCCTTGTTCAGGCGCCATTATCGTCTGAATTCGGTGAACCTCTGCTAAAAACTGCCCAAAGGGCAACTCAGCAACAGTTGGATGATATGGCGTTTGCCTGGAAAGTTGTTGCACACTGCAGGAGCAATGCCATTGTCCTTGCTAAGGACGGGATGACGGTTGGCATAGGAGCCGGGCAGACATCGAGAATAGAGGCTCTCAGGGGGGCCGTTGGCAGGGCTGGAGACAAGTCCAAAGGCGCAGTCCTGGCTTCAGATGCGTTCTTCCCATTCTATGACAACGTGGAACTCGCATCGTTAGCAGGGGTGGCGGCCATAATCCAGCCCGGTGGTTCGGTCAGGGATGAAGAGGTAATGGCCAAAGCCCAGGAACTGGGAATTCCAATGTACTTCACGGGAAAGAGGGTATTCCTGCACTGATATCCTTTACATCAGGACCCTGAATATCAGGAACGCGATAAGGAAGCCAGAAATGGCTCCCCCGTTAATCAGTGGCAATCCCGGTGCAGGCCGTGCAACCTTAGTGAAAAGGAGCAACCCCATGCCTATGAGGGCACCTGCCAGTGGAAAAAGCAGGAATGGGATGGGATCAGTTTTGCCGTACAGGTAGGATGCCACAACCATAATGCTAGGAAAAACCATGTCACCGAAGCCAAGGAGCAGCATTTTGTGACCTCCCTTTTCCAGGCCGTCGCCCATTTTGACCTCGCTCATCTTTACGCCCTTTTCCCCGGGAAAAACAAAGAGAAGGGGGAGCTTCTCGTTCATCGCAACCTTTGCGAGGCTTACCATGTGCTTTGTCCTGTATACTGCGATGTAATCATATATGGCAAATACCGCAAGGAATGCCACAGACGCCCATACTCCTATGATGAGGGACCAGATTGCCGATACCCCTGCAACCAGAAAGAAGCCTGCCGCATCAACCACATACCACTCATTCTTGAAGATGAGGAGAAGTACCATGATTGCCGGCGCAGCAAAGAGCATTATGTAATACTGAAGGTATGTCTGGGCGATGTATGCCCCAACAAATATCCATACGTAAAAGACAACATAGGCAATCACGGCCAGGAATATCCATCTGAGGATGCTGGCAAACCTTCTCCTGCCAAGGAATATGACAATTGCAGAGAAAACGATGGCGGCAATGAGATAGTAGATTATGTAAGAGGCACCCTGTGTGCCGCTGGAGGGTGGAGATTCAGCCCCAGAGCTGATTATGAGCGATGACAGGAATGTCGCGAATAGGGCTGAAATGACGAAAAGTATAAGGCTTGAGGCCTCAGGGACTCTTTCTCTTAGTGCGCTTGCCACTGCTTTTCACACTCTTCTTTTTCTCCTTGGGTTTCTCTGTTTCGCTGGCATCCTTTGGCTTTGCCTTCCTCGCTTTATTGTACTGGCAGTCAATCTTTGGGCAGAACTTCCAGGCCCTGCCGTTCCTGAACGCTATTATGAGAGGCGCCCCGCATTCAGTGCATGTTTCTCCGGTATTCTTGAGCTGGCCCATCTGTGGCAGGGGAAATGTTGTGGTGCAATTTGGGTAATTGGAGCACCCGAGGAACCTCTTGCCGAACCTGGATTGCCTTACTATGAGGTCCCCGCCATCCTGCGGGCATTTTCCCATAAGTGTCCTGTTTGAGTTGAACTTACATTTTGGGTTTATGCACCTCGTCTCCGGCGACTGCCCCTTTCTGATGACCCTCACGAGCGGGAGGCCACACTCCTCACATTTGTCCTCAAGTATTTGAGGCGTTCCCCTAACGGGGCTTGGGAAATCAATTGAACAGCCTTCCTGTTCACACTTGAGCCTTGAATAGTCCTTGTTTCTCAGGAGTACTATGTCCTTTCCATGGATAGGGCACTTCCCAACAGGGTTTCCTTTCCTGAGAGAACTTATGATGGTTTCCCTGATTATGTCCTCCTTTGACTTGAACTGCCTGAGGACATCAAGCAGCATGTCCTTTGATATCTGGACAACCTCCCCCTTGGTCCTCTGCTTGTTTGCAATGCCATCCATTTCAGTCTCGAGGGTTGCTGTCATGTCGGGTTCAGTTATCGTGGACTGAACCATGAGAAGAGATTCGATGAGTCCCATTCCCAGGTAGGTCGGCCTGACTGGGTTCCCTTCGATGAAACCTCTCTGCTGGAGCTTCTCAATAATGTCATGCCTGGTGCTCTTGGTTCCAAGGTTCAGTTCCTCCATCTTCTTGATTAGGGAAGCCATGTCATATCTCCTCGGTGGCTTTGTCATCTCCTCATTGAGGTTCCACTCCTTTCCCTTGATTTCGGTTGCAGGCTGAAGTTCCGGTATAACAGATTCCTCTACCTTCCTGTACGGGTACAGCTCAAGCCATCCAGGATCCTTGATCGTCTGGCCCTTCGACTCGAAATCATGGCCATTGACATCTATAAGCGCGTAGGTTACCTCCTTGGTGCCTTCCCTGTACAGTGTGGCAAGGAACCTCCTCACGACCAGTTCATATATTTTCCAGTAGTCGCCCCTGAGGTCTGCCTGCTTGGCTGCTGACACAGGATAGATGGGGGGGTGGTCGGTTGCCTCAGTCCTGCCCCTTGAAGGCCTGATCGTCTCCTGGTCAAGGACCTTCATCACCAGGTCTGAGAATTCAGTTTCCTTCAGCTTGTTCAGCACGCCCTTGAGGTTGATAGACCTCTGGTACACTGTATTGTCTGTCCTTGGATAGCTGATATATCCCCTAGTGTAGAGGTCCTCTGCAATCTTCATTGCCCTTCCTGGCTGGACGCCTATTCTGGAGGCTTCCCGGATGAATTCAGTTGTATTGAAGGGTGGAGGCTTGTATATCCTTTCGTCGTTTCTTGTGAAATCCTTCACCGTGCCATTGCGGCCATTCACTTCTTCATAAATCCTGTCCGCGTCTTTCTTGTCCCATATGGCCCCTTCCTTGTACTGGGCCAAGAAGTCCCTCTTCTTGTTGAAAAGTATGCTCAGGGTCCAGTATGGCTTCTCAACAAAGTCCCTTATTTCCAGCTCCCTCCTCACCACAATGGCAAGGGTTGGAGTCTGGACCCTGCCTACAGAAAGGAAGTTCTTCCCGAGGCGGTTTGAAGTAAGTGAAAAAAATCTCGTCAGCACTGCGCCCCAGAATAGGTCTATCTCTTCCCTGGCGGATGCTGACTGTGCAAGGTCGTTGTCAACCTCTGCCAGTTCTGAGAAGGCCTTCCTGATGTCATCTGGTGTCAGGGCACTGAATCTTGCCCTCTTGATTTCAGGATTTGACTTAATTTTCTGGAGAACGTTCTTTTCAACTATTTCAAGGGCTTCCACTCCAATGAGTTCTCCCTCCCGGTCATAGTCGGTTGCAACTATGATGCTGTCTGCATTGTCCGTGAGGGATACAAGGCTGTTGAATGCGCTCTTGTTTGTGACCCGGTGCACAATCCCTGATGAAATGAGGTCTTCCAGTTTCGTTGACTTCCAGTCCTTCATGCCGTCGCCGAAATCTATGGCCACAATGTGTCCGCTCAGGGGAATTACTGCATGGCGTTCGTTCCCTTCACCAAACTCGATGTAATTCAGGCCCTTGGACCGCTTCTGCTTGGAGGTCCCGTTTGAGAGAATATAGGCAATCCTCCTTGCCGCATCAGCCTTTTCTGTGATGATAATTTTCTTCGGGGAAGTAGTTTCTTGCAATCGTCCACTAAATGCTTCTTGTTTAAAGATTTTTACCTGAAATTCAATTTTCCCGAAAATGCAATGGCATATGGCAATCTAACCTCTGGAAAAATATGGCTTAACCATTTATCTATAGAATCCATGAGGAATTATTGATAGTCCACTACGAGAAATATGGTTCAATCTCCATAGAGCATTGCAGCAAGGTCTATGGGCCTGCTGAGGACACTTTTCTCATAATGGACCATATAATTCCGGGAAACAATGTTCTGGAAATTGGCTGTGGTTCGGGGATAATTTCCATCTATTGCTCAAAAATGGGAAGGAAAGTCACATGCTGTGATGTCTCGGAAGAAGCTAGAAAGTGCTGCGAGAGGAATGCAATGCGGAACCACGTTGAGCTGGAGATACTGGATTCACAGCTTTTTAACAGGATTGATGGGAAGTATGACACAATAATCTTCAATCCGCCTTATCTTCCAACTGATGACAGATACGAGGAGGCTGCACAGTGGAATGGTGGCCAACAAGGGTTTGACGCCGTCAGGCCCTTCCTGAGGGATGCCACTTTCCACCTCGAGGACCATGGGTCGATATACATCATTCTTTCAAGCCTCACTGAAATACATGGCCTTATTGGTGAGTTTCCACGGTACACCTTCTTGGAAAAGGCAAAGGAGTCGTTTTTCTTTGAGACGATCTACCTATACCAGCTTTTCAAGAAGCTGGACCCCTAGGCATAGCTTCGCCTGGACCCTGGCTTTCCGCTTTCCCCATCTTTTCAACTTTCAGAGTGAGGTTGTCCAGCCCCATCACCAAAACCGTGTCTCCAACCTCTATTGAGTCGATGTCTGTGCACTCTGCGTTCCAGACCTGCGAATTGATGGCAACCCTGAGCAAGCCTGATCGCTTGCCCACAACCAGCGCTTTCTTCCCCACATAGGAATCTTTCCCTGTGAGCGGGTTCCTGCCAAATGGGTATCTCATTATGAGCCTCGTAAGCCAGGCCCCTAATGCACCGCCTACAAGGAGAAAAATCAGAGCGTAGAGGAGAAATGCTGTCTGAGATAACTGCATTCTACCCAAATTATATCTGAAATAATAAATTTAACTGAAATAACTCATAGGATTTTAAGTATGGAAATAATGAGGTGGTATCCAAATGGTTACCATCCAGGACAGAATAAAGGAAATTGAGGAAGAACTCCACAAGACAGAATACAACAAGGCCACGCAGAAACACATAGGAATTTTGAAGGCCAAGCTGTCGAAGCTGGAGCTTGAATCACTGTCCCAGAAGAAAGGTGGCGGTGAGGGCTTCTCGATCCCGAAGTCCGGAGATTCCACCGTTGCCCTGGTTGGTTTTCCCAGCGTGGGAAAAAGCAGCATTCTCAACAAGCTTACCTCACAGGAAAGCAAAATTGGGAGCTTTGCATTCACGACCCTTACTGTAATTCCAGGAACCCTTAATTACAAGGGTGCACAGATACAGATCCTTGACCTGCCGGGAATAATAGAAAATGCAAGCGCCGGTTCGGGAAGGGGAAGGGAAGTCCTGAGCATGGTCAGGAATGCTGATCTGGTCCTTGTTATTACTGATGTGGAGGCCAGGGGAGTGGACAGGATTATATTCGAACTCCACAGGGCCGGAATTGTACTGAACCGGAGAAGAAGGAACATCGCAATAAAAAGGGGAAACAGCGGGGGCATAAAGATCCACAAGCCGAAGAAAGTCCAGATACAGGATGATGACATCAAGGATGTCCTCAAGGAGTTCAGGATCACCAATGCTGATGTGTTCATAAGGGAAGCAATTACCATGGATGACCTCATTGACCACCTAAGGGGGAACACAATCTATGCACCCGGCCTCTTTATCGTCAACAAGATCGACCTTCCACACAACAAGGACAACATTGACAACCTCAGGCAGTACGGAAGGGTCGTTACGGTCTCAGCATCTGCAAACATCGGAATCGAGGAACTAAAAGAGGAAATTTACAGGTCTCTTGAGCTCATCCGAATATACCTCAGGGAAAAATCCGGATACGTGGACATGGAAAGGCCCATGGTGGTCAGGAAAGGAGTTGTTGTGAGGGAAATCGTAAGGAAAATTAGCAGGGAAATGCTTGAGTCCTTCAGGTATGCCATCATCACCGGCCCGCACAGGAAGCAGGCTGAACTCAGGGTCGGCCTCGAATATGAGCTCCTTGACAGCGATGTGCTCACAATAATAAGCAGAAATTAGGGTGAATGTTGAATTGATAGTTGCAAGAAGGGTAAGGTTTTACGGGCAGGTCCAGGGCGTGAATTTCAGGCGAAATTTTGCAGCGCTTGGGAACAGCCTCAAGCTAAGGGGATGGGTAAAGAACCTTGCAGACGGATCGGTAGAGGCCCACATAGAAGGGGAGCCACAGCTCATACAGTCCTTTATCCACCGGTCGTGCACTGAACTCTTCCCTGCC
>JAJZLU010000053.1 GCA_021850545.1 Thermoplasmata archaeon | reverse complement strand
ATTGTTGTTATACTCGATCCCTGGGTGCTTGAGAAGGGAAATGCTGCATCCGGTATCACGGAAGACGGAATGTTTATCATCAACACAAGAAAGGCTCCAGAGGAGCTTGGCCTGAACAGGAAAACTGTAACGGTTGACGCAACCTCCATAGCTGTTTCCCTGGGTTTGGGGAACAGGGCAAACCCAATAGTTAACACTGCAATACTTGGGGCATTTGCAAGGGCGACCGGACTGGTTTCTCTTGAAACGGTAGTCAAAGCTACCATGGAAAGTTCACCCAAAAAACAGGCAGAAAATGCAGAAGCAGTTAGGCAGGCTTACGGTTCTGTGAGGATGGGGTGACAGGAATGGCGATGATCCCTGTGGCAGAGGTCAGTTCAAGGGCCAACAAGACAGACTCATGGAGGACACAGAAGCCGGTTATAGATTACAGTTCCTGCATACGTTGCATGATATGCTGGAAGTTCTGCCCCGACGATGCAATCAACTATTCGGCCGATGAGGTTTTCCTCTCGCCCAATGAAAGGATTGCCCGGCTGGAAGCACCCGTTATAGATTATGATTATTGCAAGGGCTGCGGCATATGCTCCAACGAATGCCCTGAAAAGTCCATAGAAATGATAATGGAGGGAGGAGAGTAGAATGATTAAGACAGTACAGAAGTACAATGCCATTATGACAGGAAACGAAGCCGTCGCTATTGGTGCAAAACTTGCAAGGGTCCGGTTTATTTCAGCATATCCAATAACTCCGCAGACAACAATAGTGGAGAAGCTTGCGGAGATGGTCGCAAACAGGGAACTCGATTCAAGATATGTGGAAGTGGAAAGTGAACATAGCGCAATGGCGGCTGTTATGGCAAGTGAACTCACTGGGGCGAGATCGTACACGGCAACAAGTTCCCATGGGCTCCTCTATATGCATGAAATGCTGCACTGGGTTGCAGGCCAAAGGCTCCCGGTGGTCATGAGCGTTGTAAACAGGGCCATAGGTCCACCCTGGAATATCTGGTCCGACCAGACAGACACCATGAACCAGAAAGATACGGGCTGGCTGCAAGTCTATTGCGAATCGAACCAGGAAGCGCTTGACACAATACTGATGGGCTATAAGATTGCTGAAAACAGGGATGTCCTGCTCCCCCTCATGACCATGGAGGATGCGTTTGTCCTGTCCCACACCTCAGAACCTGTTAACGTGCCTGAACAGAAGGCAGTGGATGATTTCCTGCCTGAACTTGACCTGAGCTTCCGGATTGATGTTGAGAATCCCATGGGTTATGGTTCCTATTCTACACCGGATGGCCCATTCATGGAACTGAAGAAGGACATGAGTGATTCAATGGACAAGGCACGTAAGGCAATCAAGAAGGTTACTGCAGAATTTGCCGCTTCCATGGAAAGGGATTATTCAGGCCTCCTGGAGGAGTTCATGATGGAGGATGCTGAATATGCCATTATTGCATCTGGCACCCTTGCTTCATCGGGAAAATATGTTGTTCAGAGAATGAGAGAAAAGGGCCACAAGGTCGGGCTCATCAGAATAAGGTTCTTCCGGCCATTCCCTTCGGAGGAGATACGAAATGCCACCAAGGGGCTCAAGGCTCTTGGGGTGATGGACAGGTCCATGTCATTTGGCACCGGAGGAAACACCTATCTAGAAGTGTCAAGCTCCCTTTATGGGCAGGGTTATACGCCAATCTATGGATTCACGGCCGGGCTGGGCGGAAGGGATGTAAAAATTGAGGATTTTGAGGAAATGTTCAGGGTCATGGAAAACAAGGAACCAGGCAGATACTGGATAAATGTCCGTGGAGCTGACTGAAATGCCTTTTTCTATTCCAAAACAGGAATTGATGGAACCGGGAAACACAGCATGCCATGGCTGCGGGGCGACACTGTCCATGAGGTATGTGCTTAAAGCCATGGGAAAGAACACTGTGGTTTCAGTTCCGGCCTCCTGCTGGGCTGTAATACCTGGAGCAATGCCTAACAGGACACTTGATGTCCCCATGGTTTATACCCCGTTTGCAGCAACAGGAGCTTCGATCTCAGGGCTAAGGGAGGCGCTAGACCTTCAGGGAAAGGAGGATTACAATGTCGTGGGTTTTGCAGGAGACGGTGGAACCTCAGATATAGGCCTGCAGTCACTCAGTGGCGCAATGGAGAGGGGCCATAATGTCTTTTACATAATGTACGACAACGAGGGCTACATGAACACGGGCGTGCAGAGGTCAGGAAGCACGCCATATGGGGCAGTTACTACAACAACGCCTCTTGGAAAGGACAGGAACTACAAGAAACAGCCCAAGAAGGTGGTGGCCGATCTCATGATTGCGCAGAAAGTGCCATATGTGGCAACGGCAACTGTTGCATACCCAGAGGATCTGGTAAGAAAGATTGGGAACGCGAAGAGAATAAATGGCCCAAAATTCATACAGATACTTTCACCGTGCCCAACTGGATGGTATTATTCCCCTGAAAAGACTGTGGAAGTTTCGAGGTTGGCTGTTCAATCCCATATGTTCCCTCTGTACGAATACATCAATGGGACATTCAAGCTGAGCAAGCCGCCACAGCCAATTGAGGTCAGGAAATACCTGGCGGCGCAGAGCCGATTCTCCCATCTCAACGATGCTGAGATTGAAGAAATCCAGTCATATGTTGACAAGAGATGGGCTGAACTTCAGAAAATGGAACGGGGAAGCGGGCAGCCCACGCCCGGGTAGTGGGTTTATTCCCACTTTCCTTACCATTTCATATTTTCCTGTTTCAGAATTAAGCTATAATTAAGAGGATCATTTGTCCCCGCAGGCAAAGATGCTTCAGATAAAAACTGTAGCTGTTGCGCGATGTAAATCTTGCCTATTGCCGCTCAGACAATATTATCAGGAAAGAAGGCCGGAAGGCACTATTCCCTCGCTCTGCATGTACTCTATTATCCATACGTTGAGTGACACAGTGTTCACATAATAGGAACCAAACACCGGGAAGTTTCTTTCCTCCATCTGCGCAATCTTGCTGTCAAGAAGCGATTCCACTGAACTTACTGAAAGTGAGACATTCCGTGCAGCCGAAACGTTCTGCAGGGAATGGGCAATCCTGGCTACCTGGTCATAGGCTCCAAGCAGCGGAATGTTGGGGTCCACTCCTGATGCGGAATATGCCACCATCGCGTAGGGAATTTGTGAAATATTTATGCCCGGGTTTTCAGCCTGGAACTGGTGTATATACCTGAGCGTCTGGTTCAGGGTTCCGTTGGTGTCAATTGCATACGTGTTATTGTTATCGGGCCGCGGGTGGAAGAAGTATGATGCATTGAAGGCATCAGCTATGAGATAGGAACCGTATACTGTTCCATTGATCTCCACAGGCGAGCCTTCAGACTGGTAAGGTATGGCATGCATCGTAATTTCAGACATGACTGTGGGGTATACAAAACCCAGGACAAAGAGGAAGACAAAAGCAAAGGCAAATGCCTTTACTATCATTTTACTGTTCACCAAATCGCCCCCGTGCCAACCATGATGCTGTAAATCACCTTAATAGCGATGAATGGCAATACAATGCCCCCTAAACCATAAATTGAAATGTTTCTCCTCAGCAGGTCCCCTATGGATGATGGCCTGTATCTGACTCCGCGCAGGGCCATTGGGACGAGCAATAAAATGATGATTGTATTGAAAATAAGGGCCGCAGTTATGGCAACAATAGGATCCTGGAGGTCAAGGATATTGAGGAATCCAAGCTGGGGAAACACAGTGAACATAGCGGGCACTATGACAAAGTATTTTGAGAGGTCGTTTGCAATGCTGAAAGCTGTAAGTGAACCACGTGTTATCAGGACCTGCTTTCCAAGGAAAATCACGTCCAGAAGCTTGGTGGGATCGTTGTCAAGGTCAACCATGTTTGCAGCGTCCTTTGCAGCCTGAGTCCCGTTATTCATGGCCATGCCAACATCTGCCCTTGAAAGGGCGGGGGCGTCATTCGTTCCGTCTCCAACCATAGCTACCATCCTCTGCTGCTCCTTCTCCCTCACGACAACGTTGTACTTGTCCATTGGAGTGCTGTTGGCTACAAACTCATCGATTCCACTCTCATTAGCTATGTAGGCAGCGGTTGTCTCGTCATCGCCGGTGCACATGATGGTTTTGATATTCATCTTCTTCAGGCGCTCCAGCCTCTGTTTCATGCCTGGCTTGAGCAGGTCGTTCAACTCAATCACTCCGCTGAATTCATTGTTCCTGACCACAACAAGTGCAGTGCCTCCCCTTAGGGAGATTTCCTTGCAGAGCCCCTCTATGTAAACATCGGACAGGCTGTACTTCTGCTCCATTGCACGGAGGGCCCCCTTGAATATTTCGTCTGATCCTGACTTTATTCCACTGGATTTGGTTTCTGCCGAAAATGGGACAAACTGGTAACCCTGCATCTCTTCCTTGCTGACCTCTATGCCTTCTTTCTTGGCGAGTTTCACTACAGACATCCCTTCCTTTGTGAGATCATCCAGGGAACTCATGACACAGAGCCTGACAAATTGCTGATAGTCTACTCCCCTGTTGGGGTAGAATTTGGCTGCTTCCCTTTCCCCCATTGTTACAGTGCCTGTCTTGTCAAGGATAATTGTGTCAATGTCGCCTGCATTCTCAATGGCCTTCCCGCTCTTTGCAATAACATTGTACTGGGATATCTTGTTGATGGACGCAACACCTATTGCAGGAAGGAGGCCGCCAATGGTGGTTGGGATCAGGGCGATGAGAAGAACTATGAGTATCATGAGATTGGGGGAGATTCCTGAATAGTAGGATGCACCGAACAGTGCCGAAACGACTATTAGGAAGATGAGAGTGATGCCAGACAGGAAAACTGTAAGTGCAATCTCATTTGGGGTCCTTGATCTCTTTGAACTCTCAACGATTGCTATCATCTTGTCAAGGAAAGATTCGCCAGGATCGCTTGTAACCTTGACCTTTAAAGTGTCGGTAACCAGGACAGTTGAACCGGTGACGCTGTCCCCGAATATCTTCCGGGATGGCCTGGATTCTCCTGTTACATTTGATTCATTGACATAGCCGGTTCCTTCTATTATTTCCCCATCCGTGGGTATGACATCACCCTGCTCTATGAGGATCAGATCGCCCTTTCTGAGTTCGGACGACATGACTTCCTTTACCTGGCCATCCACGAGCAGCCTTGCTTTGACTTCTTTCTTCAGCTGTTTCAAGGAATCAGAAATGGCCTTGCTCTTGCTCTCTGAAATGGCAACGCTTACATTGGAGAAAAGGAGAGTC
>JAJZLU010000055.1 GCA_021850545.1 Thermoplasmata archaeon | reverse complement strand
ATCTTACGTGTTCTGCAACATTCTGGATGAAAACGGCCTTGTTGACATTGTAAGGGAGACTCTTGATGATGATATGCTTGGGTTCCTTCATATCCACTTCTCCCTGGGATATGACCTTGCCCCTTCCCTTAGTGTATGCATCAACCAGTTCCGGAGTGTAGAACGATATGCCTCCACCCGGGAAATCCGGCCCCTTTACGAACTTAAGTAGGTCCTCTACTTCGTATTCCGGGTTGTCAAGTGCGTAGGTAATTGCACTGCACACTTCATTGAGATTGTGCGGCGGCATGTTGGTCGCCATTCCAACTGCGATCCCAGAGCTTCCGTTTATAAGCAGGTTGGGAACTTTTGTCGGGAAGTATACCGGTTCTTCAAGGGAGCCATCGAAGTTGAGCATGAATGGGACAGTGTTCTTGTCGATGTCCTCCAGCATTTCCTCTGAAAGCCTTGCCATCCTTGCCTCCGTATATCTCATGGCTCCTGGCGAATCCCCATCGATTGAACCGAAATTCCCTTGCCCGTCTATCAAAGGATACCTGAAGGAAAAGTCCTGGGCCATCCTGGCGAGAGTGTCGTAAATGGCCGCATCTCCATGCGGGTGGTATTTACCCATGGTTTCTCCCACAATCCTTGCCGATTTCTTGTAAGGCTTGTCGTGTGTGAAACCAAGCTCGCTCATTGCATAGAGAATACGCCTCTGAACGGGCTTAAGGCCATCCCTGATTTCAGGAATGGCCCTAGACACAATTACACTCATTGCGTATTCTAGATACGACTGTTTGATCTCGTTTTCAATAGGTCTTTTTTCCATGTTTAAGCCTCACAGGTCAATGTTGGAAACGAACCTGGCATTCTCTTCAATGAATTTCCTTCTCGGTTCGACCTTATCCCCCATAAGAATGGAGAATAGCCTGTCCGCATATGCACCGTCTTCGATAGAAACCTCTACGAGCCTTCTCGTTTCGGGATTCATTGTCGTGTCCCAGAGCTGTTCAGGGTTCATTTCTCCAAGACCCTTGAACCTCTGTGTTATTGCATTTGCCCCCATTTTTGAGGCAACTTTGTCCTTTTCTTTCTCCGAATAGACGTATTCAACCTTGTCGCCCTTCTGAATCCTGAACAATGGCGGTTGGGCGAAGAATATCTTCCCGTTGGTGATAAGGTCCCTCGAGTATCTATAAAAGAAGGTCAGCAGAAGTGTTCGGATATGTGCTCCGTCCACATCAGCATCTGTCATGATGATGATTTTCCCATATCTCAGTTTTGCAAGGTCAAGGTCTTCCTTGATGCTAGTCCCCATAGCTGTGATTAGGTCTCTTATGATCGCGTTCTCAAGGGTCTTAACGTCCGTGGCCTTTTCCACGTTGAGGATTTTTCCCCTCAGGGGCAGGATAGCCTGAAACTCCCTGTTCCTGGCCTGCTTGGCAGTGCCTCCTGCAGAGTTACCCTCCACAATGTAAAGCTCCGTCTTGGTGCTGTCATTGGATGAGCAATCCGCGAGCTTTCCAGGAAGGCCTCCGCCCTCAAGTGCTGACTTTCTCCTCACCAGGTCCCTGGCCTTTCTTGAGGCTTCCCTTGCAGCGGCAGCTGCCAAGGCCCTCTTGACAATCAAATCAGCAATGTTCGGATAGGATTCGAAATACTCCCTAAGATATGACTCAGTGACTGACTGGACCATTCCCCTGGCTTCGCTGTTTCCAAGCTTTGATTTGGTCTGCCCCTCAAACTGGGGTTCAGCAATCTTGATGTGCAATACAGCCACTATGCCTTCCCTGACATCATCGCCTGTTATGGCCTCGACTCCCTTTACCATGTTCTTGTTCTTTGCATAGTCCTGAATGGCTCTCGAAAGGCCTGCCCTGAAACCAGCAACATGGGTTCCGCCCTCGATTGTGTTGATGTTGTTGACAAAACTCTCAATGCTCTCTGACACTCCAGTATTGTACTGGAAGGCAAATTCCACTATTCCGTTCTCAAGCTCAACCTTGTGCGCTATCGGTTCCTTGTGAACTGTGTTGTATCCTTCTCCAAGGTATTCGACGAAAGCCGCAAGTCCGCCTTCAAAATGGAGGGTTTCCTTCTGTTCAGTCCTCCGGTCATCGATTGTTATGCTTATGACTGGGTTCAGGAAAGCGAGGTCCCTGATCCTCTCAAGCAGCGTCGAATATGAGAAGTCAACGGTCTCAAAAATTTCAGTGTCTGGATAGAACCAGATTATGGTTCCGTGAGACTTTTCAAGTTGTATGGAGACATTTTTCATGTCCTCCGGTGGGTTTTTAATGAATTCAGAAGTCTTCATTGAAGCAAGCTTGGTTACAGGAGCTCCCTGGTTGAATGTCTCGAAATATACCTCATTCCCCTTCTTGACAATTGCAGTAAGCCTTGATGACAGGGCATTTACCACATGGACCCCTACTCCATGGAGGCCACCGGTAATCTTGTAAACCTTCTTGTCAAATTTTGCTCCGCTGTGCAATTCCGTCAGGACTATTTCAAGGCCGGGCCTGTTGTACTTGGGGTGCAGATCAACCGGGATTCCCCTTCCGTCATCCTCAACACTTATAGAAGTGTCCTTGTATATGGTGATATAGATGCTCTTTGCGACACCGGCATTTGCCTCATCTATACTGTTGTCAACAACCTCGTAGACAAGATGGTGCAGGCCACGCTCATCTGTTGAGCCGATATACATGCCAGGAACTTTCCTTACAGCCTTGAGCCCTTCTAGAATCTGTATCTGAGATGAATCATAATTTTCCATTGATTTTACCACTTCCAAAACTAAATCTATATTTTCTCTCCTTCACTATCCCACGTTATATAATAATTTATGGCAGGCAGAGCAGGGAGACTTAATCTTTCGGCTTTCTTACGTAAATTTCTACATCAGGCCCGGATTCTCTCACATCGATCAGTGATAATTTCGTGGTCTTTGCCAGCCCCTCATATGTGCCCTTTGTATACGGGAACTTTTCCTTGAGAACCAGAATTTCTGCATCCTGTCCAGGGTCAAGCTGGATGTTCAGCCCCTTGAGGACACTCTTGAGGTAATTGAACGGATCCCCGCCGCATGAGATGTTCCTGTGATCCTCTTTAATCATTGTATTTCTGTATCGCAGAATCGGTTAAAACCTTGATCATTTACAGTCTAGAACTTCATCATCAAGTATTTTGCCAAAATGTCCTCAAGTTCCCTCTCCAGTTCCTTCGAGAGCCTCTGGCCACTTATCTTTATAGCAGCCCGGTGGCCGCTTATGGCGATTGAGTTTGTGTGAACCGCCATGTAAGTTTCGTAATTCTCAAAATTGAGCTTCGCAATCTCTGAGGACAGTTTGGAGAGTTCCTGCTTCAGTTGTTCGTACCTGGATATGTATTTGAGAAGGTCATTTATGGTACTCCCATAAAACTGGAAATTATCCCGGATTTCCTGAAGTTCATGAGGTGTGAGTTTAACATGCCGGCCCACTTTCTCAAGGGCAGGGCCAATGTCAGTTTCCATCTTCCCTCAGAAGGTCAAGAAGGCTATGCGAGCGAGCCAGGTCTTTTCTAAGTTCCTTGAGCCGCATCTCCATTTCTATTGCAGTGATGCGTTTCTCTTCGATTTCTTCCTGTATCTGCTCTCCCCGAACCAGAAAGTATTCCTTTTCTTTTTCCAGCTTTCTCAGGAGTTCGTCCCTCAAGGTGCACCCATTCCGGTACGCATTAAATTGTCAACCTTCGAAACTCAACACCTTTTTAAATGCATACAGGATACATTGCTATGCCAAGATACTATTTCAAGTGTTCTGATGCTGGGTACCAGTGCAGCTACGAAGTAGACGGAGCAACAGCTGAGGAACTGGAACCAAAGATAAAGATTCATGCAAGGTATGCACACAACCTGTTTGAAGTCCCTGAAGAGAAGATGAAAACCTTCATAGCTGCCATAAAAGAAAAACCTACAAGTTAAGAAAACGATGTTTACACGAATACCGACTGTCCTGAGAAGCCAGGAGCTAATAGACAAATCTTTCCTGAAGGCTTCAAAGATAACTGAACCGTACCATCCAAAGATTGAGGACAAGATCAGGAAAGAGATCATTGACCGTATTTCTACGATTGAGTCCATCACCTGTTCCCATCTGCTAAAGCTTGTCAAGAGGTTCCCGACCATAGAGAAACTCCACCCATTCTATGAGGACATGATAGACCTCATGTTTGATGTTGACCAGTATAAGGTCAGCCTGAGCAAGGCCCAATGGGCAGCTGAAAGGATTGAGGCACTGAGCACAGAGCTTATTGGAAACCTCAAGAAAGCAAAGACTATTGAAAAGCTCAACAAAATAATGAAGGAATATTACGGCAGGTATTCTTCAATTATCAAGAGCATAGACAAGGACCTCCAGTTCCTCTCAAAATGCAGGGACTGGATGAGGAAAATACCGGATATTGATGCGGAAATGCCGACTTTCATAATCGCAGGGATGCCTAATGTTGGAAAGAGTTCACTTCTGGCAAAATTGACCGGAAACGAGCCCAAGGTTGCAATTTACCCGTTCACTACCCAGACCATTTCCATAGGCTACATGCAGTTGAAGGACCAGAAGATTCAGGTTATAGATACCCCGGGGATTCTAGACCGGCCCATGGAAGAGAGAAATGAAATGGAAATCAAGTCCATCCTCTCCCTAAGGGACATAAGGGGCGTCATCATTTTCCTGATTGACCCAACGGGCCACTCTTCATATTCAATGGAGCAGCAGGAAAACCTGTACAATGAGATCAAGCAGCGGTTTACCTCCCCAATCATCAGGGTACAGACAAAATCTGACCTCACTAAGGAGAGGACTGAAAAACTTGCCATTTCAACTGCAACTCTTGAAGGGTTTGATTCCCTGAGGGAAGTTATGACATCAATGGTAGGAATGAGGTGAGAACCATTTGCCAATTGAAGAGGATATTCGGAAAATAACGATCAAGAATGCCTTTGAGCATAAGGGAAAAGCTGAAACTGGAGCCATTATGAGCAAGGTCCTGGGACAGTTCCCCGATTACAGGGCAAAAGCAAAGGAGATTTTTCCTGTCGTAAACAGGGTCGTGGCCCAGGTTAATGCAATGGGCCAGGAAGAAATCGCAAAAATTGTAGAAGACGAATACCCGGAACTCCTCCACAAGGAGAAAAAAGTGCAGGAGCACAGGCTTCCTGACCTTAAGAATGTAAGGGGAAAGGTGGTACTGAGGATGGCACCCTCGCCATCAGGGCCACTCCACATTGGGCATTCCAGGCTTGCAATACTTAACGATGAATACGTGAGAAGGTATGGTGGCGAGCTCATTCTCAGAATCGAGGACACAAACCCTGCGAATATCGACCCAAATGCCTATGAGCAGATTCCGAGAGACCTAGAATGGCTCGGAATAAACACCACGCAGATTGTTATCCAATCTGACCGGATGGAAGTGTACTATGACGAAGCAAGGCGGCTCATAGAACAGGGAAACGCCTACATGTGCACCTGTGACACAGAGGTATACAAGAA
>JAJZLU010000038.1 GCA_021850545.1 Thermoplasmata archaeon | reverse complement strand
GAATATGATCCTATCACGCTTAGGTACTCATTCTGGTCCGTGAACCTTTCCTTCTGAATCCTGGTGACATATAGGACATCGCTCTCTTCAACTGCATTGTCAAAGTCTACTGAGACCTTGATCTTGAAATTTTTGGGAAGCCTTGAGTTTATGTGGTCAGGGATCTTGAGTATTTCAGGGGAAATCAGGTTAACATTCACATCGTAGTTTGAGAGGGCCAGGAGCAATGAGTGAACGGTCCTGCCATATCTCAGGTCGCCAACCATTGTAATGGTCTTGCCTGCAATGCCACCCAGTTCCTTCCTCATTGTGTAAAGGTCCATTATGGTCTGCGTGGGATGCTGCCCTGATCCGTCTCCCGCATTTATGATTGGCCTTGATGAGAATCTTGCAGCAAGCTTGGCTGCACCTTCCATTGGGTGCCTTATCACTATTATGTCTGAATACGCCTCAGCCATCCTCACCGTATCAGCAAGGGTCTCCCCTTTTGCAACTGAAGAGGATTTAGCTTCTGAAACGCTGATCACGGAACCTCCAAGCCTGTTCATTGCGCTCTCAAAGGAAAGCCTTGTCCTGGTGCTGGGCTCATAAAAGAATGTAGCCATTATGCGCCCGTCAAGGATCTTAAGGGGTTTTCCCTGTTTTAGGTGATCAGACATCTCGTCGGCCTTTTTGAAAATATCCTCCAATTCCGGCTGAGAGACATCTTCTATAGAAACAATGCTCCTGTTCTTTAACATCAGAATATCAGATTGTTCAGAGAATTAAATAAGTTTGGAGGTTGAAAATCATTAACTAGACTTGCGTTATTTCTATCTGGATGGCAAACCGGAGCTCTGAAATATCAGGATATTACAAGTTAAACGTGGAAGAGAGATTGGAACTTCTTGGAACTTTCTCAAACCTTACGCAGGAAGAGCTTGAGGTATTGCGCATGCACGGTTCTCTCAGCATGGAACTGGCAGACAAGCTTATAGAAAATGTAGTGTCAACATTTGAGATTCCCGTTGGAATTGCGCCAAATTTCAGGATTAACGGAAAGGATTACCTCATTCCTATGGCCATAGAGGAGGCTTCTGTTGTTGCCGCCTGCTCAAATGCTGCAAGAATCGCGAGATCGGCCGGAGGGTTTGTTTCTGAATCCACTGAGCCAATAATGATTGGGCAGATACAGATTGTCAAGTATGATTCACTGGAAGATTTGAAGAAAACCATCCTTGAACATGAAAATGAAATCCTAAAGCTGGCCAATACGAGAAGCAAGACCCTTTCCTCACTGGGTGCCGGAGCCAGAGGCATTGAAATCAGGACCCTGGATGACCCCCAAAGGAGTGTTGTGGTTCACCTCCTCATAGATGTAAGGGATGCAATGGGCGCAAACGTTGTAAACAGCATGTGCGAAACAGTGGCGCCGTATCTTGAAGAAATCACTGGCTGCAGGACGAATCTTAGGATCCTCAGCAACCTTACCCCACACAGGGTCTCAAGGAGCCGGGCAATTTTCAAGAAAGACCTCATAGGCGGAGAGGAGGTCGTAGACAATATCATCAGCGCATACCATATGGCGAACGTAGACCCCTTCAGGGCCGCAACACACAACAAGGGCATCATGAATGGAATTGATGCGGTACTGCTTGCCACCCTCAATGACTGGAGGTCTGCGGAAGCAAACGCACACACATACCATGTACTGACGGGCAATTTTTCCCTCACAAAATACAGCAAAACCCCCGAAGGGGATCTCCTTGGGGAAATAGAGATACCAATCGCCGTGGGCACCGTCGGCGGCTCCACTAACACGGTGAAAAAGGCTGCCATATACCGGAAAGTCCTGGGAATAGAAAACTCAAGGGAATTTGCCAACGTCCTGGCAGCGGTTGGACTTGCCCAGAACTTTGCAGCTGTAAGGGCATTGAGCTCTGAAGGGATCCAGAAAGGCCACATGTCACTGCATGCAAGAAGCCTGGCTGCATCAGTGGGTGCCCAGAACGAAGAAATAGACTTGGTTTCCGATACAATGGTTAAGAACGGAACCATAAGCATGTCGAAGGCAAAGGAACTGTTGGAAGATATACGCAAAAGAACTAATAAATAGAGAATTAAAATTTAAGAGGCGAACAAGAAATGGACGAGACTGTGGAGATCGCGATAAAAAACGGCGATATGCTAATGCAGAAAGAAAAGGTAATGGACGCCATCAGAGAGTATCTCAAAGCCTATGAGGTGTTAAAGGCAAATGAAGATGAAGATACCGCGGATCTCTGCTACAGGCTTTCTCAGGCATATAATGCACTTGAGAGCAAGAATGATGAAAATTCAAAGATGTATGCTGAAACCTCACTGAAAATCCACCAGAAGGGAGACCAGAAAGATCTCCTCGTGCTTGACTACCTCAATCTTGGATACATTGAAATGGATGCCAAGAAGAAGGCGGAAAGTGAGGATTACTTCAAGCAAGCATTTGAAGTGTCAAAGCAACTAGATGACCCATTCCTCATTTCCACTACCCTCAATGCAGTTGCGGAACTGAAGTCACAAAGCGCAAAGGAAAGGGGGGAAGCTTCACAGATTTATGATGAAGTCCTCAAGATTTCTGAAAGCACTGAGGACTGGGAAAATTACTTTGAGGCCGTAAGGGGAAGAGTTGGAATTGTCAGGGCATCAGGCGATGAGGAAAAGGCACTGAAAGAAGCAATGGATGCCATTGAACTCATAGACAAGATCGGGGTCAAGATCAAGAACAAGAAGGAGAAGAAGGAGTTCAAGAAATCACTTGGCTTCATATATGACCTGGCTTCAGACATAGCCATGGAACTTGAAAATGTAGATGAGGCAATCAAGATTGCCCAGAGATCCAAGGCAGAGTAAGGATTAAATCAATCCTTCTTCCACTTCTCGTTAATTTCTTCAACGAAGTGCTTCGAATCAAGCCCTTCATCTGACATTATTGAAAGAAGAGCCAGCTCAAATGGCACATACTTTACGGATTTGAGGACTTCCCTCGCCCTGGTTATGGCATCTTTCTTCGTCATTTTTCCTGAAGCTGAAATCGCCTCCAGGATCCTGTCCACAAGAGGAGTTTCGCGTGATTCAGAGAATAATTCTTCCCTTGATACCGAAAAATCAAGGGGTACGATAACGCCAGAAGTGCTGAAATTGGGAATAAAAAGTTTGTCTCTCTGTACAAGGAGCCCCTCGCTTGTTGCGGTGGAAATGAATTCTTTGACAGTTTCAGGGTCGAGAAGATTCTTCTTGAAGGAAAGGTTAGTTACAAAGTCCTGTTCAGTATAACCCTGGGCAGACCTCTTACTTGCTGACACAATGGCTATTAGCTTCCTTGAAAGGTCCTTGTTCACAATAAAGTGATACAGCCATACTATATGGATTTCTTGAGTGCACCTCCCCGTGTCATGACTGACTATATTGCCATTTAGCTTCCCGGATAATGTAAACTTAATTTTTACTTTTGATTTTATATGTGTAAGATATGAAGATCTGTGTTAGAAGCCTTTGATGATATAGACCGTGACTGGCTGATGAATTCAGATAGGCTTGACCTTCAGGGAAAATACGTTCTGGTTGATTTTTGGGCGTACTCGTGCATTAACTGCATAAGAGGCATTCCGCAAATAGAGGAAGCATATAAGCTGCTTTATCCAAAAGGTTTCATTGCGGTGGGCGTGCATACCCCAGAATTTGATTTTGAGAAAAACCCGGCCAATGTATCAAATGCCATTCGGAGGCTTGGAATTACATATCCAGTAGTGCTTGACCAGGAATACTACCTCTGGGCTTATTTTAACAACCAGTTCTGGCCTGCCCATTATCTTTTTGACCCCACAGGCGAACTTGTCTTTGAATCCATAGGAGAGGAGGGTACTAACGAGCTCTTGGGAGTTCTAAATGAACTGTTTCATGTGGAACTCCCGGTTTTGCACACCCATAAAGCAGATAATGATAGGACAATCCCAGAACTTTACCTTGGAAGAAATCGTGGTGAGCTTGGCAACTCTCCTGCCTGCAAAGGCAGTTCATGCAATGTTTACACGCTTCCCCATAGGATGGAATCCGGCAAGATCTATCTTAACGGCATATGGGAACGGCACGGACAGTTTGTTGAATCACTGGTTGAACAGTGCAGCATCCATCTGGATTACAATGGAGTGGATATTAGTGGAGTTTTTGATTCGGATGTTCCCCGGATGATAAATTGTTCAATTAACGGAGAAATTACAAACCTAACAATTGATGGCCCCAGCTCATACCACATCTATGATGGGGGAAATACAGGGGGGAGCCTTGTGTTGAATGTTCCAAAGGGAGTAAGGGTATACACACTCACCTTTGGATAAAAATTTAGTTGAGTTTTGAAAGCTCTTTCTTCACTGCTTCATAGTCAGGCTCTTTTCCCGGGTCCTCAGAAACCCAAGCGTACCTGACAACCCCATCCTTGTCAAGGACAAAGACTGATCTCTTTGATGCTGTGAGCCCGGTTATGTTGATGAAATTCTCGTGGAGTGAGCCGAATTTCTTGCTGATGGTCCTGTCTGCATCGCTTATAAGGTCGAAGTTCAGCTTGTTCTGCTTTGCAAATTCCGCGAGTGAGAAGGGCTGGTCAACACTGATACCCACAACCTTTGCGTCTAGGTCATTGAATGCAGCCATTGAGTCCCTGAATGTGCACATTTCCTTTGTGCATACTGATGTAAATGCTCCCGGGAAGAAGGCCAAAACAGTCTTGTGCCCTTTGTAATCCGATAGTTTCTTCTCCTTGAGTGCAGAGTCAAGTGCTCTGAAATCTGGTGCTTTTTCTCCTACGTTTACTGACATATATTCACCTGCTTCGCCATCGCTTAAATATATAAAATCATAATTGTTATTGTTTGGAATGAAAACGCTCGCTCTACTTTCAGGTGGCAAGGATTCTTTCCTTTCTGCACAGATTGCCATGGAGCAGGGATACGATGTTGCTGCCGCCCTCACTGTTATTCCTGAGGAGTTTTCCATGATGTTCCATTACCCAAATGCAGCAAAAGCTGAGATGGTTGCTTCACTTCTTGGAGTTCCATGGGCTACTACCACTGAGAAAGATTTTTCCGCAACAGTTGAAAACTACGCAAAAAAGGGTTTCAGGGCCGTAACAGTCGGGGCAATAGCTTCTGAATACCAGAAAACTAGGGTGGAAAGGCTCTGTACAAGGCTTGGAATAATGTCTTTCCTACCCCTGTGGAGAAAAGAACAGAACTTCATTTTGGGAGAACTGCAGCTCAGGGGCATCAGTGCCATGATAGTATCGGTTTCGGCTGAAGGGTTTGATGGCAGAGACCTCGGGCGGATCATAGATGGGGAATACATAAGAGAGCTTCAAAGGAAGAATGAAAGATATGGAATAAATGTCTCCGGAGAAGGCGGAGAATACGAAACATTTGTTGTTTCTGCCAGGGGAATGGGTAGACTGGAAATACTTGAATCTGAAAAAGTGTGGGAAGGCTCCCATGGATACCTGCTCCTAAAGGATGTCAGGAAAAAAGGAAATTAATCAAGTGTTGTCTGGGTACCTTCCTGGTCCGGCATGATGTATCGCTTCACATCCAAAGACAAGGAAACGAGATCCTTGAGCATCATGAGAAGTTTCTGGGAATC
>JAJZLU010000044.1:2642-102893 GCA_021850545.1 Thermoplasmata archaeon | reverse complement strand
AGGCTCAATCCAGCCCATATGGCCCACCCTGAAGTACCTGTCCTTAATTTCAGGATGGACGCCTGCAGCAAATTCCACGCCTTTTGCCATTGCTGCCTGCAGGAACCTGCTTATGTCTGCATTCTCCAGATATACCCCGGTTACCGTGCTGCTCCTTAGATGTTCTGCAGCCACAATGCCGAGCCCCATTTCCATGATCCCTTTTCTGAAAGCTTCTGAGCAAGTTCTGTGCCTTGCTATCCTATCCTCCATGGTCTCAATCTCAATTCTCCTGAAACTTTCTGCGAGAGAGAATACTGTCCCTATTGGAGGGGTCGCAAAATATCCCCCTCCCCCTGACAGGTAGCTTTGCATGATCTTGGCCCAGTTCCTGAGGTCGAGGAGATAACCGGAGATGGAGGGCTGCTGGAGCATTTCCATCGCCTGCCTGGATGCTACAAGAAGGCCTGCACCGGCCTGCGCCCCAAGGGCCTTCTGGCTGGCGGTGAGGCAGATGTCAATATTCCACTGGGACGCATTCATCCTCTCCCCACCGATGCTTGCCACTCCGTCGACAATAATAAGTTTCACATACGGCCTTATGGCAGCAGCAATCTCTTTCAACGGCATCCTTACCCCAGTGCTTGTTTCCACCTGTGTTATTGTGACAGCGTCGTATCCTCCTTCCCTGATCTCAGCTACAATCTGGCTGGCAGGGATGGCCTGGCCTGCCTTTGCCCTGAGAACCTTGAATTTCACCGGATACCTGGAAAGTATACCCTCCCACCTGTCCCCGAAAACTCCGTTAGTTACAATCAACACATTGGAACCCCTGGCAAGGAATGAGACCACACTTTCCATTGCTGCTGTTCCGCCGCCAGGAATGATAAAGGGGGTGTAGGTTTCTTCTGCCCCTGTTACTTCCATGAACTGTTCCAGTGAATACTTCATGGCCTTGTTGAACTCAGGGGAAGCGAATCCTATGTTAGGAGCAACTGCAGAACTGAGCACATTATAATTGGCCACTGATGGGCCAACATGCATCAAGATCCTTGAAACCATAGAATATAAAATACAATCAACTTAAAAACCTAACACAAACCTGTCCGGAGGATTTTGCCACCAACCGGAGCCATTTGTGTTGGGCTTGAATCCACGGACACGGAAAAACTGGTCCGGGGTACCTCTACCGTGGGTAATGGAAACACCTGTGCAAGGCATGCTTGATGGGGGATGCCAACTTTTTTATATGTACTGCAGGTTTCAACTCATGGGAACTTGCTGTTTCTGTGACAGGCAAGGAGCCGAACATCACCTGAAAAAGATATCGGACAGGATGTCTTCAAGCTTTGATCTCTGCAGTGTCCATGAACTATTCTTCAGGGCACTACCAGACAAGGAGAAGGACGAAATTTCCCTTTTCTGCGGCATGAAGATGTTCAAGCTCTAAGAAATAGTTGGCAGAGAAAAGACCCCTACAAGGGATCGAAATCAGGCTACGCAGATGAAATTATATTCTCGAAGCCACGTGGCCTTGCTGATCCAAAAATTGTCCAGGCAGGCATTTAGGGCGTCAAATAATGCCTCGCAGGAGCTATGGTCCGGGTGACAAGCAGTGTTGCGCAAAGTTATTTTGATTTTGCGCATTGTTATTTAGATGCCTGATTTTGCTTATGTTCCTCCAGACCCCGAAAGCACAAACATCATGAAACTGGCGCGTAAGCACCATATTGCCACACTGGAAGAATTATACGCGCGGGCGGATTCTGACCCGGCCTGGTTCTGGCCAGCTGTCATCGAAGACTGCGGCATTGAGTTTGACACCCCTTTCAGTAAACTCATAGATGAGAAACACGGAGTTCCTTGGTCCAAATGGTTTGTGGGCGGTGGGATAAACATCACGCGTAACTGTGTGGAGAAGCACAAAGGCAGTTCTTCCCCCGCCATAAAGTTTGAAAGGGAAGGCGGTGCAAAAGGGTCCATTTCATTCAGCGAACTTGACAGGATGACAGGAAAACTGGCTGGTGCCCTGCTGACTCTTGGAGTGAAGAAGGGGGATAGGGTTGGGATTTACATGCCTCCTAATCCGGAGAGCATTGTCTCCCTCTACTCTATAATGAGGATTGGGGCTGTTGCTGTTCCAATTTTCTCCGGTTATGGGCAGGAAGCAGTGAACACGAGGATAGCGGATGCCGGGATCAGGTTCCTGTTTTCCCTATCCAAATACAGCAGGAAGGGTAAAACGGTAAATGTGAGAAAAACACTGGACGCCCTTGAGAATGTAACTTTGATCCTCATCGATCCGGAAAATAATGGTGAAATTGGCTTGTACAGGCTCATGGAATCTGGAGAATATGTTCCCTCCGTTGAAACTTCTTCGGAAGACCCTGCGATTATGCTTTATACTTCTGGAACCACAGGAAAGCCAAAGGGCACTGTCCACGTCCATGGAGGAAGCTTCGTCAACATTGCCAAGGAAGTAAGGTATTACATGGACATGAACCGGGAGGATACTCTTTTCTGGATATCAGATCTAGGATGGATGATGGGTCCATGGTCCATCATTGGCGCCAATGCACTTGGGGGATCGATTTTTGTTTACGATGGTGCAGTTGACTTCCCGGAGCCTACCAGGCTATGGAACCTCATTTCAGAGCACAGGGTAACACTGCTCGGCCTTTCGCCCACCCTGGTGAGGACCTTGAAATCAAGAGGACTGAAGGAGCCCTTCAATGGGATCAGGCTTTTCGGCTCCACGGGGGAACCGTGGGATGAGGATTCTTGGATTTGGCTCTTCGAACATCTTGGCGATGGGAAAGTTCCAATTGCAAACATATCCGGAGGAACAGACATAATCGGCTGCTTCTTGGCATCGACCGCGGCCATTCCCTTAATGCCAAGGTGCCTTTACAGAGGCCTTGGAATGAATGTGTCTGTGCTTGATGAGGATGGAAAGGAAGCCTACGACAAGGTTGGCTACCTTGTGGCGGGAAAGCACTGCCCTTCTATGACAAGGGGGATCTGGAACAATGAGGAAAAGTACCTTGAGACCTACTGGTCTAAGTTCCCAGGCAAATGGGTCCAGGGGGACTGGGCCATGATGACAAGGGATGGGTATTTTTTCTTATTCGGGAGATCGGACGATGTCCTGAAAATAGCCGGCAAGAGGCTTGGGCCAAACGAGGTGGAGAACCTTGTGATGGCCGTGGACGGAGTGGTAGAGTCTGCTGTTGCAGGTGTTCCCGATGAAATAAAAGGAGAGGCTGTATCAGTTTTCTATACTGGCAGCAACAGCGACAGGACCCGGGACCTCATCAGGGAAACGGTAGAAAATGGCCTTGGCAAATCCTTCATCCCAAAATATGTGATTTGGCTGCCACAGCTCCCCAAAACACGGAACGGGAAAATAATGAGGAGAGTTGTGAGGTCAGCTTTCCTGAACCAGGATACGGGTGACCTAAGCAACATTGAGGACATCGGCATTATAGACTACATAAAAGAAGTGGGGATGCTTTATGGGAACTGAAATGCAGGAGATGGCAACGAATGAAATTTGGAGACTATGAAGTAAGGCTGCTTTCAGACGGGACTTTCACGCTGGATCCAGGCGCCGCTTTTGGAATAGTGCCGCACCAGTTCTGGTCCAGGCGGTTTGCAACAACAGAGGCAGGCAGGGTGACCCTGGCACTTCGCATCCCATATATTACAGGAAGTGGATTCAGCGCGCTCATTGACACTGGCATTGGAACCAATCCGGATGAGAAATTCAGAAAGATATTCGAAATGAAGAAGGAAGAAGACCTTCTTTCCCAGCTCAGCGAAATAGGAAACCCTATGGATATTGACATGACAATCCATTCACACCTTCACTTTGACCATTTTGGGCACAGCCTGGAAAGAAACGGCAACAGGTGGGTTTTCCCAAGGGCCAGAATTGTTGCCCAGAAAAGCGAATTCGCTGCCTCCAGGAAAACCAATGAATTTACCCGTACCAACTATGGGAAACTTGACACCATGCTCCTTTCTAAAGCAAGGAAAGTCCAGCTTGAAGGCACCACCAGGCTCAAGCATGGCCTCACTGCAGTTTACACTGGAGGCCACACAATAGGCCACCAGGCCATTATTTACAGCAATGGTGGAAGAGAAATGATCTACTTTGGAGACCTTGTACCAACATCATTCCACCTTAAACTCCCTTACGTGACTGCCATTGACACTTTCCCGCTGAGCACAGTTGAGATGAAGAGAAAGCTCCTGGCACGCGCAATCCGCAATAAATCCATCTGCATATTCAACCATGATACTGAGATGCCTGCAGCTGTCCTTTCCGGGACTGTGGATGAACCAAAGGCAGAAGCCGTAGACCTATGAATAGATGGTGAAGTCCATTTTATTGCCAAGAATAATATCCATGGCAAGCTCTGCAATATCTGTTGCATAAAGGGCGACCCTGAGGGCTTCCTCGGAAATCGACGAGAGGTAATGCGTAAACCTGGAGCCTTCCACGCTCTCGGTAAGCTCCTGTTTTTCCTCTATGAATTCTGGTTTCCTTGATATTATTGAGTTGAGTACCTCAAACTTCTTTGCATAGAAGGCTTCCACGGATGAGTTGTATAGGGCCGTGGCGTTCTTCATGAATTCCACCATTGCGGCTTTCGGGTCATCCTGTCCATGTTCTCCTGCATTCCATATCTTGCAGATATTCACCGCATGGTCCGCTATCCTCTCCAATATCCTTGAGAAAATGAGGTAAAAGATGCTGTTCTCTGCCTCATTCTTCCTCCTGTTTACCATCCTGTACACATAGAGCTGGTACCTGTCCACGTCGTCATCCCTGCTTATGACGCTTTCAAGCAACCTGGTGTCGTTGTCCTCAATCCCTTTTATCACGTCCCCAAGCATGGTCTCAACATTGAGGCTCATCCTCCTCACAGCATTGGCCATTGGGAAAGAGCTAGTATCGAGAACGTTCTGCAGCACTATTGTCCGGGACGATTCCTCAAATATTTCAACTCCCATCACAAGCCTGGAGAATTTTTTCACGGTCTCCCTCAGGCTGTCGTCAATGTACTGGGAACTTCTTATGACAAGAGTGTCAAAGTCAGAAATGTAAAGTGAAGTAAGGGCCCTCTGGAAATTTACCAGGTCAACCTTTCCCTCGATGTTTATCTTCTTGACAAGTTCATTCTTTCCAAGGGCTGCCTGGGAGATGAGGAGATTGCCGTTGGTTTCGTCTATGGTCAGTTCGCTGCCTTTTTCAAGCCTGTTTTCCCTGATCCATTTCGAGGGGAGGGAGATAATATATGTTGATCCACCGGTAAGCTGTATTCGTCTAGTATAAGCGGCCATTTATGTATCATTTTTTAGGACTATATAGACTATACTATTTATCTCTATATACTATAATATAGAATATATCTCTATAGATTCTCTTGTTGGCTTCAGAAGAATTTTTTCTTGATTGAATTGTTTATTTTGTCCTTAAGGTCATCATTGATCTCATCAAGCTGATGAGCGTTCCTTGCGTGTTCAGCAATCTGGGGTATAAGATCTGCGGCCTCCTTTCCAGTTACCTGAAAGTCACAATCCATGCCTATCTCTTTGCACTTGAACTGATACTTGGCCATTTTATCACCAAGTTATATACATTTAATGGCAATTTAAAGATTTGCCGTATTGATTCGCATGAAAAAGAAAGGGAAATGCCCATTTCAGTTATTTTTCTGATCTCCGGCTTGAGGCGGCTGTGGAGGATTGTACCTTCTTGACCGTGACAGGCTCCTTGCTATGAACACTCCAGCCAGGAATACCATCTCATAGAGTATTGTATAGTATATTGCATAGACCGGAAGCACATAAGTGTAGTATGAAAAAGGTGAAGTGTTGAAAGGGCCATTGATGCTCGGGGTGTGCAGTGAACCGTTGCTCTGTGCTGTCAAGTTGTACTGGTATATGCCATTGGCCAGTGATGTTGTATAAGTCAGTCTAATGGTATTGTTTCCTGGATACGTAGTATTTGCCATTTGAGAATAGTGTACTACAGTGGTCTTGCCCCCCAATTCCTGGATATTCAGGGAAACCGACTTGTAGTCAAATGTTCCATTTGGCTTGATGTAAATCTGGAAGTTGTATGAAGAGGAAGTACCTGCAAATGGGGATACTGATGCAAGCACTACTGTACCGGTCTGGTTGCCGTTTGAATTGTAGAATTGGGTCTGATATGTTGGTTCAGCATGATAGATGATATTTGTCGCAAGCCCTGCTGTTATGAATACTACCACGATAAATACTATAAGACCGCCCAGAAGCCTCAGCTTCATCTTGTACAGCTTTGTGTAATGGAAAGTGAAGAAAGTAACCGCGGGAACGAGGACAAAAATAAACTCCGCCACCGTGTAAATTGCAAGAAGTGTTGCAAGTGTAGAGAAAATGATTGCCAGTACAGGAGCTATGACCTTGTTGTTGTCATAGATCCACTGCTTGTTGAAGTTCAATACTGGTAAAGTGTGATTCAATATAAATTAGATTTCGTGGAACCTGATGACTAGATATTCATATGCCTTAATATGCAGTCGTTGTGGCACTTCCCCCAGTATCCGTGGGAGAAGAATAGTTATTATTATGGGTAATTTCATCCACTGATACTTTTTATATATCCGTAATAAATGGCATGGGAAGATGTTACCTTCCATTGAGGAACTCAGGAAAATGAGGAAGAACCTGGGCATCAGCCAGAAAGAACTGGCAAAGATCAGCGGGGTGAGCCAGTCTTATATTGCACGCCTGGAAAAGGGGAGCATAAATCCCACCTATGACAAGGTGAGGAAGATTTTCGAATACCTGAACAAGACTGGCCAGAAAGCCAATACCATCGACATTACTGCTGAAAAAATCATGAGTACCTCTGTACTGACATGCTACCCTACAGATTCTATCATATCCGCACTGAACACAATGAGGGAGAAGGGTTTCTCGCAGCTTCCGGTTGTAACAATGGACGGAAAGGTAATCGGTAGCGTTTCAGAATCGGACATAAACGATCTTCTGCTCAAGGGCTCAACGCCGGATTCGCTGCGTTCGCTTATTGTAAGGAAGGTCATGGGGGTGACTCTTCCGCAGCTTGACAAGGGCTCCCCAATCTCCATGATTTACCCTCTGCTGAAGTTTTCGAGCGCAGTCCTCATAGTGGACAGCGGCGAACTGAAGGGAATTATAACCAAGGCGGATATTCTCAAGGCTGTAGAAGAATATGCTTAGCATTCCATTGGCCATAGTTGAGGCTTTCGTACTTTTCATTCCAGGCTTCATAGCCAACCCCGCAGCGGTTATAACTGGAGGGCATTTCCCCATGGATGGAGGCAGGAACTTCCCAGACGGGAAGCGGATATTCGGGGACGGGAAGACATGGTCTGGCTATTTCGGCGGATCCTTTATTGGAGTTATATCTGGTCTAGTCCTCACTGGATTTTTCATTATACTTGGCATAGCCGGGTCCGTTTCCTATGGCAGCACGCTTTCTGGCATCCTTATAACGCTAATGGCCATGTCCTTCGGCTCACTTACAGGTGACGTCACAGGCTCGTTTGTAAAGAGGAGGATAGGCATCCAGAGAGGGGGCAAAGGCTCATTGCTTGACCAGTGGCCCTTTGTGCTTGTTTCATTCCTTTTCCTGTTTATTTTCTCAAGGGAGTTTTTCATGGCATACTATGGAAATATTATAGGTGCCCTGGCCATACTTCTCATAACCCCCCCACTTCACAGGGCGGTCAACATAATTGGCTACAAGATGAAGAAAAAGGATGTCCCATGGTAGACAACGTAAAGATGGTCATTGCAGTAAGGAAGGACCTTGACCTTGGAAAGGGAAAGATTGCAGCGCAGGCTGCCCATGCAGCGGTAAGCTGTGCACTCAAGGCAGAAAAATACGAGAAGAAGCTTTTCAAGGAATGGATGAGGGAAGGCCAGAGGAAGATCGTCATCAGGGTCGAAAACGAAGCTGCCCTTATGGAGCTCAAGAGAAAGATAGAGCCCCTCGGGATAGTCCATGAGTTGATAAATGATGCAGGCAGGACCCAGATAGCCCCAGGAACTGCAACATGCCTTGGAATGGGTCCTGTAGAAGAAGAAATCATTGAACCCATCACAGGCCAGTATCCTCTCTTATAGGTTTCGCTTGCTTGATCCATTGGTTCAAGGCAGCTTGCATGAATTTACTTCATTATTAAACTTGGGTCTTTTCAGCATTTTCACCAGTATTCACTATTAACCTGATTTCAACCGCAAATATCGCAAATCATTCCTTAAAGCCTGTTATATTGCGGGTAAATCTCCTTTTTATGGTAAAGTTGACATTATATCGAATAATATGCCCGTCCAGAAACTTTTATATAAGATTTATGTGAATTACTGCTAATGTCGAATAACGGCATAAAATTGGAGGTTAGATATGGCTGATGCAATGGAGAGCCCATTTACAAAGGCTCTGATGGCTGATCCTGCACCGCTTGGGCTCGCAGGATTCGCATTTACCACTTTCCTGCTTAGTTTCACAAATGCAGGGATAGTGCCTGCAGGCGGGGCTGTGGTTCCGCTTGCGATTGCATACGGTGGTTTGGGCCAGCTGTTGGCTGGAGTGTTTGAGATGAGAAAGGGCAATACCTTTGGCTTCACAGCGTTCTCCAGCTATGGTGGCTTTTGGATCTTCTATGCACTGCTTGGCCTGTTTGCCGGCACTGGAATGATTACAGTTAGCAGTACAGAGATTGGGTATGCGCTTATACTTTGGGGATTCTTCACCCTGTACATGTGGCTCCCAGCCATGATGGCAAGCTTCTCCCTGAACCTGACTTTCCTGTTCCTGTGGCTCGCATTCTTCGTGCTCGGAATTGCCAACATAACGGGCAACGCCATGACCCTGCATGCAGGAGGATACCTGGGATTTGCAACTGCATTCTTTGCGGCTTACACAAGCTTCGCAATAGTTACAAACTCTGTAAGGCCCGGAACCCTGCCCCTTGGCCCTGGATTGTTCAAGAAAAAAGCCTAAATTTTTTTAAACCCCTTTTTTTATTTTCCGTATGACCATTGATATTTTGTCCTAATAACCTTAATATAGAATCATCACCATGATTTGCTATGGCAGAAACCACTGGCAGCGGTGAGGTGTTACCCACACAGGAAACATATCACCCAAGTATAGAATCTTATAAACAGGTTTACACGGAATCCATAGAGAGCCCTGTAAAATTCTGGGAAAAGCACGCACAGATCCTTGACTGGCACAGGAAGTGGGACAAGGTGCTGGATGAGAGCAACCCTCCATTCTACAGGTGGTTTGTCGGTGGAAAGCTAAATGTATCCTACAATGCCCTTGACAGGCATGTCCTGGGAAACAGGAGGAACAAAGCTGCATACATATGGGTGGCGGAGAACGGCGATGAGAAGATTGTCACCTATGATGGGCTATACCAGAGAGTCAATTCCTTTGCGAAATCCCTCATGGACCTTGGCATAAAGAAAGGAGACAGGATCATCATTTACCTGCCCATGATACTCGAGGCACCTGTTGCAATGCTTGCAGCAGCCAGAATTGGAGCAGTTTTTTCCTTCGTTTTTGCAGGCTTCGGTGCAGGTGCACTAGCTGAGAGGATAAACGACTCGAAGGCTAAGTTGGTCATAACTGCGGATGGCGCCTTCAGGGCTGGAAAGATCATCAAGCTGAAGGATATCGTTGACGAGGCGCTTGTGCAGTCTTCAACGGTGGAGACCGTAGTTGTTGTGCAGAGGACAAAGCACGAGATCCAGATGCAGGAGGGCAGGGATCTTTGGTGGCACGACATTGTTGGTTCAAGGATAACATATGTTGAGCCTGAATGGCTGGATGCGACAGACCCGCTGTACATACTTTACACATCCGGCACCACGGGAAAGCCAAAGGGGGCAGTCCATGGAAACGGCGGATATGCCGTTTGGACAGCCAATACCCTGAAGTGGGCATTCGACCCTGGCGAGAATGACAGATGGTGGTGCGCTGCCGATATCGGCTGGGTGACCGGGCACAGCTACATTGTATTTGCACCGCTCTTCCTCGGCCTTACTTCAATAATGTTCGAGGGAGCAATCACATATCCTGCCCCTGACAGAATGTGGGAGATCATTGAGAGGTACAGGGTGAATTTGCTCTATACATCCCCCACAGCAATCAGGACCCTAATGAGGTATGGCGAAAAGTACCCTGAAAAGCATGACCTCAGTTCTCTGAGAGTGCTTGGGACCGTGGGAGAACCAATAAACCCAGCTGCGTGGAAATGGTACTATGACCACATTGGCAAATCCAACAGCCCTATAATCGACACCTACTGGCAGACCGAAACAGGCGGGTTCATGATCGCACCGCCCCTTGCACTAGGGCTGCCACCGCTGAAACCAGGATCAGGAACGTTCCCCATGCCGGGGGTTGTTCCGGTGATTCTTGACGAGAAGGGAAAAGAGATCCCTGCTGGAGAAAAGGGCTATATAGCCTACAAGAGGCCATGGCCTGGCATGTTCATGACCCTGAACAATGATCCTGAAAGGTTCAAGAGCACCTACTTCACAAAGTATCCCGGAATGTATTACTGCGGAGACTATGCCATCAAGGACAAGGATGGATATTACTGGCTTCTTGGAAGGGCAGACGAGGTCCTCAATGTGTCCGGGCACCGCCTTGGCACAATAGAGGTAGAAGATGCGCTTATATCATCGCCAGAGGTTGCTGAATCCGCAGTTTTCGGCAGGCCTGACCCAGTCAAGGGAGAGGTGATTGTGGCTTTCGTGGTTGTGAAGGAGGAACACGAGGGAAACGGCGAAGTAGTCAACTCCATAAGGAAGAGAATCAGGACAGAGCTTGGCCCTATCTACGTCCCCGAAGAGATCCATGTGGTGAAGACGTTGCCAAAAACCAGGAGCGGAAAGATCATGAGGCGTGTTGTCAAGGCCGTGGCACTGAACCAGTTGCCCGGAGATATCAGTACCCTTGAAAACTCTGCTTCCGTTGATGAAGTAAAAGCAGCCATAGAGACATTCAGGAAGGAAACTTCCTGAGCCCATTTTATTAAATTTTTACCTCAGTTGGCTCCCTTCTGTCCTTTATGAGCACTTTTCCGCCAAATTTCAATACTGTCAGGGATAGGGCAACTCCGAGAAGCATAAGAGGGCCCCACATGAAAATCGGATCAGAAGAATACCTTGTGAGCAGCATTGTGCCTATCACAGGGGCGACAGGCATGACAAGGCCCATGATGAGCTGGAAAGCGCCATAGTACTGACCTCTCTTGTCTGCGGGAGCCATCTTGCCCACGACGCTGTACGCAACCGGGGAAAGTATGTTCTCTCCGATTGTTATGAAAACTACATCTGCGGCTAGGAAGATGATGTTGTTGCTGAAAACCAGCGCAAAAAATGAGAATGCATATACCAGCCCCCCAAGTGCTATTCTCTTGAAGTCTTTCATCTTGGCCAGCGCCCAGTTTATGGGTATCTGGAGAAATACCACGACCACGCCATTGATTGCATAGAGAATGCCGATGAAACTGTTCGGTACCATGTCTACATTGCTCCAGAACAGTGTCAGTGTTGTGCCCCACTGCCCTGCAATGAACCATACGGAGGCAATGAGGATGCAAAGCAGCATGAAAGGCCTGTCTGATATGGGTATCTGCATCTTTTCCCTTCCCTGGGGCTCTGCAGGACGCGTTTCCTTCACGTATTTCACGTAAAGGTAGAGTTCCCCGATGGAAGCAAGGGCAGGAATCAGGAATACAAGTGAATAATTGATTATTGAAAGGAACCCTCCAATTGCTGGGCCCAGGGAAAATCCTATGTTTCCGCCTATTCTCACCATGCTGAATGCGTCCATCCTCTCCACTTCACTTGTTGTATCCGTGAGGACAACATTGTCCAGTATGCCCTGCATATTGCTGAAAGGCTCAACCAGGATGAAAGCGATATAGAGGATGATGTCCGGGAGGTGCAGATAGACCGCAACAGTCATAGTCATGAAAATGGCGATTATAATTGGGGGGAGCCATATGGCAGCAGCCCTCCTTCCAATCCTGTCGATGAGGTTCCCACCATAGATAGAAAAAGGCAATGCAGCTATGGCGGTGAGGAAAAAGAGCACTCCCACATACACATATGGAATGTGCCTGACACTAGAAAGGTAAAGGGGTATGAATATCCAGGCCTGCGATCTCCCCAGAATCCTGATCAGCTGTGCCATTGATATGGCTCCGACGTAGCGGTTCGAAAGGATGCTGAAGTTTAACCCGGGAATTTTCATACCTGTTCAAGAGTTCACAGGTATGCCAGAGAAGGATATAATCATAAGCCACGGATTTATTTAATAGGAGTTTGGGGATTGGTTTCAGGGGTTTCCAATGTTTGTAGCATTCGAAGGCATCGACGGAACTGGAAAGACGACCCTTGTCTCAATGGTGAAAAAGGAACTTGAGTCTAGGGGATTCGGTGTCTTTGCAACAAAGGAACCCACAAGCCGCCTGGAGCTTCCGGAAGACCTAAAGAAATCTAGGGAAGTTTCTTCCGCCCTTTCCCTGTTTTTCAGGTTCACTGAGGACCGCTTTGGCCACCAGGATGAAATATCAGAACACCTTAGAAAGGGTGAAATCGTGCTCTGCGACAGGTACCTCATGTCATCGATGGCTTATCAGGGAGCAATCCTTGAGAAATGCTTCGGAAGCAGGGAAAAGGTGTTGCAGTGGATGTCCTTGGTCTCCGAAATAATCGAGGTAAGGCCCGATATAACCTTCTACATCGATGTGGACCCTCAGATCTCAATGAATAGAATCGCCGGACGCGGATCCTTCACTGGCTTTGAGGAAAAGGAATACCTATCAAGCGTAAGGAACTTTTACAATTCCATTGATTTCAGGGGAAAAGTCACGCTTGACGGTTCCGGCACCATTCAGCAGAGCTTCTCGGATGTAATGGAAAGGCTGTCTCCTCACCTCAAGCAGTAGTTACGATAATCTCGTCCGACAGGATCATGATAGTATGTTCTGCCTGAGATATCATCGAGCCCTTGTGTTCCTTAAGCACGGCAAATTCGCTCACCTCCCTTGACTTCATCATGGCTTTGAGGTATTCATCCGGATTGGGCATCAGTTCCGCGACCCATCTCTGCGCAAATGGAACTGTGTTGAAATTCTGGTAAAGAATCTCATCCTTCCTGACCTTGGTTCCGCTCAGGATGTATATGTTCCCGCCAGGACCGTTGTGTATCATCCCTATTCCGGTGCTTGCGAATGGCTCAATGGCAATGACCATGTCATTATGGAGGGGCCTGCTGTTCCCATCGTCATAATTCGGTATGAAGATCTCTGAGTGGAGGTCGTACCTGTTTATGCCATGGCCGCCCAGGTTTCTCACGGGCTTGAAGCCGTACTTCCTGATTGTGCCCTCTATTTCCTGGCCGATCTGCCTGACCTGGATCATGGGCCTGAGTTTCCTGATAGCGGCATTGAGGGCTTCCCGGGTTGCGTCTATCAGTGTAGAATACTCCCCTTTTCCTCCAACTTCAATGGTTGCGGCATTGTCTGATAGGTAGCCATCGACCTGTGCGCCAACATCAAGCTTCACCACATCTCCAGTGCTCAGCCTTTTCCTGTCACCGTGGAACGGGGAGTAATGGGCTGCCTCATTGTTTATTGATATGTTGACGGGAAAAGAGGGCTTGCCTCCGAGATCCCTGATATGCTTCTCAATTCCATTGGCAATGTCCAGTAGGAGGGCATCCGGCTCCACGAGGCTCTTGCCATACTCCAGTGCCTTCTTCCCGATCGAGCCTGCCAGCCTGTATTTTTCCTTAACTTCCGGATCCACCTGAAATCAACGCCTGTGCAAAAATGGCTTATTTGTATAAAATTTGATCGTGGGAGCTGCAATTTCCCGAAACTTATAATTAGGCTTATGCATAATTGGTAATCATGACATGGTACAAAGTACTGAAAGAAGGAGCGATGAAAGACGGAGACCTTTTCAAGGTGGACGTTGAAGGCAGGGAAGTCCTCATCATAAGGGATGGCAGCAGCTATTTTGCAACATCGCACCTGTGCACACATGAAGATTATGACCTTTCAGAGGGCTTCATGGATGACCACCAGCTCATATGCCCCAACCATTTCGCCACATTCAGCCCCAAGGACGGTTCTGTCATCAGCCCGCCTGAGGGTGCAGGGGACATCAGCCCCCTCAAATCCTACAAAACCAAGGTTGAGGAAGGCCATATAATGGTTGAGCTTTAACAGGCCCAACTTTAAAAATTCTTATTTTAATGGATCATTGGAATTGGTGCCGCCATACTTTTCACTGTTGCAGGTAACTCTCAAAGAAAGCAAATTATAGCAACTGTTGCTATCTACATTATGGCTAGACTGAACATTTCGTTATCGAATGAGCTGGCCAGCAGAATTACTGATGAAGCGGGCAGAATGGGGAAGACCATAAGCTCCCTCATCACTGAGGCCGCCATCCAGTACATTGAGCTTAAGGAACAGGGGCTGGACATTGGATCCATTAATGATTTCCTGACCTATTTCCACATAATAACTTCAACCAGATCTGTCCCGGTTCCGTTCAGGCTGTTCGATGACATGCTTGCCATCTCCATGGATGAATCCGAGGAAAAACCGCCCAAACTTTTCTACGAAACGGGTCTGGTGCTGGGTAACCTCCTGAGGAACTATGCTTCCGACATGGAGAGCCTTTCACGGCTTTCCGAAAAGCTCAAAATTAAACTTCCCCTTGATGACATAAGGTTCAACAGGAACAAGGATCTTTGGGAAGCCACCATATCCGGCGCTGGCTATGGTCAGAGCTCTTCCGAGTGCCTTGCTTCAGGCCTTAAGGGTCTCCTGGAAGCGTACCAAATGAAAATAAAGTCCCTGGAAGTTATGGCTGGATTTGTAAGAGCCACTTTCCAGTAACTGGGTGCCCATCTGAAGTGCATGCCTGCGCATGTTTGCGCATAAGCGTGCACGTTGTGTTATAGCCTATTTCGCGATAACATCTGGGGATTAAAATGGTCTTTGTAGATCCATTGGCAGTAATGTTGATTGGTCTTGCCATGAGCACAGCAGTAGGCGGTTTTTATTTTTTCTTCGCTGCCCGTGGCAAATATGAACACGTGAGGTCACTAGCCGTTCCGGCAATTGCAATAGGAATATTTGATGCAGTTGCAGGGTTTTACATGGCATTTGGGTGGCCCATGACAGGATTCGGGACAGCTTATAACATGCTCTTTGGCGATCCACTCCTTCTCGCCGGGCTCATCCTGGTTATGGGAGGTGTAATGGGTTACCGTGATCCAGAGCACATCCACTGGAACATAGTTCCGCTTCTGATTCTATTTGTGGGCATTTATACGCTGGTTGGGGCTTTCAGCATTGTCCAGCTGAACCTTGAGAAAGGTCAGAACCTCATAACAGCAATGGGGCTTTACGTATTCGACGGGCTTGGCGCCGTACTTGCGCCAGTCATGTACCTTAAGCCCGTTAACTCCACCACAAAGGGCCTCTATTATACAGTATGGATAGTACTTGGAATTGGAACTGTGTTTGCCCTTGTGATTGGCTTCATGGCCCTTAACGGCCACCTCGCCAGCCCACCATAAGGAGAGGGCATAGGGGGACAGCAGAACTACCCCCTTATCTCTATTTATCAGGTGTGGTCTGGGATGCCAGAAAGCGGAAAGTCAATTTTACTCAAATGCAGTTCCTGCGAGTCTCCAGAAATAAAATGCACGAACCTTAAGGAGATCCTCTACAGCCACCTAATGGAACTTACCTATTCCTGTGAAAATTGCGGGCATTCGGGAACAATAATAGTGGACTGCATTGTTACCAGGGGCCTCAGGGTTAATATACAGTAGGACATGGAATGGGTGGGCGGCAAACTGTCCTGTCTCGATCTAATGCTACTGAACAGCTAAATAACCCAAAACCATTTTTGATCAATGAAAGTCCTCGTTTTTGCAAAGCAGATACCGGATGTGAATCAGGTAAAGTTTGACCCACAGACAAACAGGATTGTCAGGGAAAATGTCCCGCTCTCCATGAACTCATTCGACAGGAAGGCTGTTGAGGAAGCGGTGAGGATGAAGGAAAAATTCGGCTGGGAAACTGCAGTGGCAACAATGGGGCCTCCCCAGTCAAAGGGGATCCTTAATGATTCACTGAGGATGGGAATTGATGAGGCCTACCTCATTACGGACAGGAATTTTGCTGGCTCTGATACCCTCGCTACCGCAAGGATACTTTCTGCACTCGTAAAGAAGGTCAAACCTGATCTTGTGCTTACGGGAAAATATTCTCTGGATGGGGAAACTGCCCAGGTGCCGCCAGAATTGGCCGTCTTTTCCAGGTATTCCTTCAAGTCTTCCATTTCCAGGATCGAACCCGGTGAAAAGGAGGGTACCCTGAGGGTGGAGCACGAGAATGAGCATGGCTCTGAGGTATACACCATTCCCCTTCCGGCAGTTCTGTCTGTGAGTGAAAAGATAAACAGGGCAAGGGCAGTTAAGCCAGAAGTCCCTGATATGTCAGAGAAAATAAAGGAGCTTAATGCCGCAGACCTTGGGCTCAACCTCAAGGGAAGCGAATACAGCCCCACAGTAGTGTCAGGCACATCGAGCCTTGAGAGTTCCAGGAATGTCCAGATGCTTCCTTTTGATGGCAGTGTCTATGAAAAGGTTTACAGCATAATCAAAAACCACAGGGCCGCTGGAGGCAGCACAGAAGAACTGGCCCTGAAATCTCCACATGAGCGTGCGCCAGTTATCCTCGGGGTAGCCCTCGATGACCCACAGCTGGGAGAAGAAATTTCGACAAAAATATCCCAGCTTGCAAATGCGCATGACCTCAGGGCAGTTATTTTTGGCAATATCGATCCCTCAACGGCTGAGTTGGCCGGGCATGAATATTACCATTACAGCACTGAAAGCGTTGAGGCATTTACAGATGCACTCACAGAATTCATCAGGGAGAAAAGCCCGAAATACGTTGTCTTCCCATCAACTGTCAGGGGGAGGGAAGCTGCGGGCACAATAGCAGCACGCCTTGAGGTGGGGCTTACAGCTGATTGCGTGGACCTTGAGATCAGGAATTCCAGGCTTATACAGTACAAGCCAGCCTTTGGCGGAGGCATCATTGCCGAGATTTATTCCAAGACAGACCCTCAGATGACCACAGTCAGGCCAGGAATGTTCACTTCAGCCTCACCGGAAAGTCCGCCAAAAATATTCGACCTGGAGTACACGCCTAGAAAGGTTTACCAAAGGCATGAACAGATTCCCGTGCCATCCGAATATGCACCACTTGGTTCTAGGGAAGTGGTTATTGGGTTCGGCCGTGGCGTCAAGAAAAGGGAGCAGGTCGATGATCTCCTGAAGCTTGCGAACCTACTTGATGCTGCCCTTGGCGCAACAAGGCCGCTTGTTGACATGAACTTTATACCCAGGCAGCAACAGATTGGCCTTACCGGGTTCTCAATCTCGCCTGGCGTCTATATTGCACTTGGGATATCAGGACAGGCCAACCATGTTGTGGGGATACGGTACGCAAGGAAGATCATTTCAGTCAATTCGGATGAAAAAGCTCCAATATTCCAATTCTCGGATTATGGGATAGTTGCCGATATGCATGAGTTTGCAGAAGGTTTCACAAAGTATCTCGAAAAAAGATCAGGAGCTTAAACACGGCACAGTTGCCCGATTTCCCTGAGATAGAAACCACAACCCTTGCAATTGACAGTCACTGATACCTGTATACGAAGACGTATTCATGTTTGAAAACGTAAAATCCTGACTTCAGGGCACGGTATCTCCATAGGTTTTCAGAATTTCTCTTTGCCCTGGTGTTCTGTATATCCTTTACGATAATGCCCCTGAGCTTAAGACCAAGGCTGGCCAGTGCATCCATGCTCCTGAAACCCAGGGGGATGACTTCCCCCTTCCTGTAGACATCACCTATTACAAGAGCCAGGTGGCTGCCCTCTTTCATGGAAGGAAGGATCCGGTGTGCAAGGCTGGCAAGCATCCCTGTGAAATCATCAACATCCCGCGCCATGGAAAGGTCCTTTGGATTCTCGGAGAACTTTATTATGTCCCAGTAAGGCGGGTGGATTATAGCGAGCTTGAACCCCGGAATTTCTTCCTTTTCCATAAAACCGGCAAAATCAAAATCCATTGAATCATGATTTTCCAGGACCGCTCTGGCGCCTTCTTTCCCAGATGCCTTTGCGACCAGTCCTGATGTTTTCTGGTACACATCGGAGTTAAGCTCGACTCCCAGTGAATTCCTTCCGAGCTTCAGGGCCTCCAGAAGTGTTGTCCCTGATCCGCAGAACGGGTCAAGTACCCAGTCTCCCTGGCTTGTATACCTTGACATTAGCTGGAAAGGTATCTGCGGCACAAAGTTACCCCAGTACCATGCCTTGTGGTGCCCATCCCTTGCCCTTGCCCCTAGGTTCCAGAGGCTGTCAGTAATAATGTGGTCATATCCCTTCCAGAGATTGAGGTTAATTGCTTCCCTTTCTTCTTCCGGGGGGGTTCTCAGACCATTCTGGAGGTTTCTGGCATAGTAACGGGCCCTCTCTATGGTCCTTGAAGAAAGGATCTGGCCTATCTCCCTCTCAACTGCCACTCTGGTGATGCCGTCAAGATGTTCAAAGGCGCATGGCTCCACCTTACTGAATTTCTCCCTAATTCCGGTGAGGGAATCCTCCTGAAGCGCTTCCCTGCATAACTGATTCAGAAGCTCAACAATGCCCTGGCCCTGTTCTGATTCCACCAAGATTTAGACCTGTAAAGGAATACTATTGAAACGCCTTAAATTTTCCTTACCGCAGAAGCAGGTCATTTCAGGATTGCCCTGCATGGTCCGCCATCGAGATCCATTTTAAGCGGCAGGCATACAAGTTCGTAAGTGCCTGGCTCAACATCTTTCATGTACAGGCCCTCGACAACAACAACTGAATTCCCTAGAAGTTTCTTATGGACTGGCATTCCAGAGGTCCCGAACTGTTCTATTGAAAGATAATCCAGCCCTACAAGATCCAGTTTCATTTCGGCCATCTTCTCGGCTGCATCCATGGAAATATAGCAAAAGTCCTTCCTGAACTCTTTCCCATACAAGCCTGAGTTCTTAGACCTGATGAGAAGGCGCTTCTCCGTGTCCTCAGGGATGTCCTCAGCATGCACTGCGTCCCCCGATACTGTGATTGCCGTCGCCGGCCCCATAAGTTTCGAAAGAGGTATGCTTCCCAGCTTCCCTCCATCTTTCATAGCATGGAAGGGTGCATCGATGTGGGTTCCTGTGTGGGTCTCCATCAGCACCCGTGTAATATGGACACCATTCTTCTCGTGGGTGTAATAGTCATAAAGCTCCAGCCTGGCATCTCCGGGGTAAGTTATGAGATTTCCGTCGATGGGAAGGGAAATGTCAATCATAATTTGCCAGTATCCCTTTCCTTAAAGCTTTTTACAATCCTCTTAACTTCATGCCCGCACACAGGGCATTCCTCCCTGTGTGAGCTGAATCTTTTTCCGCACCCGGTGCACCTAAACTGCCATTTTATCTCCCTTGAGATTGGCTTCAGGTCTGCCCCTAGAAATTTCAGTCCAAGCCGGGATGCTACGTTTTCAATTGCAAAATCATCGGTGATTATGGTTCCCCCTGTCTCGAGGGCAACGGCTATGACATCCATGTCTGTGGAGCTGAGTTTTTCCAGGTCTCCTGTCCTGGCAGCGGTATCCCTTACTGTTTTTAGGCTGGAACCTGATGGGCGGAAAATCCTGAGCCCTTCCTCGTGCCATTCCAGGCTTCTTGCGATCTTGCCCAGCCTGACCTCTTCCATTACGGATTCGGGGATCACTATATTTTCCTGGTTAAGGTTGAATTTCCTGGAAAGAATCGCAGATGTGTCCAGCACAAGGTATTCCTGGTTCACTTCAGAAAATGGGGTAGAATGGGACCTTCAGTCCCTTTCATTAATTGGTACGTATTTTCTCGGGCCCTTCTCGCCGATGTACAGGGCCTTGGGCCTGAACAGCCTGTTGTCCCTCACGTATTCAAGTGATCTGGCTACCCATCCGGAAGCCCTGCTGACTGCAAATATGGGGGTAAATATTTCCGGGTTGAAGCCGATTGAGTAGTACATAAGGCCCGAATAGAAGTCAACGTTGGGGAAGATTCCCTTTGACCCGAGCTTTGAGATCATGACTTCCTCGATCTTGTTGGCTGCTGCGAAGAGATTCTCTTTCCCATGTGCCTTTGTTACCTGTTCGGCAAACTGCTTTAGTATCCTGGCCCTTGGATCGTACACCTTGTATACCCTGTGGCCGAAGCCCATGATCTTTTCCTTCCTCTCGATCATTCCGCCAATGACTTTCTCTGCATTGTCAGGAGTGCCAACCTTCTGGATCAGCGCCAGTGCCCTCTCGTTTGCACCGCCATGCAGCGGACCCTTGAGTGTGGCAATGGCCGCAGTTATTGTGGAATACATATCCGACAGGGTCGAAATTGTAAGCATTCCTGAGAAAGTGGATGCGTTCATCCCATGGTCTGCATGGAGAATCAGGGCGGCATCCAGCATCTTTGCCTCAATAGTGCTTGGCTTCCTTCCAAGGGAACCATAGAAGAAATTGGAGGAGTAAGACAGGTCATTGTCCGGGCCAAGTGGCTTTTCGCCCTCGTGGGCCCTATTAATTGCAGACACTATTGTGGGTATTTTTGCGATAATTTCAACGCCAAGCTCTTCCTGCACTTCACTGTCAGGCTCAACAGTCCTGCTGTCCTTGGCACCGATATATGATACTACGGTTCTCAGTGCGGACATGGGGTGCGCCTCATGGGCAATTTTCGTGATGAGGTCAAGCTCATCCTTCTGCAGAACTTGGTATCTCTTTAGTTTGGATACATAATCACTGTACTGTTTTTTATTTGGAAGATTTCCGTATAGAAGCAGGTAAGAGACTTCCTCAAAATTGGATTGTTCCACAAGGGTTCCAATGTCAAATCCCCTGTAAACAAGTCTCCCCTCTACGCCATCGACAAAGCCAATCTTTGTTTCGGCCGCTATTACACCTTCCAGTCCCCTTGAAAATTGAACTTCATGTGTGTCAGCCATAATTAACGCCTGTTTTCCTAGGAGTCATTTTCAGCTAATTAATCTTTAGACTTTTTTCTAATAATGGATATTTTCTGCTGGATAGGCAATTTTGAAGGGATAGCAACAAGCAGGAAATAAAAGTAGGGGGTGCCGGCTACACCCACCGTGGCTATTTCTTCCTAAGGAGCATCAGCCCTATGCCCAATACTGCGAGGCCAACAATGAAAAGTGCACCGTAGAAGGCATAATATGAGTAATCAAATGGATGCGGCCCCGCAACAAGGTTGACTGTCTGGTTGGCCCCGTTCACAGTAATATTGCCTTTGTACTTCACCGTTGTAAGGCCGTTGTAATAGTATGCGTAAAAGAGGTACGTGCCATTCTGTAGCTCCACGGTGATGGTGCTGTTGGGGCTGGAAACATTGTATGTGAGGATAAGCAGGTTCCAGTGGTATCCGGAGGGCAGCCCGGACATGTTGAAGGTAATGAAGTATCCGTAACCAAATTGGATGTACATGGTCTTGTTCATCCCGTCTGTGTTCATTGAAAGAACTGTGTAGTTGCCTATATAGCGGCCGGATGGGGGGAAATTGAATGTATATTCCCCTCCCGGAAGTGAGAAATTGAGGGATGTATTTGTGGAATATTCCGTGAGGTTGCCGGTGGATACCGACCATTTCTGCCCCACTGGGAGGCCGGATTCAATGAATGATACGTTGAAAATTCCCCTGGTAAAGTTCACATTCACTGTAAGCGCTTTGGTGCCAACAGAAAAATTGCCGGCCGAACCCCGGTAGTTCGGATCCCCTGAACTTGCCGTGAAATTGAATTTGCCCGTGGGGAAGAGAACAGTTATCTGGTTTGAGAATGTGATCCTCGTATAGTTCCAGGATTGCACATACCATGAAGTTCCTGCTGGAAGCGCGCTTTCAGAAAATGTTACCCTGTATCCTGTTAAGAAGGAGATATTCCTGCTGAGGTTTGACCCGCTGATAGTGATGTATCCGCCGGTTGGGTCTGCAACCTGGGACCCGACATTCAGTACCTGGAAATTATAGGTCCCGTTTATGAGGCTCACGTTGAGGTACTGGGACGAGGAGTTGAATTCAATCCCGTTGATCTGTACAGCCCAAGTTGTACCTGGCGCAAGGCCGGTTTCTTTGAATGAGGCGTTGTATGTTGCCTGCGACAGGTCCATGGCAAAGTTGAATGCGTCTATGGACCCCATGCCGGTAACCAGGTCATATCCGCGAAGGGCACTGTATACCTTGTTGTGCCCCGCTGTGACATCATAGAAAGGCATGAGGTAAGGAGCTTTGAGAGTGTTGCCGTACTGCTGCGTTCCAAGGAAGTATATATACGGATCCAGGAATCCAAGGTTTCCCAGGTGCAATGATGCCCTGTATGCGTTCATCTCAGCTATTATGCCTGCCATAACAGGTGAAGATACGCTTGTTCCTGATACCGCATAGTAGTTAGGTTCGGTTGCGTTAGAGAAATAGATGATGGTGTTGTTTGCAACAGCAGAGATATCAGGGACTCCCCTTCCTGCACCCTTTATTACGCTGTTAGCCTGTGAGTCTAGCTGCCAGATTGGTTCAGTGTAAAGGCTGCTGATTCCTCCAACTGTCCCAAGAGTGGCTGACGAGAACTGTGATCCTGGCTCGTACCAAGCCTGCTGTGCTGCGATGGAGAGGTAACTGCTGCTGGCCGAGTTGAGGTTAAGTGATATGTTGGTTCCGCCAACTGCAACCACGCCGAATGAATTGTATGCAGCAGTGGATGGAAACTGGACATATTCAGTATTGCTGACGCTCTTGGCGCTATTATAGTCGTTTCCGCTGTCCCCAGAGCTGGCAAGGACAGTGATTCCCCTTGCCTGGCACTCCTCCAGCAGCTGGTTCCACTGAGAGACAATGGTATCGTTCGATCCCCAGGAGTTTGATATCACAGAAACATTGTCAAGCCCAGAATAATTGGCTGGCGGGCTTAGTATGGCATTGAACGCGGCGGTCACGTCTGATAGTGTGCTGTTTTGCCCGTATACATTGTATATTGAAGCTCCGGGTGCAAGGCTTCCTGCCATTTCAAGGTCAAGGGTGTTCTCCACCACTGCGCCTGTTGTGTCATTATTTGCAGACGTACCGGGTCCGACTGCACCTCCCACGGGGACGCCGTAAATTTGTGGTGTTGGCTCCCCGCTTGGGAGTGTTTTGTTAAAGTAAAAGTAGACATCAGACGGGTTGTATGCGCCCGTGTAGATTGTTTTCCCACCTGATGTGTACGAACCGCCCCATAGCAATGTTGCGATAACTTCCTTGGTCGGAAGCACCTTGTTGAGGAGCGGAGTTTCATTATATGCAGGCTGGAATTGCGACCCGACAAGGTACTGGATGCCGTTCTTGACCTGTACCGCAGGATATTTGAATTGCCCGATTACTGATGCAGCCTTCGTGCTGTTTGCGCCAACCTGGCTGAACTGCTGAAGGCCCGCAATGTTCAGGTTCAGGCTTGTGTCACTGTACTGGCTGTTGAGGCCGATTACCGTATTGACTGAAGAGGATAGCCATCCGGGGAGCATGGGCGATGTATGCGGGGCAAAGAATGGCCTGACACCGTTGCTGTATCCCGCAATTGATGTATGGAATGCCTTTGAGAAGTTTGAGGCAGAGCCGGAAAGGGCAAGGAGTAGCCTGTTTGAGAATGTTTCCTTCACAATGAGGCCATATTCCCTGAAGTATGAAATTGAAGCTGCGTAGGTGGACTGTGAAGGTGCAAAGAGGCTGTTGAACTGGCCTGCACTAAGATACTGCCCATACTGGCTGCTGGCAGGATTCGAAAGGTTATTGAGCAGTGATGAGAGCACATACTGGTTGCTGAAGTTGAAGATCACGTCGACTCCTATGTTGCCGCCATAGGAGCTTGAATTGAAGGAGGTGGTGCCTCCCAGGAAAGGTATCTGTTTAAGGGAGTAGTCCGGTCCATGGGATGTGTTAGCTGCGGTGGAATGGATAGGATTCCCGTAGGCGGAGAATTGTACAAGAAGCAAAGAAAATACCACAATCAGGGCAATAAATGCTGTGAACTTTCGTTTCCTGAGCCCTTTAGTCATAATTCACTCCAGTCCATATAATTGAAAAACCTTTTCATTGACCTGTAACACAATCCGGGTGGAGATCATCTCCAGAGGCTGGTTATTGCACCTGCCTGAGATGTTCTTCGATGATCTGCCTCTTAAGGACCTTCCCTGACATGCTCTTCGGGAGTTCTTTCCTGAACTCAACCTTCCTTGGAATCTTATATGGAGAGAGTGATTTTCTGCATGCCTGCATTATTTTTGAGATGAGGGCGTCATTCTCTACTTCTGATGACACCACGGCAAGGATGTATTCGTTGCCTGACTCCTCTGATATACCTACCACTGCAACCTCCTTTACGCTGTCTACACTCCCGATGAGCCTCTCGATTTCACTTGAGCTTACAAGTATGCCCTGAGATGTTATGGCTTCCCTTCTCCTGTCCTCTATGTAATAGAGGCCATCCTCGTCCATCCTGGCAAGGTCCCCTGTGTCAAAGAAATCGCCTATGAAGTAGCCGCCATGCTCGTCTAATTCGGGCACAAGTGATGCGAAGAGCCCTGGGCCCTTTATGAAGAGTTCACCTGTGGCTGGCTGCATCACTTCCTCATGGGTCTTTTCCTCCAGTATCCTCGCCTCAACATTATGGATTGGAAGTCCGGGGCTTCCGGGTTTCTGCTTTGACCTGTCCGAAGGCTGCATGTGCGTGATTCCAAGCATTTCAGGCAACCCGTAATATTCTATGACACGGGTTCCATAGGTTTTCTCTATTGAATGGCGGACCTTATCACTCAGTAGATATGTGCTGGTGATGATGCCTTTAAGGCTCTTTATGGCCATATTAGGAATTTTATCCCTCAGAATTTCACTGAGGTCCCAGGGAGATGCGATCATGTAGTCGCAGTCAAAGAGGCTGCTCAGGAAGAACGTACGGTAATAATTCCCCCTTTCGAAAGATGTGAGGACTGTGCCGCCCATCATTATAGGTAGGACAACAGAAAATTGGAATGATGCTGGAGTGAACGGGGGAAGGAAGGATGAAATCCTGAACCTTGCCTTGGGTTGGGAGAGGGACTTTGCAATGGATGAGGCAGATTCAAGGATACTCGCAGAAGTGAACAGCATCGCCTGGAGTTCGCCATTCCTCGATGCTGAGATGAGCGCTACAGATGGGTCCTTTTGTGGATCGGTGTACTCTGCGTCTCCCTTCGCGTCATATATGAGGTCGGTGAACCTGAAGACCCTGATTTCTTTCGAGATGCCCCGGGCAGAGGCCGCAAAATTCCTTGTGGTTGTTGCTACTGCTTTTTCAAAAGGCAGGAAATCCTGTATCCTTACAAGAACCACGGACTCCACTCCCTGATCCTGGTTCAGTTCAAGCCCTGTTGTGCTGAGGCAGATTGCTGACTTGAGCCTGAGAAGGCCCAGGACATTGTTCAGCTCATATGTCTTTATGCCGGGATCGAGTGGAACCGCAACCGCCCCTATCTTCTGCAGCGCAAGAAGTGAAACAAAGAACTGCGGCGAAAGGGGAAGGCAGATTGCCACCGGGTCCCCCTTTGAAATATTCAGTTTCCCCTTCAGGGACTCGGCCATGGAATCGACCATAGAAAGGATTGTGTAATATGAAATGTGCTTCCCGTGGAAGATTATGAGAGGGTTGCTCCTGTTGTGCTCAACCTTTGACCTGAAAATCTCGTACAGGTTATTCCAGTGCTGACGCGCATCGCTCTTGGCGTCAAGCAGTTTAGAAGATTCCATGAAGCTTTTACTAAAAACTCCTCAACCGATTTAAATCTATTTGACTCTAAGATTTTGATTTCGCCCAATAAATTTCAGGAAACAATGGCTGTTCCAATTGACATCTTCATCACTTCAGGGATTGTTTGTATCATGTCTTCTATTGTATACCAGTAGGCTTTCTCCCCAAAAGCAATGTCCCCTGACCTCTTGTTTATGAATGATGAAAGGCATGCAGCGTTGAAAGGATCATCCACCCGCGTGGAGACTGCCCCTGCAATTCCCGCAAGAAGATCCCCGGTTCCTCCCATTGTCATCCTCGGATTTCCGCCCTCTGTGTACCTTGTTCTCTTTCCATCTGTCACAATGTCTACCACCCCTTTGAGGAGCACTGTGCACCTGGCCTTCTTGGCGTATTCCACAGCATTCTTCTCGGTTGGTTCCTTGCCGGATATCCTCTGGAACTCCCCTTTGTGGGGTGTCAATATGAGGCCTGCATCAGGGCATGATTTCCTTATCTCTGCAACATGATCCAACCCTTCAGCGTCCAGCACAATTGCCCCCTTGAAGCCTTTGATAGCCTTTATGACATTGCCAAAAGCCTGATTCTTTCCAATTCCGGAGCCAATCAGTATTGTGTCACTTTTTTGGAGCTCATAAAGGGCTTCATCGTTTTCCGCATCCCTCACAATAATGCCGGGGCTGTAGGAGGAGAGTATCTCCCTGTTCTCATGCCGGGAATAGATCCTCACGAGGTCAGAGCCTGATCTTATTGCCCCAAGTGCCGCTATTATGGCAGATCCGTAAAATGTCCAACCGGCAACAAGAGCCACACTCCCGTTCATGCCTTTGTGGGATTCCCTCCCAGGAAGCCTGTAATAGGCAAAATCTCCGGGGCCATTGTGTGTAAGGGCCTTTTCTGGAATTCCGATGTCTGCCTTTACAATCTTTCCAGAGTTTGCCCTGCTCATGCCTTCCTTTGCATCTGTGAATGTTACTGTAACATGGGGCCTGATGTGCGTCTTGGCACCCAGCCCGGAGGGAACATCCACTGCTACCACGGGTTTCCCGGACAAGTTTATTGCCCTGATCATTCCTGAGTAAGGTTCTCTAGGCTCACCGACTATTCCGGAACCCAGTAGCGCATCCACGATTATTTCAGCCCCGGATATTGCATTGTTGGCTTCAGAAACAGGCAGGACCTTCCCTCTGTAATCTGCTGCCGCCTTCAGGGATTCCTGGGTCTTCATCCCATCCTTTCCTGAGATGGCGCAGACAGTAACCTTGTTAGAGGCTGAGAGAACCTTGGCTGCAACAAAACCGTCTCCACCATTATTCCCTGTACCGCAGGCAACAAGGATCTTCCTGTTCCTTCCGTATTCCTTCTCTACAGTTTCAGCAACCCTGGCCCCAGCATTTGCCATAAGGCCGTAGAGATCTCCGTAAAGGAACTGGTAGTTCCTGTCCGCCCTCTTCACATCAAGGAAAGATAGAGACATTTTGAATCCATAATAACATGGCAGGCTATTTTATTAGCTTTCCAGTGGCAATTTTCCACATATACAGGTCAAGGATGCCGGGCTCCAGCCCCATTTCGTCTGCCATCTCCAGTATCAACTGTTCTGTGGCAAGGTAGTTCTTTCTTGATGCCACCTTGATGTTAAGGCCTGGCCTCTCTGAAAGGAGCATTTTCAGTATGTGTTTGTCAAGAATTGCAAAATTGAAAACACCGACATTCCTGAGAAAATGGGATGCTTCCTTGTATCCAATCCCTTTGATGTTTTCCACAAGGTATTCCCTGCTGCCGAAAGGTTCGCTGGAATTTACCAGTGCCGGGAGTTCGTCTATTATCCACCTTGATTCCACTATGAACCTGCTTCTGAGGTTATAGAACCGGTATTTTGCATTTTTCAGAGCATTTCTGAGCGACGCCTGGTCAAGGTTCAGGAATCCTTCTATCCCAATGGTTTCCTGGGTCCTTACGCCCATTTCAGCGGAAGTGTTAGCGGTAAGGAGGCAGAAACAGAGTTCCCCGAAGATTTTCTCCTTTGGCTCTTTCCGGAATGCAATGAACTCCTGAGCCCTCCTTTCAACCTCCTGCGAAAAAGGCGAAGACGCCATCTGGCGAACTGTTTCCAGTATTGTGGCCTGTTGGCCCACAGGTTCCTGGACAGGGGAAAGAGGCTCCATCTGTGACATTATGTTGATCGTTGTAAAAACATTTTTTGGAAGTTTTCCAGCTTTTGCCGGAACACAATCAAATAGCACATGCCATGAAGATTGGCTTTTAGAAGCCCCCTCTTCTGTCTATTCCATTACCCACTGTGCATTAAGTGGCCATTCCGGCCTGAATGGCGTTCCTGCCTGTTGCTTTTCAACAATTTCCTGAGATTATAGCTAGTGACTTATTTTGAGTTTTTTGCAAATTGCTGAACTTTCTAGATTCTAGCAAATTTTTTAATGTCTGAAATCATTATAATTTAGGTGAAATCGTGAAAGAAAACAACACTTTAGCAAAGCTCCTTGGAGCTATGGGAGATAAATTCGAGACTGCGTATGCGCACTGCGATTACCCATGCGGAATTTATGATCCACATCTGGCCCAGCTTTCTGCGCTGACCGTGGTCAGAATGGTTGACCTCATGAACGCAATCCCGAAGCCAAAGCCCGAGAACCCAAACGAACTGCTGGACTACGTCCACGACATGGCAAGGGCAGTAGAAGTCAAGGAAAAGCACGCTGAGCTTTGCAAGCATGAAATCAGGATCATCTGGGGAGATTTCATCAAACCGGAGCACGTTAAAGCCCACCCAGAACTGCATGAGATCGTATTTAACATCATGAAGTTTGGAGGGAAGTCAAAGCAGGAGCCTGACAGGGAAGCAGCAATGAAGCTCCTTAATGAAGTCAACAAGTTCTCTGAGATATTCTGGGAAATTAAGGGCATCAAGACAAAGAGGGCAAAGGCACCCTACGACCCCCATGAAGAAGTAGTCTACCCGCAGCTCTGATTTGTGGACTCCGATTAAGATACTGAAAATCAGCGGAAACAGCATGGTGCCTTACGCAAAGGAAGGAGACTATGCTGTTTCAACAAATATTTTTTTTAAGATAGGAATAGGCGATGTGCTAGTATTCCGCAGCCCCGTGGATGGCACTCTCTTGATAAAGCGCGTGAAGAAACTGGAACCAACAGATGGCGGCTCAAGGTTTTTCATGGAGGGCGACAACAGGATGAGGAGCACGGACAGCAACTCATTCGGAAGCATTGAAAGAAAATCAGTGCTTGGAAAAGTCATATTCATCGCAAGAGGGAACCGTGGCAGGTAGCAAAGCGCTATGAATCCATGCCAGCGGCAATTTACAGCCATTAAACAATGAGACTTCAGTTTCCAGTATTCGCAACGCTTCCCTCTATTCCCCTGAACCTGTAATAAGCCATTGAAAAGAGCCAGGTGCCTGCAAATATTGCAACTATGAAATATCCTATCTCTGAAAAGTTCAGTCCTATGATCCACACCCAGAAAGCCCCGCTTGGCTTCAACTCAAGTGTGAGTACCTGCATCACCTCCACACTTCCAATGGCAAGCGCGACCATAACTGATATTATAGTCAGGGTGAGGTTGTAGTATATTTTCCTTATTGGCCTCAGGAAGGCCCATCCATAGGCCTTCTTCATTGCTAGTCCATCGGTGGTGTCCACAAGTACCATTCCGCATGTGAACATGAACGGCAGCACCAGTATCATCCATAATGGCACTGAGCCTGAGACATCTGCCCCAACACTTATTGCGATCAGCGCCACTTCACTGGCTGTATCAAATCCCAGCCCGAAGAGCACCCCTATGGGGTATATCTGCCAGGGCCTGCTTACTATCCGGAACATGGACCGGAAATATCTGTTGAGGAAGCCACGCCTGTCCAGTAGTTCTTCCATGTCCATGCTTCTCACTTTCCCTGTCCGGAGGTCACGGTAAATCCTGTAAATGCTAAGGGCGATTGCCGCATTCATAAGCCCTATGATCCAGAGGAAGGTCCCGGAGATAGCGGTCCCAAGAATAGCTCCATTGCTCTGGAGAGACGGGATTGCCCCAACCACTGTTTTTGCAAAGAATATCAGGCCCACTATGAGCCCGACCACTACAGTCGAATGGCCGAGCGAGAACCATGTGCCAACGGTCGTTGGGTCTTTTCCCTCCTGCATTAGTTTCCTGGTTGTGTTGTCTATGGCTGCTATGTGGTCGGCGTCAACTCCATGCCTCAACCCCAGTACATATGCAACAATACCCAGGCCTGCCAGAACAACAGAAATTCTTCCAATCAACACGGATGCAGAGAAACCTATGGCCGTGGCTAATATTATTGGGATATAGAGAAGGGCCGCCTTTATGCCGGCCTTTCCGGAAATACGGGCCGAGCCTTTCAAATCTACCTTTTCTGTATTATCAGCCATGGTTCCTTAGCTCCCCTTTCGTATCCCGGCACGATATTAATAATAATGCCGATAGGCGTTGGAAAACACCGTGGTTATGTGCTCTGCAGAAACAGCAAATCTAAAGGAAACGGGCAGAATCAAATGAATCCAGTGCAATGTTCCTTTTAAGGCTGTCCTTCAGGCGCACTGTGCTGAACCTTATCCTTGAAATCCAGTCCTCAAGGGTCTCCTCATCCAGGGTCCTGGAACGCATTATTTCCCTGGAGCAGCTGGAGCAATACATCCCGCCAAATATTAGTGTCCCGCAGATAATGCAGTGATGCTTGGCAGCCATGTGTTCTGTGAGGTGTGGTTCCTTAAAACATTTTTGTGAACTGTACCAAATGTATACTAAGCTTTAAAAACAGTGAAATGCAGGTTTTTATAGGGGGTTATTAAACAGCCTGAGTGCCCCTTTTTTAATCCGCACTAAATAATTCTTCAGTCGTCACGGTACATGGTATCTGCATCAGATCCACCCATGAAAAAGAGAGACATCTCTGAATAAACATCCTCGAAACCATAGAAGTCCTTTGAGGAAACAGACAGAACCTTGCTGATCATCCTGCTCTCCTGGAATGCATTCAGCACTGAGGAGAAGTAATCCTTGACCATTTCCTGCTTCTCATCAAGGAATGCATCATAAAGCTGGTCTGGGTTCTGCTCCCAGTTCAGGATGTTCCTGAGGTCATCGTCTCCGATGAGGTCTGTCTTGTTGAGAATGAAAAGCATTGGCTTGAAAAACCTTGACATGACAGATCCGTACAGCATTTTTTGGGAGATGAAGCCTGACGGTGAGGCCGAAAGGACTGCATCGGTCACAAACGCAACCATTGCCTTCCCATGGGAAAGTTTGTCCACAAGCAGCGGGCTGCCAGGCCTGAAGCTGAAAAGTTCGATCTGCCCTGGTGTGTCGAATATGACATAATAGTCATCCAGTTCCTTTAGGCTGTTTTCGATCAATTCAGTGTTTTCAAGTATGAGGTCCGCTCCAACAATCTGTGCCCCGTTTGGCCCCAGGTTGAACTCCGACATTATCTGCGCCAGGGAGATGCTTTCCCTGATATCTACATCAGGTTCGTATGGGGTGAACTCTGCACCCGGGTCCAGGTTTACGATCGCTGCATTGTAGTCGTTAGAGATTAGCCAGTCCTTGAGCGCTCCACAGAAAGTGGATTTCCCGGTTCCTGCAGGGCCGGTTACAAATATGCTTCCAATCAAACTTCTTCCTCCATGAATCTCGCAAGTGAGTTGTCTGGCTTATCTTCTTCAAGGTTAAAAGTTCCCCGTATGGTCCTCACAAGATTGTCTATCCTAGTATGAAGGTACCATGGAAGCTGGAACTCCTCTGAGATCTTTATAGTTTCAGCCATGTATTTGATTATGCTTCCCTTATGGATTGTAAGGGATATGCTCGAGTTCCCGCACCTGTGGCACTTTCCAGAAAGCGGGACCCTCCTGTATTTGGTGTTGCACTTGGTGCACCTGAATTCCTGGGAGAAGAAGCCCCTGAAATTGCCGTACATATCTGGAAGGAAGTGTGAATTCAGCACCCTGGTTGCAACATCATTCTCATCCACTGCCCTTATTCTTCTCGCAAGGGAAAGCTGCCTCTCGATCTTCTCCTCCATAGAATCAATGGTCTTGTAGGAACAGACACGCACGCCGCTGCTTATGTCAATGGTCTCAGTGCTGAATCCTGAGTTGAGAATGGTATTGGTCTTCTTCAGCCTCACGCCCATTGTCATCATCATTTCCTCTATTTCTGATGGAGACTTTCCCTGGTTCGCTGCCTCATAGAATTCAAGCGGATACTCACTGAGTGTGTCAACGTTCATGGCCTCCTTGTCGACCTCGTCCGGGTTAAGCTGCACGGTAAGGACAAGCGGTGCATCCATTAGTCCACCCCTTGTTGACGGAAGATATTCTTTCGAGAAGTTTATGAGCCCATCAAGAAGCAGCATGATTGAATCTTCATCGCCATCGCAGTTCCTCCTCTTGGCGGCATGGAAAAATGGATGGGCGTAACAGCCGCTCACCTCTGCAAATCCGATAATCCTGCCAAGGATTCCTCCTGAAGTGTGTGGAGCAAGCCCGATGACCAACTGTCCGATGAGGTCCTCACGCGTCCTGCACATGTAGAAGGGGGGATGGTTGTAATATCTTACCAGGAGGTCGTCTATGAACTGGGAGACCCTGAGAATGTAGTCAGCAGATTCGTAGGGGATAATGATGTCCTGCGGAAAAATCTCGTTGTAATCCTGGTCCGGGTAGCCGAGCTGAACAAGCTTTTCCGTACTTATCCCGATCTCACCTGCCCTGAAGTGAGTGATTGGGATATCAGACATATCGTACCTGCACGTGCCGTCCTTGTTTGTTGAAATGTCATGCAGTGCCCTGAGGTATCCCTTCTCAAGAGGCTCGCTTACCTTGTCCTTGGACATCAGCTTTTTGACCCCCTTTACCTCAAGCTTGTCGGGAATATCGATAGCCAGCCTGTTAATTGCATTGCTTATCAGCTGGTTAATGTCAACCTTCAGCTTCTTTGTCTTTCCCGTAGGCTCAGTCCTAGAGCCGCATTCCGGGCAGAGCGGTTGCGGCGATTCAAATGAGCAGCCAATGCACGAACGCACGCTGGCCTCAATTTCCACACTGCTCCCCTTTGTGTTCTTCCCGGCATTCTTCAGCGAGCGCCTGGCATCGCCATAATTTTCCACCGGGAAAAGGACATGCACTTTTGGTTTCATCTTTCTGTCACCCGCCTTCTCTGGCCTTCCAAGCCTTCCGCCAACTCTTGTTGGCGATCTTGGCTTTATTTGGAATCCAGCAAGTCTGTTCACGAGTTCCAAGGGGTCATCCGCCTGAGGGATTTCCGCGGAAGATGTTATGATCCCATCTGAAAGCTCCAGGCCAAGCGATGCGATAAGCGGATAGAATTCCTTGAGTTCAAGGCCATTTTCGGCTTTCTCAAATGGCACCCCCAGTTCGATAAGAGTACCCTTCATGTCGAATCCTGAAATGAACATGGTCTCGCCAGAAACTGTGGAATCTGACAGTTTCCGTCTCAGGGCAAGGATCTGTTCCACAGTGAGGTCGTGCCAGAAATAGTCATACCTTGGGTAAAGTGGTATATTGAGGTCCCTTGAAAGCTGGATTGCCTCAAACTGGTTCAATGTCCTTGATAGCAGCTCTTTCCTCTTTCCCTCATCTTTAATGTAAAGCTTCCACCAGTCGTTGTTGAATGAGCCAGGAACTAGCTTGTAGTTGTTCTCAAGGAAGTCTCCGTACGCAATAAGGATCTCTCCGAGATCTGTTACCTGCTCAATCTGTTCCAGAAGGTCAGATGCCTGCTGTGGTGATTCAACCCTCACATGGTTTCCATTCTTAAGCAGGACCATGGGCCCATCTATGGCTTCACTGGGGGTTATTGCGGCTGCCTTGCCCGGGAGCTCCACCTTGACCTGGGACCCTGTGGCTATGAACCTGTCCAGGGAAATCATTGTAGTGGGATTGATTGAGGCAGCAGCGAGCCCTGATACCCTGGATCTGCCATATCTGAGCCTGAAGCCGCCTGGGCGGTTGGGGTGCCCGAACACAGGCCTTCCTGCCACTATATCCTTGAGAAACTTGTCTGAATTCTTGGGTTTTGCCTCTTCCTGGCCGGAAGAGGCTGGTGCCTCCTTTTTACCAAGGAAATTCCATTCAGTAAGCCCGAGCTTTTCAGTGTGCTTGAGAACCTTCTTAGATTTCTGGATTAGCCCCTCACAGAGCACGAGGCACATTCCTCCCCTGATCCTGTTTGTCCTGACACGGGCCATGTCCCTGTGCCCGGAGACCTCTTCCTCCTCGCTTCCCTCACCGTCTATGCATACCGGAGAATTGAGGATAACCTGCCTTACTTCTTCTGGCGAGGGCAGGTACTGGAGGTGCTTGACCCTGTTGTACGCCTGCACTTCCTCAATGTACCTTTCCACCTCATCATCTGTAGGCTTGAAAGACCCAATGCCAAGGTCCCTCCGCACGACATCTGCAATAAGCACGCTCAGGGCCTGTGCTGTGCCTCCGGCTCCCCTTATTGGCCCAGAATAAACAACTGAAACATAATCCGTCCCATCACTGTTTGTGTCTATGGAAACATCAGCAATTCCCTCCAGCGGTGCAACAAGTATCCCTTCCGTGAGAATTGCAAGGCCTACCCTCACAGCCTTGTCTACAGCCTTGGTTTTTCCCTCGGAAGCATACATCTGGGCGACTTTCCGTGAGATTTCAATTGAGATTTCCTCCCTGCTCTTGGCCTTTGCAAGATCCCTTATTTCATCAGCAATGCCCCTTATATCGATGAGTTCCTCAATCCTGTCAGCCATGTCAGATGCAAGAGGCATCTCAACTCTGTCAACCACATCCAGGCCCTTTGCCCTCACGTTCTTTGCAACCTCATAGCCCACTTTAACCTGGTCCCAGAGGTATTTGGTGTATTCAGCGTGGTTCCTGAACGGATTCATGTCAACAACTCGGAAAACAACAGCTTGTCCATCAATGACGACTTGATCTTTATTCTCCCCTTTGAGTATGACTCCATGGGATTGATCCTCTTCTCCATTATTCCCTTGAGCTCGTCCTCCGTTGTTGTCACTGTAATGTCTGGAGGGTGGGAATTTATGTCGGCTTCAATCACAACACCCTCAGAAAGATGGAAGAGTGTCCTGTTTTCCCCGGTATCCAGGAGAAAATACCGATCCAGGGACAGTATCCTTCCCCTGAACCCTGATGACTCAGAAAGCTTTTCGTTTATCTTCAGGAGCAGCTTCATGGCCACGCTGTTCAAGCTGTAGCCTCCACGACTTGCTGCTTGTACTCAAGGGCCTGCCTGATAAGATGCAGGTGAACCCTGGATGGGCTCAACGGCCTTGACTTGAATTCGCTGTGATACTGGGTCGCAATGAAATTATCGTTCCCCTCTAATTCTGCAATCTCCATCCTTATGCCCTCCTCATCCACTCCTGAGAAAAGCATGCCGGCTTCCTTGAACTTTTCTATGTATTCCGGATTTACTTCAAAGCGGTGCCTGTGCCTTTCAAACACCACATCTGATCCATAAATCTTGCTTGCCAGGGTGCCGTCTTTAACTAGAACTTTCTTGGAGCCGAGCCTCATTGTGCCACCCATATCGTTTATGCCAAGCTGCTCCGGCAGGAGATCTATTACAGGATATGGCGTCTTTGGGTCGAATTCCGTGCTGTTGGCTCCTTCAAGGCCAAGAACATCCCGTGCAAACTCCATCACAGCTACCTGGAACCCAAGGCATATTCCCAGGTATGGAATGCCGTTCTCCCTTGCATACCTGGCAGCCTGTATCTTTCCCTCTATTCCCCTGTACCCGAATCCGCCGGGGACGAGGACTGCATGCACATCTGAAAGTTTTTCCTGGTTCTGAATGAGGTCATCGGAATTTATCCACTTGATGTCCACGTCAATGCCTGTCACTCCCTTGACATGTGAGAAAGCCTCCTTGTGGCTCATGTATGAATCCTGAAGCTCGACATACTTTCCAACCAGTGCAACTTTGACCTTTTCCCTGGGGTTCCTGATGTTTTCCTTGTATTCAGCCCATGCATCGTGGTATCCTTTCTGGGGCAGCGAGAGCTTTTCCCTCACGAACGGGATTATGCCCTGCTTCTCCATCGCATCTGGAACAAGGTAAACGTTCGGGACATCATTTATGCTGACAATTCCGTCCAATGCCACATCAGTGAATAGTGATATGCGCTTCTTGGTCTCAATGGAAAGGGGTTTCTTCGATCTGCAGAACAGAAGGTCTGGAGTGATTCCTATTTCCCTCAAGTCCCTGACACTGTGCTGTGTCGGCTTTGTTTTCTGCTCACCGTTTGCACCAAGTTCCGGCACAAGTGTTACATGCCCGAAGAGGAAAGTGCCTCTGCCTTCCTCATGGTGGAGTTGCCTAACCGCCTCGAGAAAAGGCATTGATTCAATGTCTCCAACCGTTCCCCCAACCTCTATAAGGACAACATCAAAGTCTCCCTTGCTGGAGACAAGCCTTATCCTTCTCTTGATCTCATTTGTTATGTGCGGGATGATCTGAACAGTGCTTCCAAGGTATTCACCGCGCCTTTCCTTCTCAATGACTTCCTTGTAGACCTTCCCAGTGGTTATGTTGTTGTCGCCGGTCAAGTCAACATCCAGGAACCTTTCATAATTTCCCAGGTCAAGGTCCACCTCGCTGCCGTCGTCAAGCACAAAGACCTCGCCGTGCTGATATGGATTCATAGTTCCTGCGTCAAAATTCAGGTAAGGATCAATTTTCAGTGAAGTGACCTTGTACCCGTGTGATTTCAGGAGATATCCAAGGCTGGAAGTTATAGTTCCTTTGCCAAGCCCGGAAATTACCCCTCCGGTAATAACAATGTAATGCATCTTAAGGCAGGGAGTGTAGATTAATTAACTTTTCTAACTAGACCTGATTATTTATAAATCAGTCATTTTCAACCACTTTTTGATTAGTTGCACCGTGGAAAAACCATCCCTAGATCCTGAACTCCCTTCCGTTCTTGTCCTTAGCTTCAACTATCCTGTTGAACGAGGTGTTCCCGCAGCTGGGGCAGGGAGTCTTTGTTGCGCTGCTGTTCCCCCTTCTGAAAATGCTTGACATGCCGACCTCAACATTGAATGTTGTTTCGCACTTGCTGCATTTCATCACCCACTGCATGATTTTGGAACTTAATCCCATAGATTAGGCTTGCTATTCGGATGGGGCATGAGCCGTTGTCCCTGTTTTCCTTAAATACCCGCTCAAGATTTGCCATTTGAAAGATGCAGCCGAGATTGCTCTACGCTTACCTGAACCAGGATGACCCGAAGAAGTCCACCATGAGGAAACTTGAACGCTTTGGGCTGGTTACAAAGGTTCCCCTTGGTAGGGCAGCCAGAACTCTTTCCCTCACCCCTTATGCTAGCCTTTACCTCCTTCCCTCTGACAGGGAAATTGCTATTAAAACCGGTTTGCTCCTCATCGACGGCTCCTGGAACAGGATCACTTCCATAGAAGGCCTTAGGTTGAGGTATCCAAGGAAATTGCCTGTTCTTGTTCCTGTCAACCCGGTGAATTTTGGCAAGCCCGGAAAACTCTCATCTGTTGAGGCAATGGCAGCTGCCCTCTACATAATGGGCTATATGGAAGAAGCTTCTGCAGTCCTTGCCAAGTTCAACTGGGGAGAGAACTTCATACCAATGAACACACAGCCGCTTGAAGAGTACATGAAATGCAGGACGCAGGAAGAGGTTCCCGTGGCAGAGGCTCTCTTCTTCTAGGCCCCGGTTCTTACCCACTGGCCATTTTCAATCCTGTAGATTCCGTCTGAGTACATTGAAATGATGTCCTGGATGTTTTCCCTGAAATTTTCCGGGACTTTTTCAAATGGCTCTTTTTCGTCTTGCAGGATATGGATTCCCTCAACATGTTCAAGATTTCCAGTGTCTGCGCTTGAAAGTCTGAGCTTGGCCTTCATGAGGTTCAGTTCATCGCTGTCAAGCCTCATTCTTTCCCTTGAAACCAATTCACCCAGGTTCTTGACTGTTTCCTTGCTGTAAAGGATGTCAGCAGGATCGCCGCCTGCGGCAAGGACGAACATTACAATGCCCATGCACTTTGAGCATCTTCCGCACGGAACCATCTGGCCGTTTATTGAGCGGCAGGAGTGGCATGAACGCTGCAGCCTGAAGAGTTCAGGGTACCTATTCACAAGTGCCTTCTCAACGATTGACCCAGAAACGGGATAGACCGCTGACCATACCCTGAGGTCTATGCCCTTGCTCTCGAAGTATCCACTCATGAAGGCATTGAAGTCATGGCTCTGGTCATACACGCCAAAGTAATGGGCAATTCCATGGTAAGGAGGCATTTCACGGGGATCGTCAAATTCATCCCCAAGGACCATGGACCCGATTCCGTGCTTCAGGGCTATTGGAACAAGGGCCATGGCATAGACTGGGAAAATGAACAGCTGGACAGGGTATGTGTCTGTTTTTCTCCTGATTGCCTCCTGGTCTATAGGCTCAAGGTTCCTGAGGAAGAACCGGTACATCCTGTCCACGTTGGACCAGACCTTGTGGACATTCTTGAATTCCCTTGAATAATATGCGTAAGCAGTGGATGCAGTGAACCAGTGAGAGCCACTCTCGTTGAAGTAGAAGGCATGGGTTTCGACCCCTGACTCCCTGAGCATGCCATAGGAAAGCAGGCTCTCCTTTCCGCCAGATGACAGGACTGCCACGCTTTTGCTGCCATCCCCATGATTGACCGGTACTGCGCCTTCAGTTTCCTCTGTGGCTACGACCTCTGTGATACCGTTTGAGTTCTCTTCTGTTATGTCTGATTCAACTGGCAGGTATTCCTTCCTGAAGAATTCGTATCGCCGCCTTGCAAGTTTGTTCACAAAGACTTCACGATTGTTGATCCTCACAAACTCCCTTATATGCTCAAGGTCAGCCTTTGATGCAGGAAAATCCAGTACCAGCTTTTTTGAAAAAATGGTGAAGTTGATGGCGGGCATTGCCATCATAAGGCCCGCGATGTTTCTGTTTATCTCAATGTCGCCATTATATGAGTAAATAACTTCGAACGATTTCTCATGGTCCCCGGAAGTGAATGATACAGTCCCCCTGACCTTCCTGTTTCCAAAGGATGTTGGGCGGACCCTGATCTCATCAAGCACTGCGATTTTCTGTGCATAAGACATTGTAATCAGTGCCCGACAATGCTCTTGGCTACTTCCGGGTTCAGGTTAAGAGGATCAAAAACAGGTATTCCGTATTTGGATTCCAGGCCCGCAATTTCCTCCTTCACTTCGGCATCTGTCATGCCCTCCCTGTTAAGGGAAATGGCAATGACTCTGTGCCCTGAGAGCAGTTCAAGGATATCGATGTATTTCTTCAGGTCCGGGATTGGAATGTCTGGGAAGCCGTCAAAGAATTTTCTCTTCGGGGCGTGCTGCAGTATTATGCCGTCAGGCCTGCATGCGCCTATGATCTCAAAACTGCCAGGATAGGCGGGGTGCAGAACGGATCCCTGTCCTTCTATAAAAATTATTTCCGGGTTCTCTTCCCTCCATGCCTCCACAGTCATGCCTTCAAGGCCGCCGGGTATGAAATCGTTGATCATGGAGTCAACCACAACTGTATGCTTGAAGCCCTGCATCCAGGCGGTCTGGCCAGTCCCAACCATGGCGGTGGGGATTCCTTTCTCCCTGAGTGCATTGGTCATGATGACGGCGGTTGTGCGCTTTCCGATTGCGCTGTCTGTTCCGAGCACTGCAATCTTCAGTGCCTTGACTTCCCTTATCTCTCCGGTGTAAGGGGGTTGGATATCCCTGAACAGCTTCCTTACGTCTGTTATATGTGAACCATATTTTGCCGCCAGTGCTGAAAATTCTGGGTCATCGGAAATGAATTCGTGCAGGCCGCTCACTATGTTAAGGCCATGGGAAATTGCATCGGCAATGAACCTCCTGTATTCGTCAGGTATGTAGCCGCCGTCTGTGGCAACGCCAACCACCAGTGTCCTGGCACCAAGCTTGATGCCCTCTTCCACTGTTGACACTATCGGTATGCCCTTTGGCTTTCCGGTGAGAACAGTGCCGGCATCGTTGCCAGACTTTGTCGAATCTATCACAGCGACAACGCTGAACCTTTTGGTGAATCTCACCAGCCCATTGGCAGTCTTTCCATAGGTAGAGCCAAAAACTCCCTCAGCAAGGACTACTGCGTTGTCCATATTTTTGACCTGCCTGTGAGGACAACCACGATTTCCCTGTTGTCAAGCTTCCTGTTGATTGTTTTGTCCACTGCGGCCAGTGAGGCTGCTGAAGCCGGCAGCACAGAAAGCATTTCTGCCTTCTCAATGAGGCTTGAATACCGGTACATCTCATCATCGGTAACATATGTTGCCATTCCGTTGCTTCTGTAAAGCGCATTGAGCGCTTTCTGCCCATCGTAGGACCTGTAAGCGACCAGGGGTTCAGAGGCTTTCGTCTCCCGGATTGTTGAAGGGTCAAGCTCCATTAGGGTTTTCCTTCTCCTCTTCCATGAAGCCACGATGGGGTTGCCATTGGGAGTGCTTGAACCAATGAACGATGGCACCTTCCTTATGATGCCCTTGCGCTGCATTTTCTCGAAACCCGAATATATCCCTGCAAGGGTTGTTCCATTTCCAAGCGGAACAGATACGTATTGCGGGGCATGTCCGAGCTGTGCCACTATTTCGTGTGCAATGCCCTCATAACCTTCAATGTCAAGGTTTGAGTTCACAGAGCCGGGGCTTGAGTCATACCATGCCTCATCGTTGGAGCGGTCCCTCATGTATTCAACAAGGTCCTCGTATTTCCTGTCAACTTCCAGCACTTCGGCCCCGTTCTGCCTTATCTCATCATTTCGCTCCCCTGCATAATAGCCTGGAACTGCAATGACCGACTTCATTCCATAGACACTGGCAAAATAGGAAATTGAAGCGCCATAATTTCCGCAGGTGGCGAGGGAAACTGTATTGTATCCCTTTTCCTTGGCCCTGAGAACATGAAGCTTAGATATCCTGTCTTTCTGGGTTCCTGTAAGACCAGCTCCCTCAAACTTGATATAAAGTTTCTTTAGGTTGAGGGCGCGTTCAAGATTGGATGCTCTAAAAAATGGTGTCTTTCCAGGAGGTTCTTCTTCGTCCATTCCTTCCATTTCATTTCACTCAGACAAAAACGTGCCTGACTTGAGTGAAGATAACACTCATTTGTATTTAAATATATTTAATGATTATTCAGAGAATTATTTCGCCTCCACTATGGGTTTTCCAAGGTTAGCAGATATTGAATTATGTGTATAAAAGATAAAAAATATTTTACAAAAAATATAGATTATCGTGATTTTCAAACCATTACCATTTCGAGCCCTAGCTGGTCACTTATTCCTGAAATGAGCTGTTTTGCCTGCGACTTAACCCCTTTCCTGTCAATGACGAACCCTTTGCAGGAAGGTGTTTTCTCAATACTCTGGATTATCATGGATTCGGTGATGTCCTCAAGTGCATGCTTTGAGATCATATGGCCGATGTCAATCTGGTTCTCCAGGGCATATCTTGTCACCTTGGGCATATAGTGCCCTCCCCCGGCGCCAACGAATGCGGGATAGCCAACCGTTTCCGGCTTCATTATTGCATGGATTACGCAATCCAGGGCATCAGGGTCCTTCCACTGTGCTTCAGTCGTCCCTATCTCAATGAAGAAGTTCGGGATGTTCAGTAAAGGGCCATGGTGAGTAGCCTCAAATGTAACGCTGAAAAGAGATCCCCCGTATATCTGGTTCATCGCCCTGAGGGTGGAAGTCATCTTCCCCGGATCGCTCATGGACAATTTCTTTTCCCTTCCGCCAAGCAATGCTCCATTGAAATTCCCTGTCGGGTGCACCGTGAGCGACTTGATGTCCGCCTTTGAGGAATGCCTGGACAGGAAAATGATATCCTTTACCCTGTCACGGATGCCTGCATAAAGCTGGCCAAAATTTTCCAGGTATAGGTGTTTCACGCCTATGTAAGAAAAAAGGTAGTCTCCATGGGACCGTACACCGTCCTGGCCTTCAAACTCCCTGAAATCAAATGTTTCCAGCAGCCTGCTGGCCATGGACATGCTTGCTTCGTCCTCCCTTGAGGCCAAAATAAGATGCATCACGGGTTAATCGGTTCAGGATATTTTAGATTCGATCATGTCGTGGTACAGCCGATCCGCCTGGGTTGTCATGGAGGTTTTCTCATCCCTGATCTTCTCAAGGAACTCGTGGGCCCTCTTGTCCCTGATTTCTCCGATGAGCACAGTAAATTCTTCCACTGACTGCTCCTCAGCCTTTGCTATATGCAGGAGCACACTCTGAAGGCTATTGATGTCTATGTGGTCATCTATAACAAGGTGCTGGGTGGCATCTATGGGCAACAGAACCTCACGGTGTGCAAATGAGACATGTTTCCCGTCTTTTCCATAGGCTTTCAGCATCTTTACTATCTCCTGATGCCCTCTAATGAATAGCCTAAGGAAATATTGAATGTTTGACTGCGCTGCCTGTTCAGAAAGTTCCTGATAACTTTCGATGATACTGTTCTCATGCCTGATCAGGGGAGCAAAAATCTGGCTTTGCTCTTTCATTGTACAACTAATATCCAATCATATGTAATAACATTACCATTCAGCATCTATGATATTAGTAACATGACTGAACGCTCCCGCTAGAGCTCATTCCTTTTCAAGATTTTTCAGCCTGATGTTTCCAGTGGCTATGGCTACTGCAGTGAGCATTGCAGCCCCGCCGGCAACCGTAAATGCAGTTATGGATTCTTCGAGCACCACGACTCCGCCAAGCACGCCCACCAAAGGAATCAGGTATAACTGGACGGCAAGTTTTGAAAGTGCTCCCCTGTTGACAAGAGTGTAGAAGATCATGTACCCCAGTACTGTGCTGGCCAGAGAAAGGTAAAGCATTGAAATCCATGCATCAGGTGGCATGGCTGTAACCTGGGCAATAAAGCTTCCAGACACAAGTGGCACAAGCATCAGGGTACCCAGCAGGCCCGCCCAGATGGTGAGTGGAATTGCGCCATACTTACCCACGAGGGGTTTGGAAAACACTGCGAACACTGAATATGAGATGGCAGTGCCCACAGCCTCCAGGATGCCATAAATTGATGAGCTGCCAGTTCCCACGCTGCTTCCTGCGGAGAGAATTATTGCACCTGAGAATGCAACGGCCACTGCAAGAATGACACGCTTTCCATGCCTCTCGCCGAGGAAGAGCCATGACAATAATAATATGAAAACCGGCCCCATTGATGTTATGAGAACAGCAAGGCCTGCAGATATTGAACTCTCTGAAAAGTTGAGTGTAAGGTGGTAACTGACCACATTTGCGAAAGAAACCAGTGCCAGCCTTGGCAGATCGCGCATCTGGAACTTTTGCTTCATCTTGCCAAGGAATGGGGCGAGGGCAAGAAACGCAGCACTTGCCACGAACCACCTGAGAAGAGTCAGGTTTACCGGATTGAGAACCGGCTCAAGATATTTTATGGCTACAAAGGCCATTCCCCAGATTATGCTGAGCATTACAAGGATAGCAATGGGCAAAACTCTTCCAGAGTAGTGGCTCTTTTTCAGGACGCTCTCAGTTTCCGCTGAACTTATCATAAAATCCTCTCCCCGTCTATCTCTTTGAAGAGTTCCTCTTTTCCATCTCGAGGAGGTATTTCTTGCGGTCAACGCCCAGGGCGTAACCCCCCAGTGAGCCGTCTTTCCTTACAACCCTGTGGCATGGAATCACCAGGGGCACATGGTTGGCTCCGCAGGCGTTTGCTACCGCCCTGTATGCCTTGGGTTTCCCTATGATCTCTGCAATCTCATTGTATGTCCTTGTTTCCCCGTAAGGTATGGACGCAATGGCTGTCCAGACCCTCTGCTGGAAATCCGTACCCTGCAAAGCGACCGGCAGGTTGAGGCTCTGGCCCTCAAAATACTGCAGAAGTGAATTGAGCCTTTCCCTGGCCCTTTCTGATCTCTGAAGGTCTGCCTTGTAGAATTCCCTTCTCAGGGCAAGTTCAAGCACCTCTTCGCTGTCTCCGATGCTCACGGCACATATTCCCTGCTCAGTCTCAGCCACAATCAGTGTGCCCAGGACGCACCTCCCGGTGAGGAAATAAATTGTCTCGCCGTCTCCGCCCTTCCTGTAGGCGCTGGGGACCATGCCAAGCTTGGAAAGTGAATCCTCATAGAGCCAACTCTGCGACCTGTAGCCAGTGCTGTAGATTGCCTGCGGCATAGGTTCGCCTTTCCTCAGGTTGATCTTGAGCTTGTGGATCCTCTGCTCTTCCATGTACTTCCTGGGGGTGATTCCCATGATATCCTTGAACCACCTCTGGATTGTATAGCCTCGGACTCCGAATTTACTTTCCAGATCTACGAGGGTGAGGCTGGAGATTAGGTTAGACCTGATGTAATCACATATCTGTTCCACAAGCTTCACCTTACCCATGTCACCCTTATTCTCTGAAGTTTCAAATTCAGCAGCCTGGCCTGAGTTTCCCGATTCCTTCACATTGGCATTAGATGTGTGGGGCTAAAAGACATTTTGTCGGAATTTTGCAAAGTCCACCATGAATATGCCTGCATCATCGGCATGAAGCAAATCGTTTTAATGCAGAGAAAATTAACCTTTCCTATGGAACTGGACCTTCCCAATATTGAAGAAAAATGGAAAAAACACTGGATTGAAAATGACATCTACAGGTATGATGCCAGTGTAAGGGATCGCTCCAGGTGGTTTGCCATTGACACACCACCACCAACCATTTCTGGCAAGATGCATATGGGCCATGCCTTTTCATACCCTCACCAGGACTTCATTGCCAGGTACAAGAGGATGAGGGGATTTCAGGTGTACTATCCCTGGGGATTTGATGACAACGGGCTCCCCACCGAAAGGTACACGGAAAAGCAGTTGGGAATAAAAGGGGAACGCACTGAGCTGGTTGAATTCATAAGGCTCTGCACGGAAGAGAGCAACAAGGCCGAAGCGGAACTCCTCAAAAACTGGCGGGACCTAGGCATGAGCGCCAATTTCGGAAATTCTATCAGAACCTCATCTGATGAATCCAAGAGAATTTCCCAGAAAATGTTCCTTGACCTTGTGAAGAAAAACAGAGTCTACCGAGAGGAAGCCCCCACGATAAGGTGCCCCACATGCAGGACAGCCATATCTCAGATTGAACTGAAAGACCAGGTTCTTTCCGCGGATTTTGTGTACCTTAAATTCGGGGAGTCCAGCAAAAACATGCTCATTGCCACTACCAGGCCTGAATTGATTGGGGCCTGCATAGCAATCATAGTCAACCCGGCAGATGAAAGGTACAGGGACATGATCGGAAAGAAAGTGAAGGTCCCATTATACGGCCATGAGGTCCCGGTGATCGCGGACGAATACGCTGACATGGAAAAGGGCACTGGTGCTGAAATGCTCTGTACCTTTGGGGACCAGAATGACCTTGCCCTGTGGAGAAAATACAGCAACCTTGGGCTCAGGGTAATAATAGATGACAGGGGCAGGATGAACGAACTCTCAGGCGACCTTAAAGGATTGAGCATCCAGGAAGCCAAGAAAACCATGCTCCAGAAGCTGAAGGATGAGGGACTGGTTGAAAAGATTGAAAGGATAAAGCACTCAGTCAACACCCATGAGAGATGCGACACCCCCATTGAGATCAGCATCAGCAAGCAGTGGTCGGTGAGGTATCTGGACCTAAAGGAAGAACTGAAAGCCACTGCAGCCAGTGTAAAATGGATTCCTGAGCATATGAAGGTAAGGCTGGACAACTGGATAGAGGGATTGAAATGGGACTGGCTCATCTCCAGGCAAAGATTCTTTGGTGTTCCATTCCCGGTATGGCACTGCAAGAAGTGTGGCAAGCCTGTTTTTGCAGATGAAGAACAGCTTCCTGTCGACCCAAGGCTTGACAAGGTGGATCTGAAGTGCCCTCATTGCGGTTCCTCTGAACTTGAGCCAGATACTGACATAATGGATACCTGGGCCACCTCCTCCCTTACCCCGAGGCTGTACCTTGGCCATGACAACCTCTACGGCCTCCTGTATCCCATGGATATCAGGTTCCAGGGCCATGACATCATCAACTTCTGGGCTTTCACAACCATTGTGAGGTCATATATCCATGACGGAAAGGCCCCCTGGGAACACATTGCTATCAGCGGCAATGTTTATGATCCACTGGGCCAGAAAATGAGCAAGAGCAAGGGGAACATCATAGAGCCGGAATCCCTCATCAAGCAGTATGGCGCGGACTCAGTGAGATACTGGGCTTCCACAACAATTCCCGGCGAAGACATAAAAGTGAAGGAGCAGGATTTCGTCAGGGGCCGCAGGACATTGATCAAGATGCTCAATGCTGCAAACCTTGTCGGGATTATCACTGGTTCCCAGAGTGTACCTACAGCACCTTCAGAAGTGAAATATCCTGTAAACAGGTGGATCCTTGGCAAGCTCAGCAGCGTGATTGATGCCTGCACAGCCAGCATGGAACAGTATCAGGTCTCCAGGGCAAGGGCAGAACTTGACAATTTCTTCTGGAATGTGTTCTGCGACAATTACCTTGAAATTGCAAAGAGCGTAAACAACAGGAAAGAAAGCCTGGGCCATGAGTTGTTCGCCGAAGTTTCCAAGACCCTGAATTTCGTCCTTTCGCAGACCATGAAGATGTACGCTCCAGTATTGCCTTTCATAACTGAGGAAATATACCACACGCACAACCTTGGCCTGAAGGAAAGCATACACCTTGAGCAGTGGCCTTCAAAGCTGCCCCTTGAAATTACTGGACAGGAGGTGGCCGAATTTGATTACGCCATCTCAGTGATTGCCGGCATTAGGGCCTTCAAGACTGAGAGGAAACTATCCATGAGTGCCGAGGTGGGGGACCTCACCATTGGGGGCAATGAGAAAATAATCTCCGCCCATTCTGAGATCATAAGGATTTCCATGAACACAGGAAAAATATCCCCAGCCAGTTCACAGGAAATAGAAGTGAGCGAATCGCAATAATTATTTCACATCAAAACTATTGAGAGGAGAAGGAACTATGTTTGAAAGGCCAAGAAGAGGGCGAATATTGAAGATTGGAGCAATATTAATCATCGTTTCCTTAGCACTGTTCTCTGTTTCAGTTTATCTTGTAGAGAGCAACAGCACCTCTGCAAGCGGAGTGAACATATCCCCTGGAGGCAGCTACACCCTCTCAGGTAAATATGTGAACGCCGGCGATGACATTGATTACACAGTAACTTCAAATGTGGCAGCATTCAACATCAGCGCCTATGTTTCAGTTTCTTCAGGCTCGTCCTTTGGCAATGAGACGGCCCTTCAGAAATCCAGCCTCACCGGTGTTTACGTTTCTCCCGCAACGGGAAATATCTCACTGATAATCAAGAACACGGGATCCCAGACCATAAGCGTAGATGCCTCCCTTGGAACAATAGGTTATCCCACGCTGCTCACAATAATTTTCGGGTTTGTCCTGCTTCCCAGCGGCATGGTGCTGATAGCCCTGTACTATCATTCCAGGCACGTGGAACGGAGAAAAGAAAGAAGATTGAGGGAATACAGGTAAAAAAATTAGAGGATTGGAAGGTATCTCTCAAGTTCCCATGTCGTGACATGAGACCTGAAGACATCCCATTCCCGCTGCTTTACCGTTATGAAATTCTCAAATATGTGCTCGCCCAGGATACCTTTCATGAGCTTGCTGTTCCTGAAGTGGTGGAGCGCCTCACCAAGACTCTCTGGCATGCTTTGTATTCCATCCTTTGCCCTTTCCTCGGCTGTCATGTGGAATATGTCCTTCTCGGTTGGGCCCGGAGGTGAAAGCTTGTTCTCAATTCCGTCAAGGCCCATTCCCAGGATTACTGCAAACTGCAGGTATGGGTTCCCTGCTGAATCAGGGCACCTTAGTTCCATCCTCTTCCTCATGCCGGTTCCGGCCGGGACCCTCACAAGGGCGGACCTGTTCTTGTTAGCCCATGAAATGTACACGGGGGCCTCATATCCTGGAATAAGCCTCTTGTAAGAGTTTACCCAGGATGCCAGTACCGCTGAGGCAGAATTTATGTTCTTGAGTATTCCGGCCAGGTAACTCATGCCGAGTTCACTGAGGCCGTATTTTGCCTTTGCATCATAGAAGAGGTTCTCCTTCTCGCCCGTGGACATGATGCTTGAGTGGACATGCATTCCCGATCCGTTGACGCCGTTGATTGGCTTTGGCATGAATGTCGCATACATTCCATGCTTCTGGGCAACATTCTTGATTATGTTCTTCAGCATTGTCACTCTGTCAGCCATGACAAGTGCCTGCCCATATCTCAGGTCAATTTCCTGCTGCCCGTATGCCACTTCGTGGTGGGCTGCCTCAGGATGGTAGCCGAGATCATACATGTGCTTCAGGATCTCCTGCCTGATCTCATTTGCTGAATCTATGGGGGTGTTGTCGAAGTAGCCGCCATAATCACTTGGAATGGCTGTGGGGTTTCCTTCATGGTCCCTCTTGAATACGAAGAACTCAAACTCCGGCCCCACGTAAAAGTCCATGCCCTTGTCATTGAGCCTCTTGACCGTCCTCTGCAGAACATATCTCGGGTCACCCGGGAACCTTTCCCCGTCAGGTGTGTAAATGTCGCAGATGAACCTCACAGTCTTGTATCCGTCCCTGCCCTCAGGAAGGATTGTATACGTAGAAAGGTCAGGGTGAGCCCTCATGTCAGATTCTTCAATCTGGGCATAGCCTGCAACCGAACTCCCATCAAAAACGACCCCTTCTGACAGGGCACTTTCAAACCTGTTCTTGGGGATTGTGAGTGTCTTAACTGCACCCACGATATCAGTGAACTGAAGCTGTAGAAACTCTGCGTTATCCTGCTTTAACTTATCCATAGAAGCCTTAACCTGGTCTTCCATGCTCTGCTAGATTTTAGCTGCCCTTATATTACTTTAGTTTCTCTTTGAACGGTTGTTATCCTGCATTGATTATAAATTGGAAAAGCAGGGAAATTGAATGCATATGTACCTACAGACAAGAATGATATACCCATTTATTCATTGCATAATATCTCATATATGAAGCATATGTACTAGAAAATACAGATTTTACGAAAGGCGGAACTGAGATCGGAAGTGAATCAGTGTCTAGCAATCATTAACCTGTAAAAACGGCTTGGTATTTTGAGGTAAAAAAATGTCCGAGAAACTTAAAATGAAGGTAGCAGAAATCGACGTGTCAAATGTAAAGGTCAAGACCATACTGGCTCTTGGCATGTACTGCGTAGATTAAATAAATTAATCCATTAATTGCAAAAATAATTCTTTTAACCCCAACTTGTTTGAAAGTTCCAAAAATTCCCTTGTCTTCTTTTCTATTAATTTAGGTTCATACCGGTATATCTTGAGTACCTTAACATACTGGGAGTAACATTCAACGACGTAATTGAGCTGCTTCTTCACCATGAAATTCTGCCTCGACTTCTCAAGATTCACGTCGGCCACAGCCAGGTCCTTCGTGGCGATGTCATAAAGCATGAACATCTCATAGCAAGTCGCCAGGCCGTTCGTGTCAAAATTCCTCCTGAAGAACCCGGTCGCATTCTCGATGTACTCATAGGCATCCCCGGGCCTCATGGTGTAGATGTAAATCAGTGCAATGCTCAGACCGGACCTGTTCTCAATCATCTCATTGCTTGTCTCTTTGGCAAGGTTGTGGGCTTCCACGACCGCATCTATGGCGGCATCATATTTGCCGAGCGAAAGCAGGACAGCGGATTCATTCTGGTAACAGTACTGCAGGTGGTACCTGTCCGTTACAGTGTTGAAGTAGTCTATGGCCTGGTGGTTCAGGGCAAAGAATTCCTTCAGGTTCCCCATCTTGGCAAGTGTGAACGCCTCGTTCATCTTCACCTGGTTCAGCCCGGATTCATCCCCCACCTCCTGAAACAGGAGCAGGGCATGCTCGAACATCTCCATGGCTTTGTTGACGTCACCCCTGTAGCCATAGTAAGAGCCGAGGCCAAGCTCTGACTTTCCCACGGTCGTGATGTCGTCCACATTTTCAGCAAAGTACTTGGCTTTTTCAAAATGGTTCTTTGCAAAATCGAGATCCATCTTGTACAGGTTAATTGTGCCGTACACGTAATGCCCGCGCCCCAGGAGCCTCTTGTCTGAGTTCCTGTTTCCCAGGTCGATGAGGTTTGATGCAAGATCAAGCGCCCTGCCGTAATTTCCGGATTTAAGGTAGAAGTCAGAAAGCTTCAGGGTCTCTTCCGTGACCTCCCTGCCAGGGATGAGGTAGTCATCCAGGTATTTCTTCACAAGGTTGACAAGTTCCCCGTTTTTCTCCATGTATTCCTGGGTGAGGCCCCTCTCAAAGATGTCTATTCCTGTCTCAGTGGGCTTGAGGCTTATCTTGTCTCCCTCATCATATGAAATGTAAATCCACTTCAGGTCCCGCATGAACTGCAGTATTGTGAGCGACTTCTCCTCACCATATACATTGAAATCCACTTCTTCCAGTAGATTGTACTCTTCAGCTGGAAGGAGGTATTTTGCAAGTATCTTGGTACCTGGTGGTGCGGCTATGTACATAGTTGTGCATACCCTGATCTCTTGAGTTTAAAAAAATTAAGTTTATGGGAAATTTTTGTGCGAAATTTTTCGCACTTTCTGCTCAGGAAACAAGCCTTCTGAGGACAAACTGCAGGATTCCGCCGATTTTCAGGTATTCCTCTTCAACTGGCGTGTCTACCCTTATGATCAGCTCAGTCGACTTCTCCTTGCCGGAACCGGCCTCGGTGAATTTCATTGCTGCCTTTCCTGAAGCCTTCACGCCATCGCCAAAGATGATGTCAATGGGCTTTTCAGGGTCTATCTTCAGGGAATCATAGCTCTCACCGTTCCTGAACTGGAGAGGGACCACTCCCATTCCAACGAGGTTGCTCCTGTGGATCCTCTCGTATCCCACTGCCACTATGGCCTTTACCCCAAGCAGGTAAGGTCCCTTTGCAGCCCAGTCCCTTGAGCTTCCTGTCCCGTACTGGTCCCCTGCAAACACAATCAGCGGGTTCTTTTCCTTCACATACTGCATTGCTGCATCATACACGCTCATCTCCTTCTTCTCCGGAAAATGGGCCGTGAACCCCCCTTCCTTTGATGCGAGCTTGTTCTTGATCCTGTTGTTTGCAAACGTCCCCCTCATCATGACCTCATGGTTTCCTCTCCTGGACCCGTAGGAATTGAAATCCACAGGCTGGACGTTATGTTCCATTAGATACTTTCCAGCAGGGGTGTCCTTGCTGAATGATCCAGCTGGAGAAATGTGGTCAGTGGTGATGGAGTCCCCGAGAACAAGAAGCGGCCTTGTTCCCTTCAGTTCCTTGGTTTCGATGATTGTTTTGGGATTGAAATTGTCAAAGAATGTGGGCTTCCTGATGTAGGTGCTCTCTGGTTCCCAGGCATACTGAACGCCGCTTGGTGCCTCGAGCTTGAGCCACTGCTCATTGTAGTCTGCAATGTTGCTGTACCTCTCAATGAACATTTCCCTGCTGATTGAGCCCTTCATTGCGTCAGTGATCTCATTGCTGTCTGGCCATATGTCCTTGAGGAAGACGTCCTTGCCATCCTTGCCCTTTCCGAGGGGTTCATTGTTAAGGTCGATGGTAACCTTTCCTGCGAGGGCAAATGCAACCACAAGCGGCGGTGACATCAGGTAATTTGCGCGTACGTTCCTGTGGACCCTTGCCTCAAAATTCCTGTTGCCTGAGAGTACAGCGGCGGTAGCAAGATTATCCCTGACTATGGCTGATTCTATGCTCTCATTGAGCGGCCCGCTGTTTCCGATGCAGGTGGTGCACCCGTACCCCACTAGGTTGAATCCAAGTTTGTCCAGGTATGGCTGCAGGCCTGACTTGTTCAGGTATTCTGTGACAACCCTGGACCCTGGGGCGAGGCTTGTCTTGACCTTCCTGTTCACTTTGAGGCCTTTCTCAACAGCCTTCTTTGCAAGAAGCCCCGCTGCGAGCATGACGTATGGATTGCTGGTGTTTGTGCAGCTTGTAATGGCCGCAATTACAACATCGCCTTCAGTAAGGGTTTCCTCACTGCCCTCAAGCTTGATTCCAGAAGACTTGAGATAGACCTGTCCGGCCTTGCCCTTTATCTGGCCATTTGCGAGGCCTCCCTCATTTTCATAGCGCTGTTTTCCGTTGTTGCTTGATGCCTGTCCCTCTTCCATGAAACTGAGGAAACTGTTTCCAATGTTTCCAAGCTCTACTCTCTGCTGAGGCAGCTTTGGGCCGGCCACGCTTGGCTTCACTGTGGAAAGGTCAAACTCAATCTCCTGGGAAAATTCTATGTTTTCCTGTGAACCATATATGCCCTGCGCCTTGCAGTATTCCTCAACCAGCTTGATGTGGTCCTCTGGCCTGCCCGTGAGCCTCAGGTATTCAATGGTCTGTTCATCCACCGGGAAGAGCGCTACAGTTGCTCCGTATTCGGGGCACATGTTTGATATGGTTGCCCTGTCAGGAAGCGTCAGGTTCCTTATTCCCTCACCATGGAATTCGACGAACTTGCCTACAACCTTGTTCTTTCTAAGGAGCTCTGTCACCGTGAGGACAAGATCGGTTGCGGTTACTCCTGGCTTGAGCTTTCCGGAAAGGCGCACGCCAACAACTTCCGGTGCCCTGAAAGTGACAGGCTGGTCAAGCATTGCTGCCTCAGCCTCTATTCCCCCAACACCCCAGCCAACCACGCCGAGGCCGTCGATCATTGTGGTGTGCGAATCTGTTCCAACAACTGTGTCCGGGAAGGCCCATTTCTTACCTCCAGATTCCTTCTCCATTACCACGCGTGCAAGATGCTCAAGGTTCACCTGGTGTACGATTCCCACCGCAGGCGGTACTATCCTGAGATTCTGGAATGCCCCCTGTGCCCACTTTAGGAACCTGTACCTCTCCCCATTCCGCTCGAATTCCTTCTGCCTGTTCTGTTCCATGGCTTCTGGAGTCCCATAGAAATCCACCTGCACTGAATGGTCAATGACAAGGTCCACAGGGACCTGTGGCTGAATGATGCCTGGATTCTTGCCCAGTTCCGCGGCCGCGTCCCTCATCACAGCAAGGTCAACAACTGCAGGGACACCGGTGAAATCCTGCATAAGCACTCTGGCTACCTTGAACGGGATCTCAAAATCCGCAAGGTTTGTTCCGTTCCACTTGAGGAGGTTCTCAATATCCTTCTCATGGACCTCTTTCCCGTCAAGGTTCCTGACGAGGGATTCAAGTATGACTCTGATTGAAACTGGGAACCTTGAAATAGGATAACCCTGTTTTTCAAGCTCCTTCAGTGAATAATAGTTGTACTCCTTTCCATTTACCTTAAAAGTCTTGATATTCTGAAATTTGGAACTCATGAGTATCAGGCTATAATCACCTCTCAATAATTAGTTTTTTTTCCACAAAGGCCTAAATATGAAAATAAACTGAATTCCAAACAAAGGAGAATATTTTATGAACCATGTATAGTTCCCTTTTTTTGCCCGGCATTTGGTTCAGATGAGTACGGTCAGGATTTGCAGGATAAAGCTCCCAAAACAGGACCCCGCCACTGGAAAGTCTGTGCCATGGAAGGGTGCTGTGCACTCCAGTTCCGAAGCCCTTTACATTCCTGACCCCGCGGAGGGAAAGACCATGATTATAAACACTGAAACTGACAAAATAACAGGTTCAGTGGAAGGCACTGGAAGAAATGCAATTGCTTCTATATGCCAGGACAGGGATCTTCTTTTCCTGACCGGTTCCCCGGATGGCGAAGCGCTTGTATATAAAATCGGGGCCGGCAAGACGCCAATGCCGCTGAAGTTTGGGTTCACGCCGGAAAGGATCTCGCTTGACAGCGACAGGGACATACTACTTGTCTCAAACGAAAGATATTCGTTCTGCAGGTACCCTGATGGGAAGGCCATCGATTTCCCTGCAATTCAGGGAGAGGTGAGGCACACTTCCTTTGACAGCCTTGAGGACTCCTTCATCATCCTTCTTCGCAACCCTTCCCGCCTTGTTATCATAAGATCTGGCGAGAGCCTGTCCTTAAGCCAAGACATCAGCTTTGGCGATGAAACTGTAAATTCTGCCATTGTCTGCAGTGTTGAAAAGCTGGTAGTTGCAGGCACTGAAAGCGGGAAGATCCTTGTTTCAGGCCTAGTTGAAGCCAATTTTTCCGTTGTCACTGCCTTCAGGGAACCAATTAGGAAAATGGTTTACAACTCGCTTGTGAACCATCTTTACGTGATCTTCAGGGAAAGCAGAAACCTTGCCATAGTTGACCTTCAGAACAAAAAGGTGAGGGAAGTGGAAAAGTGCAGCTCAGAGATATACGACATCATTTTTGACGAACTCCACAACAAGGTTTATGCCCTGCTCCCATCGGTGCCTGCCCTAGAGGCATACCTTGACATGAGCCGATGATATGCTTGTCCTATGGCACAAATGCCGTTGATAGGTTTAAGTATGATTTTTCCAATTTACATATATGTCGTCAAAAATAAAGAAAATAGACATCTTGGAACTTGGTGAAAAGGGCAAGGAGATATCAAGCCCATGGAGTTCCACCATCCTCCTCGTGAGGCTTACGTCCGAGGACGGCCTGGTTGGATATGGGGAAGCGCCGACAACCCTTATGACAATGTCAGTAAAGGAGAGCATGGAAGAGGTGAAAAGGGTCTTCCAGGATGCTGATTTCTTTAATGTGGAGAAGAATGTCAAGGATTTTTACAGGCACTCATTCTACCTGTCTAAGTCCATGGAGGCAACTTCAGCCCTCAGTGCGTTTGAGATCGCAAGCTGGGACCTCATAGGAAAATCTGTGGGGGAACCAGTATACAAACTGCTTGGAGGAGAATTCAACAGTGACCTCCGGGCATATGCAAACGGCTGGTACTCGGACTGCGTAACAGCTGAAGACTTTGTCAAGAAAGCCAGAGATGTGGTCTCCAAGGGATTCACGGCTATGAAGTTTGACCCATTCGGAAACAATTATGACCACCTTTCCAGGGATGGCCTGAATAATGCGGTGGATATCGTTGGGTCGCTGAGGGAGGAATTCGGAGACAAGGTAGACCTCCTCATTGAATGCCATGGCAGGTTTTCCACCAAGGCAGCCATTGACGCAGGAACTGCTCTTGACCAGTTTGAACCCTTATTCATGGAGGAACCGCTTCACCCTGAACTCGAAATAGCGCTTCCTGAGGTGAAGAGATACGTTAGGACCCCAATTGCACTGGGCGAGAGGCTTCTAAACAAATCTGACTTTGCAAGATACATCTCACAGGGAATGGTTGACATAATCCAGCCTGACCTCACCAACTCCCTTGGGATCCTCGAGGCAAAGAAGATTGGGGCTATAGCAGAATCCATGGGCGTACCAGTTGCCTTCCATAATGCATTCGGGCCCATACAGACCGCTGCCACGTTGAATGTGGACAAGACCCTTCCCAATTTCCTCATACAGGAAAGCTTTGAAGCGTTCTGGCCGGACTGGAAGCGAAATCTGGTGAAGTCCGGATATAAACTGGAAAGAGGGAGATTTACCCTTTCCGGAAAACCCGGCATTGGTGTGGACGTAGACGAAAAGATTGTAAACTCCAACGCCGTTGAGGGCATGGAACCCTTTGATCCCAAAGAACCACCGTGGGTGGTCTCCGGGACATACAGGGCCCCAAGTGGAAAGTGATATGACCGAGTCCCCGCAGGAATCTTCAGACGGAAAGCTCCAGGAGCTCCTTGAACAGAAGAGGAAGCTTTTGGAGGAACTTGAGGAGACGAGAAGCCTCCTTGACAAAGTAGAAACCTCGATCAGGGAGATCTCTCCGGATCTCACTTCTGAGAGCAAGGAACCAGAAGGCAATGCAAGGGTTCCTTCCGGCTTTTCCAGGCTGGATGACCTCCTGCATGGAGGATATCCACGGGCGTCGAACATACTTCTCAGCGGCCCCCCATACAGCTCGAAATTTTCTGTTGCAGACAGGTTTATAGTTTCATCGCTCCGGGAGTCCTGCCCCGTAATTGTTGTCCTGCTGGACCAGCCCATTTCAGATGTCAAGGCTGACCTCTACGCCCTTGGCATTTCGCCGGAGGCCTATGAGGAGAGCGGCCACCTGAAGTTTGTGGACGCATATTCCAAGAGCATACAGATGGAAAGCAGCGACAGGAACGCTGTTGTCCTTGACAATGTTGGGATTATCAGCAATTTCCTGAAATCCATGGACCAGATATGCACCACAGTCCTTACAAAGATGGGAAAATACCGGATGGTATTTTTTTCCCTGACTGCATGGATCACACAGTCCTCAGAGGACAAGATGTTCCCAAAGGCGTTGCAGCATTTCTCACAGAGGAGGAAGATGGAAGGCTCTACGACCCTGTACCTTATTGAGGACGGCATTTTCCAGAGAAGCCTGTATGAAAACATGAATTACTTCATGGACGGATCTATAGAATTCAGGAGCGAAGCATCGGTTGAATACCTCAGGGTCAGAGGAATGAAGGAAGCCCGATCCAGGGACTGGATTGAAGTGGTCAGGAACAACAAAGACCTTACACTCGGTTCATTCGAGCTGAAAAGAATAAGATAATTTTTTTAGAATTCCACCGCAATTATCATTATGACCATGAAAGCCGCAATCATGTAGATCATATACCAGCTGATCGAACTGTTCATGATCCTAAGGGTGATGAATTTGCTCACTGCCCTGTATCCCTTTCCAATGTCATTCATTATGAGCCAGAACACATCTATGACCGTAACAGCGCTCCCAAATGCGCCGGCCTTAGTCCGCAGGACTCTCCTCAGCATTAAGCGTATGTTGTTGGAATAGGCGTATGAGGTGTATGAGTCCACTTCAACAGAACCCCCGTTCCAGACCGGAACTTCCCTCAGCCTCGGTTTCCTGAAAACGGCATAGGCCAAAAGCGAGAAAACAGTGATGAGCATTAAAACATAATCTGGAGAGATAAGGCCGAAGTCAGCGGCCCCAAACCGTGAAGTGATCATGAAGCCGTTGAAGACAAGAACCCCAGGTATTCCTGAAATGAACAGGCCTGATACTATGAAGATGGAAATTGCGAAGAGGAAGATGAGCAGCATGCCAATTCCTGATATTATGGCCTGATTTGGCTCCTGCTTCCTGCCCAGGCCCCTGCGGAAGAGGTTTCCGAATGCCAGGATTTTCATCATTGAGCCTGTGGCCATGCCTTCCCCAAGTGCAATTACCGAACCAATCACTATGGCACTCATTCCAGGGGCGCCCCCTGAGTAAGCCTCCATGAAAAATGCCTCGAGAAGCATCCATGTGGCAAGTCCGCCAAGAGTCGGGAACAGCCCTGAGAGTGACATGGTGGTAAGCATTGTCCCCACCCTCTGAGTATAGGACGTCGGGTGATCACTCTCACCGAAGTACTCCCCAGGTGAGTTTCCGATGGAAAAGAACAGCCCTGTCTTGGAGATTGAGTGAGCCATAGCGAATATGATTATTGTCATGAAGATGAACTGCCTTAGCACTGGCTCAGAAGCGACAAGGTATAGCCCCATTGCAGACAGGATTGCAGCATTGTTCTCTATTGTGCTGAATCCCGCGAGCATCTTCATGTTCTCAGAAATGTATGCATATATGGAAGCGAAAAGGATGGAGATGGATCCTATGGCAAGGAAGAGATACCCTATCCAGATAACATCCGGGCTGAGCAGGATCATCTTCATTATGACGTAAACGCCCATGAGCGTCATGGTCGCGCTCAAGGCCGCTGAAGCATTTGCAGGTGCGTTCCCGTGGGCAATGGGAAGCCATTCGCTTATCATGAACGGCGTCATTCCCATCTTGATGAGTGCGCCCAGTGAAATAAGAAGCAATGGGCCATAAGATGCACTCAGCGAGAAGTCTATGGTTCCAGTTGAGAAGAATGCGTATGCCGCGCCAGCCACAATAAGGATAGTGCTGAATTCACTGAACATCATGAAAGTGAAAGCAGGCCCGCTATCCTTCTTGTTCATCCCGACTATGACATATGCAGGTATGGACATGGTCTCCCACCCAGTTATGAGCAGAAGGTAATTTGTGGACTGGAGTATGGCCATCATACCCATTATCATGAGGGCCAGTGAAGAGGCAAGCCACTTGCCATAGTGTTTATCATAGGAAATGGAGTAGATCGAAACCAGGATCCATACGATGCAGGCAATGAGTATGAAATAACTCATCTGGTCCAATGGGTTGAAACCCGACCATGCAAAATAGGCAGAGCCAGCCATAATCCCAAAGTATGCCCCGCGCTTCCAGTACAGGCCCGCCAGTGCAGAAATGCCCAGTATTGCTATGGCGATGTAGGAAAGCAATCAAACACCCCTGGCCCTTGATAAGGCCTCAAGTATTGTGTAAGGCGAAGGGGGGCAACCTGCTATCTCCACATGGTACTGTTCCCTCTCCATTGGCGATTTCCCAATGATTCCCCCTGAAATAGCACATGCCCCAAGGGAGATGATCAGCTTAGGTTCAGGCATGGCCTCATAAGCATTCTTCAGGGCTTCCTTCATCCTTTCCGTCTGTACGCCCATTACAACGATGGCGTCGGCATGCCGAGGAGTATTCGTCATGAAAATGTTGAGCCTGTTTGCGTCGTACTGGGGATCGAATATGGTTCCAAGTTCCACATTGCATGCCCCACAGGCACCGCTGTCCAGCTTGTAAATGTAGAAAGACTTCTTCAGCAACGGCTGGGTTTTCCTCACCTGGAATATGCCCTGTTTCCCTGTGGGCTTGTACTGGGGCTCGCATAGCCTGCAGAAAATGCACCTGCCGGGGTCCCACATGCCTTCCTTTATAGCTTCTGTCGGGCAGTATGGCTCTGCGTTCCCGTCAAGGTAAGATGGCCAAAGGGGTGGCTCCTCAGGCGGGGCAAGTGGGAATTTCTCTGTTTTTCTCCCTTTCCGGAGGCCTTCGCCAAACCAGAAGTTGCTCATCTGATGACCACCCCGATTTCTGATATCCATATGCCGAAGCTTTCCCAGTTGAAATGGAAGTCAGTGAATATGTTCCCCTTCATGGATTCCTGGAATGCCCTTACATTCAGCACTCCTGGAGATACGTGCCAGATGTCCTCCAGCTTGCCGTCCCTGATCTTCACATAATAGAAGATGTCCCCCTGGGGACTTTCCAGCCGGGCACAGCCCTCCCCATCCCCTGCTTTGCTTACATGCCTATCCGTTTCCCTGAGGTTGCCAAGTGATGCAATGATGTCGATTGAGTTCAGGATCTCCTCACCTCTTACGCTGAACCTGCCGAAGCAGTCCTTTTCCTCCCTTACTGCCGGGAAGAAAGGTGTGTCACCGTATGGAAGGAGCCCTGAGTCTAGCCGTGAGTCGTATCTCAGGCCGGAAGCCCTGGCAGCAGGGCCGCTAAGGAACTGGTCCTTAGTTACCCCATTGTTCTGAAGCCTGTTGAGGAATATCTTTGATTCCAGCAGCGCGTAAAATATCCTTTCAAACTCCTGCCTGGCCACATTGAGTTTTTCATTAATTCCAGAATATGCAATTGATGCATAGCCTGGGGCATTAACTCCAAAGAAGAAACGGTGTCCTGATGCCGATGAAATTATCCGTGAGACCTTCTCCCTCAGGTACCCAAGCTGATTTGTAGGGACGCCAAATCCTGCTGGTTCGCACATCCTTTTCATGACCTCAAGGTTGCTCCTTATGCGCTCAAGTTCGAGCTGCAGTATCCTTGCCTTCTGCACCTCCTCGCTGGTTTCGATGCCAAGTGCATCCTCCACTGCCATGAGGAAAGCCAATGAATTGCTTGCGGCATGAAAGCCGTTGATCCTTTCAACCATGAGAAGGGCTGTTTCAATGCCCTGCCCCTTAAGCTTCAGCTCCCTTGCTTTGAAGTATGGGTCAACGCCAACAGAATTGATCAGTTCCCCGGGAGTGGTGAGGCTGATTCCAACAGATTCCATCAGGCCTCCTGTGGAGGGCCCATACTGGAAGTTGAACTCCCCCGCCGCCATTTTGTGCACGTGAATGTCCCCGTATCCCTGTGGGGCTGCTTCCGAAATGCTACCAGAGTACACATGGTATCCGCCTCCTGGGCCGAGGTATCTTCCTGCAGGTTCTCCAAACTTATAATGCACCGATAGTCACCACCACGTAAATGATTCCAATGAGCAGGGGAATTGCGGAGGAAAGCAGTGCAAGGCCCGACATGACCGGTTCCTCTTCCCCATTCTTTTCAGCTTCCCCGTGAAAGACCATCTTTGTTATGTTGTAATTGACGGAAATGAATGCGGCCATGACGAAGAAGAGCAGCAGCACAAGCTGTGCATAATAATGCACAGTGAAAAGTGAATAGAATATGAGAAATTCGCCAAAGAACGTCCCGAAAGGAGGGGTCCCAGTGACGGCAAATGATGAGAGGAGAAGGGCGCTTGAGGTTTCAGGCATGGATTTCCAGAGTCCGCGGACGCCATCGATCATCTTGTTTCCGGTGTATCTCAGGATGCTTCCTGACGAATAGAAAGCACCAGCCTTTCCGAAACTGTGGGAAAGGAGTAGGAGCAAAGCCCCGATCAGGCCATATTGCCCTCCAACAGCCATTCCCACCAGCGCAATATTCATGTTTTCCATGGTGGAATAGGCAAACATTCTCTTGTAACGTGTCTGGTACCCCAGGAACAGTGACGCTGCAATGACAGATATGACACCCGCCCATACAAACAGGTCCCTCAACGGGTCAATTTCATAAATTCTATAAAGTACGTATAATGCAGTTGGTAGGAGTACCCCGGAAAACATGGCGCTTATTGGAGATGGGGCTTCACTATGAGCGTCTGGAAGCCATGTATGCACGGGGAACACTCCTACTTTTGTCCCAAAGCCTATGAGGGCTATGGCAACTGCTACATTCAGCGTAAGTGTAGGGACAGCCTTCATGGCAAGAATTGATGAGATCTGAAGGGTCCCGATTGAGTAATAGATGAGAATGATTGAGATGAAGGCAAATGTTACACCTGCAGACACAATTACAATATATCTCCAGGTGGCTTCCGCGGAGGTTTCTGTTTTCTCCGTCATGAGCAGAAGCGCTGATGAAATAGTGGTGGCTTCAATGCCAACCCACATCAGTCCAAGGTTGTTTATCTCCAGGGAGAAGAGCATTGAAGTGGTGAATAGGGCCAGGAGAAGATTGAACAGGTTCTCCCCGATCCAGATCTCCTGATTCCTGAAGTAACTCTTGGAATAGACCTGGGACAGAAGATGGATCGATGTCACCATGAGAATGAATACCCATGTTGTGAAATCAACATAGAACGGCCCCGCGTATGGAATGAACTCATACAGGTAAAGGGCCAGGGCAACGTTAGCCAGAGATATTGCATTGTCGAGCCTCGGCACCCTTGAAAAGTACCCAAGGTAGGAGAGCAGCGGGAGTATGAGCGTAATTATCAGGAGAATGAAAACCAGGCTCATCCTCTCAGCTCCACCACCCTTTCGTGGGTGAACTTCTCTACCACTACTACAGAAGAGATTACAACCAGGGCAAGCACGTCGAGGAAAACGCTGGCCTCAATGAGTAGAGGTATTGGGAGGAGAAACACTGCAAAGAGCACAATTGCATTCTCCTCCTCTATGTATCCCATGATCTGTGCGTAAGTGGTTCTCCTGGAAGCTATCAGGAAAAGCCCCTGAAAGAAGAGAGCAAGCGGAAATACCAGAATTCCCTGGTTTCCCGTAATTGACTCTGTCCTGATGCCAGAAAATACAACCGAATAGACAATAAGGACTGCCGTAAGCACAAATATAAGGCTGATGAGGAAAAGGTAGGCAACGCTCACATGCTTCTCGTGAAGGTGCACCTGGCTTTTCATGATCCCCTTCTCAAGGAAATATGTAATCAGAAATCCCCGCAGTACCACAAGGAGTGCAGCCAGGATGATGGATGCCGCATCACCAGTTATTATTCCCATCATGACCGATATCACTGCGAGGAGAATTGACTGGACCAGCTGCCCGCGTATCATCGGCCTTATGAATTCCTGCCCCTGCATGTAAAATGCAGTGACCAGAATGAGGCTTGAGAGAGGAAACAGCAACTCTTCCACAAAAGTGCTCATACAATCACCTCAGTGAATATCAGGAAAAGTATGGAAAATGTGAAGGCTGTTGCGAGGTAGTCCAGTACCCTGAAAAGCCTCAGCTTGGCAAGGGTCGTCTCCACAACAAGCACTATTCCAATAAGCAGTAACCATTTGGCAAACATCACTGGAATATCGAGGAGGAACCAGGGAGATGCCGCACTGAGTCCCCATGGGACAAGGAAAACATTCAGGAGTACTGACCCAAGAAGATACTGCTTGATGTAGCTGTTCCACTTGTTTATGGCAAGCAATTTTCCGCTGTACTCATAATTTGCAGCCTCATCAATCATCCCGAGCTCCTGGAGCCCTGCGCTCTCAAGAGGCAACTTCCCGGTCTCATAGAGAAACAGCATGAAGAAAGCGAGTGTGGAGAAAATGTGGACAATAGAAATGTTCTGGAGGGGATTGGCTGCCAGAAAGTGGTTTGTTGTATAGGGGTTGTTTGTTGCTGTGATCAGGGAAACTGCAAAAAAGACAGTTATTAGGGTACCTTCCGAGAGGAAGTTGAATGAAAGCATCCTGGAAACCCCAAGGGCAGAGTAGTTGCTGTTGCTTCCCATGGCTGCAGCAACCTTGACAAAAGCTGCAAGGGAAAACATGATAGCCCCACCAAGAAAGTCCGCGGAAGCTGTGAAGTAAATAGGGGCGGGGATGAGAACAGGGATAATTATGGAAATCAGGGAGTAAATGCCGAATGCCACATATGGTGCATAGATGAAAATTATTCCGGAACCTGACGGCTTCAAGGTCTCTTTTTTCAATAACTTAGCAAGGTCGTAATATGGCTGGAAAATGCTTGGTCCTTTCTTGGATTCAATAATACTCTTTGCCCTGTGGAATATGCCTGCAAAAAGCGGAGACAATCCCACAACGAAGAAGTACTGCAGGAGCGTTTCAATTAACGTTATATATTCTATGCCAACCACCAGACGTTTTCGCAGGCGTCATTAGCCAGTTTTCCGCTGGCGGTTTCATCTAATGCGGAAACGCCATTCCGCATATGTTGCTCCAAAATCATCTAGTTGTATTTATTGCTTTCATTCGCAATTGTGGTTCAAAACAGCCATTTCCTTAGTACCTCATAAAAGAAAGCACCACTCAGTCTGCCCGTCGTTCATCATCCTATCAGACTAGGCTGAATTCATCATCGTGGCATCCTGGAATCCCAAGAACCTATTTTGAATTTCCTGAGACAGTTTTTTCTCTTATCTTGAAGTACCTCTGGTATGCCTGAATTCAAGGAATTCCCACTTACTGATGAAGATAAGAAGCTTATAAAGGCTGCAGAGGAAGCCATAAAGAAGGGTTACAAAGAGGATTGGCACAGCATAGGTGCATCCTTGAGGACCATAGATGGCCAGGTGTTTTCCTCGATACACTTCGATGCCACTGTGGGGAGGATCTCAATCTGCGCTGAGCCCATCGCTATGGCAAATGCAATAATGGCCGGCCACGAAAAACTGGATACAATAGTTGCAGTGAAGCACCCAAACAAGAAGCGGGGGAGACCTGATTTCCAGGTTGTATCGCCATGCGGTATGTGCAGGGAGATGATTACAGACTATGACCCTGAAACAAAGGTTATCATTAAGACCGCAGAAGGGTTGAAGAAAGTTTTCATGAGAGACCTCCTGCCTTACAAATACAAAGAGCCGAATCTTTGAATTGGGGGCCCATGAGATGAGATGTCTCCATACGACTTTCTTTGGTTGAAACAATTATCCTTAGAATCAAAAGTCGCTAGGCTTACATTTGACTAGCCTGAATGTCCGTTAAATTTTTATTGAGTCTGCGCTCTACTAAATCCCAATGGGGCTGTGGGGTAGCTTGGTATCCTACGGGCTTTGGGAGCCTGAGACTCCGGTCCAAATCCGGGCAGCCCCATCTGTTCTATGTCCGGATTCGCACTAGATAGTAAAAGTTGATCACTTTGCTTCATGGAATATGGGCCTCCTTTTTGCTGTAAGCCAACCATTACTTACAGCACTACTTTGCTGATGCTTTATCGAGCGCTTGGGCAATGTCTTCAAGGATATCCCTTATATCTTCGCACCCTGCACTTAGCCTTATGAATCCTTCTGAGATATTGTCCCCACCCCATCTAGCCCTCCTTTCTGCAGTTGTATGAACGCTACCAAAACTTGTTGCGCTCTCAACCAGTTCGCAAGACTCCAGAAACCGATCCGCCTGGGATTTGCTTTCCAGAACAAAGCTGACCACGGGCCCGAAATATTTCATCTGCTTTGATGCTACTTCAAAAGCTGGATCATCGGGAAGTCCTGGATAGCGCACAGACTTGACCTCTTTTCTTTCTACAAGGTACCCTGCTATTTCCATTGCATTATTGCACTGCCTTGAGAGCCTGAGTTCAAGGGTCGCGAGGGAACGGTGGGCTAGCCAAATCTCCATTGGTCCAGGCACTGCCCCTTGCTGTGAGCGAAATGCCCTCAACATCTCAGTCCACTTAGGTTCTCTGGCTGCAACATGGCCCAGGATCAGATCATTGTGCCCAGCCATTGCCTTTGTGTCGCTTGACACGCTGAAATCTGCACCGAACTCCAATGGTTTCTGGCCAAGAGGGGTGGCCGTCGTGTTGTCAACTGCAACAAGAGCCCCTGAATTGTGTGCAGCACTGATAATCTCTGATAAATCACATACATCCAGTTCTGGGTTGCTAGGAGTTTCAACCCAGATAATAGTTGCACCTTCCGGAAAATTGCCCTTTCCCATATCCCTGGTAGGGATGAACCTGACTGAAATGCCCAGTGGTGCGAAGTGCTGCTCAACGAGCTTCCTTGCACCATAGTATGAGTCCGATGGCATGACTAGCATTGGAGGCTTTTGCCATTTGCCGCCATTGCGCAACAGCACCACACTGAAAACAGAAGTTATTGCGGCCATTCCTGATGAAAAAACCACGGCGTCTCCGCCTTCGAGAAGGCCAAGTGCGCGCTCATAGTTTGCCCATGTTGGATTGTGGTTGCGGCCATAGTAGAAAGGAGATGAAGAGGGTTCTCCCTCAAGATGGAAACTACCTGCGAATGTTGGTCCAGGCAGGAACGGTTCCCCCTGAGAGTGCCTTGGCTTCCCCGCTCTAACGACTAATGTTGCATCATGCATTTTGAATTAACCAATTGGTTGATAAAAAATGTTTCTGGCATGCAAGGCTGGTGGGGCATTCCCGCCTTTGCTGAACATTTCCAGGAGATACCGCGGTACCAGATGGAAGAAACCGATGTGCTCCGTGTCCCGGACCCATTACTTGCCAGATTCAGCCAGTTTGGCTTCAATAGCCTTAAGCCTTTGCTCCAGTGCCCAAATCGCCTGTTCCAGGTCTTCCCTTTCTTCCCTTGGCAATGGTTCATCATAATAATAATGCCCATACCGGGGGCGGCGATACCTTGGGGAATACTCAGGATCGTAGCATCCGCAGCCATAATGGCAATAATAGCACATTCTTCAACACCTTGCATTAATTATCGCATTTATGGAGATTAGCCGTTATCTTACGATGTTAGGGACATTAAGTAAAGTGTTTCGGTAGCGAGGAGAATGTCTCTATCCTATTATGTCCGGGCCATGTTATGAAATAATGGTGCCTGTAAAGCCAATTTCCAATAATATCGACGCCTCCCTTCTGTTGATGGCATTTGCATTCTCATGTACTACTTGTTTGTACTTTTTACTGTAGAATGTGGGATTGCACTGATTTTTGGCCCGATTCATCGCATTTGCGCGAGGATTGGAGCTTTGAGTCTCATTGCTTTCAGGCTTCGCCTGTCTGCCTTTGCCAGGTACAGGCTGAAAGCCAGGTGGCAACCGCCAAACAGTCATGTGCATTGATATCACGGGTATAAAAAATCACGTCGATTGCAGTATTTATACCATATTTGGCAGAGCCTGCAATAGTCGTTATTATTTAGCGCTTTGCAGATTAATATGCAAATATATTAATACCCCACAAGAATCAACGGGGCAGAGCGATGACTGTCGGAATGGAATCTGGAAACGAAAAGCAAGTGACGGCAATAGTCGATATTTTTGTGGACACCACGAAAGTGGAAGAGGTTGTTCGTGAACTCTGTCTGCTCGACGCTGTCGAAGAGGCTTATGAAGTGACAGGAGAATTTGACATAGCCACTGTTGTTAGTTCCAAAAGCATAGAAGAATTCCGGGATACCCTAAAGAACAAGATTATGAAGATTCCCGGTGTTAAGAGCGTTGTCAGCTCAATAGTTCTGAGCGCTGCCAAAGGCCCAAGGGCCGAACCTGTTTCTCTGGCAAGCAGAAAACGATAGATTGTGCCCTTTAAGGGTCATTTTCGTTGTTGAATTGATTTATGGAGGCAACACTATGGACCGTCAATACAATAAAAAAAATATACAATATATTTATATAAATATACGTAAAAAAATTATTAATAGGCTTGACAATTTTTCATGCCTTAGAAGCATAAATTCAGAAAAGGACCCAATACTGGCCTACTTTGGAAAGAGGGAGGGCAAACCATCATGATCGGTGCTGGCTATCTCCTTATAACAGCTCTTGTATGGACAATAATTATAGGCCTCGCCTGGGGGCTTTCAAAATATTTAAAGAAAGTATATGAAAACGAGAAGACTTTTCTTGACAAGATCCTGGACCCAGTTGAAAATATTATTTACCGCATACTTGGGATTGACAGGAACAAGGACATGGGCTGGAAAGAGTATTTTCTCAGCTTGTTCACCTTCACTGTTTTTACAGCTGCAATATCATTTGTGATACTTACCTACCAGGGAATGCTCCCCCTTAACCCAATGAAATTCCCCGGAATGAGCTGGTCTCTTGCATTCAACACCGTGACATCATTCTCATCCAACACCAACCTCCAGCATTACGGGGGAGGCTCCACACTTTCATATCTTGGCCAGATGGTTGGAATACAGTTCCTGCAGTTCACATCTGCGGCTTCGGGCGTTGTGGTTGCTGTTGCAATATTCAGGGGTTTCGCGGGAAGGAGGGATGATAGCAGAAATCTCGGGAATTTCTATACGGACATGGTGAGAACAATGACCAGGGTACTTCTTCCCCTTACACTGATTCTGGCAGTTCTCCTTATAGTGCTCGGAGTGCCCCAATCCCTGGGAGGATATAGCCTTGTGAAGACCCTCTCAGGCAGTTTTGAGCTCATAAAGGTAGGCCCAATTTCATCACTAGTGTCAATAATGCAGTTGGGCACAAACGGGGGCGGATATTTCGGCGCAAATTCAGCATATCCCTTTGCCAATCCCAGCCCGCTTACAAATTACATAGAGCTTGGCGGAATGATGCTCCTCCCCACTGCCATGCCATTCCTCTTCGGAAGAATGCTCCGCATGAAGAAAGAGGGCAGGACTCTCCTGATTGCATCCTATGGGCTTTATGCCATTGATCTTGCAATCGCCCTTATTCCAGTTACTACACTGGGCGCCGGCATGGAGACTAGGCTAGGAGGATTTTCAACAGCCCTTTATACTGTTACTACAACCGCATTCACCACTGGATCAGTCAATACCTCACTGGCAGCAATGCATCCACTGGTTATCATGGCAGCCCTCATGGGCATGATGATACAGGCCACTCCCGGGGGGATCGGTGTGGGGGCCATGTATATGCTCATGTACGTGCTGATTACAGTATTCATTGTGGGGCTCATGGCGGGCAGGACCCCAGAATACCTTGGGGCAAAAATAACTGCAAATGATGTAAAGCTTGCAGTTATAGCATTCCTGGCACATCCAGTAGTAATTCTGGTTCCAACAGCCCTTGCCTACGCACTAGGTGCAGTTCATGCCATAGGATTGGGGACGGGTCCTGTAGGGTTCACACAGATACTCTATGAATACACTTCAGCTGCAGCCAACAACGGTTCAGATTTCCTGGGGACAACTGGAAATACTGTGTTCTTCAATGTTTCCACCGGGATAGTAATGTGGGCCGGCCGTTTCATACCCATATTCATAATGCTGGCAATGGCAGGCAGAATGCTTGACAAGAAGAGGAGCACAGAAGTTGCACTAAGGACTGACAACCTGATTTTCCCGGCGATCCTCATTATCAGCATCCTAATACTTGCAGTTCTGACATTCTTCCCGTTCCTTGCGGTTGGACCAATTCTTATGCATCTGGAGGGGATAAAAAATGCCCTTTAATGAGAAACAGATTAGCGGAAGGACAGCCGGGCAGGAAAATCTTGAGGAACCCATCAGCTGGCTATATGTGGCTAAGGACTCCCTCCTAAGGATGAGTCCTATGAGGCTCATAAAGAACCCTGTGATGTTCGTAGTAGAACTGTCCTTCCTGGTAGTTTTGCTCATGACAATAGTGCCGGGGGCTTTTCCTCATCTGGCACACCAGAACGACAGGGTTTTCTATGCGTATGTAACGGCAATACTCTTTGTAACTGTGTGGTTCAGCACCATTTCTGACTCTTTTGCGGAAGCAAGGTCCAGGGCAACTGCTGCAAACCTGAAGAAGCTAGAAAAAGAGGGAGTTGCCAGGAGAATTCACGAAAACGGAAGCGAGGGGAGAACCATCGAAACTGTGAAATCATCTGATCTCAGGAAAGGGGACGTCATACTTATTGAGAAGGGTGACCAGGTTCCAATTGATGCGGAAGTATCGGAGGGAATTGCTATGCTGGACGAGTCCCTTCTCACCGGTGAATCGGTGGGAGTGAGGAAATCAAAGGGTGACACCGTAATTGGGGGTTCTACTGTTGTCAGCGATTCCATCGTTGCAATTGTAAATGTAAATCCAGACGAGACTTACATCAGCAAGCTTGTGAAAATGGTTGAATCCTCGGAAAGGCCCAAGACGCCAAATGAGGTGGCACTCTCCATACTGCTCCTTGGGCTGACAGGCGTGTTCACCATCATCCTGTTTGCACTCATAGCGCTCTCCCTTCTGCTCAATCTCGGCGCCGATCTCTCTGTGCTTATCGCGCTCTACGTGTGCCTTCTTCCAACCACGATTGGCGCATTGCTGCCGGCAATAGGAATCTCTGGAATAACCAGAATGTCAAAGAACAGCATTATCGCCAAATCCGGCAAAGCCATAGAGACTGCAGGAGACGCAGACACAATACTGCTGGACAAGACTGGAACCATAACTGTTGGGAACAGGCTCGCACATGAGTTTATCCCTCTAGGCGGCCACTCAGAAAGAGAACTTGCTGAAGCTGCATTCCTGTCATCATGGAATGATGATACACCGGAAGGGAGGAGCATAGTGGAACTTGCCTTCGCAAAGAGGTTTGTCCCGAGGGAATATGATGCACTTAGGGAAGGCGTGCATGAGGAATTCAGCGCAGTCACAAGAAGGAGCGGAATAACCCTTGTTGACTCCGACGACTTCACCCTCCCCAAAGGCGGGAGGGAATTCTACCAGAGGCACAGGTTCAGGAAGAAATTCGAGCTCCAGACTCCCCTGACGGAAGATACGACCATTCACAAGGGTGCCCCAGATGCCATAAAGGATTCAGCGGAAGCCTGCCCTGACAATTATGATGATGTGGTTACCAGGATCACTTCGGAGGGAGGTACCCCAATTGCCGTATCCATGAACGGGACTGTACTCGGGATCATATACTTCAAGGATGTGATCAAGCATGGTATCAAGGAGAGAATCCTCGGGCTCAGGAAAATGGGGATAAGGCCGGTGATGATCACGGGAGACCACCCCCTTACGGCAAGAAGCATTGCCGGCGAGGTGGGGATTGATGAATTTGTTGCCCAGGCCAAGCCCGAGACCAAGTACCAGAAGGTCAAGGATGAACAGGCGGAGAACCGGATTGTTGCAATGATAGGGGACGGCACAAACGATGCCCCGGCCCTTGCCGCTGCAGACGTGGGGCTTGCGATGGCCTCAGGTACATTCGCTGCAAAGGATGCCGCAAACATGGTGGACCTTGAGTCAAACCCTTCAAAGATCATCGACGTAGTAATGCTAGGAAAGCAGCTTCTGATGACCAGGGGGGCCGTTACTACATTCAGCATCACCAATGATGTTGCCAAGTACTTTGCTATCGTGCCAGTAATGTTTGCCAGCATCCCTGCGCTTGGCGCCCTGAACATTCTTGGCCTGGCTCCGCAAACCGCTGTGCTTTCTGCACTGATCTTCAATGCCATTGTCATTCCTGCACTCATACCCATAGCGCTGCGGGGAACGAGGTTCAAACCCCAGAGCACTCTGAGAATATTCCTGAAAAACCTATTCCTGTACGGAGTGGGAGGAGTGCTGCTGCCATTTGCGGCCATAAAGCTGATTGCTGTATTCCTGGTATTTACAGGAGGCATAATATGAAAGGAGGAAAACTGATTTCAGGAACCCTGCGGCTTGCCCTGGTCCTAGCCCTGATTTGTGGTGTGATATACCCCGTTGTTGTCACAGGCATTGGGCAGGCACTGTTTCCGTTCCAGGCAAACGGTGAGATGGCACAGTTGAACAATGCAACCGTGGGGTCATACCTCATAGGGCAGTCCACAAACAACTCGCACTACCTGTTCAATGTGAGGAATGATTCAGCCTCAGGGGTGGATCCTGATATCACGGTAACAAGTGCAATGGCCCAGGCCCAGGTGATTCACAACTCTACAAACATATCCCTGGCCTACCTGGATGGCCTGATACATAACAATACCCGGTACTCCATGTTCTTTTTCGGAACAGCGTATGTGGATTCACTGAGCCTGAACATCCTGATCATAGATCATTTCCACAACAGCATTGCTGTCTACGGGAAGATCTATAATGGCCTGAACACAACAGGAAGCTGACCACTTGGAGTGCCCTGATGCCTGATTTTGGGAAAGCCGGCCTTGTACACCGGGGCCGGTAAAATTTATTCAAATTTTTTGAAGATTTATATAAGCTATAATTCCAGTTAATTCCAATAAATACGGCATAGTGGTGCATGCGGGCAATGCCATATTTTTCCTATTGGCATGTATTTTCTATTTTGCAGGTTATTTTCAAGCAATCACTATATGTAATGGGCGCAATTTAGTATCATGCCCGGGTCGCTCAGGGGAAGCATACTCAAGATCATAGCAGCCATCGTGATCGCAGTTGCTATCCTGTACGCAGCCAGATATCTCCTAGAATTTCTTTCAGGCACCTACACCGATCTCTCACATTACCTGGTTTACATAGAGGATGCCATTGCAGGAGTCATTGCAATAGGAGTTGCCGCAGCAACTGTCCGCATTCTGGGGCAGTTCATAGGATCGCTCTCTGAAAGGACCAACGGAAAGAGCAATTTCAGGGGCATCTTCATCATTGCCAGGATTGTGATTTATGCAGCAGTCATTTTCTGGTTCCTTTCCTACATTGGAGTGAACCTTGAGGGGGCCCTGGTTGGAGGCGCAATCGGAGGGGTAGCTATCGGTTTTGCCGTTCAATCAGTTGTTTCAAACCTGCTCTCAGGCATCATGGTAAGCGGGGGTGGCTTCATAAGGCCTGGAGATGCAGTCTCAGTTTATTCCTGGCTGTTTGGGCAGACCATCACAGGCCGGGTCGAAGATGTAAGGGCCCTATACACAAGGATTAGGAACCCACTGGGCCAGACCTTCCTCATACCTAACACCGCACTTCTTGGGACAACCGTTTACACTTCACTTGGATCCGGAAGCGGCCTCTCATTTACGTTTAGCGTGGCGTTGCCCGCTGATATCCCTGCCGACAAGCTCATAGGCAAGGCACGGGACGAACTTGGTGGTATACCCAGTTATGGCAGCGGCTTCACAGCGGAAATTTACCTGGCCTCAAAAGCAGGAGGCACCAATACATTTTCCGTGGTAACGAAGTTCTCTGATATAGAGAAGCTTTCTATTTTCCAGGATGCCATTAACAGGGCATTTGATCGTGCTTACTGGGGCATAAGGGACGCTGCCTGATCAATCTGATATTATCCTGTTCCTCAGCCCGTCGTAGTACCTGTAAAGGAAGATCAGGAATGAGGAGAATGTTATATTGTGGTGCTTGGACCATTCGATCTCTTTCACCATGTAGTTCAGGTGCATTCCCATTGCGTCAGCCGTGACAATAGAGCCACCTTCCCTGTATGCATCGATATTCCTTACGATGCCTTCCATTTCCGACTTCGATATGAGTCCGAGCCTCTCCCTGACCTGAGCCATCATTTTCCCTGTCTCGTATGTAATGTGGACAAGATCTTCCCTGCTCATTTCCTTAGTCTCGTAATTGAGGTAATCCTCCCAGCTCTTCCCCTGGTCTAGAAGCATGTAATAGTCACCCAGGGTCTTTGCCCTGAGGGTTATCCCATACCTGTCATGCATCTCATAGAACAGTGATCCGGGATCAAGGAATGGGGTAAGGGGCGAGAGGAAGGCATGCATCTCCATCCTTCTCCCGATATGCTGCGACATGAGATATTCGGAGAATTCAACATCTGCAATGACGTCTTCCTTCTTCTGCCTGGGAAGCCCAATGGTGAAATATACGTCAAATTTCCTGCAGCCGTTTTTTGCGGCGTTAAGAAGGGATTTTTCCAGTTCATGGTTTGAATAGCCTCGCCCAGCTATGAGCCTTATGCTCTCTTTCGAGGAATCTGGCGAGATTTCAGCGGTGAAGTTTGGAAATGACCTGCTGAGCTTTTCAAAATATTCCTTGCTTGGAGGGATGAAGTATTCTGTGAGCAAAGGGATATCCACGCCCCTCTCCTTTGCGGCTTTGAAGAAGCCATCCTGGAACTTCTCCCCGGCTGCGAAAATATCCCCTGCAATGAAAACCGGGGTGCCTATGCTGTCCTGTATTATCTCCAGTTCCTCGGTGACCCTGTCAGGGTTTCTGAAAATTGGTGACTCCTGGCAGTAATTGTGGGAAAATGCAAAATTTGATCCTCCGCAGAAACCACAATTGTACTGGCACCCATGCTCTATGAGGGTCATGGCAGAGGGATTCTTTATCCAGAGCTTGTAAGGCAGGTGCCCCTTTACATCAGCGTACTTGATTGCGTTCTTCATCAGGAGGTTGTAGTTCAGAAGCACATCATTTATTGCCCCCGGATCAAAACTTGGGGGATTGCTCCGGACTTTTCCCTCCTCCCTGTACATGAGGTTAGGGACTGTTGAGAGATTCCTGTTTCCCTCCACCGCCTCAGCAAGCTGCACGATGGAATGTTCCTGGAGGTCCCCGTTCAGGATGAAATCAACGAATGGAAACTGCTTCATTATCTCATTGGCAAAATAGGTTGTGGAAAAACCACCCATGAGAAGCTTTGATTCAGGGTGTATTGATTTTATTACCCTTGCGAGGTTGATAGCGCCATGCACGTGAGGGAGCCAGTGGAGGTCTATGCCAAAGATGTCCGCTTCGATGTTTGACAGGTATTTTTCAGGGTCAAAAGCATTGGATCCGAGCATGAGTACGGCAATATTGCTTATCCTGGCATTGTAACCATTTGATACCAGAGAGTTCAGCATGCTTATGAACCCGACAGGGTACATTTCAAAAAGGGGAGTAGATGGAACAACATCGCTGATTGGCCCAGATCTTAAGTTCTTCTTCCTGAAATCATAAATACTAGGGGGATGGACAAGGCATACGTTGACTTTCATGGAAAAAGAATCGTAAATGTGTAAATGAACTGAGTATGCTAACATTCAGGTGTAAGAGTCTTATCTGCATTTACTTGGCCGATATTCCTAATGGATTTGCTGGCCATATAATGTTCAAAGCATTCTCTAAGCTTCCTCCCATATGCTGCTTCCCAAAGGGCCATCTGGCCTTGCATGTCGCGGCCTGGAGCCCAGCATCCATAATGGCATTTTCATGTTTAACCCATTCTAGGGCCCTATTCAGTTTTTCCCAGGTGCCCACTTAACAGAGTCCCAAATTCATGAATGCAAAATAGTATCTGTTATCTGTCAGACCCATATTCAAGCTTATCGTAAGCTTATTATATTTCTGAGATCATATCATCGCATATGCCAAATGTTAGCACTGTTCAGTCAGGACAGGATAAGAAGAGGGCATACATGATAGCCGGCATTTTAATGGCTATACCATTCTTTGCGTACATAATTCTCCCTGTGTACGACAGAGTCGACCCTCAGTTATTCGGAGTGCCCCTCTTCTACTGGTATCAGACGGTGTGGCTTGCAATCTCTGCCGTGTTATTCGGCGTGGCCGCGTTTCTCATAGGACGCGCTAAGGGCGGTGAAGAAGAGTGATCAGCGCAAGTGGAGGGCTTCCCCTAGATGGATTCATCGTATTCATCGCATTATTCATAGTGTTCGCTGCACTAGGATTCCTGGGAAGATTCTTCAGGAAGGGTGATGAAACACAGCTGCATGAATGGTCACTGGCGGGCAGAAAACTTGGTGTGTTCCTTACCTGGTTCCTCGTGGGAGCCGATCTTTATACGGCATATACCTTCATTGCAGTTCCTTCAAGCCTTTTTGCAAAAGGTGGAATATACTTCTTTGCAGTTCCATACGTTGCTGTAACATTTGCCGTGGCAATGCTGATGATGCCAAAGTTGTGGACTATCTCAAAGAAAAAGGGGTACGTAACTGCAGCAGATTATGTCACTGACACCTTCTCCAGCAGGACACTTGGCCTTCTTATTGCAGTGACAGGCATTGTTGCAGAATTGCCCTATGTTGGATTGCAACTTGTAGGGATGAAGGCTGTGCTGACTGTCATGTTCCCAGTTAACACAGGCAACCTTGGCCTAATCATTAACCTTGCACTGGTTGCGTCTGTTATCATTCTCATAGCTTTCACGTTTATGAGTGGTCTCAGGGGAGTCAGCCTTACGGCACTTTTCAAGGATATGATCATATTCATAACGGTCATAGTAGTGATTATAGCTGTCCCCATGGCGTATGGAGGATTCCAGCATGCTTTTGCTGCTAAGACGGCGTTCCAGACTCTTTCGCAACCCACTTTTGCAGTTGGATATCCAACTCTCTGGATAGGCAGTGCCCTTGCATTATACCTTTATCCGCATGCAGTCAATGGATCCCTGAGCTCAAACAGCGCAAAGAATCTCAGGATGAGCACAGCGCTTCTGCCAGTGTATGGTATAGGGCTTGCATTCCTGGCACTCTTCGGCGTATTGATTTATGCAGTTGGCCCAGCATTGAGCTATGTTAACAGTTTTGGTTCTTCAGGCGGTGTCTACGTAGTACCGGCTCTGATTCTCTACACAATGCCAAGCTGGTTCGCAGGTTTTGCTTTCCTTGGAATATTCATCGGAGGGCTTGTCCCGGCTGCAATCATGTCCATAGCGTCTGCAAACCTGTTCATCAGGAATGTTGTGAAACCGTACAAGAAAGTGCCACTGGAGCCGAAACGTGAAACGTTCTGGGCAAAGATTGCCACAATAATATTCATCTTCCTGGCAGTGGGTTTCACACTGATCATCAATGATACCTTCGCAATTCAGCTACAGCTTCTTGCCGGAGGTTTCATCCTAGAGACTCTCCCTGCATTGTTCCTCGGGCTCTACTGGCCAAAACTGAACAAGCATTCAATGATGGTTGGATGGGCTGTTGGAATGATCCTGGATGTTTATATGATGCTTGATGCCAACAAATTCGGCCAGATAGCAACATCGTTCTACACCTTCGGCAAGCTGGGAACCAGCGAGATACTTGTCTTCGTTGGACTGTTTGCGGTCATGGTAAACGTCATAATATCAATCCTTGGCACATTTCTGGCAAGGGCAATGGGCGTTAGGAACAGCAAGGACGAAGTCCCAACTTAAAAACTTTTAAACCACAAATTTTCCTTTTTTCTTTTTTTAGTAAGTCAATTTTCTTATGATCAAAGTTCCCCAAATCAGTGCATTCCAAGCGATTAAATTATTACTTGTTTTATACAAAACAGTAATGTTTAAATAATAACAGTGATACAGAGTGTCATGGCTATCGGGGAAGATCATATAAAGATATCTGCGGGAATGTTTGTATTCCCGTTCTGGATACGGTATGCATGATCTTCCTCATTTGAGGGATTTGATTGGTAAAATACAGGGTTTTTGTTCTGAAAGGGGGCGCTGATTCCCCAAAACTGCTGGAGAACTTAGGCAACGGCACGGCTTCTGTAAAGACTGTCCAACTTTATGGAAAGACTGTGGTGCTTTCATGGCCTGATTCCGGACAGCCGGTTAACAATCCCGATATTGAATTCCAGACTTCAATTGATGGAGATTTCATTCTTAGCTCTATGGAGTGGAAGATGGAAAGGACAATCGTTGATGTGGGCGGGGTCGAGGTGGGCGAAGGAGTTACCATTGCCGCTGGCCCCTGTTCAATTGACTTCACTGAAGGGGTGGAGGAATTTGCAAAACAGCTGAAACATGCTGGGGCTAACATAATCAGGGGAGGCGCATACAAGCCAAGGACTAGCCCGTTCTCTTTTCAGGGGAAGGGAACTGATGGCCTCGATATACTCAGGAGAATGGGAGATGCTGCTGGCCTCCCCATCGTTTCGGAAATACTGGATCCAGACAATATCCGGAACTTCAACGGAGTGGATTTGCTGCAGATAGGATCAAGAAATGCCCAGAATTTCCAGCTCCTGAGGAAGGTTGCCAGGGATGGAAGGCCCATACTCCTTAAGAGGGGGATGGGCAACACATACACCGAATGGATGGCAACCGCCGATTACGTCATGGGCGAAGGGAATGGATCGGTTATACTCTGCGAGAGGGGCATAAGGACTTTTGAGAATGCCACCAGATTCACTCTTGACGTTGGATCCATTGCAAGGGCCAAGAACGAGTCACACCTGCCAATTTGCGCCGATCCCAGCCACCCGGCCGGAAGGAGGGACCTTGTCGTTCCCATGGCCCTTTCGTCAGTTGCTGCTGGGGCGGACATGCTTCTTGTTGAGGTCCACCCAAACCCTGATAGTGCCCTGAGTGATGAGAAACAGCAGATTACTGTCCAGGACCTGGAAAAATTGGCAAATTCGGTGAAATCCCTCCGGCAGGCAATCAAGGTATAAGATGCTCAAACTAACATACAGGCTTTCCAGAGGCACAACACGCATTACACTTGGCAATGGTGCAATAAGTTCCCTTAAGGGACTCGAAGATTCACTCGTGGTATGCCCCCGCTCCCTCAGGAACATGGCCAGCTCCAGGCTCCATGGCTCCTTTGAGATTATTGAGATCCCTGAAGGGGAAGAATCAAAGGCTCTGGATACTGTCGTAACGATCCTGGATAAACTCGTGGATGGAGGGTTCAAACGCACCTCCAGGCTCATTTCATTTGGAGGCGGCACAGCATCAGACGTGGCAGGGCTAGCCGCTTCCCTATATCTCAGGGGCATCAGCTACACATCCATCCCCACGACCCTTCTCGCTATGGTTGATGCCGCGCTTGGAGGCAAGAACGGCGTCAACTACAGAGGCGTAAAGAATATGCTTGGAACTTTCTACAGCCCCTCGGAGATCATAGTGGACACTTCTCTTGTTGGGGAAATGCCGCACAATCTGGTGGAGGACGGCATAGGTGAAATAGCAAAGTACGCGACCATAATGGACGGTGAACTTTACGGATTCCTCATGGCAAATCAAATGGACAGTATTCTTGATGATGCTGAAAAAACAGAATACCTGATTTCAAGATGCGTCAGTGATAAGATGGATCTTGTTTCCCAGGATGAATTCGACCTGGAAGGAAAGAGGGTTATCCTGAATTTCGGCCATACCTTCGGGCATGCGCTGGAGGGAGTTTCTGAATTTTCCATAGGACATGGCCATGCAGTCCTGGGCGGAATGCTTCTTGAAACTGATTATGCAGCTGGAAACGGGCTTATGAACCTAGAAACAAAAGAAGGCCTCCATGCGCTCATCAGGCACCTTGGCTTCTCAACAAGGGAAGAGGATTACCTGCCTGGACTGAGAACGGAACTCCTGAAGTACATAACATCTGACAAGAAGTCCACAAGGCATTCCATCAGGCTGCCTCTCCCCGAAGAGATTGGAATTCCAAAAGTATGTGAAGTCGAACTCAGTAGCATAAGTGATTACCTTGGCCACCACTAAGGGGACAATGCCGCAAATATTCGGCCTATTGGGGCACGGGATAAAGTATTCCCTGTCTCCCCGTATTCATAACTACATATTCAAGAAGTTTGGAATTAATGCCATATACGCACTGTTCGACGTTCCGCCGAACGATTTCAAGAAAGCCCTGAAGGCACTTGTTGGACGGGCATCAGGATTCAATGTCACAAAACCCTACAAGGAAGAAACCGCACTATTCATTCCTGATCTCTCCGGGGAAGCATCTTTGACGGGAAGCGTTAACCTTGTGAAAAAGAACAAGGGTTACAATACCGATTATCTTGCACTGCGGGATCTGGTAGGCAACCAAAACCAGGAATTTGCGGGAAAGGAATGCACAATACTTGGTTCCGGAGGGGCCGCCAGGACTGCGGCATACCTGTTTGGGAGCTTGAAGATGAATGTAACTGTAATCAACCGGAACCTTGAAAGGGCAGAAAAGCTGGAAACTGGCCTTTCAAAGGCAGGCATCCATGCACAGGCAATAGCCATGGGCACCGGGATTTCAGGCGGGGTTATTGAGTCAGATGTCATAGTGAACTGCATTTCTTATCCTGAATACAGGTATCCTCGCATGAAGGGCGAACTGGCAGTGGATTTTAACTACGGATCCAGGTCCGGAGATTTCCGTAACAGGCTTATGGGCAACAGGCCATTAATCACAGGGGAGCAGATCCTGGTGGCGCAGGCAATTCACTCACAGAAGATCTGGAATAACTTGGAACCTGGTTTCGAGGAAATAATGGAGGCCATAAATGTCAAGCACACTGGGTAGGCAGTTTGTTGTCACAACATTCGGGGAAAGCCATGGCCCGGCAATGGGTGTTGTTATTGATGGAGTGCCTGCTGGCCTTGAGATCACCACTGAGGACATCAGGTTCGAGCTGCAGTACAGGAGAACAGGCAATTACCTGGTTTCCGGTAGAAGGGAAGCTGACGAGCCGGAAATATTGAGCGGCCTATACAATGGAAAGACTACAGGCGCACCCCTTTCCTTGATTTTCAGGAACACCGATGCAATATCGTCCCTTTATTCTGAAGTGAGCCACAAACCAAGGCCGGGCCATTCTGACCTGCCGCTGATCAGGAAATATGGAAGGGAAAATTGGGACTACAGGGGAAGCGGAAGGTCCAGTGCCAGGGAAACAATTTCAAGGGTTGCTGCAGGGGCAGTGGCGAAAAAACTCCTCATGCATGTATCAACTTACATAAGCGGTTACCTGAAATCTATCGGCCCAGTTGACGGCACTGCCTGCACAGACCCGATTGCATCCCTAAATTCAAAAAAATTCCAGACTAGGGCCATTGACCGGGAAACTGATGAGAGATTCACTGCCCTGATCAAAAGTGCCATGAAAGAGGGAAACAGTTACGGGGGACTGGCAGAGGTTTTTGCCATAAACCCGCCTGAGGGCATGGGGGAGCCGGTATTCCACAAGATAAAGGCAGAGCTTGGCGGAGCTATACTTTCCATGCCTGCAGTTACCGGCTTTGAATACGGAATGGGATTCCGTGCGTCCAGGATGAAGGGATCAGAGGCTGCCGATGAGATAGTGAAGGCTGGCGGGAATAGGCTCAGGCTAAAAGGCAACCTTTCCGGCGGGATGCTCGGAGGTTTGACCACGGGTGAGGATATTGTTGTGCGGTGCGCGTTCAAGCCAACCAGCTCAATAAGGATCCCTTCGAAGACTGTGGACCTTGACACAATGGAACCTGCGGAAATTTCCGTAACAGGTAGGCATGATCCCGTCGTCGCAGTGAGAGGGGTATCGGTGGCGGAGGCAATGATGGCAATTGTGCTGGTTGATTATGCGATGATCTTGGGCGTTATTCCGCACGCAAGGCTTTCAGAAAAGGAATCAGGCACTATTGGGGAAAGATGGGAGGAATACATCAAGAAATGCCGGTCATAACCCATGGGGGCGTTTCAATACTCAATGCGATTCCACTGGGGCTTGGCTCATCCTGTGCCGTTGACATAAGCGTTGAAGTGGAAGCTTCCTTCGGCCAGCAGAAACCGGGATCTGCACTGCTTGACACAATAACCAGGCATTTCAGCGAACTCTCCGGGAGGGATGTCTCCGTAAAAGTGAGAAGCGATCTGCCCCCGGGAGGAGGATTGAAAAGCAGCAGCGCGGTTGCTGCAGGTGCGGTCAAGGCCCTTGCTGAAATCACAGGGTTGGAAGTTGATATTCCGGTTCTGGCGGCCCGGCTGTCCATGGAAGCAGGCGTTTCATTTACAGGTGCGCTGGATGATGTTGCGGCATCCCTCTATGGGGGAATTTCTGTCTGTGACAATACCAGAATGAAGATACTGAAAAAAGAGCCATTCCCGGATGGCTATAGCTTTGTCCTTCTGCCCCGCGGCCCCAGGCGGGACTTTGATCCATCCCTTCTTAGAAGGAGATGGCCCGCTTTCAAGAGCATTTCAACTCTCCTTTACACTGGAAACTATATCGAGGCTATGTCCAGAAACGGCCTCACGGTGTCGCAGGCACTTGGCTATGAAACAGATCTTCTCCTCAAAGCTCTTGAGCTTGGTGCAAAAGCCTCAGGCGTTTCAGGAAACGGGCCCTCCCTTTTTGCACTGGTAAAAGAGGGTGATGAGGGGCCCATATTGGACTTATTCTCTCAGCTTGGGGCCCCAATTGCAAGGAGGACTGTTTAAATTGGATGCCATGGTTTCTCCATCTGCCATAAGGGGCAGGATTGAAGCCCCCCAGTCCAAAAGCATCGCCATAAGGCTCCTCTTTGCAGGACTGCTTGGCGATGTTTCCCTGGAGGGCCTGCAGCCATCAGATGATGTGTCTTCTGCGGTGAATGCAATTGGCAGGCTGAAGGAAGCAGTGCGCTCTCACCATCATAGTCTGGGCATACTTGATCTCAAAGGTTCAGGAACAACCCTGAGGATGCTGCTCCCTGTCCTTGCTTTCCTTGGGATTGAATCCGAAATTCACGGAGACCAGACCCTTGAGCAACGGCCGTTGGGTATAATCAAATCCTGGATGGGGGAAAACGGTGCCCATCTGAGCAGCGATCACCTTCCACTGAGAATTTCAGGAAGAATTGCCACTGATGTTGTTGAAATTTCCGGATCTGAAAGCAGCCAGTATATCAGTGGAACCATTTATGGCCTGCTTCTCACTGGTGGCGGAAAGATCAGGCTTATCCCTCCCATCAGATCCAGGGCCTATATTGAAATGACCTGCAGTGTCCTTAACAGCATAGGCTGCAGCATCAGATACCGTGGTATGGAGATAGATGTGGAACCCATGGACCAGGAAGCCCGGTTTCATGGTGCGGTTCCTGGAGATTTCCTTCTTTCCTCATTTTACGCAATTGCCTCATTGCTCACGGGTGGGGAAATGGAGATCAGCGGCCTTGTTAACCCGCAGTGGAGCAGCGGGGATTCTCGCATTGTTGACATAATCAGGTCATGTGGCGCTGCAAGCTCAATCAACGATGGCACATGGAAGATAAGCGTTAACGGTGACCTTTCCCCTTTTAAGGAGGATGTTGAGGATTCCCCTGACATGGCTGTTTCACTTGCTGCACTTTCTGCCGGGGCTTTGGGTGAGTCCAGGATACTTGGAACCCACCTGCTTGGGATAAAGGAGAGCAACAGGAACCTTTCCATCTCCAATACCCTTGGGGCATTTGGGATAGAAGTTACCACGGATAACGAGATAGTGATCCACAACACAGGAAGCTATCATGAAGGCGTTGTCAGTGACTGGAAAGACCACAGAATTGCGATGCTTGGCACAGCCCTTGCACTCAGGTCCGGCGGATTGGTCCATGGAGCTGAAGCTGTTTCCAAGAGCAACCCGCGTTTCTTCGATGGCCTGGCCAGATTGGGAGGTAGGTTTTCATTAAGATCCTGACCAAAACGGTTGCATCTCTCCCGTTCACAGGGCTGGAAGACCTGGAAAAGATTCCAGAAATCCACACAGATTTCGTCGAGCTCAGACTTGACTATTGCGAGGAACTCGAAAATCTGGACCTTGAAATGCTGAAGAAGTTCAGGGACAGGCTGATACTCACCATAAGGGATCCCCAGGAAGGCGGGGTCCGTGCCATTGAGCCACATATAAAGTCAGGGTTGATCCAGTCTGCAATAGAGGGCGGGTTTCTGGTGGACATCGAAATTTCTTATCTCAGAAATATTTCAGTAGATTATGGGAACCAGATCCTCTCCAGGCATTACCTTGGCGAACCACCGCTCTACAGGGAACTGGAAGCCCTTGCTGTAGAATATGAAAAAAAATGCAGGTTTCTCAAGATTGCACTCCGAAAATCGGTAAACTCCTCAAAATACCTGATATCACTGCTAAATCGCCACAGAAACCTTGTTGCCATGGAAACTGACGGCGAACCGGCCTCAAGGATTGTTTACTCCATTCTAGGGTCCAGGCTGATTTACTGCCACATATTGGAAAAAACAAGCCCCGGGCAGATCAGCTGCGACAAGGCAATGAGAATTCTTAACCTGCTGAAAAAATTGGATTGACTGGAAAAACGGTCAGGAAGGTTTGCTGATAACCTCAAACCTTCTCTCGTTCCTTACAAAAGCCAGGATGCCGAGCGCCCCGCCCAGGAGTTCAAGCGGCCCTATGACAAGGAAGAAAAGCGGTATCATTATCAGTGCGCTCTTCCAGAAAGGTGCTGGCTTTTCTGAAACCCTGTTGTTTATGTGCAGGCCGTTCCAGTAGAACCATATCCAGAAACTGAACGTGAATGCCCACATCACTCCCATGGGCGGGGTGATGAGCGTGAATGAGATAACATGGAAGAATTGCAGGATCATGACCACCAGAGTTACATTCTGCCCAACCATGCTGCTCCAGAACAGCACTGAATAGATGAAAACCAGCCTGTACTTCCATGGAAGGGGACCATAGATGCCAAGGTTTGTGAGATCCACGAGCCATCTCCTTCTCTGCCTGATCATATCCCTCACGGTGGAGGGCGAAGCGCCATACGTGAACGCTGGAAGGAATGAGGATTTTCCCGGGTATTTCTCTGAGAATCTCAGGCCGAAGCAGCTGTCATCTGAGATGGGCCTGTTCCCATTGTCCCAGCCAATGTCGGCCTCTATGTCAGACCTTACCAGGAGATTTTCCCCATGAAGCCCCACCAGAGGAGTCTTTATGAGGGCTGTGAAAAAGTAGAATCTAGTGAGGTCATCTGTTGGCCTCATTGAATCAGCAAACTTGGCGATTATTGATTTTGAAAGGTGGTGCGGGAAGGCAAGGACACCCTGGGCAATGTAATACTTGTTGCCCTTGTACTTTATGTGTTCTGCTATGGCAGCAACAGTGTCTGCCCCTATTGAGGCATCATCATCAAGGTGGAAATACCAGACCTGGTCATTCACCTCTCCCCTCTCAATGTGGTAATCAAGGCCATACTGCATAGCCCTTGACTTGTTTATTGACCTGCTTTTTGTCTCATATCCCTTCGGGACTACAACGATATTGACATGGGAATCTGAGGAATAGTGGTATCTGATCTCACTCAGGGCTTTGGAATGCTCCTCCGTGACAACATCGACCCTCCAGTTGTCCAGGTTGTTGGGGGCGAATTTTATGATGGAATCAACTACACGGTAAAGTGCTCCGAGCACATCGGGCGAACCAATGGTTGGAATTTCAAAAACAATAAGGTTTGAAACCCTGCCAGTATAGCTGGAGAGCTTCAGGCTTCCCGATTTCATGGCACCATAGAAACTCACTACCACCATGGGCATGCCGAATGACCATGATAGGGTTCCATAGATTGTGAAAATGTTCCAGGTATTACTTACGTTAACTATTACAAAAACCATTACAGCGAAGAAAACCGCCGCTAGAAACCAAATGCTTATGCCTAGCCTTGGTCCTAATTGTTTTTCTTCAGCGGGTTTAAACATTTGCCGACAGAAGAGATTATGCAACCATATAATTTTAACCCATGTAGGTTTTAACTCCTTTGTGAAATAAATATGGCAGAATTTTAAAAACAATGGCCATGGAAAGGTTTACTTTTCAGCATCTTGCCTGCGTACTTACTGGCGGTAATTTTCTGGGATGTTAAGGTTATAAGGGGGAAACAAATCCGCTACCCGATAGGAAATATGGACTACGCTTCATTATTAGAAAAAATTCAGTCTCAAGAGATCGTGGTGCTAGACACGAGGAACAACCACGACTTCATGAAGGCACATATCCCCGGGTCCGTAAATGCGCCTTTCAGCGCTTATGGGTGGGCAAGATCGATAAAATCCTGGCTTGATGGCACAAAGATTGCCCTCGGTCTAGTTGCTGAGACCCATGAAATTGGCGCAAAAGCCGCCGAGGAATTGAAGAAGGTTGATCTTGAGGTTGTTGAGGCAATATCTGATTCCCTTGCAAAATGGAAGGAAGATGGCCAACCCATCTCAAGCGTCGGCGAAATGGCGCCCGATGACCTTTACAGGGAGTTTGACAGGTATACTGTCATTGATGTCAGGGAACCTTACGAATGGCAGTCTGGAACCATAAAGAACAGTTTGAAGATTCCCATGAACGAGCTACCCTCCAGGCTGGATGAGTTCAACAAGAGCGACAGGTATGCCATAGTATGCGCCCACGGAAACAGGAGCGAGATTGCGGCCCTTTTCCTTGCCGATAATGGGCTCAATGTTGCAAATGTTTTAGGCGGCATGCAGAGATGGATAAGCGAACAGCTTCCCATTGAATTTGAGGAATGAACCTAAGCCCAATACCAAATTTTGCATACCAACAAAACATTTTAACCTCAGGAAAATCCAAAGGCATGTCAACTTCAATTGGCGCCAGTTTGCCTGACAATGTATTGGAAAAACTTATTTTTTCGAGGGAAAACAGGGAGAACAGTGTTGTATTCCTGCTGACCGTAGACCAGAATGAATTTCCGCACGTCGCACTTCTTTCGCCCTACCAGGTGGTGGCGCAGAACCATGAGAAAATCTTCCTTCTTGTGTACAGGAAATCAAGATCACAGGTCCTTCTGAGGAGCAGGGGGAGATGCACTCTCATTTTCCAGGATCTTCCATCTGTTCTGTACATTGTCCTCAATGCAAAGAGGGTCAATTCCTGGGAAGAGAATGACGAAGCGCTTTATTCAGCATCCATTGTTGACGTATCCATGGACTATTCTGAGAAATCCCCGCTCATTTCTGACCTGAGATTCCAGGAGGAGCATGTCAGGGATCATTACCAGCATTCCTTTGGGATGCTAAAGGCACATATTGAGAGGCTCCAGCCCTGAATAGATGACCCCCTAATCTGCCAATGTTTTTCATGCTCTGGTAACTTTGATGTTTGCAGCTATTTCGCCCAAAAGCTTACTGTGCAAAAATGGCGGTGGATTCGTTTCTCAGCTTATGGAAAACTTCGTCACATTGTCTAGAAAATTTTCCCTTATAGATAAAAGAGCAAATGGGCATCAATCCAGTTCTGGCGAGTTGCCTTCAGAGCCCCATTCCCTCATCAGGCCGGTTTCTACTCCAAGCATATTCAGCACCCTGCCAACAGTTAGATCAACCAGCTTTGTTATGTCCTTCTCCCCGAAGTATAACGGGGGCAGTGGTGGCATGATTGTGCCTCCTGCCTCGGTAACCTGCACCATGTTCCTCAGGTGAATTAGGTTTAGCGGAGTCTCTCTTGCCAGAAGTATGAGCGGCCTCTTCTCCTTAAGCGTAACCATGCCTGCCCTCGAGACCAGATTATGCTCGAAACCCATTGCGATTGATGACAGGGTCTTCATTGAACATGGGGCCACAACCATACCGGAGGTGATGAATGAGCCACTTGCTATATTGGCTGTGAAATCAAACTCGTCATATACCCTGAATGCAAGCTTTTCAAGCTCGCTTGCTTCCATGCCTGTTTCAAGCTTTATGGTCTTTGTGGCGCCTTCGGAAATAATCACATGGGTTTCCAGGCCCTTAACCTTACTTGCTGCAAGAAGCATCCTGTAGCCGTAAACAGCTCCAGTTGAACCTGTTATGGCTACAACTATTCTTTTTGCCATTTATTTCACTCTATTTCCTTAGAATTGCATTCTGTAGTGGTATTTTTAGATATTTGTAGAGAGTGCTTAAGAATAGTTTGAGGCAATCGGGAGGAACCCAAATACCCCCACAAAGGCCAAAGGAACTGGGCCAGCGCTGGAAAAGTTACTGAACGGTGAGGCTGTTCTGCAGCCTACCAGAGCTCTTCCCTAGATACAATTTCAGAGTAGTAGCCAAGACCCAGCCTGTCAAGAGCTGCCTGGAAAATTAACCTCTTTTCTTCTTCCTGTAGATTCAGGTTTTCAAGTTCGCTTTCTATTTTGTAAGTGACTGTGCCGATCTCCTGCTCCAACCCTTTCACGGCCTTCTTCGCCACCTTTGCATCGGGAACAGCAACCTCAGTAACCCCGGCTTTGGCGCAATAGAATATGAATTTGGCGAAAGCAGGCTGGTTGAAGAACAGCCTGTCCCCATCGATCATGACAAAGACTCCTTCGAGTTCCCTGTACATGCTCACTTCCTTTCCCCGGGGGATGTGTGTTGTCTCTCCGTGGGGATCAGGTTCAGCGTAATCATCAGGAAACTTCCTTGGAGTAATTCCTGCAGCAATCCTGTCTGCTATGGCCGCCATCTTTTCAGGTTCCAATGGGATCCATTTGCAATCCCTGCATTCTTAAATTAGTTTTTAATTCTCAGCCATGGAACCGCTTTCCATTCTCAATATCCTTGGCGCCATTGACCTGGCAGTCATGATGGCATTCTATGCGCTGGAGCCTAAGTCCCGGATTTATACGCTTCTGTTCGGGCTTACCTGCATTGGATCCTCAGCTTACGGATTTCTTTCAGGAACCTGGCCCTTTGGTGTAATAGAAGCGGCTTGGACAGTAATAGCCCTTAGAAAGTATATGAAACTAGGAAATGGAAAAAGGGTGGGTTCGCCCGGATAATCTTACTTCTTGGCTGGTTCCAGGCTGAATTTTGGCGTGGTGTATTTTCTTGTGGTCTTGAATGGCCTGAATATCTTTCCATTCCCGTAATAGAATTTTGAGAAAAATTCCACATAAATAAGCCTTGCGCCCTGTATTCCTGGCTCAAGTATTGCTATGCCTATTGTGAAAAGCTGCCCAAGAATGAGGACAAGTATCCCAATTGCGGCAAATGCAGGGCTCTTGGATACCCCCTTGAGGAATATGAGGTCAAGCACATATGACAGGTACACTGCAGCAAGCAGTATACCCAGAATCCTGGTGTATGAAAGGATATGGCTGATGATTGAGGGTATTTCTATCAGCCCGCCGGTGCCCTCTGAGACTGCCATTATCACCAATCCCACTATGAATCCAGCTAGGGAAATAGGAGCAACCGGATTTGTGGCAAGGCTGAATGAGAAATTGCTGGAATGCTGGATCAGGTTCAGGCCGAACATTGCGATTCCCCAGGCCATGAGGAGCCATCCGACCTTTGCACCGACTCCCTTCCAGTGCTTGCGCCTCGCCTCGTTCGCCAGGCCCAGCACAAGCCCGAATGATACCATTGCAAGCCCGATGTATCCCGTGAAGAGGAGGAGTTTGGGTATCACCAGCGTAAGATGGAAAAGCACGATTGATGGCTGAGGGGGGAATCCCATGATGCTAGCCGTGAACTTGGGAGCCACTTCAAACACTGTTACAGGAAGAAGCGGAAAGCCGAAGAAACCGTTGAAAAGCAGTCCCACCACTATGGCTACAAGTGCGCCTGGTACCAGTGTCCTGGCCAAAACCAGAAGCGCGTTCCGTCCGAAGACTGTCATTGCGAAATTGGTAAGTCCCTTTGGAAGGATGGTTTTGGCTCCCGGAGTTGTCAGCTTTCTCTTCATCCATATTGCGCCTGCAAGGATTACAAGCCCGTAACCCCAGTCTCCCACCATGAGGCCGAAGAAGAACGGGAAGATGAAGCCGAAAATCATGGTGGGATCAAACTCAAACTCCTTGGGAAGCGAATAGAAATTGATGAAGAACTCAAAGACCCTGAACCTTTTTGGGTTTGAGAGAAGCGTGGGCGGATCCTCCTTTGTCTCAATGGTCTTTATGATTACGCTGTTTTCGGCCGCGCCGTTCACCAGAGACACCATTGACTGGTAGTGTTTCTGGGGAACCCAGCCTTCAAGTGCGAAAGAATCCTGGGTTGAGGCAAGCTTGTCTGATACCTCAAGTTTCCTGTTTTCGATCTCAAGCTGTTCCCTGATCTGGGCGATAGGCTCATAATACTGCTCAGAAAGTTCCCTGAGTTCACTGTGGACCCCATCAAGGTCTTTAGTCTTTGCGGAAAGCCTTTCCTTCATGGCACTGCTGTATTCCTCAGGTTTTCCCGACATCTCAGGAATGTGCGATATGGAGAACTTAAGTTCTGAAGCCACCCTGGCAAGTTCTGCATCCTTCCTTGCCGGAATTGTGACAACCACGGACTGGTTGGGAAGCTTGAAAACGGTTGCTTCGGGAAGCTTTTCCCTGATAACGGAAACCGCGTCCCCGTCCTCAAAGCCATTTGCGATGTATGATGAGATGGCCGATCCGTTGAAAATTGAAAGGTCATAATCAAGGCCCATCAGGGAGCCCACAGCCTCCAGCCTGTTGTTTATCTCCTTTATTTCCGACAGGAGGTCCGACTCCCTGGACTTGAGCACTTTCAGCTCTTCCTCGAGATCGATTTTTGAAGCCTCTGAAAGGAGCTCATCCATGCTTCCGAATGCCCTGGTGTTTTTCACAGGAAGGTGGGGAAGTATGTTCTCGTATCCCCTGTATATCTGGAGGTACCTGTTCACTTTCCTGTACAGTTCGCCGGGTTTTGCCTGGCCCATGGCCCTTGTGAGATCGGGTTCAACATTTTCAAGCTGTATGACCCCTGCGTCATGGAGCGCGGTAATGATGTGGTCCTTGCGCATGTTGGATCCGATGATCCTTACTCTCAGCATCTTCTCCGGCATCAGTGCCATTACATACCCTCTAGATAGGATTTCAGCAGATCAGAAGCAATCTTCTCTATTTCCCTGTCTGATAGTTTCAGCTTCAGCCTGTCAGCTTTTTCCCTGCTTGAAAGAACCATGCTCTCCGCCCTGGACTTAGCCTTGCCAGTGACATCGGCAACTTCCTTTGCAGCCTGGAGCCTGAGATTTTCCTCGTTTTCTTTCACCTTCAATGCAAACTGGGCTTCCATTTCCTGAAGCTGTTTATCTTTCTCGTTCTTGAGAAGTGCGACTTCGTTGTTGATTGAGTTTTCCTTTTCCTTGATTACCTTAAGTGTTTCAAGATCTTCCATTTCAGATCACCCCTGTAAAGAGCATTGAAAGCAGCACAATGGACACCATGGGATTGAAGAGCAGGAAGAAAGTCCTCAGCTTCTTGAACCTCCTGAGATTCCTGTTTCTCAAGAGCTCCTCCCTCGTGAATACCCTGTTCCTGTCCAGCTTCAGCTGCTGCTTCCAGAACTTCATCAGGCAACTGCCTCCTGGGATTTCCTGTTAATCTTCCTCTTTACCATTTTCAGTGTGGTGAACATGTCCCTCTCGATCTCATCCAGCCTCATCCTGATGATCTTAGCTGAATAAGTGAGCTGCGGAATAAGTATGTTCTCGATGGCGTTGGAGCGCCTCTTGGTCTTGTCTATTTCATGGAGAAGCTTCCGCATGGAGTTTTCCTTCTCTGCAATCTCCACTATCTGGGTGTAAATATTTTCAAACTTCTTTATTGCGTCATTGACCGCTGTGGGGACAGATATGGCCCTGTACTGGTTTGACAGGATAGTCTGGTTGTAGTTCCTGCTCAGTTCCGGGATCCTGACCCCCATGACATTCTTCAGGTTCACTCCTACGGTAGAATCTGCTGACATGTACGCGATCCTCTCCAGGTTCATGGTTCCTGATATGATTTCGGCCGCCTTCAGGGTATCCAGTGCGTCCCCTATATCAGACCTAAGATTCTCCCTGAGTCCCTTGACACTTCTGCTGATGTTGAAGAACTCCATTACTAGGGATGACCTCTTCATCTTCAGGAGATCAAGCCCTCTCTTGGCCAACTTTATCCTTCTCCTGGTGCGAATGAGTTCAATCCTTGTGGGTTTCAGCTCAGTCTGTGCCATTACTCCTCCTTGTTCCACTTTCCGTATTTCTTTATGAAGTCTGTCTTCAGCCTCTTCATGTCCCCTTCAGGAAGCATTGACATGAGGTCGTAGCTGATCCCCAGCGTGTCTTCAATGGACCTGTCCTCGTATATGCCCTGGTTCACGTACCTCTTCTCAAACTCATCCGCGAATTTGAGGTACATCCTGTCATTTGCGCCGAGGGCTTCTTCACCTACGATTGCACTGAGCGACCTTAGATCCTTTCCGTTTGCATAGGCTGCGTACAGCTGGTCTGCCACTCCCCTGTGGTCCTCTCTTGTCCTGCCCTTACCGATTCCCTGGTTCATGAGCCTAGACAGCGAAGGCAGAACATCTACAGGGGGATATATTCCCTTCCTCTGGAGGTCCCTGCTCAGCACTATCTGACCCTCTGTAATGTATCCTGTAAGGTCAGGTATGGGGTTCGTGATATCGTCACCTGGCATGGTGAGTATTGGAATCTGAGTGATGGAGCCGTTCTTGCCCCTGATCTTTCCTGCCCTCTCGTATATGGTGGAAAGATCGGTGTACATGTACCCGGGGAAGCCTCTCCTTCCGGGGACTTCCTCCCTCGCTGATGATATTTCCCTCAGGGCTTCGCAGTAGTTGGTCATGTCTGAAAGGATAACCAGAATGTGCATTTCCTTCTCATATGCAAGGTATTCAGCTGTTGTAAGTGCGACCTTTGGGAGGATGATCCTCTCCATGCTCGGATCGGATGAAAGGTTAAGGAACAGGACTGACCTTGAGATTGCACCGGTTTTGGTGAATTCATTCACGAAGTAGTTTGCTTCCTCACTTGTGATACCCATAGCACCGAATATCACAGCGAAGTTCTCATCGCTGCCAAGAACCTTTGCCTGCCTTGCAATCTGTGCTGCAAGCCTGTTATGCGCAAGCCCAGAGCCTGAGAATATGGGAAGTTTCTGTCCCCTCACGAGCGTGTTCATTCCGTCGATTGTGGATATGCCGGTCTCAATGAATTCTGATGGCTCTTCCCTGGAGTATGGGTTGATAGCGTTTCCCACAATCTCGACCCTCTCCTTGCTAGCAATGGGCGAAAGGTTGTCTATTGGCTCGCCAAGCCCGTTGAATATCCGCCCCAACATGTCGTCTGAAACTGAAACCCTTGCAGTGTTGCCAAGGAACTTTACCTTTGTGCCCTTAACATCCATGCCTGAAGTCTGGCCGAACACCTGGACTACTGCCAGGCCCCTTCCTGTGTCAAGCACCTGGCCTGTCCTCTTTTCCCCGTTCTCAAGCGTGATCTCAACGAGCTCGTTGTATGCGGCGTTGTCTATCTTCTCCACGAATACAAGCGGCCCGGAAATCTGTGAAACTGTTTTGTAGCTTACCTGCGGCATTTACTGCACCTCCAGAAGCTTCCCGATCTGGTCCTTCATTTCTGACATTACAGAATCATAGTAAGCCTGGAATTCTTCTTCCTTGACTTCCTTCATCCTGGATATCCTTGATCTTGCGCCTATTCCCTGAATCTGTGCCATCTGCATTCCCTTGTCCAGGGCACTGGACTGTTCCCTGCCAAGGGTGAGTATTGCATTGAGCATCCTGTACTGCTTCCCTATGGAGCAGTACTGGTCCACTTCATCAAATGCACTCTGCTGAAGGAAATCCTCCCTGATCATCCTCGCAATGTCAAGGGTGTTCTTCTCCCTCTCGGGCAGGGCATCATAACCAACAAGCTGGACAACCTCCTGCAGTTCTGCTTCCTTCTGGAGTATCCCCATGGCTTCGTCGTAGAGTTCACCCCAGTTCTTGGTCACGTTTTCTTCGAACCATTTCCTGAGGTCGTCCTGGTAAAGCGAGTAGCTGTTGAGCCAGTTGATAGACGGGAAGTGCCTCCTTGATGCAAGTGAGGAATCAAGTGCCCAGAATACCCTCGTAACCCTCAGGGTATTCTGTGAAACCGGCTCGGATGTGTCTCCACCAGGTGGCGACACTGCACCAACAATTGTGATTGAACCGTTCCTCTGGTTGTCGGAGACTACGATCGCATTTCCTGATCTCTCATAGAATTCCGAAAGCCTTCTGCCCAGATAGGCAGGATAACCTTCTTCCCCTGGCATTTCCTCAAGCCTTCCTGATATTTCCCTCAGAGCCTCGGCCCATCTGGATGTGCTGTCAGCCATCAGCGCAACGTTGTACCCCATATCCCTGTAGTATTCTGCTATTGTGATTCCAGTGTAAATGCTGGCTTCCCTGGCGGCAACAGGCATGTTGGAGGTGTTTGCAATAAGCACGGTCCTCTCCATGAGTGGTTTTCCGGACTTAGGATCAGTAAGTTCAGGGAAAGATGTCAGGATCTCAGTCATTTCATTCCCTCTTTCGCCACATCCTACATAAACGACAATATCACTATCTGCCCATTTTGACAACTGGTGCTGCACAACAGTGTTGTGAAGGATTATTCCACCGTTTCCCCCCACAAAATTCATGCTGGAGTCAGGAACCGTAACATCATAGACGTCGAAGGGCCCAATCTCTTCTTCCAGGGAAACTATCCTGTCAAAATATATGTAGTCAAGTGCATCAGAAAGTTGAACGATTGGCTCCTCCAGAGCCTGTTCATTCAAAGAGCCCCCGATAACATTTGAGAATTTCCTGAATGTGTCAGCACCCATGTGTTCGTTGTTACCTGTGTAGTTGAAGATCTCAATTCCCTTGCCCAGCAATTCTGAATAACTGGTGTGTTTTCTGTAAAGTGATTCAATATATTCGGCCGAAGTTGGGACTATATCAATGGAGTTGTATGTTGATCCTTTTGAATTGGCGTATAAATTCATCTTTTCTATCTTGCCGTGGCCCGGAAGCAGGACATCATGGAGCTTGCCTATGTTCAGTTTTCCCCTGACGTAAATCCTCTGGTAATCCTTTCCGTTGACCCTTTTCACGCTTTTGGTGTTCAGTATTCCGAATCTAGTCAGAAGATAGGAAATCTGTATTGCCAGCCATTTGCTCGCTGTGGAGAACTCAACACTGTTCTTGGAGAAAGATCCGTCTCCGATATAATAAGCTGTGAGCAATGAGGAAACTGCAGAGTTGCTTGACCTCATAATGATGTCTGGAATCTTCTTAGTGGAGGCATCTTTTCCGGTGTCTATGGACTCCAGGAATTGAACAAGGACTCTGCTGTGAAGCAGAACGTTGGCCACCTTCCCTTCCTGAATTTCCCTGATGCCATTGATTGAGAACAGCTCCTTTGCCAGTGAGGTGAATCTCTCAAGCAACACCTCGTCGCTGTTGGTAAAGACCACTGTGCCATTTCCGCGTATGTATCCTTCGGAAATGTAATAGCCAAGGAATTCCGCCAGTTCTTCGCTGACAGTTTCCGGTATCTGCACCGGATTGCTGCTGCGGTCACCGCCCAGAAGTTTTGGCCGGGGTAGGGTTCTACCCATGCTGGAATAGATTTCCTTTACCCACTTAAGGCGGGGGGTAAGCCTTTTTTCAGATCTTGAAAGGCTATGCTTTGCAGATGATGGAATGGGAATGTCTATGCCCTTAAGATATGAAAGTTTGAGCAATCCTGCAACTTCCTCCCTGATATCTTCATCAAGGACTCTTGCTTCGCCCAGCTTGTATATGTCTATTGGCTGGTTCCTGGAATTCACTTCAGTTGCCTTGGCAGAGACTATATAGTCGCCTACAGAAAGTGACCTGGCCTCAGTTTCCACTATCTCGCCAGTATCTGATAATTTGAACAGCTTGTGTACAGGAGTTATTCTCGCTTTCCTGCCGGTTCTCGTCCTTACATTGATGATGGAGTCTGATTTGCCCCTGTAAAGCGTGGATGAGAGACTCTTCTGGATTTTACCCTCGTGGAAAGAAAAGAGTTCAATGGGCTTTTGTAGTGCGACGTATTCTTCGTTTTTCAGTACCATGCGGAGTCCGGTTTTCAAGCCTTCCTCATATATCTCCCTGATTTCCCTGATTGTTCCGTCCCCGAGAAGCACTGGGGTGTCCCCTGTTACACATTTCCCGGACCCGAAGGGCCCCGGAACCGCAACAGTGCCGCCTTTCGCCACGGGGAAGAATGTGTCGATGACTCTCTGCCCTGTGATAAGGGGTAGTTCTGGAGGAAGCTTTCTCTGGACTTTCCTTGGAATTCGCACCGGCCATTCCTGCTTGAGTTTAACTTCAACCTTTGAAGAGCCGGTATCGATAGTTGCTATGGCATCAGAGACCTTGAATTTCCCTTCTTTGATTTCAGAGATCTTTCCGGATACGCCATAGGGAACCATCACCCTGTGCTCGATGATTCCAGTCTCAGGAACTGTTCCTATAATCTGCCCTGGAACAACCTCATCGCCCTTCTTGGCCTTGGGCTTGAAGTCCCATGCCTTTTCCTCGTTAAGTGGTGAAGCGGTAAATCCTCTCTGTATGAAATCACCTGTTTTAGCCCGGATCACATCTAGAGGCCTCTGTATCCCATCATAGATGGAGGTGAGCAAACCAGGCCCAAGGTCAACTGATAGTGGCCTGCTTGTGTTTTCCACCTTTTCGCCAGGCCTGATGCCGCTTGTATCTTCATAAACCTGGATGGTTGACCTGTTGCCAATGATCCTGATTATTTCCCCTACTAGACCCAGTTCCCCGACCCTTACCACGTCAAACATCTTGGCATTTTCAACGTCTTCTGCTATTACCACTGGACCAGATATCCTAACTATTATTCCCATCTTTAAACCCCTAAACTAAACTGATTTCCGATTTTCCCAATTGCCTGAATGAATGTAGCTGATTCCTCATCTACTTTTATCCTGAATATTTCCTTTTCAAAGCCCGAATGATTCTTTTCCATGTTCAGGCCGCTCCTGCTCTTTTTTCCTTTCCAGCATTTGAAGCCTGCTGGCCGCCGATGTCCACTCCAAGCACCCTCTTTGCCAGTGCATTGACCGATTCCAGATCCTCTCCGCCAGGCAACGGTATGAAGACCACGACAGGATCAGTTGAGGTTTCAATGAATCTTAGGGTCTTGCTATCCATGTGCGGCTTGATGCTTTCTGAGACCATGATAAGGGAGTATTTCTTCTCTGCAAGGAGATCATACAGTTTTTTCACACCCTCTTCCTTCTCCGCGATATAGGAATGCTCAACACCAATAAGCCTGAATCCCAGCACAAGCTCTCTTTCTGCTATGATCGCAATGCTTCCAACTTTTTCACTGACTGCAGCCATATATCACACCTAAAGCGAGGCCATAGCCCTCACGCTCTCCGGGGAGAGCCCATAGAATTTCCCGAACACGATAGACCTCAGGCGCTCCCTTTCCCTCTCAGCACGCATTATGAAATTGAACGTAGAACCCACGGAAAGTGACTGTTGCGAAAATATGGACATGTATTTCCTGTATAGTTCTGCCCTCATGAGGCTCTCAAATACTTCCAGCCTTCTGTCCTGGTAGAATTCCTTCATTGCCTCCTCCAGGCCAGGATAGTAGGCCTTCAGTTTCTCAACAGACTGCTCGAGGATCCCGGATGAATAAATCTCCTGGAGGGCTGCAAGTGAGATGTTTCCCATAGGTATGAGGGCATCCTTGAGCCTTTCATATTCCACTGACATGTCCACGCCTTTGAGAATGACCATTATGTTCCTGACATCGATTTCCTCGTTGATGAATCTCCTCAGGGGCCCCTCATCACCATTGTAGAATTTCAGTGAATTATGCAGCCTGGAATAATACTGGCTGTCAAGTGCTGCCAGAAGAATGGCAATGTCTCCGCTCTTCCTGTACCTGTCCATATACTGAAGGAGATCCTGTCCGTATCCGTAATTGGAAAGCCGGTTTACAACCTCGTCTATTGAGCCAAGGGCGAGAAGGTTCTTGAAGTCATCATGGGTCATGGCTCCGCCGAAAATTCCCATTGGGACGTCCCTGAAACTTATGAGGAAGTTTTCAGACTCCTTTATCTCATAACCCATGTACTTTGAAGATATGATTGATTTAATGTTCTCAATATCCCACTTTGAAAGGTAAGCCCTGATGGTTTCCCTTCCTGGAGTGGGAGCGGCAAAAAGTGATATCCTGTTTCTCGAGATGATCCTGTGGTTTACCGCCATGTTCAGGAGGTCAACGCCCTTGTGGAGTGCTGAGAACAAATCCATGTCTTCCCTGTAGAAAGTAGTGTAAAGCAGGGAGGATATTTCCTCAACATTGGCGGAGTCAGCAAGTCTCCTAAGAAGGTCTTCAGAGAGAAACTCTGTCTCATAAACTTTTATCCTTCCGTAAGCCCCCGTGTACGTCGGGTCCATAACCTACTCCCCTAAGTGCTGGTAGAATTGTGAAACGATTCTTTCCCTCAGCTCTGAAACAATGGCCTTCACTGTGAGATCCAGTTCCCTGGTGCCATCCGCAGATTCTGCCTTTATGCCGCCATAGGGATCAACTTCCTTCACAAAGATCTTTCCCCCACCAGCGGAAATCTTTGAGGAATCCTCCTTGGAGGCAATTATCCTGCAATCCGTTCCCAGTGTTTTTTTAGATATTTCAACCATTTTGGCAAGTATTTCTGGATAATCTTTGCGGTCCCTCATGTTCTTGAGATAAAGCTCAGCCTTTGCTGCGGCTTCCTCCACAAGCGAACCCTCCCTGCTCCTGAGAATATTAAGGGCTTCCATTTCTGCGGAACTGATTATGGTCCTTTCGGCAGTCCTCTTCTCCTCATCAGTGCTCTTCCTAATTTTCTCGGTCTGAGCATTGAGGGTGCGTTCCTGCCTCGCCTGTAGATCTTCTAACTTCTTTCCATAATAGAGCCTAAGCTCATCCAGTTCCTGCTTTCCGCGAAGCTCGATATCCTTAAGTATTTCCTCAAGAGACATGATCTATCTTCAGAGAATCCCCAGGAGTAGGATAATACCTAGAACGAATCCAATAATCCAAAGCGTCTCCGGAATCACAAAGAATACGAGAACCTGCCCAAACTTTTCAGGTTTTTCCGCAATTATTCCCATACCTGCCGCTCCAATGCCCTGCTGGGCCATGCCGGTACCAATGAGACCTCCAGCTATTGAAATTGAAGCTGCGATTGCCAAGAGTGCGTGAGTATAGTCGAATGCCATGCTTATTGCACCGACGGATCATTGTTGTGGGCTATATAAAAGATGCATGTCCGTTGATGAGGCTCATTGACCCCTGGAGGAATTTGCCCTAGTCATCAGACTTGTGCAGCACTATTACTCTGCTGCTGTTTATCCTGCTCTTCCCGAGAGGGTCGTCCATGACAAATGTGAACCGTTCACCGCTTCCATCAATGATGGCCTTTATGTGTGACTTGACTTCGTTCAGCCTGCCAATATCGACATCCTCCTCGTCAAAAAGGTCAAGTTTTTCCAGCAGCCTCGTGAGTATCCCCTCAATGGTTGTTATTTCCCCAGTGGAAATTTCCCCAGGGTTGATGTCTGCTTCCAGTTCAGGAATTTCAATCCTAGCTTCTGGAGACCTGTAAAGTATTGTTCTGAGGTCATCATGGTTCCTCACCTCAAGGACCAGCTTCTTGGGGGCTTCCCTTTCAAGTGGCCTGATCTGTGAAGATTTGTAGAGGCATTTCTTGCAAAAGAAGGTCTCGATTTCAACTGCCTCCTCATAGTTGACCTTTGTCCTGTAGAATATGAAGAAAAGCTTCTGGCCGCATGACGGGCATGGTGTCTCTGTCTGGAATTCCCTTGGTGCTTCCTCATCAATATTTTCATCAGTCATAAACATCAAGCCATGCTTTCAGGGGCTCCCTTACAAAGTACCTTGCGTTCCTGAGTTCCTTGAGGTTCTTTGCACCGGACAGGAACATTGCAATCTTGAAATCCCTAAGTATGTAAGAGATTTCTTTCTGTATCTGCTCAGGGGAACTGTCTGCACCCTTGAGCAGGGTTCTTGCAAACCCTCCTGCATCAGCGCCCATGAGGATCGCCTTGAAGAGATCGAGGCCATTTCTAAGGCCGCCACTCCCGATGACAGGGATGCCCACCATTGAATACTTCACGGAGGCTGGTGCGGGGATTCCCCAGTTCCAGAACGACTGCCCTGCCCTCATTTTCTCCTCGTCGCCAGCCTTTTTTGCCCTGTAATATTCGATTGCAGCAAAGGATGTTCCGCCAAGGCCGCCGACGTCTATGGCCCTTACGCCGGCATCCCTGAGCTGGATTGCTGCTTCCCTGGAAAAACCGTTCCCAGTTTCCTTTGCTATGACCGGGTAGCTGGATGCAACATCCTGCAGCCTTTTCATGATGCCCTTGGCGTTCCTGTCGCCCTCGGGCTGGACCATTTCCTGGAGGAAGTTGAAGTGGACAATAAGATAGTTCGCATCAATGAGGTTGAAAATATATTCAATGTCCTTGTCTGTGAATGCCCTCTTCCCCTGGTTGATTAGTTGGGGGGCGCCCACGTTGGCAATCCTGACCGGGACCTTCCTTTCAAGTATGATTGAGAATGTGTCCGAAAGTTCTTTCCTCTCCACAGCAGCCCTCATGCTGCCCACGCCCATTGGAAGGCCAAACTTTTCCGCAGCTGTTGCAAGGTTGTAATTTATCTTCTTTGCAAGGTCTGTGCCGCCGGTCATGGATGAAATGATCATCGGATTGGCTATTTCGTGGCTAATGAACCTGGCCCTTGTGTCTATTGAGTCAAAATCTATCTGAGGTATGGCCTGATGCAATACCTGTATGTCGTCCCAGTAGTTGTGGTCTGTTTCAACCTTTTCATTTTCAGCTATTCGTATATGCTCTTCCTTTCTGTTCTCAATCATTTAACCACTGTTCCAATGAAATCTTTTGACCCTGCCTCGTTCAGCCTGGATGGAACATTGCCATTTAGCACATAAACTGTGGCTCCCAGCTTGGCAATATCCTTCACAGTATTGGCTTTCTTCAGCATTCCACCTGTGACATCTGTTCCAACATGCTCGTATGTGGCGCTGTCACTTAATTCCTTCAGGAGAACCGCATCCCTGTGCTTCTTGGGATTTTTGTCGTAAATACCGTCTACATCCGTCAGAAAATACACTTCTGATGGCCTGATCTTCTCCGCAAGCGAAAGCATCAGGTCATCTCCTGAAACAATTTCGAACCTGCTCTCCTGAGAGTTTATATAAACGTCACCAAAGGATATGGGGGAAAGGCCTGCTTCCATGTGATCAATCATGGATTGTGATATCTTCTCAAGGTTACCATTGAATACTGATGGAGGCATGCCAACTCCATTGATCCCTGAATCTATGAGTGAATTGACAATCCTCTGGTTGAGATCGACCATGTCCCTGTGTATAACAGAATACCCTACTTTCCTCTTTTCGGTAATCTCCCCCGGTATGCCGTATTCCTTTGCCTTTATGTGGCCGAATGAGCCTCCTCCATGCACAAGGGCAAACGGTTCGCCCTTCCTCTTCAGTTCCCTTATTATTTCCTGCACAGCCTTGGGCCTGTAGTAACGGTATCTGCTTTTCACTGTTATGACACTGCCACCAAGCTTCACAAGAAACATATTCTAATGGGATTCCACTTTTGGATTAAAAAACTATGTGTGCCGATCCCCGAATATTAAGCCCTTCAATAAAATTGCCTTTACAGTGGAAAGGCGCCGTGAAAAATTAATACCATAGAACAGATTCCCTTTACCCAGCATGGTAAGGGCCGGTAGATCAGCGGTAGATCGCCTGCTTTGCAAGCAGGAGGCCTCGGGTTCAAATCCCGACCGGTCCACTAGTTGATTCTGGCAATAAAACCAAAGCCAACTCTACCTGTCAAAACTTGTCAGATTACATAAGAATTGTATATAACGA
>JAJZLU010000044.1:0-2632 GCA_021850545.1 Thermoplasmata archaeon | reverse complement strand
TTGCAAGCAGGAGGCCTCGGGTTCAAATCCCGACCGGTCCATTTAATTTATTAATCGAATACTTTTTATCTCGGCACTCGTTATGTTCTCATGACCATGCAGCCAAAGTACCAGGAACTGCTTCTTGACGATGACGTGCGAAGATGGTTTGAGAATCTCAGGGCAAAGTCAGTTCTTACTGCAACAGTGGCATTGAGAAACCTGGGGCATTATTGCGAACTCACCCAGACAAACCCAAAAGAAATCCTGAAAAAGGCAGGGGCAGATGAGAAGGATTTCAGGTACGAATTCACGGATTTTGTCAGGAAGATGGAGAAAGAGGGTAAGGCAGGATCATACATAGCGAGGTTCAAGAAAGTCATTTTGTCATGGTTGAAGTTTAACGGTATCAGTTTGCAGTTAACCGTTAACATATCAGGAGAAAACGAAACACCGACAATCGTTAACGAACGAGTGCCAAGCAAGGATGAGCTTGCCAGAATACTCAGGAAAGCAACCTCAAGAGGCAGGGTTGCAATAGCAATCATGGCATTCTCAGGCCTACGACCAGAATCCTTGGGAGATTACGAGGGCACCGACGGCCTCAGACTTGGAGACATCAAAGACCTGAGGATATCAGAGGAAATCCAGTTCGACAAGACGCCAGCGATGATCGTGGTCAAGAACAAGCTTAGCAAAGCGAGGCACCAGTATTTCTCGTTTATTGGAGAGGAGGGCTCAACATATATCAAGGAATATCTGGAGGAGCGTAGAAAGCAGGGAGAGGATCTGACATACGAATCCCCATTACTGCAGTTCGATGTCCGAGGAGTAAAGAAGAACGACTTCTTGCGCACCACCCTTGTAACAAGGGATATACGGGAAGCAATAGAGAACTCAGGACTGAAGATGCGCCCCTATGTCCTGAGAGCATACTTCTCAACCGCATTGGATATAGCAGAAGCGAAGGGCCTGATATCCCATCCCTGGAGGCAGTTCATCATGGGCCATAAAGGAGATATAGAGGCAAGATACAGCACAAACAAGCGGTTGCCTCCGGACGTGATAGAAGAGATGAGAGAGGCATACAGAAAGAGCACCAAGTTCCTTGAAACAAGATACAGCGAGCTCGAAGAGGACAAGGCCCGATTGTATCTGCAGCAGCAACTCCTATCCGCAGTGGGCTACAAACCGGACGAAATAGACAAGATGGATCTAACCGAGATAAGCAACGATGATTTCCAGAAGCTTCTCAGGGACAAGGTTGCAGGTGCAATGGCGAGCAATGGCTCGAAGCAGAGGCTCGTTCCCATGAACGAGATAGAGAGACTCCTCGGCGAAGGATACGAGTTCCAGGCAGTCCTACCCAACGGAAAGGCTATAATGAAAATGCCGTTTTAGAGGCATTGCCTTGCGATGAACACCCTGTAGAATTTGCAGTCAACTGTGCCAGATGCAAACTCATCTTAGACTTCATATGCGAAAGTAAAGACGATGTCTCCACGAACCACTTATACCTCGCATTCCAGAGCAGGGAACATTGTTTGACAATGTCCCACCGTACTGTGGATAAGCATGTCAAAGAGTTAACGGATAACGGTTTTCTCCGAAGGTTTGTTAACAGCGAAACAGGTCAGATAACACTTTTTGTTGACGTTTTTAACATCTATATTAGTATGGCGAACAGGAAACCAGAACTGCTCGAAACGTTAGCCCAGAAGTCAAAATATTTCCTGTACCAGTATGTTGAATCGAAGCCAGAATGGACATGCAAACTTGCCTATGACTGTCCTAATTGTGGCCATAGTAAAATCATACCGAAATATGACAGATTCGTTTCCGAGGACGATAGCAACACAATACTCACTTCTGTAAAATGGAAATGCCCTTCCTGTAAGTATGAAAGGCTGGAATTCTGGTAGCCCTGTTTTCCAAAGTATCTAAAACGATACAATACCTGGCATTTCATTAGTAATTCATGCAGGAAAGTCAGCATAGCAAGAGAGTCTCTATTCTGGAACTCAAAAGGAACTTTGTTGGAAAATTTCCTTCTCATCAATTGTCAAAGATACTCTCTGCAGAGCCGGATAGTCTTACGGGCGAAGAACTCTTGGCTAAGGCCCACACATGGCTGGCTTTCTTCAAGGGAGATGATGAGAACGAGTAGGGAACAGAGAGTTGTTGTAAGCAACAATGAACCGGATTATGGTGAAAGCGTACCGCAAGAGATCGTGCATTACGAAATAGCCCCGCAGAAGAAGGGCACGATTGAAAGGTTACAGGAAACGGTTATCGATAATACGGTTAACCGTTACGAGCTTGAGGACCGGAGGCAGATAGCAGCCATACGAGAGTTTATGGAGCGGAATCCCGACATCAGCTACGTTGAATATGAGTCCAATCCGGTGCTCAGGATGGACCTCGTGATTACGAGGAGAGGCCTAATTTTCAAGAGGGAAGAGGCATCGATATCACTGACACTGACACCAAACAGAAGATTCAGGGCCCAGAGGTGAGTTATGGAGTTTGAAGAGAAGGCAGGTCTTATCTGTGTGATATGGGACTTATTTCTAATATTCTCCTCGATATACATTCCATCGGTTTGGCATACTTTTACATGGTTGTTGGTTTCTGGTAATCCTATCCTAGAAGT
>JAJZLU010000013.1:4958-6467 GCA_021850545.1 Thermoplasmata archaeon | reverse complement strand
CAATCTGCCTCCCCTTGATAGGTGAATAATCGTCAAGCGCAGGCGGGTGCGTCAGCCCCATAATAACAACAAATATGGCAAGCAGCCACCATCCCTGGTAGAAATACCCAATTACAAACAGGAATGCAACGAATATGTAGTCCACGATGGATGCTTTCTTCCCGAAGAGCCCTCTTACCACATGCCCTCCGTCAAGCTGGCCAACCGGGAGGAGATTCATTGCTGTTGCAAACATCCCGACCCACACTGCAAGCACCATGGGGAATACTGGCTGGTTTGCCGATGTTGTGAGGTGAAGGAGAGTGTATATTATTGGGAAGTTGATGGCAAGTGTGGTTGGGGCGTTGGGTATTGGGACAAACACATGGCTCAGGTAGGATGCAACAAAGAGGAGCGGAAGTGCGGTCAGGAAGCCGAAAAGTGGGCCAGCTATGCCAATCTCCACCATTGCCCTCTTGTTTGGCACCGGATCCCTGAGGGATATAAAGGCTCCAAAGGTTCCAATTGTCACGGGAAATGGTATGAAGAATGGGAGAGAAGCCTTTACCTTGTGCCTCTTTGCAACGATGTAGTGGCCCGTCTCATGTATGCCAAGAATGAGCATCAGGGGAAGTGAAAAGAATATGAACCCATAGAACAGGCTGAGAAATTCACTTGATCCTGGCTTGATGAAATAGCTGGCGTAAGTGGAGCCAACATAGATTGTGGAAAGCAGGGTGAGGACCAGCATTATGATATTCACGTACACTCCAGAATATTTTGTCCTGACCCTTCTCGTAACCTCAAGGAAGTGTTCCCCGTTCTGGGACAGGTATGGAATGTAGCCCTTCGGGATTAATTCGATCCTTATCTTGTCAAATGCCTCAAAGAGGTTGGGGTTGTCGCTGTTGAAGTAATAGAACCTGACGCTTAGGGGGTTTGCCTGTATGTCATAGGTATTAAGCTGGCTTGTTACTGCGTTAACAACGTACTGCAGGTCATCGCTCTGGACTCTGCCAACCTTACCTTGCTGTTCCATCTTGTCTCCTTATTTGTAGACTTTTCCCCAGTTTAACGGGAACTATTCACGTTTCATAGTTCCACTGACCCATGGGGAATTTTTCGTCTGTCGCTGATCGGGAGGTCATAGCCTGATGGCCCACCAGATGCTTAACCCGAGGCCCATGACTAAACGAGTTTTAGTCCCATGTCGTCATATATGTTCATGAATCACATATACTAATTTCTGGGACGGGATACATATTAGCTACAGGTTATAAGGTTTTACGCCTGTATAATTCAGATTTCATTAGCCGCAGACAGGCTTTCCCGGGGCTATAAAGCCCCAATACATTTACAGAAATAGGATTCATGGGGAATTTTCGGTTAAGATGTTTACTCGGCTCATTCACAGGGCACATGATATTAGTTTTGGTTCCTCAAAGAATAGTTCATAAAACCCATGGCATTATTCTATACATGAAGGCTTCAGACTACCTGTTTGACCACCAGGGCAGCATGATTGGGGAC
>JAJZLU010000013.1:0-4948 GCA_021850545.1 Thermoplasmata archaeon | reverse complement strand
CCCTTCCGGGAGCAAGATCCTGCTTGACAGGTGTGCGAAATTCCTTGAGGATTACTTCCGGGACAACATCACCTGCGAAGTGAAGGTTCTGGAAAACCAGCATGCAGGAAACAATCTGCTTGTGAGGTTCAACCAGGAGTCCAGCATGAAGCCAATACTTATTCTTGCCCATTATGACACTGTATTTCCTGAGGGGACTATTAAGAAAAGACCGTTCTCAGTTTCAGAAGACGGCGAAATGGCCCGTGGCCCCGGCATATTTGACATGAAGGCTGGCATTGTCCAGGGAGTCTGGGCCCTCAAGGCTCTGGAGAAGCATGGAAAACCACGGAGGCCCGTAACAATTGTTGTAACATCAGATGAGGAGGTTGGAAGCGACTCTTCAAGGAAGCTCATTGAAGGAATGGCAAAGGAATCTGAGGCTGTCCTTGTGCTTGAGCCATCCCTGAACGGCAACCTCAAGACAGAAAGGAAAGGAGTGGGGGATATTGACATCAGGATCATCGGCAGGCCTTCACATGCAGGGCTTGATCCATCAAAAGGGGCCAGTGCCATAACTGAGGCCGCAAGAATGGTACAGTTCCTTCAGGGTTTGAACAGGCCAGAAGCTGAGACAACAGTAAATGTTGGAACTATAAAGGGAGGAACAGCAAGAAATGTCATCCCCGGGGAAGCTTTCATGCAGGTCGACTTCAGGATCGTTACAGTGGAAGAAGGCAATAGGATCATGAAGGAAGCCAGGAGTTACAGGCCGAAGGACAGCAGGGTGAAGATAGAGGTGAGCGGGGGAGTCAACCGGCCCCCAATGCGCAAGACAGAGGAGACAGGCAGGCTTTTTGCCCTTGCACAAAAGATCGGCATGGAATTCGAGAGGGACCTCATGGAAACTTCTGCAGGCGGAGGCAGTGACGGAAATTTCTGTGCTGCCCTTGGGATCCCCGTTCTTGATGGCCTTGGCGCCGTGGGCGATGGTGCCCACTCCGAGCAGGAGGTGCTTGATGTAAATGAAATGCCGGTTCGGGCTGCAATACTGGAGAGGCTCCTGGAAGAGATCTAATCATTTTTTTCTTGAACTGACGGCCTCAAAGTGCTCTTCTTCCCTGTGAAGGTAAGAAGCCCCTTCCCTGATGATAAGCCCCACAAGCGGCCCAAAGGCAAATGCAACAATTGTTGCAAGCAGGATAAAAGAATAATAAGCCCACAGGGAAGTAAAGAGGGTTATGGCGGGGGAAGATGGAGGAAAGGGGGCCCCGTTTGTTGTGGTAACCATTGCGATGTAATAGAAGGCATTGATGAACGTTACATTCATTGAAATCTCGATCACAGCTGTGGCAACAAGTATGGAAGCGACAAAAATGCCCATTGTAATGAGGACTCTATTTGAGAGGGGGGATAGGGGGTGTTTTCTGTCCAGTAGGTCCCTGGCACGTAGACGGTTTGGCATTTTCCAACCATGTGATAGATTGTCTAAAAATTTTCTAGTGTCAGTGCCCGCGGAAAATAATAATACAGCCTTTGTATTATTCTGGCTTGCAGGGCTTGTGGTCTAGCGGTTATGACGTCGCTCTCACACAGCGGAGGTCACCGGTTCAAATCCGGTCAAGCCCATTAATATCCTTGGATTCTCATATTTTCACGTGTCTTTAAATCCGAAACACCGGATTAAGCCTTTTTTCGCTAATTGAATTTTGGAATGGGACTTCCATTTCAATTGGACTCGCTTAAGAATTTAAGCGAATCTCGACTAACACGCAGTGAATTACATAAGTATGATGATGCTAGTAATCTTTCGATACTCTCTTGTAATTTGCTAACAATAATTCCTTCTATACATAGCTGCACAAGTCCATAATCCCATTGTCATGAAAATAATGCCTTATCGATTTTAATTAAACAAAATGCATCAAATGGGATTATCTTGATATCTAATTTTGTCGAATAATTACAACAAAATTTATTATTTATTGTTTTAATTATAGTAATGTGTGTGAAAATTGTACATTCGTAAAAGGTGGTATGGCAATTTGCGATTGTGATTGCCCCACAAAAATTGCGCAAAACAAAGTGCTCATTGACTTCGAGAAGCATAGACTAAGATGCAAATCTTGTGGACATCAGCTAGGGATGCCAGAAAATGAATTCGACGAAATTGTTGCACAACATAACAAAGCTGGTAGAGTACAGAAGGGCTTACCTGGTTCAATGGATATTCAGATAGAGGACAAAAGCCTATAAGTGAGACTTGTGGTCCAATATACTCTCCTACCTTTCTTTTTTTAGTAATTTACATCGTAAATTGATCATATCAATGAATATTTTCTTTAGTCTGTGATGAACAGATTTGTCCCAGTTTGAACACTGAGGCTGCTGATTCTAATCAATAACAGACCCTATATTGAAAGCAATTGACTAACATGTTCGCAAATGTGATGGAAAAGGCCTTTTCACTTGCATATATTCCTTCTATGACCTAGAGATAGAACTACGATGACTTTCCTATTTTCCTCAATGTTCGCAATCACCCTGTAGTCGCCAATCCGCAGCTTGTACTCATTCCTGCCAACTAATCTGACAAAGTACCTGTGCGGATCACTTCTCGTGCTTTCTATCTTCTGGAAAATTCTCCTGGCCACAGGAATGTCTAGTGCCCGAAGCTGGAAAAGGGATTCCTCTGAATATTCAACTTCAAAGTCAGTCACTGGATTCCCAACTGCTTCTTTACTTCTTCCGTGGTGTGGGTTTTCTTCTCTTTCACATCAAGGAGCCCTCTAAGCAGGGAAGCCCTAAAATCCTCAGTGTAAACTCCTTCCTCATCTCCCTCAGGTATCAGTGACATGAGTGCATTCAGCAACTCATCGTAAGTCATTCTTTTGTAAGTTCTTAGCCCATTCAGTTTCTCTCTTGTTGATCGGCTAATTTGTATGGTAGTGTAGTCCATGTATATACCTTGTATAACAAATGTATAACAGCAATATAACTGTTGCCTTTGAAGAAGTTGGACTAGGCTATTGAGACGCCCACAAAGGTATTACCTTTTCTTTAGAGCTCATTGTTGAAGTTTTGGTTTTAGATTTGGCAGAATCACCTATTTCTGTGTTTATCTAATAATATTCGCTTAAAAGAATAACTTGAGATTAGCCGAGATACTGCTATATCTGTATGTTAGAATTGCAATTGCAAGGTTAATGTAACCATTGCCAAGGCCAACATTAAGTCGCTGTCTTAAATCTTGTAGAACGTAGCTATTTATTAGGTAAAAAATAGAACCTGGATTACTTTAGATCTGAACTTTTCCGTGCCGAAACCATAAGATTCGCGATACCATATAATTTTATATCGTCTGTGACAAGCTCGTAACCACTTTCAATGGCAGCAACAAGATATGATGAATCGTAGAATGTCAAACCCTCTTCCAGGGATAAACTCAGTGTTGAAACTAATGCTGGAGAGATAAGTTCCATTGCATCAAGTAACTCAAACATAACAGCCCCGGATTCCTTCGCTTCATCTTTTGAGATCCTCTTTCTGATTTTGTGATTTTTCCAAAGGATGTTGCCTATTTCATACCTTGCAAGAGGAATCGTGGCGCCTGCAATGAGTGCTTTGTATTCACCACCCTGAAAGAGGTTGAAGATTGCTGAAGCGTCCAGAAGGTTCATCTTTCCCGATCCTCCCGAATATCCGACACTATCTCCTCCAACTTCAATTTCAAGATTATTGGCCTTACTTCTTTCATTTTTTTAATCAACTCTTCATTCCGGGCTCTCTTAATTTCTTCCTGCACTGCCTTTTTAATGATTTCTGTAGGATTCAATTTGAGTTTCCTGATCTCATCCCTTTCTTCCTCCGAAATTTTAGCCGAGATTGTGGCAGACTTTTTCATAATACTAAATGTATTACGATTATTTCTATTTGATGTATTACATCATGTACTATAAACTGTACAACGATTAAGTTTTGGCTTACTAAGAGAAATCTCGAGTTTTGGTCCGCTACATGAATAATTCAGGTATTCGCTTAAAAGAATAAACTCATAAGGTCAAGCCCATATTGAAATTGTTATAATCAGTTCCATTGCTTATGACTGATTATTTCCTTAATGAATTGTTCAGCCCACGTTTATTTGATCGATTGTGTTGGGATAGAAGGCCACATATTCTCTGATTGCCCTGAATTCCTCCTTTGAATCAGCATACTGCCATACAGAATCGATTGATATTACTTCACCCACCCTTATGTTATAGTAGTTTGCCACACCTTTGTATGGACAGGTTGTCCTGGTCCCTGTAGCTTCAAGGCATCCTTTCCGGACGTCCTTTAAAGGAAAATAATAAACCGGGTTGTGACCTGTCTCGTGGAGAAGGATAGCATCCTTTGTCCTTGCAATAGTGGTTCCACCCTTCACCACCTCCACTTCCTTGCCAACCATGTAGGCTCTGATGCTGTGGCCCATTTTTTCATAATCAATTATTGGTTCTCCCAGATTCTCGCCGCCCATGCCTTAAACAGCCAATCATCTTTCTTATAGGTTCTTATAAGCACATTGGGGCAGGTTAGGTTGCTAAGCCATTTAATAGGTTGATTGGGCTTAGTGGTCGTGCGCAGTACTCCCCTGATTTCATCCATGGCAGTTGTTTTGGCATTGCTGGTTATTATCACATTTCCTGCGGCAACAATTCCGGCAACCACACATGCTGAAGTTGCAAAAGCGACACTTCACAGCAATGGAAATTCCATGAACATCAGCAAACAAGGCAATGCTTCACTTTCATTATCGGTTCCAGAGAATAATGTAACCACATCGCCACTGGCACCAAACTCAAACTGGCCTGCAACCGGTAAACTGGTCGCGAAAGCGCTGTCAAACCTGAAAATCCCCACAGAGGCAAAATTGCCTCCAAACTTTGTTTATGGCCCTGAGAAGACGAATGGATCCTACGGGCCGACA
>JAJZLU010000062.1 GCA_021850545.1 Thermoplasmata archaeon | reverse complement strand
ATCCTCAGCAGAATTTCCGGCTCAAACCATAGTGTGATCACAACAGGATCCGGTACTGTTGCTGTTGAATCAATGATCTATTCCTTCATTCCGCCTGGAGAGAATGTCGTTGCAGTGACCTTTGGGGAATTTGGGAACAGGGCCATTGAAAGCCTACAGAGAAGGGGAGCCATGGTCCATGTCATGAAAAAGAACGAAAACAGCACAATCGGGAAAGGGGAAATGGAGGACTTCGTCAGGAGATACCCCGGCACCCGCACCGTTTTCCTTGTACATAATGAGACCGGAAATGGCACTGCCATTAGAAACCTCAGGGAAGTTGCCCAGGAGGCTAATGGCCTCGGTGCAAAGGTTCTTGTTGATTCGGTGTCAGCATTCGGGGCAATCGAAATTTACACCGACAAGTGGGGGATCCATGCCTTTGCAAGTTGCAGCCAGAAGGGACTTGCATCGGTGCCGGGAATTGGAATTGTGTGCATTGGCAGCGAGGGAGAGAACCGCATGGTAAAGGTACATGACCTCCCTGCTTACCTCGACTTAAGGACCTCGTTGGAATTTCTGGAAAAGCATGAGACTCCGTTCACGCCATCCACAGGAAGCTTCAGGGCACTCCTGGCTGCCCTCAGGATATTTGAAAGAGAGGGCCCCCAGAAGAGATGGGAGAGGCACAGTGATGCTGCCCAATACATCAGGGAATTCATGAAAAAACATGGTATGGCCGTAATTGGCAGAGAGGAAAATTACTCTGATACTGTGGTTGCTGTGGAGCCGAAATTGCCAGTTGTCGACGTCCTGAAGGGACTTGCCCAGAGGGACATTGTTGTTTCAAAGGGCATGGGAAAGGACAGTAACAGGTTCCTCAGAATTGGCAACATGGGGATCGTGGACAATGTGAAGGTGGCAAAGTTTCTCAATGCATTCTCCCATGCTTGCGGGATCGAAGATAAGGTCATCCCCAGTGATTTGCCAAAGTCAACCGCCATTGACAGGAAGATCTACGAAGTTGATTTCTGAGCTTCTGGCTTTAGGCGATTATTCCTTTTTTTTCATCAGTTTGTAATATACAAGGCCGCTTGCAGCCTGGAGAATTCCTCCAAGGACAACCGGGAAAGGGAGGTCAATATCCATAAGATAGCCGGACAAACCTGAAAAGCCTTGGGAAACCCTCATAGAAACGCCCTGGAGGCTTGTTCCTGCACCAAAATCGCCTTCCTGAATGCCGCTCACATTGACTGCATTCCTGCTTGGCATTCCAAACCCTGCAAGGAAAGACCTTCCTGAATAAAGCAGAATTGCAAGCACCACAAATGGCGATATGGCCATCACTGCCAGGAGTGCCCCCTGTATTACCCTGGTAACCCATGCAACGTTCAGCGTTGACTTCCCCCCAGCCGAGACCTGGACCCTGGAAGCAAGCAACCCGCCAATTGCGGATCCTACGTATGACCCCAGAAATGCAAGCCCCACCTGTGATGCTGAGAGGCCGTACCTGAGTTCATACCACGCAGGTAGCAGTACAACTGCAAGGCCAATGCCTGATCCATTGACGGCATTGGAGATTGCCACCTTCAGGACATGCTTCCCGCTGGACTTTTTCATTACATGTTCCCTCTTCTTCTTCACAGGTTTCTCCTTCAGCATGAAGAGGGACGCCATTGACAGGGACACTAGGGCAAAGCTGACACCATACAGTACCCTGAATGAGTCCTGTGCGCCAAAGGAATTGATGAGGAGGCCGTGCGTATATAGCATGAGGCTTCCAAGTATGGAGAAAAAAGAGGCGATGGAAGTTATAAGGGCCATGCGCCTCACCCTGCTGGCATTATCAGACCAGTTCGTTGCAACGAAGGCATTCATCCCGGGCGACATTGCTCCCCTCATTGCGCCTGCAGAACCCGTGGTTCCTGAGATAATAATGCCTGCAAGGATGACGTATATGTTCGTGCTGAAAGTAAGGGCCGCAGTTATGAAAATCGCTGGTATCTCACCGATAATCAGAGCCCTCTTGAAGCCTACCCTGTCGCCGAGCATCCCTATTCCAAGAGATATGAGCACGGTTGTAAGTGACACAAACAGGTAGATCAGGCCGATGGAAACTATATCGAATTTGAGTTCGAGGAGGTACAGGGGCGTCGACAGTGTTACAAATATGAGCGCAGTGCTCCTGAGTGCCCTGGATGTGAGCAGGAACTTGAAACGGCTCTCCACCAGTGCACCATTGTTATCCTCTTCCATCAGTGCAACTCTCATGGATTGGCAACTCATACGTAAAAACATGGTTTGTTAAGTGTCCATAGGTTTCCATTTATACCAAAAACCATACCTTTATCTTTTAAGCAGGCTATTTCACACAGGCTTGGCGGAGCAGCTTTCAAAATGCCTGTAAGGATGGGATTAGGCGAAATTTATCAGGATTGGGGCTGTGTGCGACATTGCCAAAACGTGGAGGATGAAATCACTTGCAGACCGTAGACGGAACTAAGGAAGGAAATGTGCATTTCAAGTGGCAGCCTGAGAACAGGCCCATTGCAACTGTGAAGCCTGGAGAGGAGTTCATGGTTATCATACCTGACTCATCGACCATGCAGATAAAGGAGAATTTCACAACGAAAGATATGCCGAAGATTGACGGAAGCAAATTCGATGGCGCAGTTGGGCCAATATATATCGAGGGAGCGGAGCCCGGGGACGCCATTGAGGTTGAGCTGATGAAGATAGAGACCGGCACATGGGGCTGGACTGCCATAATGAAGGATTTCGGCCTCCTGAAATTCCAGTTTGAGGAAGAGCTCTTCATGTGGGACATAAAGGACGGATACGCGACTGCCAGAGGAAATGCCCTGAAGGGAGTAAGGATCCCCATAAGGCCATTTCTTGGCGTGGTGGGAACTTCACCTTCAAGCGGGCAGTACGGAATGATACCTCCGCAGGCCTTCGGAGGCAACATGGACAATAAGCTCCTGAAGCAGGGTGCCAGGCTGCTGCTTCCTGTCAATCTCAAGGGAGGCATGCTTTCCTTTGCTGATCCACACGCTTCACAGGGCGACGGTGAGGTCTGTGGCACAGCCGTGGAAACCTCAGCACATGTTACAGCCGTGGTTACGCTGAAGAAAAACTTCCCGCTGAAGTACCCAAGGTTGCATTCCTTTGACGAGGGCAAAGGGAAACAGCTGGTTTCAATGGGTGTGGGGCCGGACCTTTACAAGGCTGCACAAGAAGCCGTGCTTGACATGATTGGCGTGCTGAAGCAGAAAGGGTTCACCGGCAATGAGGCATATGCGCTTTGCAGTGTTGCTGGAAACCTCAGGATCAGCGAAATTGTGGATGAACCCCATTTTGTTGTCTCCCTGCTTATGGAAGAGGAACTGGCCAGCAGAAACTGACCATCCCAGCAATTTTCCTTCTCGCCATTTGATTAAGGTTATGCCACTTGAATCCTTATGGTGACCATGGGAATGTTTCAGAGAAATTATGACAGTTCCCCCGACTTCTGGAATAGCGTCATAGCTACAGTGCTCTCCTATGGCACCACCGAGATACCGAAAGTGGACAGGCACGGGAACAGAGTGCCTGATCCGGAGAGGAGCGGCCTTTTCCATCGCTCAGTGGGCGAAAGGAAGGGCCAGGTTGCAGACTGGAGGGCTTCAATACCGGGTTCCAGGAGAGGTGTCCACGCAGTGGAGTTTCAAGACAGATATTCGGTCCATGTGGACAGGTTTGACCCAGGCAAGGATCCGTTGAAGCATCTTCTTGTTGACAGCCCGAAAACATTGCTGGGGCTCATCGGGGCAGGATTGGTTTCCATGATTTTCTACAGCCTATTCGGGGGAAGAAGGGGGCTGTAGCAGCAAGCTTTTACATTCACCTGTCAATATCCCTGACAGAAGAAATATGGAGAGTGATGGAGGTGATGATTCCTGGCGGCTGACCTTGGCATTTACTACACAATGCTTCTGGCAATCGGGGACACTTTCCTGCGCATCTGGGTCCTGATGGTCCTTTCCATAATTGCTGCACTTTTCTTTGGCATACTTGCTGCGAGGGTCAAGGCTGCCGGCGCTATTATCATTCCAGTCACGAATATACTGCAGGCCGTCCCGGTGATATCGTTTTTCCCGATCATACTGGTATTCTTCATAAAGAGGATCGGCGGCCCGTTAGGCGTGAACATAGCATCTGATTTTCTCATATTCACTGCCCTGATCTGGAATATTATCCTGGGAGTGTACGAAGCCACGATACACATACCTGAGGAATATTTCCAGGTCTCCAACGTCTATAACATGGGCCTGTTCCCCAGGATAAGGTACCTCTACCTTCCAGCTTCATTCTCGCATATAATATCAAACATCATGCCATCATTTGCAAGCGGCCTTTTCTACATAACCCTCAGCGAAGTCATATCAATAGGCACGTCCAACTACACCGTATTTGGAGTTGGCTCCCTGGCCGTTACCCTTGCAGCAAGCAACCATTTCTCCCAGATACTAATTCTCATAGGTTTCCTCATAATTGCCATTGCGTTGAACTTCTACTTCATCATTAACCCGCTCCTCAAGAGGACAGCAAATTACACCTTTGATCTCAATGTCCCTGAGGAGGAGCAGGTGACAAGGAAAAGGGAGCGGAACGTCTTCGTATCAGCCATAGGGGGAAGGGTTACACAGGTCCTTTCCTCCGGCGTGAATGCAGTTTATTCACTCAACACCATATTTGCCGGGAAGAACGCAACCCAGAAAAGGACAAGAAAGCTGCACATTTCAGAGCGTTCCCTGAACATAATCGTTGGCGCCATTCTCATCTTCATATTTGCTGTCTCAGTGTATTTCGTTGCCGTTGCAGGCTTCGGAGCGGCCTTTGTAGTATACCTGACCGATGTGTCTGTGCTTTGGCAGCTCACTGTGGCCACAGCATTCGATCTGCTCCGCATTGCAATAGTTTTCCTGGTAAGTTTCCTCATAATGGTCCCCACGGCCATATACTTCGGAAGCAGGGGCAGTTCCGGAAGGCTGGGGACAGGAATCTTCCAGATCATATATTCCATTCCTGCCCCAATCCTATTCCCGCTGATCGTTGTTTACCTGACACCCTTCCTCTCAGGATTCCTGGGTGAAGGGCTGGCCTACAACTTCAATGTCCTCCTTGTAACTTTCCTCTCCGCAGCAGCCTATATTTTCTTCAATGTATACGGGACTGCCACTGCTATTCCCAGGGACCTGAGACTTGTCACAACCACATTCAAGATAAAGGGCTTCAGGAAATTCAGGTACCTCTCATTCCCTGCCATCATACCTGGCTTGATCACAGGATCGGTTGCAGCATTTGGCAGCTACTGGGGAGGCCTCATGATTGGTGAGTACACCAAGATAGGGGGCAAGACCTATTCAGTGGGAAACGGGCTCATGATGCTCATAACAAAGGGCATAGCACAGGGCAACCTGCTCTTTGTGGATGCAATCGACCTCTTCATGGTATTCCTCATCGTGATCATAACATACCTACTGTGGATGAGGCTCTACAAATATTCGGAAAAAAGGTTCAGCGCCTGACATATATACAGCAAGCTTAATTTCTGATCTCTTCTTACTTCAGAAAAAGGTGCCTTGAATGACCGGAAATTTTGCCTACCAGAAAAAGAGAGTCGAAAAGCTCAGAGAATTAATGGATGAAAACAGGATTGACGCTTTCCTGGTGCCCACTGGACCCAATTTCTTCTATTTCACAGGATTTGAGACAGAGAGCCATGAGAGGCTCACCCTAATGTTCATAACCATGGATGACCAGTTCATACTTGCGCCGAAACTGATGGAGGAACAGCTGCACCTGCATTCCTGGGTTGAGGATGTCCGACCATGGACTGATGAGCAGAACCCCCATAAGATGGCAAGGGACTACCTTGAAAAGGGGAATGCGTCCCTGGTCGCGATTGACGGCCTGCTCCCTTACTTCCATTATGCGCCCCTTTTCCATAACTCTTCCTCAAAGGAGATTCTCGGGGACAGTTATACCATGGCTCTTAGGATGGTCAAGGACAGGGAGGAGCTGGAGAATATTTCAACTGCTGTGAGAAAATCAGAGGAGGCTTTGAAGCTCACCCTAGACTTCGTTTCTGATGGAGTTACGGAGAAAGCTGTGGCGGGAAAGCTGCAGGAGAACTTTGAGAAGAAGGGCCTAGATATGCCCGCCTTTGGATCCATTGTTGCCGCTGGCGAGAATTCATCGGTGCCCCACCACACCCCGTCTGACAGGAAGATTGCAAGGTATGAGCCCATCATAATTGACTTTGGAGGAAGGTATGGAGGATACGCCTCAGACACCACCAGAACATTCTACATAGACAGGGCCAAACCAGACATGGAGGAGATATATGAGATAGACAGGGAGGCACAGGAAACCACCATTGAAGCCCTCAACCCTGAGACTACATATGCCGATGCAGACAGGATTGCCAGGGAAGTGATCAGCAGGAAAGGCTACGGCGCCAATTTTATACACAGGCTTGGGCATGGGCTTGGCATTTCTGTGCACGAGGACCCTTACCTGGTACCGGACAACAAGGAACTCATGAAGGAAAATTCAGTGTTTACAATCGAGCCCGGCATTTACCTTCCAGGAAGGGGCGGTGTCAGAATCGAGGATACAGTTTACTTCCAGAACGGTAAATGCAGGCCATTCAACAGTTTCCCCAAGAGCATCAATTACATCTAGAATGAGCAAAAGAAGTGGGATTAAAAAACCACTTTTATTTCGGTTTCCCTAGCTTTCCAGCTCTTTGAAGATCTCATCGTATATGTTGGCCTCAGGCTCCTCTTCCTCCACGCCGTCAGCAGCCTTGTAAATATTGTCCTTCTTGTAGGTCCACTGGTTTATTCTCCAGGACCTTCCCTTGATAATATTTACCTCTTCTCGGTGCGTTTCCAGGAAACCGTACTCCTCAAGGTTGTAGAAAACGTCCCTTTCAGGTGCAGAGAGGACATTATCAAGGACATAATCCTCGTAGCCAAAGAATGACAGAATGAAGTCACAAAGATCTTCCACGTCTCCCCTGACCATCCCCTTACGCCCATAGGTTTTTTCAAGTGCCTTTAAAAGCACTTCCCTAGTCATAACGGTCATAGAAACCTACGATTCATTGCCTTTTAGATATTAAACTTTCCCACTCGTTGTTTTCTCGTATTACGAATATCGGATTGTCACACAAATGGGTAAATTCAAAAAAATATGAGTAAAAAATGAAAAAAAATTGGAATTATTTGAAAAAAGAGCATCACATCGATATAATTTCAAGGTGTGTGTTTTCGATTGGTACGAATTTCGTATCACTTTTAAGCTGTATAACATCCTGTGAAAGGTACTTATGCTGCTCTTCTGATGAATACATTCCCCGGCCTGAAATTATGCGCACTATGCTGTTTGAACCGGGATCTATTGAGACTCGATCGCCGGCCTTGATGAAATATTCTTGGAATTTCCTGCCATTTCCTTCATACAGTTTCTTGATGTAACCCCATGAAAAGTCCTCCCGGTTTGAATACTCCTTCCTGACTTGCTCTAAATCCTTTTCACTGTCTATTCCCATCCAGAAAGTCTCCTCTGTGTATGCACCTGTGAGCTTTTTCTTGGCTAGCCTAGGAAAAACCGTTGTCTCAATTTCCTTGTCCACATAATCTGATTGGAAAGCTTCAAAGGCACTTTTCTTGATGTAGTATATGCCTGCATTGATGAAATGGTTGAGAAGAGGTTTCTCCTGGAACTCTGTAACCTGGTCGCCCAGCAGATCCACAATTCCAAATGGGCTCCTCATCTTTATGACGAACATTGTGAGCGAGTATGGGGATTCCTGCGCAAACTGCACGAACCTCTTGAAGTTCAGGTCGGTGACTGTATCGCCATTTCTCAGGACCACATCCTCATCTGACTTTTCAGAAAGCAGGTTTTTAACTGAAAAAAGTGTCCCAAGTGGCTTAGATTCCCTCAGGTAATGGAATCTGATCCCATACTTCTCTTCACCATATCTTTCCTCAATCTTGTCTCCGAGGTAACCTGAAAGAATGTATATCTCTTTGACTCCCATGTTCTGGAAGTCAAATATCTGCCTATCCATTATGGTATAATTTTCACTGATCTGGACCAGGGCTTTCGGTACTTCATCTGTAATGGGCTTCAACCTTTTTCCATACCCACCAGCCAGGATTGCTCCTATCATTGATATGGGAATTACCAGATTCTATAAGATTTATCTTAGAAATGGGCGAACCAGTGAGGAACAATGATACTTCGACCGCTCTACACCTTTTTCGCCAAATTCCTTTATGATTCATATTTTTGTTATACCTATAATCATGTTAATATATCATAATATGTTCAACTCTTGGGAAGGAATGCGTGTATGACCCAACAGGAGCTTGATGAGATAGCCAAGAAAGGGATCTGTTCCATGGAGTCCATTGAATATTTCAAACGACTGTCTGAAGAACTGGAGGTGGAGGGGAACCGGTTGAAGATTCTGGAGGCAGAACGAGTGTTGAAAGCCATTTCTGACCGCACGAGAATAAAGCTGCTTATGCTCCTTTCCAAAGGAGAGATGTGCGTCTGCCAGATTGCTGCTGTATCCGAAATGAAGCAGCCTGCAATCTCCAGTTCCCTTAGATTACTTGAGAAAGCAGGTCTGCTTCGAAGAGAACAGAGAGGAAAATGGCACTTTTACCGCCTTGCAGAAAATGAAGTTGTTCCGCTGTTATTGAAACTCGTACAAGGTAAGGTGCAGCGTTGAAATACCTATTCGTTTGCATTGAGAACGCAGGAAGAAGCCAGATGGCTGAAGGCTTTGGGAAGAGCCTTGGGCTTGACTGCGAAAGTGCAGGGACTTTTCCGGGAGAAAAGATCAACCCAATGGCCATAGAAGCAATGAGGGAAAAAGGAATTGATATCAGCCACAATACACCAAGAATTATGACTGAAGATATGGTCAGAGCTGCAGATCTTGTGATAATAATGGGTTGTTCCATTGAAGAGGCCTGCCCGAGGCCAATTGCAGTGGAAATGAAGAAGAAAGTCATTGACTGGGGAATCAGTGACCCGAAGAACAAGCCCATGGAAGTGGTCAGAGAAATAAGAGACCAAATAGAGAGGAAAGTAAAGGAACTGGCATAGTGATAGATAAGTGAGCATTTTCTTCCTGCTTTCAATTATAATCTTCATTGGCACTTTACTCCTTGTTATTTTAAGGCCAAAGAATTTACCCATCGGATATTCTGCATTAATTGGTGCTGCCATCTCCTTTGCGGTTGGCATAATAAATTTCTCAGATGTTGTCATCGTGTGGGGAATCGTCTGGAACGCAACTTTCACCTTTGTGGCCATTATCTTAATCTCACTTGTCCTCGATGAGGCAGGAGTTTTCGAATACGCTGCCATAAAGATAGCGAGGCTTTCAAGAGGCAAAGGCACCCACCTTTTTATTTTAGTGATCCTGCTGGGTGCCGGAATTTCAGCTATTTTTTCCAACGACGGGACTGCATTAATCCTGACGCCCATCATTTATATGTTGCTCCGCAGGGCCAATGTAGAGAGGAAAGCAATAATCCCTTACATAATGGCAACCGGTTTTATAGCAGACTCATCAAGCCTTCCGTTTATAATAAGCAACTTAGTGAATATCATAACTGCAGGCTATTTCAACATCAGTTTCCTTCAATACGCATTCAAGATGCTATTCCCTGACGCTGTGAGCATTATTGCGAGCCTTTTCTTCCTCTATCTCTTCTACCTCAGGGCTATACCAAGAAATATTGATATGACCAACATGAAGGATGAATCCAGCGTGATCAGGGACCCGTTGATATTCAGGTTAAGCCTGCCTGTAATCGTAATTCTTCTCCTGGCTTATTCTCTGGGAGGCATATTTTCCATACCGGTTTCAATTATTGCTGTGCCCGCATCAGTCGTTATGCTTGCAATTGCAAGGGCCAACGGGAAAGTTGATGTTGTCAAGCCATTGAGGGAAGCGCCATGGCAAATTGTTCTCTTTTCACTGGGGATGTATCTTGTTGTCTTTGGGATGGGAAGAGAAGGTGTAACCTCAATTCTTTCAGGGACCCTCAATTCTATGGCTTTTCTCTATTCGCCCATAAGGGTCCTTATCAGTGGGTATCTCTTCGCTGCAATAGCGGGGATAATGAACAACCTCCCTTCCATAATGCTCGGAAACCTGGCACTCTCTTCCATACATGGGCCAATAAACCTAGCATACGCCAATGTTGTTGGGAATGATATAGGGCCAAAGTTCACACCCATTGGCTCCCTGGCAACTCTAGTGTGGCTGCATACTCTCAACAGAAAGAGCGGGATAAAAATATCACCATGGTACTACATGAAAGTCGGATTTGTCATCGGTTTCCCGGTTCTCACGCTTACTCTACTGTCCCTGAGTTTGTGAATTGCATTCTTAATTGAATGAGATGCCAGCGGCTCCAGCTTTGAATGAATGAGTATAAAGTGCGTAGATTCCCGGCTCAGTATTCTAATGCCCCAAATCCAGTTAACCTGATAGGGGTAGCGGTTAGGTACCAGATTTGCATGAATTAAGTAGGGTGGTGGAATGAACTACCTTTGCGAAAACTGCCGCGGATCAGGATATGTTACGGATCTTGATGGACACCTTGACGTTTGCGAGAAGTGCTGGGGTCTTGGATACATAGTTGCCAAGGAAGAGCCGAAACCAAAAGAAGAGGGGCCGGAAAAGCAGGTCAAGCGCAACAGTATGTATGTAATGCTTGCCATAACAGCCTCTTCCTGGGGCATTATAGTGTTATTCTCTCTGTACATCGCCTTTAGCATTTATGATTACTTCGTGCTGTTCATCGGACCATACTATCTCGGCCTGCTGGGAAGCTCACTGTATGTGAGGCACAAGAAGAAGCAGCGAAACAAGGCTGGAGAGGCTTCAAATTCACATGGACACTGAGGCCGGGATCCAGAATTACCCCAAGGTCTTGAGATTATTCCTATAAAGGGATCCTTGACCTTTACAGCCTGACTCCTCAACTTTAAACAGATAGCTCTCGACCTGCAAATACAGAAAATAGTTTATAGAAATCCAAAATAATAGATCGGTGAATCAATGGTAACACTGAAATGGTTAGGACATGCAGCCTGGATGGTTAAATTCAGCAAGGCGACAGTACTCATCGATCCCTTTCTCACAGACAACCCCAATGCTGCGATGAAGGAGTCGGATATACAGAAAGCGGATTTCATTATGGTAACGCATAACCATATGGATCATGTAGGAGATGCATTCACAATATCCAAGAGGACAGGGGCAAAGATAGTTGGCATGTTCGAACTCTCATCAATGGGTGCAGAACACGGCGTTCCCCAGGAGAACTTCATCGGAATGAACAAGGGAAACCTGACACAGTTTGGAGAAGTGAGTATGGGGCTTACACACGCTGACCACTCTGGAAATGAATGCGGAGCCCTAGTATCGGGAGATGGAAAGACCATTTACCATGCTGGGGACACGGCACTCTTTGGTGACATGAAGCTCATCGGCGAGCTTTACCACCCTGATGTTGCGCTTCTTCCAATTGGCGGGTTTTTCACCATGAGCCCGAAGGAGGCTGCAGTTGCAGCTAAGTTGATTGGTGCCAAGTACACAATACCTATGCACTTCAACACTTTTCCGCCCATTAAACAGGACCCTGAGAAATTCAAGTCCATGGTTACTGACGGCACCACTGTAAAGGTAATGAAGCCTGGAGAGGAGTTTACCCTCCAGTAAACTTATTTTTTTCTAAAATATCCAAGGCAAACTTTTTCTACTTGAGGTTTGCTTTTTTCTAGCAGGGGTATAAAGCAGCTTCAGCCAAAAACGCGCTATTTCAGGGATCCGTATGTCTAACTTCTTCAAAAACTGGAAGTGATTTACTATATATATTAATGGAATATCTTCAGAATATGTCCAAAACCGTTGCGGAGATCATGACCAGAGACCCAATAGTATACAAAGTGCCAAGCAGCGTCAGTGAGATCATAAAGACGCTGATCAAGAACAATATCACCGGGCTTCCTCTCGCAGATTCCCGTGGAAAATATGCGGGAATCATCAGCAGGAGGGATATATTCGACCATCCGGACGAGGACCAGACGGCAATGACCATGAGGAAGGCTTCCACCGTATACGAGGATGCCCCAATTGAGAATGCCGCAGAAGAGATGATAAAGCAGAACAGGAGACATGTTACGGTTTTAGACGGAGAAAACAGGATCACAGGCATCCTTACACCACAGAACTTCCTTCCGGAAATCAGGTCAAGGTTCGGAAAGAAGAGAGTGAGGGAGGTCCTCAAGGGAGTGGCAATTCCGATCTGGGAAGAAACTCCCCTCAATGTCGTGGCATTCACCATGAGGCTTTCCAGGGTATATGCATGCCCGGTTGTTGATGAGGATGGCAATTTCAAGGGCCTTATCACAGACAGGGACCTTTTCGAGAATGTCGACGTGGGAACGAGCCACCACATTTCTGAGACGGGAATGGCCGATGACGAGGACCCATGGTCCTGGGACGGCATAAGGAATGTCGTGACTTACCTCATTGAGAAGAGGAATATTGTGCTACCGAGCGAGCCGGTAAAAGACTTCATGATCACCCAGCCGGTTGTTACCAACAGCAACGATACACTTGAGATCGCTGTAAGAAAGATGGAAGCTGGAAACTATAATCAACTTCCTGTTCTTCAGGGTACTGGACAGCTAGTAGATATGCTGTACGATATTCAGATACTCAGTGTGTTCCTATGAATGTGTACGAACAGGTAATAGAACTTGCAAAGAGAAGAGGGTTCTTCTGGCCCTCTTACTCAATATACGGCGGAGAATCCGGTTTCTACGATTATGGCCCGCTTGGCGTGATGCTTAAGGACAATGTCATAAAGGCATGGAAAGAGGCCTACATTGCAGAAGGAGGAATAATGATCGATACCCCCGTAATTGTTCCCGAATCTGTTTTCAGGACCTCAGGGCACATCGAGAAATTTTCAGACCTAGCAACCGAATGCCCCAAGTGCCATAACCGCGAAAAGCTGGAAACTGTCATGAAAGCTGCTGGAAGCGACCTGGTCTTGAAGAGCGAGGATGAAGCGGACAAGTTTCTCCAGGACAACACAGTAAAGTGCGTCAAATGCGGCACAAGGATCACGAAGGCTTTCGAGTCAAAGCAGATGTTCAAGATCCCGGAACAGGTAAGCTCGGGCAACCTTTACCTCAGGCCTGAGACCGCACAGGGAATATTTGTAAATTTCAAGCTCCTTAACACAGTGTTCAGGGGAAAACTCCCCATGGCTGTTGCCCAGCTAGGGAAGGGCTTCAGGAACGAAATATCGCCCAGGCAAAGCCTTCTGAGAATGAAGGAGCTCAACATGGGCGAAGTAGAGGTTTTCGTCATCCCGGAGAAGAAGTTCTGGAAAGATCTCTCTCCAGGGGAACAGATCAAGTTTGCCCCAAAGAATGGCCCAGAAGTTGTTTCTGATGTGAAGAATGCGTTCGAGAAGGGAATAATCAGCAGTAATGCCATGGCATATTTCATCAACAAGACCTACAATATACTCAAGTCTATTGGGCTGCACCATGGGAATATAAGGTTCAGGCAGCAGCATGATGATGAACTGGCCCATTATTCAGTCGATTCATGGGATGCAGAGGCGCTCCTTGATGATTCATGGGTTGAAGTTGTAGGCATAGCGGACAGGAATGACCTCAAAAAGCACCAGGATGCAACCGGCGAATCCATGTCCGTTAAGGTGGACGACAGGGATGTTATCCCTTCAATCATAGAGCCAGCTTATGGCATAGACAGGATGGCCCTTTCACTGCTAATGCATTCCTTCTACACCAGGGAAAACGGTTTCAAGGTTCTCAGGCTTCCGGAAAGGGTTGCGCCCTACCATGCTGCAATTCTTCCCCTTGTAAACAAGGACGGCCTGGATGGCCTCGCCAGGGAACTCCATGAGAAGATCCTTGAGCTGGACCCGTATGTATACTTCGACCAGAGCGGCTCCATCGGCAAGAGATACGCAAGGCAGGATGAGATCGGAACACCTTATTGCATAACCCTGGACCAGGACACCATTAAGGAAAAGACTGTCACTGTAAGGGAAAGGGACACCACAAAACAGGCTAGGATAAGCATGGATTCACTGGTTGAACATGGAATCCTCACTAATCCCGACATCAGGAAGTTCAGGGAATCACTGCAGTAAAACAGGATTCAATAATTTTGGGTCCGCCTGCTCATCATAAATAATAGTTCACAATTTTATTATATAAAGAGCGATTTAATTTGTTATGGAATCCACAGACAGTTCCCGCATTGTAGCTGCTGCAAAGGCTTGGATTGCCACCCAGACTGGCTTGGGAAACACTGTCCTTCACATTTTCCAGTTCGAGAAAAAAGGTTCAGATTACGAAGTCGGAGTGGAGGGTACGGCCGGAGGGGCAACAAAGAGATACCTTGTCACAGTGAATGCAGCAGGAGCAGTGATTGGCCACAGGGAGGCCTATTCCGGAAAAAATGGAGGCGAGAATTCCACACTGATCCTTATCGCATTCGTCTTTTCCATACTTACGCTCGTAGCCTTTGGAATATACGCCGTTGTGCTCCTTGGAATTGCATTGGCTCCGGGAATTGGCACATTCGCCCTCCTCGCGCTGATTCCACTGGTATTCTTTGCAGTGGGGCTTTACTGTTTCGTCAGGATAAACAGGATCAGGATTTATTACAACGCCGGAAAATACCGTGAAGCTTACCAGGAAAATTCTGTGGGGCTTGGAATTCTGACGTTGATATTCAATGGAGTGGTGGCAGGGGTTCTACTGCTTGTGGCCAGGTCTTCAATGGAGCATTGATGGAATTAGGAAGAAATCACTGTGTTGCCTTTAAAATGGTACGTCGGCTTTTCAGGATCAATCCAGCTTCTGCATTCTGATAACAGCCACAGGGCAGGATATTTCTGCCTCATAATTTGATTCGTATTCCGATTCATCAATAATTTCCCTGTGGAAGCTTGCCTTGCCGTCACTGTCCATGAACCAGTTCCGGGAAAGGGCTGTGCAGATGGCATCCCCTATGCAGCCCGGCCTGTCAATTGATATTTTGTACTTTGCCAATTCAGATTCCTCCTTGAGCCTTTTGTTCGTGGTTTGCAATGCATTTATGCAATGCATTCAGGGAAAGCAATGCACACTTCTCCCTGCTGGGGCCAAGTTTGAGCCCTAGCATGTTGAGGATATCCTGCCCATTAATTTTCTTGATCTCCTCAACTGCCATGCCTTTGACCCTGTCCGTCAGCATTGATGCGCTTCCTTGGCTCACTGAGCACCCTCGCCCGATAAATTTGATGTCAGATACAATTCCACCTTGAATTTTTACCGTTATCTGGACTGTGTCCCCGCAAACCGGGTTGAACTCTATGAGCTTTTCGGTGGCGCCTTCTATCTGGCCGTAATTGTGGGGGTTCCTGTAATGGTCAAGCAGTATCTCAGTGTTGATATCCTCATCACTCACGCGTACAGCCTCCTGATCCTTGCAAGGGATTCGAAAAGCCGGTCAATATCATCCCTTGAGTTATAAATGTAATAGGAAGCCCTGGAAGTTGCCACAACGTTCAGCCTGTGGGTGAGGGGCATGGCACAGTGGTGGCCCGCCCTGACTGCAATATTGCTGCTGTCCAGGCCTGATGCAACATCATGGGGATGGACGTTGCTCCCTATGCTGATATGCTCATTGCTTAGGCCGTCTCCGAGGGAGAGGGGATTAAATTCACCAAGGTTGAATGTGTAAATTCCGCCGCGCACTTCGGGAGACCGCGGGCCGTAAGACTTCAGCAGGTCTATGCCGTGCTCTTCCTCTTTCTTCAGGGTGTATGCCATGAGGTTCTTTTCGTGGCTCCGCACGTTTTCCATGCCGATTTCCCTGAGGTAATCCACTGCGGCAGACAGTCCAACAGCGCCGCCAACATTGGGAGTCCCTGCCTCAAATTTTTCCGGCGCATCGGCATAGGTTGAATGGTCAGTGTACACTTCCCTAATCATCTCCCCGCCCCCGTTGAACGGCGGAAGTGAATTCAGGAGGCCATATTTCCCATAGAGGACCCCGATGCCCATGGGCCCAAGCATCTTGTGCCCTGAAAAGGCCATGAAATCGCAGTCCAGTTTCTCCACATCAACAGGCATGTGGGGGACGCTCTGAGCAGCGTCCAGTATGAACACTGACCCATTTTCATGTGAGAGTTTTGCTAGCGCGGCAGCGTCGTTTATTGTTCCAAGGAGATTTGAGCAGTGGGTTGCGGAAACAATTTTCGTCCTGCTGGTCAGCTTGGACTGGAAATCATCCATATCTAAGGTGCCATCCTCCCTGATGTCCGCAAATTTCACCTTCACACCTTTCTCCTGCAGAAACTGCCATGGGACGATGTTGGAGTGGTGCTCCATTATTGTCAGGAGTATCTCATCACCTGCCTTGAGGCCATGGCCAAGGGAATATGCAAGAAGGTTCAGGGCTTCGGTGGCGTTCCTGACAAAAGCCAGCTGCCGGGGATTCCTTGAGCCAATAAATTGGGAGATGTTCTCCCTGGATTTCTCAAAAAGATTTGTCGCTTCCTCGCTCAGCCGGTATATGCCGCGCCGGACGTTACTGTTCCAGTTCGTATAGTAATCAACAACTGCGTCTAGGACTTTCTGCGGCTTCTGTGTGGTGGCTGCATTGTCGAGATAGGTTAAGCCCTTTCCATTATTAATAAAGAAGGGGAAATCCCCTTTAATTTGTTGCCAGGAACGCATTGGCACCAAGACTCTCTGCGTATTGGTAAACCTTTCGGGTAAAATCTTCGTCGTTAGCTTTTTCTATCATGGAGCCTACGAACCCCGCGGTAACCATCCCTCTTGCAACCTGGTCCCCTATTCCCCTGGATCTGAGGTAGAAAATCTGTTCCTCATCCACATTGCTGATTGCAGAACCATGCTTTGACCTGGTGTTGGCATTCTTGATCTCTAGGCCTGGCTTGCTGTTTGCAAAACCATCCTTTGACAGGAGCAGGATCTTTGAGTCGTAGAAGCCTGTGGCCTTCATTGCCTTTTCCTCAAGGTCGATATTTCCACGGTGTATGGTTGAGCTCTTTCCTGTCACAACGCCCCTTACCTGGATGTCTGCGTTTGATTCCTCCCCTTCCTGGCAGCTGCTGTCCCTTATGTCCATCTTCTGGTCCCTGGTGCTGAAGTTGACGCCATAGACCCTGAATGATGAGCCTGGGCCATACTGCTGCGACTCGTCCACAAAGAGAACCTTTGAGCTCCCATGGTTTATGTGGAAGAACTGGAATTCTGCAAACCTTTCGAGGTGCTGCTTCACAAAAGTGATGTCCCTTACTTCCTCGCCCTTGTCCTGCAGGTAAAGGTAGTCAAACCTGGAAGATTCACCGCCAAAGAAGTAGATGTTCTTTCCCTGGATTCCCTTGCCCTGGCCTGACGTTGAATATGTGTCTGTGAATCTGACCTTTGACTCCCTGCCGTAAATGATGACTGTCTTGGATGCGAATGAGGCGGAAGCGCTGGCTATGGTGTGTGCCCTGACAGATACTTTGGCATTGTCCGGTATATTTATGAAGAGGCCGTTTCTCCAGGCAGAGTTAATGAGGTACTCGATCCTCTCCTTGCCCAGCTTGGGGAATACGTACTTCTTAACCAGCTCCGGCTGGGTCTTTAGAGCGTCTACCATTGTTGTGACTGTTACACCCTGCTTCAAGAGCTCGTCGGATACTGTGATCTCCTCGTTGTTGATCTTTATGTTGGCTGATTCTGAAAATTCAAGGGCTTCTGCTGATTCCTTCATTTCGCCGTAGAGCATTTCCTGGAGCTCGGTGTCCGTTATCTCAACGTAATCCTTGACTGTTGGGCTCTCCTTGTAATCCCGTACAGGGGATTTGAGGAATGCCAGGAAGGCATCCCTCCTGTATTCGTATGCTTCGTCGTGAAGCCTTGTCTTAAGTGTTTCCGGGTAGCTCTCCATGAAAGATCATCCTACTGCGCCAAGCTTGCCCATTTCAAGCTTGATGAGCCTGTTCATTTCCACAGCAAATTCCATTGGAATTTCCTTCATGACATCATCGAGGAAGCCAAGGACGATCATTGAACTGGCTTCATCCTCGCTGAGGCCCCTTGACCTCAGGTATGTGAGTTCCTCAGTTCCTATCCTTCCTACGGTTGCCTCATGGCCAAAGGTTGCTGTCGGCTCATATATCTCGTCGTGCGGGTAAGTGAAGCTTGTTGAGTTGTCATTTATGAGAAGCGCATCACACTGGACATGGCTCTTTGAGTGCTCTGCACCCTTGTTCATTCTCAGGAGGCCCCTGTATATGGCCTTGCCGTCCTCAATGCTTATGCTCTTGGCAATGATCCTTGAGCTTGTGTGCGGCGCAAGGTGAAGTGCTTTGGCACCAGTATCCTTCACGGTTCCCGGGCCTGCCAGTGAAACGTTGAGGTTATGTGTTGTTGCGTATGGCCCCCTCAGGTACGATGACGGGTAAAGCATGGTAACCTTTGAGCCAAGTGAACCGCCTACCCACTCCATCTTGGCATTCTCGTCAACCCATGCCCTCTTTGTTGGCATGTTGTAAACACTCTTTGACCAGTTCTGTACACTGGTGTACCTAGCGTGGGCATTCTTCTTTGCATATATCTCAACGATCGCGCTGTGCAGTGAATTCCTGTCGTACCTTGGTGCAGTGCATCCTTCAATGTAGTGCACCTTGGAGCCTTCGTCTGCAACAACGATTGTATGCTCGAACTGGCCTGTTGCCTCTCCGTTCATCCTGAAATATGTCTGGAGCGGCATGTCAATCTGCACACCTTTTGGAACGTACAGGAATGAACCTCCACTCCATACTGCGCCGTTAAGCGCGGCGAACTTGTTGTCAGTTGCAGGGACAGCTTTGCAGAAATAATCCTTCACAAGATCTGGGTGCTCCCTGAGCGCAGAATCCAGGTCCATGAATACAACACCCTTGTCTTCCCAGACTTTCTTGAGGCTGTGGTAAACCCCTTCACTGTCATACTGGGCAACGGATCCCGCAAGATACTTCTGTTCCATTTCTGGAACCCCAAGCTTGTTGAATGTCTCCTTGATTTCGTCCGGAACATCTTCCCATTTTGTAGAGTTGACCTCGTCCGGCCTGTTGTAGTAATTTGTGTTCTCCCAGTCAATGCCTGAGAGATCCGGGCCCCATGTGGGAACCGGCTTTGATTCGAATATTTCCAGAGCCTTGAGCCTGAATCTCCTCATCCAGTCGGGTTCTTTCTTGATTTCAGAAATCTCCTCAACCACTTTCCTGTTGAGCCCTTTTCCTGTTGAGTATACGGGCTTATAGTTGTCGTGGAATTCCCAGTCCTCCTTCTTAACATTGGAATTCTTAAGGTCTTCCAAGAGCTTTTCCATTTCAGCGTCCTTGCTGTATTCTACTTCCATTTTCATACCTCCTTAATTTTTAATCCAGTCGTAGCCTTCTTCCTCAATGCGCAGTGAAACCGAGTTGTCCCCGTCGACCACAATTTTTCCGTCTTTGAGCACGTGCACGAATTGAGGTTCTATGTTCTTAAGAATCCTCTGGTAGTGCGTGATAATAAGAAATCCTACATTTTCGCTGTAGTAGTCCCTTATCTCGTCCGCTACTAGCTTCAGTGCATCCACGTCTAGCCCTGAGTCAATTTCATCGAGAATTATGATCTTGGGCCTGAGCATCACCATCTGGAGGATCTCAAACCTCTTCCTTTCCCCTCCAGAGAATCCGTCGTTCACTGATCTTGACATGAAGGATTCATCAAGACCGACTTTCTTCATGTGGACTTTCATCCTGTCGTAGAATTCCGTGAGTGTAACCTTGTCCTCAGGATGTGTCTGCCTGTAGGCTGTCCTCAGGAATGTTGACAGCTTGACCCCAACAACCGCAACAGGGCTTTGGAATGCAAGGAAAAGCCCCGCCCGTGCCCTTTCCTCTGGAGTCTTGTTGGTAAGGTCTATGCCATCAAGTACAATCGAGCCACCGGTTATTTCATAGTTGGGATGCCCAATGAGAACGTTTCCGAGTGTGCTTTTTCCAGCTCCGTTCGGGCCCATCAAGGCATGCATCTCCCCGCCCTTGACAGTAAGGTTTACACCTTTCAGTATTTGTTTGCCCTCCACGGAGGCTTTCAGATCCTTAATCTTTAGTTCCGGCACCATTTGCACCTATGCTGGAATATTGGGAAACTATATTTAAACACTTTCTTATGTCTAAATTGACTAAATTATAAATACGTCCCTGGCATGCAATATTAGTGATGCATGATGGATGTTGTCCATGAAATAGATGATGACCTTAACATGCTTCTTGGGAAAGTTAAGGGGAATATCATTACTGAGTTAAGCTACTCAGAAAGGAGCATGGACGACCTGTCACACCTTCTGAAGATCAACAAGAATGCCGTAAAGGAGCATATGGAAAGCCTTGAGCTCAAGGGCTATGTCAAGTCATTCTTCCGCGGAGGAGGAGCTGGCAGGCCAAGGAAATTCTATGAGCTAACGGAAAAGGGAATGAACCTGCTTCCGAAGAAATACGTGTCTTTTGCGACCATGCTGGTGGACGAGATAGAAAGTGAGTTTGGGAGAAACAAGGTCAATGAGATTCTTGGAAAGGTTGCGGACAAAATTGTGAGCGAGTCCGGGTGGACCAAGGCAGTGGGAGGCGCCAAACTCTCCAGGGAAGACAAGATCTCTAAGCTCAATGACTTTGTGTCCACTCTGAATAAACTTGGCTATTATGCAAGGCTCGAGGTCACTGATGACGTTGTGAGGATCATAAGGCACAATTGCATTTTCTATGAACTTGCCAAGAACAACAGCAAGATCATCTGCAGCAGCCTTGGCTCAGAGATTATCAAGAACTCCATCAACCAGAAATTTGACATCAAGGAGAGATTCTCCGACGGAAACAACAAATGTGTTGTGGAAGTGAATATAGAGTAGATATTCCGAGTTTATCTGTTATCCCTTCCCAGCGGCTTGGGCAATTGCTTTGGCTTTTTTATATCCTCTTTTTTGACAAGGTGTTCCGCAAGGTAAGGCAATTCTATTTTCCATTAAAAATCAATCCGAACCAGTTCACCATGAATATCTTTGCAAATGGACAAGGCATCCAGAAGCTTTACCCTCAGCCCTGAAGCCAGGGGCAAGTGCCTGGACCAAGCCTAAAACTGCAGCATCTTCCCAATCAATGGCGCCTTATATCCTCTTTCATGAAGAACCGGTGATATTGTTGTCAGGGTGTGCAGTTCCGACACAGATTTGTAGGGTCAAAAATCCATTTCAACATCCTAGGACCTGTTGAGCCTCCAGTCAGAGAACCTGCTTGTGAAAGCCAGGACGCAGAGCATCTCAATGACGAAAACCAGGGCAGGCAATGCAACGCCCGCGAAATCCTGGATTACAATCCCCTTTAGCAGGATTGCAGCCCAGGTGGTTGGCACTACATATGCAACATACTGCACTGGCCCTGGCAATGCGGAAATGGAGTAGTATATTGGGGGGACCACGCCGAATATGATAGAGAACATCACAGAGATGGGCCAGATGTCCCTCATTTCCCTGACCCTTGTTGACACCAGGAATGAGAACATTGAGAAGATGACCCAAGTGGTGGCCAGAGTCCCGATAACTGATAAAATCTGCAAGGTGCCTATGTGCGACTCGTACACAATGATGGCCATGAATATGGCAAGGCCTGGGAGCGTGAACACGATGTTGCCAGTGGCAAGCCCGAACATGTAGGCAAGAGGGTTTATCGGGGTGGACGCAACTACCTGCTGGAATTTCAGGTCAAGCTTGTAGAACAGGAGGTCAGTCTGCAGCATTGTGGACGCGTTCACTATGGTGAACAGGACACCCCCTATGGCACCTATGAGAATCTTAGACGGGCCTCCAAACAGATATATGAAGAAAAGGAAGGAAAATGGCGTAGATATGACTGCAATCAGTGCTATTGGCCTCCTCCACAGTGGAATGAATCCGTTCATTGCGGTCAGGCTTGTTATTGTCCTGTAAAGCTCCCTGATCAATTCTCATCGACCTCTATATCTTCTCCCACAAGGGATATGAACACGTCGTCAAGGCCGATTGGCCCAATTTCTATCCTTTCCTTCCTTACAGAACTATCCGAAAGGATCTTCTCAACGTATTCCTGGGACGTGAAAAGCACTGTCCCCCTTTCATCGCTGTGCACCTTGCCATAGGGCTCGAATGCCCTATGGTCAACCCTCCCCCTCATGGCGACCCTCGTATCATACTCAAGGCCGGACCGCAGCTCATCCAGTGTGCCCTGCTTTATGAAGTTCCCATGGCTCACTATGCCGATCTCATCGCTGAGAAATGCAGCTTCATCGAGGTAATGTGTTGTAAGAAGAATGGTTTTCCCCGCATCCCTGTACTTGTTGATCGCATTCCATACACCCTTCCTCGTAATGATGTCAAGGCCTATTGTGGGTTCGTCGAGGAAATAAATCTGGGTGTCCAGTGAAAGGGCCATTGCTACCATTGTAAGCTGTTTCTGCCCTCCGGACAGGTTTACGCATTCTGTCCTGGCAAAGTCATGCATTCCCAGGAGGCCAATAACGCTCTCTGCCCTTTCTTTTGACTCTTCCCTCGCCTTTCCATTCATCTTCTGGAAGTAATATACGTGCTCGTAGGGCGTCATATGGGGAAAAGGCCTGCTTTCCTGAGGGACCAGGGATATCATGTGGCGGAGTTCTTTTTCATCTTCAACGACATCCTTGCCAAAGACTCTGACGTATCCGTCATCAGGCGTCAGCTGTGTTGTTGAGACTTTCACAAAGGTGGTCTTTCCGGAGCCATTTCGGCCCAGTAGCGAAAAAACGCCCTTCTCCTTCACTGAAAATGTGAAGTCATTTATTGCGGTAGTTGAACGCCCCTTGTTCCTGTATATCTTCTTCAACGATTTTGATTCTAGTGGCACCGGCATGGATGAAATTCAATCCTCCTTTGTGGAAAGGCAAAATCCCGAGGTAACTTATAATGGTGATTATTTGCGGGTGCGATTAGTGGTGCACCAGTATTTTCCTCAAGTTAAGGATCATATCATCAACGGTTTTCTTCAGATCATACATCGGTTTGAATCCCCAGTCTTCCCTTGCAAAATGTGAGTCCAGTGAAGCGGGCCAGGTCTCGGCAATTTTCTGCCTGAAATCCGGCTCGTAAGCGATCCTGAATTCGGGATAGGTTTCCCTTATGGCGTGATATATCTCCTCAGGGGTGAAAGAATACGCAGAAACGTTGTATTCAAGGCAATGCCTGAGTTTTTCCCTACTGGCCTCAAATAGCTGGATAAGTGAATGGAGGGCGTCCGGCATGTACATCATGGGGAGGGCTGTGTCTTTCTTGAGGTAGCAGAGGTAATCCTTCCCCTGCACTGCATGGTAGAAAATATCAACTGCATAATCAGTAGTGCCTGCTGAAGGCGGCGTAAGGTAGCTTATTATGCCCGGAAACCTCAGCCCGCGCACATCCAGCCCGTATTTGTCCCTGTAATACAGGGCCAGTAGCTCAGCATTCACCTTTGTTATTCCGTACATGGTGGTCGGCCTCAGGACTGTTATGTCTGGTGTGTGGTTTCTTGGGGTCTCAGCTCCGAATACTCCGATGGTGCTTGGAATGACGACCCGGTTTATACCCGCCTTCCTTGCTTCTTCCAGTATATTGAAGGTTCCGTCAGAATTGACCCTGTAAGCCAGCGCGGGATTCTTTTCACCGGAAGCTGAAAGGATGGCTGCCATGTGGAATATGTCAGTTATCCCATGCTCCTTGAGAACCTGAGATATTGCCTCTGCATTGGTTACATCCAGGCTTGCAAACTCGAATCCGCCGTCGCCAGATGCAGGCTTCCTTACATCAGAAATCAAAACCGCAGATTTGCCATATCTCGCTGCTAGTTCCCCGGCGAGTTCGGTACCAATCTGCCCCAGTGCACCAGTTACAAGAATTTTAGTCATGAGATATCCAAGGGATTGACCGTACACTTAAAAATAATTCTCAATGAGCACTGAACCTAATATTTCCTGTCTTTGAGGAACTTCATGCCACCAATGGACATGATTAAATATGACCATGTTCATGAAAATTGGGCCCTATACATGAGTATCAAGATTGTGAGCAGCAAGATCGATGTTTCCCAGGAGGCTGAATCCTGTGAGCCGGAGGCAAGGAATGTTATCACAGCCATGGTTCGCAGCACAAAATTTTCCGATGCATCTGATGTGAATTCTGTTGTTTTCGAAACTTATGAAGACATTGCCGGCGAGTTGATGGGGCGAATCCAGAAAGATGTAACGGAAAGGTTCAGGGTCTCTGATGTCAAGGTTGTTCAAAGGGTTGGAAGGATCCCTGTTGGAGAATGCGCCCTGCTCGTAACGGTGGCTGCCAGAAGGGTAGAAGATGCACTTTCCGCATGCAAGTTCATCGTTGATGAAATGAATGCAGAGCTACCAGTCTGGAAATTTGAGGTGAAAGAGGGCCAGGAACCCAAATACCGTAATTTTCACGGCCAGGCATAGCCCCACTGCTTAATTTGTTTTTATGTGCCTTCAATGGCAGTTTAGTACTTTGAGAATATTCCATAAGCATGGAAGTATGCGACAAGTCCACGGGGAAGGTATTGCGCAAAGTCAAAGAGAATACACTTTCAGAAGCACTGGGGATGCTCAAGAGGGCCAGCGAAGCCTCAAGTACTATTACAGCACTTTCAAGGGAAACCATAGCAGAAGCGCTCATTGCAACGGGGAATGCCATCCTGAATGGCGTGGCAACACTTTCAAAATCAATCTCGTCTGAAACAGGATTGGCCATGAAGAGTTCCAGGGAGGATGCCTCTTTGGTTGCAATGGAGTTCATGTATGCAGCGCACCAGCTGTTTGCATCAATAGCGGAAAAGTCTACGATACCTTCGGACCAGTTTGACAGTTCCATTATGACTTTCAGTTCAAGATCACCGCTTGGCGTTATCCTTATTCTCCCCTCAGAACGGGAGCATCTCTCCCATACTGCCAGAATCATAGCAAACGCAGTTTCAGCCGGGAATGGTGTGATATGCATTCCCCCAGCCCATTCACCGGGGCCATTCGAGGAGCTCAAAGCATTAATGGAAAACACAGGGCTTCCAAAAGACATCTTCCAGGTACTTGCAGCTTACACTGATTCAAGGATTCCCAAGGAGATCCTGAAAAGCGGAGCAATAGGGGAAACAGTGCTTGTTGGGCTGGGGGCCTGGCACACCAGCCTCAGGAAAGAGATGGCGGGAATGAAGACACTGGCTGCCGGCCAAACATCCTCCCCGGTTATAATATGGGATGATGCTGACCTTGACACTGCAGCTGAGCATGTTGCCGCATCTGCCTTTACAGGTTACGGGGGAAGCTGCTCCGCCGCAAGAAAGGTGATCCTGAGGGAGAATTCCTATGAATATTTCAGGAACAGGTTGATCGAGCTTGCCTCGCAAATCATTGTCGGTGAAGCCGGTGCGGAGGAAACTGACTTGGGGCCACTTCCTGATGAATCTTATGCAGCAGAAGCAGCCATGCAGCTTGAGGAGGCAGTCAATGCTGGTGCCAGCATTACCTATGGTGGGAACATTTCAGGGAAATTCTTTCCTCCAACAATCGTGGAATACCTGCCGCCGGGATCACCCCTCCTTGCAGGGAACGCACGTGTTCCACTGATATGCCTGGAGCAGGTATCCTCCATGGAAGCCGCCATAAATGCCGCAAACAGTTTTGAAGACCGTGTGCAGGTTTCGGTTTTCACATCCGACATAGATCTTGCTACAAGCGCTGCACAGAAACTTGAGTTTTCCAGCGTCCTCATAAATGAGGCCCCGGGCCCATATAGTGGCTTCTGGCATAGATTCTATGAAAACAGGGGAACGCAGCCTGAAAAAATTGTGAGTCTCCGTGAGGAGTTTTCAAGAACTAAAATAGTGAAATTGAAGAAATAGAGTGGGGCGTTAAGCCTACTCTGGTTTCTTGGCCCTCATTCTCTTGATGACTTCGTCGCCGAATTCTGAGCACTTCAACGGCTTTATGTTGAGGACCCTTGCAAGATCCTGTGTAACTTTCTGGTCCCTGTATGCGGACATTATGGCGCTTTCCAGGATCTCCGCGGCTTCAAACCAGCCAAGGTGCCTGAGCATCATTTCGCCCGACAGCATCAGGGAAGTTGGGTTTGCAACATCAAGGCCGGCATATTTGGGAGCGGTTCCATGGACGGCCTCAAAGATTGCGTACGCGTCCCCAACATTGCCACCTGGAGCGAGGCCAAGTCCTCCAACCTGGGCTGCAAGTGCATCTGACAGGTAGTCCCCGTTGAGGTTTGTTGTGGCTATGACATCATAGTCCTCTGTCCTTGTCAGGACCTGCTGGAACATGTTGTCTGCAATCCTGTCCTTCACGATGATCTTTCCCTGGTATGAGTCTGGAGACTTGCCGTACTCCTCTTCTGTAACTGTAACATCCTTGAACTCGCTTGCCGCAACTTCATAGCCCCAGTCCTTGAATGCCCCCTCCGTGTATTTCATGATGTTACCTTTGTGCACCAGGGTGACATTTCTCCTGTTATTCTTTACAGCATAATCAATGGCCATTCTGACAAGCCTCTGTGACTTGAACCGGCTGATTGGCTTTATGCCGATTCCGGTGTCATCCGTCAGCGAAACCTCGAAGTTGTCTGAGAGGAATTTTCTTACCATGTGGGCCTCTGGAGAGTCATATTTCCATTCAATGCCTGCGTAAAGGTCCTCAGTGTTCTCCCTGAAAACGACCATGTTCATTTTCTCCGGGCTCTTCACTGGTGAAGGGACACCGGGGAAGAATTTTACAGGCCTTATGTTGGCATAGAGGTCGAAATATTGCCTCAATGTAACATTAAGGCTCCTGAATCCCTGGCCTATGGGTGTGGTCAGCGGCCCCTTTATTGATACAATACATTTCTTGAGCTGGTCAAGGGATTCCTGTGGGAGATGCTTGCCTGTGGTCTCCATGGCCTCCTCGCCGGCAAGTACTTTTTCCCACACAATGTTTTTCTCCCCATTATATGCGATTTCAAGTGCTGCATTAATGACAGCTATTGATGATTTAGTGATGTCAGGGCCGATTCCGTCTCCCTCGATGTAACCTATGGTAGGATTGTTTGGTACATCAATGCCCTTTCCGTCTATTATTTTGATGTAACTCATGGTATCATCCCTGTAATTGCTGGAAGGACTTATACTTTCTACTATCCCCCGTTGAATCAGGCTAAATACGTAATCATTAAAGAGTGGGCAATGCCACTTCTCCCGCCAGTCAGAAATGTTATTAGGCAAGTCACCATAAAACTTGAGTGAACCCTACAGCAGGCATTCACTGTTTTGAAGTTGACCTTGTTTTAGCAAGCCCCCTAGGGCATGGGCACCCTATTCTCATGGAGGGTACTAACTTTCCATCCGGGAGTGTTCAAAAATGATTGGCGCAGTCCTTGGGCTCCAGTTCGGAGATGAGGGAAAGGGAAAGATTTCTGATTTCCTCAGTGACAAGTTCCAGGTGGAAGTGAGATTCAACGGAGGGGCCAACGCGGGCCACACTGTTGTGGCAAACGGTGAAAAATTCAAGTTCAGGCTCGTTCCCTCCGGCTCCCTCAGGTGTGAAACAGTCATTCTTGGAAACGGCATGGTGATCGATCCCCTGGCACTCATAGATGAAATAAACAACCTGAAATCATCAAAGTGCAAGGCCAGGATCAAGATCAGCAAGCTGGCCCATGTAGTAACGCCCATGCACAAGGAACTTGACAAGAAAGAAGAAGAAGTCAGGTCAAAGCTAAGCCTTGGGACGACTGCCCAGGGTATCGGCCCCACATATGAGGACAAGTATGCAAGGACCGGAATCAGGATGACGGACCTCCAGAACCTTGAGATTCTCATGGAAAAGATTGAGATCATATACAGGATGAAACTCAACCTGCTTGCAGATACGGAATTTGCGGATGCATCTGCAAGGGAAAGGATTGCAAAGGAACTCTACAGGGCAGGAATGGAACTTGAGCCTTACCTTGAATACACAGAAGCAACTATTTATGACCTATACCAGCAGGGCAAGAACATACTTTTTGAAGGTGCACAGGGAACCATGCTGGACATAGACTTCGGAATGTACCCATTTGTTACCTCATCTAATGCACTCGCAGGCGCCCTTTCACTTGGCGCAGGCTTCCCGTTCAGGAAAGTGGATTACGTCATTGGCGTGGTCAAGGCTTACATGTCCAAGGTGGGCGCGGGGCCATTTCCAACAGAGATACATGGGGGGCTGGCTGAAAAACTCAGGGAAGTGGGCAACGAATACGGAACAGTTACCCGCAGGCCGAGAAGAGTGGGTTGGTTAGACCTTCCCATGCTCAAGTACTCAATAAGGATGAATGACGTTGATGCCATAGCCCTCACCAGACTCGACACACTTGGTGAAATGGACACCATCAGGATCTGCACCTCCTACAAGAAGAACGGAAAAGAGCTCAATTACATCCCCAGAAGCTTCCAGGAACTGGAGGAGCTGGAACTCACCTTCAGGGAAGTTGAAACGTGGGGTAAACTTGATCCTGAAATCCTAAGGAAACATGATTACAAACTGCTTCCCCAGAAAATGAAGGATTACATAAGGATCATTGAGGAGGAACTCAAGGTTCCCGTGGAAGTGCTTTCACTTGGGGAAGGCAGGGAAAATACCATCGTTACAGAGGGGTCCAGGCTCAATTCCCTATGACCAGGCGTATTGGAGCATGGTCAGAGCCCGCTACTTCCGGCAGAATATCTGAGGAGACAACTTTCCCCTTTATTTCTGATGAGACAACAAAATAATCGATTCTCCAGCCGATGTTCTTGGCCCTCGCATTGAACCTGTACGACCACCATGTGTACTGCCCTGGCTCGCTGTTGAATATCCGGAATGTATCAACATACCCGTGGCTGAGGAATTCCGTGAACCACTGGCGCTCCTCCTTTGTGAAGCCTGCATTGTGCTCATTGTCCTTGGGGCGGGCTATATCTATCTCCTTATGGGCCACATTCATGTCCCCGCACACAATTACGGGCTTTGATTTCCTGAGATTTTCCAGTAGCTCCAGCACCTTGTTATTGAATTCTATCTTGTAGTCAAGCCTGGTGAGCTCCCTTTGGGAATTTGGGAAATATATGTCCAGAAACCAGTAATCCTCAAATTCAATCCCAAGAACCCTGCCCTCATGTTCGTCCCCGGATTCGCCGAAGCCGGTGAAACGTGATAAGGGCTTCCTCCTGGTCATTATCAGGGTTCCGCTATAGCCCTTCCTCTCTGCTGGGTTTGCAATGGCTACGTAACCTTTCTCAGAAAGCTCCATGGGCATCTGGAATTCATGGTTCTTGACTTCCTGAAAGGCATAAACATCTGCATCCTCCTTCAGGATGAAATCGATGAGGCCATTCCTCATAGCTGCACGGATTCCATTAACGTTCCAGGATATGAACTTGGTCTGCAATGCAAGTGCATCCAGTTCATCTCAATTAAATTTTGTCGAAATCAGGGCAGATGGCAAAGGTTAATCATGAATTTCGGCATGTTAGTGGTGATTGGAATGGAGTCCACAGATACTAGAACAGAAGGGAAGAGGGTCATAAGAGCGCCACGGGGAAAAGAGATCAGCTGCCGTGGCTGGGGACAGGAAGCAGCCCTTAGGCTTCTGATGAATAATCTTGATCCAGAGGTTGCCAAGGATCCTGACAATCTTATTGTTTATGGCGGAAAGGGAAAAGCTGCCAGGAACTGGGAATGCTTCGACGAAATAACACATATGCTCAAGGAACTTTATAACGACGAGACTTTGCTCATCCAGTCCGGAAAACCTGTTGGGGCATTCAAGACTACTAAGTATGCCCCGAGGGTTCTCATCGTCAATGCTCAGATAGTCCCCAGATGGGCCACTGACGACATTTTCTGGGAACTGGAGAGGAAAGGCCTCACCATGTTTGGACAGATGACGGCCGGGAGCTGGATATACATAGGCACCCAGGGAATCCTGCAAGGGACCTATGAAACCCTTGCCGCAATCGGAAGGAAGGAATTCAGCCAGGAGGGGCTCAAGGGAAAATGGATACTTTCATCAGGGCTTGGAGAGATGGGTGGAGCCCAGCCTCTTGCCATCACCATGAACGATGGTGTGGGCATAATTGTTGAAGTTGACAAGAGCAAGATTGACCGCAGGATCAACGGAAAGTACCTTGACACATGGGTGGACAACCTTGATGAGGCATTGAAGCTCAAGGACGAGGCCATAAAGGAGGGCAAGCCCCTTTCAATAGGGCTTCTGGGAAACGCGGCGACCATTTACCCGGAGCTTCAGAAGAGAGGCATTATTCCAGATATCATCACAGACCAGACAGCTGCACATGACATCAACATAGGATACATACCTGAAGGATACAGTGTCCAGGAGGCAGAGTCCTTCAGGGAAAAAGATCCTGATGCATACAGGAAAGCTGTGTATGCTTCAATTGTCAAGGAAGTGAAATCAATGATCTGGTTCAAGGAGAAAGGCTCAAAGGTCTTTGACTACGGAAACAACCTAAGGACCAGGGCCATGGAAGGTGGGCTGCCCAATGCCTTCGACATTCCAGGCTACGTTCCGGGTTACATAAGGGACCTATTTGCCGTTGGGTCAGGGCCATTCAGGTGGGTTGCCCTCAGTGGGGATCCAGAGGACATCTACAAGATCGATGAGGCTATCATTGAGAACTTTGGGTATGACGAGCACCTGGTTAAATGGCTCAAGCTTGCAAAGGAGAAGGTTAAATTCCAGGGGCTTCCCGCAAGGATATGCTATGCAGGCTACGGCCTCAGGGAAAAGATCGGGCTTCTCATAAACGAGATGGTGAAGAAGAAAATACTCTCTGCTCCCGTTGCCATAGGAAGAGATCACCATGACACCGGATCTGTTGCTTCACCATACAGGGAAACTGAAGGCATGCTTGACGGAAGCGATGCAATTGCAGACTGGCCAATCCTGAACGCATTGTTGAATGCGTCATCTGGTGCAACATGGGTATCCGTTCACCATGGTGGAGGCACTGGCATAGGAAATGCCATCCATTCTGGATTTGTTATGGTTGCTGATGGGACAGACGAGGCTGCGGAGAAGATCAGCAGGGTGCTGAATGCCGATCCAGGAATTGGTGTGATAAGACATGCTGATGCAGGATACCAGAGCTCTAAGAGCCTTATCCTGAAGGGTACCAAATTCAAGGTCCCGTATTTCAAGGAGTGACCATCTAAGACATTCCCCCAACTCTTGGAAAAGGATCCTTCACCGGATCTTTTCCCTGGTCCCACCATCAGTTGCATTGGCAATGAGGGCCTAGTTCCTTTCCATGCTAAACACTATTACGAAGCCTGGACAAATGGATACTGGAAAGAGTGTGAAATCCACTGGCTTGAACCTGTGAAATGATAGGGTCCAAATTCCAGAACGGGCGTTACCTCCAGCCGGAGTGTAAAGTTGTAACTTGAAGCGTAATCGATCCCATTTTCTTGTGCAAATGTCCTGTTTACAGTGGTAAAAGGGATATTTGGTGTATAACTCAGGTAATATGCAGCTAAAGAACTGTTGGAAGAGTAATCAGTCCCCCCAAAATAAGTATCGCCAGGGTTGTAAAGCGCTGTTCCATTCACAGTGATATTGGTAGTAATGTTCTGATTATCTATCTGCAGCATGAATGCTCCACGATATGGGAAACCTATGGACTGGCTGACCTTCGTAACAAAGAGCTGAAACGTGACGATATTTCCATATGAATAGAATCCACCATTGCCAAAACTCATGCTTAAGCCAAAATCTGCTGTGCTCCCATCGACGCTAAAGTTGTGGAAAAAGAGGGTAGGAATATCGCCTGAAGTGTTTAACAATTCCCTGGTGAATGAATTTCCAGTAGGGGTGATGTTGGGGAGATGGGGTTCTGTCAGGCTGCTGGTTAATGTGTAACCGACTGGCCCAATGAGAACAATAAATAACGCAATTGCTACCAACCCTCTCTTACTGACCGTCTATTTCAACCCCTTCTGTAAATAATGTAAGTTGTATCATAATAATTAAAATTTTTGGGAACGGTGAAATTTAACTTTGATCTGGAACCGATTTCCCTAGTCGGGCACATCGATTGCACAGCGCTCAATTCCCCTTGATCTGTTTGGAGTTCACCGTATCAAATCTTACCGCTATCCCATATTCTCCATTCAACCAGGCGACATTTGATTTCTGGAAAGGCCTATTCGCCAGAATAACTGGCCAATTGCCCCGGCAAGCATTAAGAGCATCAGGAGGTTCAGTGGAAACGTGACAAAAATCACACTAATGTTTGAAATGTGCCATGACCACGGGTAGTTGTTAACTCCGGAATAGCTGTACACAGCATTGAAACCGAACAGGAAAAATAGCCCTGCAACATCAGCAAGCGAGAGAATCGCATATAGAATTGGGAATTTCTCGCCCTGCCTGGAGATCATGATCGACAGCAAGACCAGATAAGCACTCAGTACAATTTCATAATAGACCAGGGCCTCGGTATAGGGCTGTGCGCCAAACTCTGACAGGAAAATGAAAACCATTAGTATCAGGAACAGTGCCGCGCCAAATCCCATTAAAAATTTGAACCAGAATCCCATTCCAAATGTTCCAGTATTGGGTTCCTGAGTTTCCTTGGCAGATCTGTTATCTTCCATTTTTCCAATTGATAGAGCTACACATCAATATTTATAATTATTGGGCAGCAGAAATTTTTGTTTAAGCTATATGGTATGAATCCGGGGGAAATGCATTCAATCCAAATCATGATTGCTCTTCAGGAGGCATTCACTCCACAAAACAGGAGATAAGTAATTCACAACCTTTTTAAAAAAGTGTTTGGGGAAAAAAAGAAAAAGAGTTGGGGATGGATCATGCCTGGCTTGCCTGTGCTTCCTGGTTTCCAGTCGATGAGCTGAGAGAGACCTTGAGGAAGAATGAGATGATGAATCCAAGGGCCACGGCTCCAACTACTATTCCAACACCAGGGCCCGGATTTCCTATGAAATATGGTCCCAGGAAAGTTGGTATAAAAGCTACTCCTAGATTGGTCGCCACACTGTACATTGATGTGGCAAAACCTGCCTGTGCTGGATCTGGGGAATATCTTGTTGTAGATGTCATTGCCATTGACCAGTACGCGTTGCCAAAGAAACCAAAGGAGAAGAAAGAAGCCATTAGCACCCCATAATTACCGCTGTAAGCGAGCCCATACCCAAGCAGGGCCATGGAGGCTACTGCAATAAGTGAAGTGAATACCATCCCTGCCCTAACTCTTCTTATTGATTCAAAAATTGGGGGAAGTATTATTGCCCCAAGCGCAGAGCCAAGGAATGAAAGCCCCGAAAGGACACCGGCATAGGACTCTGCAGTTGACTTTCCAATGAAAGGGAAGAGGCCCAGCGCCGATGCAGCGATGCCGCCAAACATGACAGACAATGAAGAAATTATCAGGCCAACATACCAGTTCTTGAACATTCCTGCCTTGAACACACCCTTCAGGGAACGCCCAGCGTAATCCCTTGGATAGTTTTTCGTAACAAATGGGACAGAAACCAATGCGATAAGCGAGATGGCCGCATCAAGCAGGAAAACTCTATTCACTGATCCAAGTGAAGCCAGGATGCCTGGGGTGAGGAAAGAACCTGCAGACATTCCCAGAAATAGTATTCCAACGCTTACACCAACAATCATGTGACTTCTTTCTTTGCTTATGGACTGTGCAAGGGAGCCTACAGGTCCAAGTGCCAGCGGGTATGCAATTGCAGACTGGCCAATACTCAATGCGCTGCTCAATGCATCTTCCGGCGCCACATGGGTGTCAGTTCATCATGGGGGCGGGACAGGCATTGGAAACGCAATCCATTCAGGATTTGTCATGGTCGCTGACGGCACAGATGAGGCTGCTGAGAAGATCGGCAGGGTTCTCAATGCAGATCCTGTAATAGGGGTTATAAGACATGCAGAT
>JAJZLU010000032.1 GCA_021850545.1 Thermoplasmata archaeon | reverse complement strand
CGCATCAACACACCAGAAATTGGCAAACATAACTGGAATTAACGGCACAAACAGGCTGTTTGTTGACGGGGCCAACGGATTTGTCTATGTATTGTTCACCAATTCCAATTTTATCACCATAATAAATGGCACTTCAAACACCATTGAGGAGGCCATAGCCCTCAATGGGACAGTTTCCTGGGCTTCCTATGATCCCATGACTGGAGACATGTATATTGGAAATGGCAACTCCATCACCGTGATGAATGGAACCACAAACAGGATAGTTGCCAATTATGCCCTATCAGGATATGTGGCCGGATTTGTGGTGGACCTGCTGAATGGGTACATCTATGAAGGGCAGTTTGCGGCCATATCACTATCCGTGATCAGCCCAGAGAACGGCAGCATCGTTTCAAATGTGAACTTTGCAGGATATGTATCAAGTATGGAATACGATCCGGCCAACAATAACATCTATGTATGCGGCCACACGGACACTTTATATGTTTTCAACGCCACCGACAATACATTTTCCACAATCGACCCCGGACATTATCCCCAGTATGTGCAGTATTCGCCGCAACATGGCCTTGTATACGTATCTGCGCCCCAGTCTAACAAGGTACTGCTTATCAACGCATCTGAAAACAGGATTGAAGGCTCAATTCCTGTAAATGGAGGCCCGGGAGGCATAGCCGTTGATTATGTCAGCAACATGGTGTATGTGAGTGATCAGGGCTCAGGAACTGTAAAAGTGATCAATGGCACGACAAACAGAGTTGCAAAGAACATCAGCGCAGGCACAACCCCAAATGGAATAGTGTTCGATCCCCGTGCTGGCCTCATGTTCGTCATGAATTATGGTTCCGACAACATCACGGTGATCAATGGTTCCACTTCCACAGCAACGAAGACCATAAACCTCACGAACAATCCCAATTCAAATGCACCTTATGATGGTGTTTGGGACAGCACTAACAATGAGGTCTATGTGACGAACCAGCTGGAAAGCAACATAACCGTGATAAATGCCGGCAACAGTACCCAGGCCAGGTCAATCGATGTGGGCGCAAGCGTTTCCGGAATAGCGATTGACACTGCAAATTCCCTGCTCTACGCATCCTGCACTGACATAAACAAGGTAGATGTGATAAATGCTTCAACAGGCAAGGTGGTCGCAAACATTACTGTTGGTTCAAACCCTGCAGGGATTTCCTATGACCCGTACAGCGGTTTAATCTATGTGGCGGACAGCGGATCCAACAACGTGGATGTAATAAGCGGGCGGACAGAAAAGGTCGTAGCAGCCATTAACGTTGGTGAATCCCCTGAGAATATAGCCTTCGACTCAGGCAATGGATACATGTATGTGTCAAACCACTTTTCAAACAGCGTTTCAGTGGTTGGAGCCCCCAGCTTCAATGCAACATTCAAAACAAATGGCCTGAGGAATGCTACCTGGAGCGTGCATATCGAAGGCCCTGAGAACCTGGTATCCGGCACTGTTTCCCAGAGCAGATACTCATTCTTCATACCTGATGGGCTTTATTCATTCGATGTAACAACATCTTCCAGTAACCTCTCGGCGAAACCATCATCAGGGAACTTCTCAATCAATAGCCGCAACATCGTGGTAACAATAAATATCACATCCCCACAGGAGGGAATATTCTCATATCAGAACCTTTTCCATGATCTTCTTGCATATTCTGCAGTAGCAATGTCCGCGTCCCTATTCGCTGGGCTGATTCTCAACGCAAGGAGGCACAGGAAATGAAAATTGGCCAGGATTCAGGCCCTTACCTTGCCGGTAACGGTCTTCTTGACCCTTCTCCAGAGCCCGTTGGTATATCTTTCTCCGCCTGAGACAAGCCCCCTCTCGTGGTAGCCATATGCCTCCCAGTAGCCGTCCTCATAATCTTCTATGAGGTCAATGCCTGTGAGCCATTTTGCGCTCTTCCAGGCGTAGAGTTCGGGCATGAAAGGCCTTGCGGGATAGCCCTGTTCGGTTTTCAGAAACTCACCATTCATCTTCACTGCAACAACCGCATCTTCGGTCATGGCGTATTCTATGGGAACAGGGGTTGTGTAGCCATCCGCGCACTTGAACATGACCCACTTCGCCTCCTTCTTTGGCCCTGCCCTTTCAATGAGCCCCTTCATGCTGGGGCCCTCCCAGTGGACCTGTTTTATGCTCCAGGCTGTTACACAGTTGAAGTCACAGATGTATTTGACATGGGGCATCTCCATGACTTCCTTGAAGCTGAACTTCTGAGGCTTTTCAACAAGGCCGCCTATGGTGAGTGACCACTCCTCAGGTTTTATCACAGGCTCTCCAAGTGCAGAATAAATTATGAAATCCTTGATGTATCTCTGTCCCGGGTTCTCTACCTCTACGGTCTTGGGCTCCATAGCATCAAATCACAATTGTGTATTAACATTTAATGTCAACAATTCTTGACATTTTTCCATGAATAACCATATTTTTAACTCTGATGGCAAGCTTTAAAAATTATCAAATCGATAATTGTGTGGCTAATTAAATGGGTGTTGATGGCTGATGAAAAAATATGCTGCGCTGGCAATATACCTGATTGGTGCCATTATGCTTGTTGTAGGCGTATTTCTGTTTGTCTATGGGTATAACATATGGTCAACAGAAAATCTGTATGCAACCTTAGGGAACATAGCTCCCGGTTATAACACAACAGTCAGCGCTGCAGCCAACCTGGAAGGCGTCGGCTCTATCATGGCCACAATAGGTTTTATCCTGTTTATTTCGGGAATAGTATGGAAGCCCAAGTTATGAGTTGTGCAACATCCTGAAGGTTTAAGCATTAACGGTAGTAAGCTTCGTTCCGCATTCCCATGTGAAACATTCCTCCCTGCATCCATTTTCCCGAAACCCCGTTTCGTGAATTAAACGCATTGCCTTTTAGAGGACGAGTCGTAATTTTTGAAAATCAGCACCCTTGAAAGTTTTATTTTAATTGCTTTCCTTACAGATATGCTGGGATGTTCTAAATGGCTACAAAAGATCTCATGGATATTTCTGAAATTGCTTCCAAGCTGGGACTGTCTGAGAATGAGTTTGAAAAATATGGAAATTACATGGCCAAGGTTTCCCTGGACGTGCTGAAAAGAGTACAGAACAAGAAGAGGGGAAAACTGATCCTTGTCACCGCCATGAACCCTACCAAGGAAGGCGAGGGAAAGACCACCACAACTATAGGGCTAGGACAGGCATTTGGAAGGCTCGGCAAGAAAACTGTGATAGCCCTCAGGGAACCATCGCTCGGTCCATGCTTCGGCGTTAAGGGCGGAGCAACCGGTGGCGGGAAATCCAAGGTCGAGCCAAGCGACAACATCAACCTCTCATTCACGGGGGACTTTCCGGCAGTTACAGCTGCACACAATCTCCTTTCGGCAATGATCAACAACCACATATACCATGGAAACAAGCTCAGAATTGACCCAAGAAGAGTGCTGTTCCCAAGGGCAATCGACATGAACGACCGTTCCCTCAGGGAGATTATTGTTGGATCAGGCAACTCAGATACTGGCGTAATGATGAAGGATAAGTTTGTGATTACCCCTGCCTCTGAAGTCATGGCAATAATGGGCCTTTCATCCGGATATTCTGACATGAAGGCAAGGCTCTCCAAAATTCTTGTGGGATACAATTACGAGGGCAAGCCCGTGTTTGCCGGTGACATAAAGGCGGAAGGTGCAATGGCTGCTCTTCTAAGGGACACGATCAAGCCAAACATTGTCCAGACAACAGAAGGCGTTCCAGCATTCATCCATATTGGACCGTTCGGCAATATCGCACATGGGACTTCCAGCATAATAGCAGACCGCATGGCGCTTGGCCTTGCGGATTATGTCTTGACGGAAGCCGGCTTCGGTTCTGAGCTTGGCGGCCAGAAGTTCCTCGACATGGTTTCTGTGATCGGCGACCTGCCCATCGATGCCATAGTGCTGGTTGCCACCATAAGGTCAATGAAACTCAACGGCGGCGCAAAGGACTCCTCCAAGGAAGACGTTGCAGCCTTGGAAAGGGGGGCCCAGAATGTCCTCAAGCACGTGGACAGCCTCAGGAACTACGGCTTTGAGCCTGTAGTGGCACTGAACAGGTTCCCGTCGGATTCCCCTGCAGAAATAAAGAGAATTGAGGAAATCCTCGGAGAAAAGAAGGTCACCTGGTCCCTATCTGAAGTGTTCGCAAAAGGCGGTGAGGGAGGCAAGGACCTGGCAGAAAAGGTTCTCAAGGCGCTGGACAACACATACGCCATAAAGAGGACATACAATGCTAGTGACCCAGTGAGGGATAAAATTGTTGCAATCGCAAAGAAAGTCTATGGCGCATCCGAAGTTATTTTCGAGAAGAAAGCCGAGAGGGACCTGAAGAACATTGAATCAATGGGCCTTGGAAAAATGCATGTATGCATGGCAAAGACCCAGTACAGCGTTACTGATGATCCTAAGCTCATGGGCTGGCCAAAAGGCTTCACGGTCACAGTAAAATCTGTCAGCATCTCATCAGGGGCAGGATTCGCAGTGCCCATGCTTGGTGACATCATGACCATGCCAGGCCTTCCAACAGCACCTGCAGCCGAGGGCGTGGACCTGACAGATGATGGCGAGATTACAGGGCTGTTCTGAGAGGGAATATTTTTTTCAACTCCCTTTCTCATATGGCTTTCAATTCTTTCTTCCTTTTTTAAGGCATAATTATGATCCATTTTCTGATAAACTTTTCAGTTTATCCAGTTTCTCATCCCAGCATAATTAGAAGTACCCGATCCAGTCGACGACTTTCTGGAGAGGCTGTTTTTCCAGCCTGTACATGGTTTCCCTGCCTGCTCTTCTATTCCTGACAAGGCCGGCAATCGGACAGGATCATGAGGTGCGTGATGACTGCCGTTCGGCTGATGGTGAAATTATTGGAAATGCCCTTTATGGAAAGCTCTTTCCTGTTGAGGAGGCAAAGTATGTTCCTCCGGGTAGGGTCCGCCAGTGCTTGGAAGGGATCATGCGAACAGTTCTTCCCCTGCATTCAATCACTGAATCTTGAGGGAAGCTTCACATGGACAATATTCTCCCAGCCATCATCCATGATCTTCCGTACCGCTGTATATGGCTGGCCAAAGCGGTTTACTTTCCCATCAGGCCATCCTGAATGTATGAGGGTGAACTCAGTAAAGCCCGGTTCAATTTCCCTGAGCCTGAATGTCAGTTGCCATTCCCGGTCCCAAAGGAAACTCGAGAGGTAGGGGGGTCAACTTCTGTAACCTTGCATTTAGAATCCCCAAATGGGCCGGAATGGAGGATAAATTCAGTCCCTTTCTCTGCTAAAAGTGTATTCGCCATCCACCATGACTCAAGGCCATCTGAGGTAGACACTGTTTTCCACACTTTCTCAATTGGAGCTTTAATAATTACCACTTCAACTATCTCCGGAAGGGTTTTTGGCGAATTTATATCACCCTTTGGTGTTATACTATTATAACGGTTGCATGGTGTGGCTCATGAATCGCAGCCTTTTTACCAAGCACAGGTCAGGATAATTCATCAGTTAAGCCGCCAGATTATATGGGCGCAGTCATGAGTTTCAGTCTGTAGGCATAGGCGGGTAGTAATAACAATCCATAAGGGAATGGCAGCCTGCGACAAGGTTATATTCAAAAAGCCGGTTCTACATTGAGGCAATGCATCTTATATTTATCTACGGCCCACCAGCAGCGGGAAAACTCACAATAGCTGAAGAATTGATGAAGGTTACCGGTTACAAGCTTCTTGATAACAATGCGGCAAATAAGGCGGCCCTTGGGGTTTTCCCATTTGGAACCAAGCCTTTCAACAGGATTGTAGGTGCCCTAAGGTTAAGCATATACAGGGAAGCAGCTCAGCACAACTTAGACCTGATTACAACATTTGTTTACGCTTCTGACATGGATGACGGTTATGTTAAGTCCGTGATTGACGAAGTTACCGCCAGCGGAGGTTCTGTCAAGTTTGTCCGGGTCACATGCCCAATCGACAAGCTGCTTAGCCGCGTAGAGAATAAGTCAAGAATGCAACGTGGGAAGCTTATGGATCCAGATATGCTGAAAGAGTTGCTTTCAAAGGGTGACCTGGAAAGCAAGATACCATTTGTGGAAAGCCTGGACATCGACAGTTCAAAGCACTCCCCAGAAGAGGCAGCCAGGCTCATAGTGAAACATCTCGCCTCAAGCTAGTTTTTTTGCGTTTGACTAAGAAACGCTGAATCCATGTGCAGGCAAAATGCTGCACTGAAATCATCAGCCTGTTGCTTTTGAACCTTCTAGAAAAACCTGTAAATAAAAAATAAAAAAAGGAGGGAAATGGGAGTGAAAGTAATTTACTGGACTGTAACAGTCCCAGTCATCCAGCCGGGTGTAACCATTGCCTGGCCCCATCCCGATGGCCCGGAGCCACAGTCTGCATAGCACTGCCAGGTGTAGGAGTTGGCAGAGCCGGATTCAAAGCTGAACTGCACTATGGATGACACAACTATGGGCACGTTCAGGCT
>JAJZLU010000035.1 GCA_021850545.1 Thermoplasmata archaeon | reverse complement strand
TACCGTCCCAGTTTCAGGCCAGATAGGTTATTACTATATTTATAGTGCATCTTCCGGCTCTGTTACGGTATATGGAAGTGATGTGAGTGCACATGTACAATACTACAGGCATGAAGTTCACTATTCCGTCATTGGACAAACTAAAATACTCGTTGCACCCAATTCTTATCTTGCTGCAAAAGACATTGCAGTTGGAATGGACATAATGACGTACAATCTAAGTTCAAATACATTAACGCAAGGGAAAGTCCTTAATGTCTATAAGGTCACTGAACCCACAATGTATACAATCAATGGATATCTTAAAATTGCAGGAGATCAACCTGTCTATACCAATCAAGGCTGGATAACGGCACAAAATCTCTCAAAGAGCAATAGCTTGCTTGATCCTATAAACGGGCACTCTCTCCAAGTCCGTAGTATTCAATCGTCACTGGGTAGTTTTACCATGTATGATTTTGAGGTTAGCGTAGACGGGAACTTCATTGCATTCCAATACCTTCTCCAGGAGGGGGTAGATTAGTAATCTTTGGAAAAGTCCTTTCCAAGAATGCAAGAAATTTCAGTAACTTGGCTTTTCACAAGAAAGTGGATGAGGTGCATTGATAAGTTACAGCACAAAATTATTAATTCCATTTATTTTAAAATTCCATTAATCCAATTTTTGAATTACAATTTTGATCATAGAAATGTGCCGTAGAAACCTTTGAAATTGGAAAGAGGTGAGACAGTTTTCAATATTTCTATGAATGCACTCAGTGTAACTGTCCAATAAAGATTCCCTTTCCGGACAGCGAAATCATGGGTAGGAGATATATAAATAAACCAGTCAAATTTGAGGAGTGGGTTTTTCAGCCTGTACTCTCTGGCAAATTATTGGATATAAGGGGAATTAGTCAGGTTTTAATGTCGGCCCATTCCGGTCGAATATGACCCTCATTACTTCTGTTTTTAATGGTTCTGACTGAACTTTCTCTATTATGCGTTTCATTCTATCTGTTTCATCCTTTTTTGTTTTTTTAAGGCTTTCAGCTTCAACGCGAATCGTATACGATAGCAATATAGCTGAAATTGTTAAAAAAACCACGCCCATTATCACCTGTCCAGTACTGTTTATACCTATTTGCGGATCATTTGAGGCAATTCCTAGAACTACATCTGCGATTCCACCAGGGAATAAAATGACGAAGGCGGTAGTCAAAAGTTCACTTGCCGTTTTCTTAATGGACCTCCAAATACTATTGTCATATATCGGTTTATAAAGGTACTGAATTGTGTATTCATCCGATAATTTGTCATATTTAGTTATCCTTTTATATATTCTGAGTTCCGCTATAATTTCACTATTTAATATTAGCATTAAAGAAATCGAGCCAACTGAAACAAAAATTGAGGCTATAAGCAAGTAAACGGATACATTAACCACCAAGTTTAGATCATAGAAAATTGATGTGGTTACAATCGAATAAACAGCTATAAGTGAAGAAAGGATAATTGGAAAGAGTTTTACCCATATTCCCATAATGAAAAAGGCTCTGTCATTAGATGCAAGATGTCTTGCTAATATTTCGTTGGTATGATCCGAATCAAAGACTGCATCTGAAGGCATTGTTATGCCTATTCAATGGTTAGCACTTAAAGAAATTTGTTCTATCGAATAAGCTTAAAACCCACTAAGATTGTTGAATAAGATACTTTACATCCATCCCTCAACCCATTTCCTCATTTCTTTGCGATCATATTCCTCAAATGGGATATTAACGTAATGCTCGTATTGAGTAACTGTTGAATGTCCTTGACTCAAAGCAATCTGCAAAGCTTTATCAGGATAATAGAACACTAACCAGGATTCCTATGTCTTCCTGAACGTCTTATTGTTGACCGGTGGTCCTTCAAGGATCCTTCTTGATAACCTTCTCAGCTTCATGTCAAATGCAGGAAGTGCAGGCAAAGGATGCGGGGCCTGGAATAGATCAGAAATGAGTGTCTTGCCTATATCGCTCAACCTTATGGCCCTCTCCTTCTGTTTTGCCTTGACTTTCATCATGGAACCCCGAGGGAGATAAATGAATCTTCCATCCAACCAGTCTGGATTTTCCCTGAATCTCTGCAATTCAGCATACCTCATTCCTGTTACCAGGAGAGAAGTACAGATCCTTTTCATGTCAATGTCCAGGTTATCTCTCAAAGTTTCCCATTCAGATGGCCTGAGGATCCTGACTTCAAATTTTTCAGAAGATCTTACAATGGCTCTCAAAATGCCTGTTAAGTTTATGTCAAGACTTAATGGTTTTTCTATGGCCCCTTATATACGTGCATTTGAAAAACAGATTATTGGTATATAAAGGGCGTTAAGTTTTACCCTAAAAGTTAACGCGTTTCAATGATGGGTGATCATTTCACAGGTTTTATTAGATAATACCTTACGATTTTTCTTTTTAGTGAAATTACCATCTCTGGCCCGACCATTATAGGATCATCAATCTTAGCTATTTCCTCAGCAAGCGTTTTGTTTCTTCCTGCTGCAGATTCAATGAAAGATAGAGAAATGTGTGATTTATTCTCTCCGTTTTGGACTAGCACGAGTTTACCTCCATCTCTCTCGACGAGCACTATTTCGACATTCTGGGACCTGAGTCTATACCTCAGCACATCCTCAGAAACTTGGAACAATTCCGCAAGTTCTAGTAATTTGGGATAAGTCAAATTTTCCTTCTGAAACAATCCTCTCAAAACAGATTCTTGAATAAGCAACTCAGAAGCGAATTTGTTGCACCATACCTCAATACTCTCTAAAGAAGCTGGTTTGCTCTTGCGGCCTGAAATTGTGAGTTGTTTGAGCACCCAATGGCCTATTTCATGTGCTATAGTAAATCTCCACCTATACCCCTCCTGATGCCTTGGACCCTTGTAAAATATGATTCCTCCTCCGCTATCTTTCAACAGATATCCGTCACTCTTTAAGTTCTCATCGTATGCCCTAATTCCTAAATCTTTCAATACTCTAAATAAATCTGTTGGAGGATTTGTTTGATCTGACTTTTTTAAGACACTAGCTGCAAGGGTCTCTGGTTCATATTCTACCAACAAAGATTGGTAGGTTGGCCTATTTTCTCCCATTATAGAATCAAGGATTGATAACTCTGACATGATCACTCAGTTCTCTTCCAAGATTAAGCGCATAACCATAGTCATAAGGTCTTCATCATTAATTGCGTGATCTTTAGTTCGAGCACCAACTATTTCGGTGTATGGGAGTTTTTTAAGAACCTTCACAAGTTTAGAAGCAAACTCATTCAATTTTCTATCATGGAAATCACTAAAGAGAATTCGCTCAGGGTCGACTCCCAAAGCAGTTGCCAATCTTGAAATTATTATCATTGAGGGATTAACTGAATAATCGTCACTTCTTTCAATAAAATCCAATTCCTCTGATGAAATTCCCAGTGCTGTGGACAGTTCATCGAGACTCAAATTATTTTCCTCCCTTAACAGATTTATAGTTTTCCCAATAGTATTTGACTGACTAAAGCTCGAGCCTGATCGTCTTCTTTCAATATGTGGCTTAAGCAATAAAACCCCCTCTCTAAAACACTTTTCCAAGGACTCATCATCGAAACTCGCAACGTATTTCAAGCGACTGGGGACCCCTGCGACCATTCTACTCAGATCTGAACCCTTAGGTTGTAGTATCATCATCGGTATGAGTGAATTATATGCAATTTCAACCTCCTGACCAGCACCGAAACTAGGTTTAACCGCCAACAGCACAAAAAGGTCCGAAGTTCGTACTCGGTCTCTATCTGTCTGATACACCGCGTATGGCTCTACTTCAGGATTCTTGACCGGATCAGTAAATTTACCTGGGATATAGGCCTCTATATCGTAATCTTTGCATATCTCTTTCAAATCATTTAATTTACGATATACTTCCTCCCTCTCGGTTTCATCGAGGCCCGTTAGGGGAGAGGCAATATATGCTTTGTACCGAGTTGTCATCTCTGAGAATAATTATTTTAGATACCTATTTAAGTATTCCTATATTATTATTGACACCAGAGAAAAGCTACCTGTCCGATGTCTTGATTAAGAAAACAAAGATATTCCACCAATAATGTTATCCTCATTAATTACTACAATCTGTATGTGTGAATAGCTTAGCAAAAAAGATCCAGGGAATAATTGAGCGCCTTCATAAAAAGGCGCCCTAATGGTATCAATCTCCACAATTCTTGGTAGAAAATTCATCACTGCACAATCGAGACGATGATTCTTCGGATCATCTGGATCGTTTATGGGCATATCCTTGCCTTCTGAATCATATTCTTCTTTTAATCGGTTATAAGCGACTTTTACTATTGCAGCCATTGAACCATCTGATAGGTCCAAGCATTTACCTAATTTTATCCTGGTTTTCAAAACGGAGCTTTCCTCTCCATTAGAATGCTCGTCAGCCCACATTTTAGCTCTACTAGGATTATCCTCCCAAAAATAGATCCCATGGCCCAACCAGTCTCCGGGATTTATGCTTTTGTGAAATTTTTTCGAATTCAAGGCTTTCAATGCATTGCTTTTCTTGGTTCCATGATAGGCATCAATCATGCTGTTTTTTATCGGTAGAGGGATCGGTTGCAAGACTGGTTCTTTCATATTTTTATATGTTAAAATAGAAAAATATATTAACATTTTCTTTTAAGACAATTTTTTCGCCATGATCTTTGTGCAATAATTTCTAAATAACTTTTCCACTGGGTTTTGGTTTGTCTTATGATTGACCTCTCAAAACTTGCCCCAACGACACCTTGTTATCTTATCTATATAATACATGAAAAGTTAGTCACCACCACCAAAACAGGACAAAATTGTTCAGATATTACGGTAAATAAAGGGAAAAGTGCAGTGTCCTCTATGCTGTCCTCTTCTGTCCTTGAGGACACTTTTACACAGTTACGTTAGAATCATCCGAATCCGGGACTCGGTTCTTCTCAGTATCTACTTTCTGCTCACAATTAGGACAAGTTGTACGCTTTGCTGATCCAGTGAATCTCCATATATAACTGCAATGATTGCATTTGACATCATATCCTGAAGATCGACTCTCCTTTTCCAGAATATACACTCTGGTTTCACAATTAGGACATCTGGCAACTCTCAGGAAACCTGTATAGTTCCAGGAATAACCACATTCACCGCATGTCAATGGAATTCCATCGCTTGAATCCCTGGATCTTCCAGTAAGCTTCTCTTCAAATTCCTTGAACTTTGTTTCCATGTAGTCTTTCTTCTTGGATTCGTAAGCATCAATCAGAGGCTGTGAAGGCAGCTTAAACCTAGAGGTCTTGATTGTAATTTTCTTGAATCCCCTCTGGATCTGTGGATATTTGAACCAGATCTTGTCATCATGGAACGGTGAAGGGAAAGGTAGCTTTGGTTTCATTATCCCTTGTACGTCTGTTGCTTCAAACATCACATGAATTAGATTCCTGCTCTGGCGTTCAATGAAGTAAATCTTTGGTACTGTGATCAAAAGAATGATCTGCATATACCTGAAACCCTGAGTAAGCATTCCGAATATTACGGATGATTGATTTTTCCATAATCTTGCATTGACTCCAAGGCCTGCATCATCAAAAATAACAACCGATCCAGGCTTAAGTTTCCCTGAATTAACAAGGGTTATGAGTTCCTGGACTGTGAATACAATCCTTTCCACTGAGAAGTCCGGATCTATCTGTTCAGCTAATGATATGGAAGAAAGAGATTTTCCGGATCCTGTATCTCCAACGAAAATACCAATGAGATTCCTGTTCTGCTTTATCCGTCTCTTAACCCAGGGGATTAACCAGGTTGATTTCTCCCCATTTTCAAATGTCGGCATATTAATCGCTGTACGGTTCTGACAGGACACCATCACTGGAAGTTGAATTCACCGGTATCAGAAGGCCAAGTTCCTGCATTGCCTGTGACAGAAGGCCGAGAAATTCCCCACAGATCTGATAAGATTCATTCACATAGTTTGGAGATTCTTTATCAATCTTGGAGAACTTGTCATAGATCTTCCTGTATGAGTCCTCATAACCCTCTATTTCATCAGTGAATGGTGACAGCATGTTTTCCAGCTGTACCAGGGACTTAAAATAGGAAAGGACATTGGACCTGTTGTGCGGACGGTTCACCGGGAGCTCTGAGCAGCTCATAAACATAGTGTAAAAGGCGTGAGCTCCGTCCCTTGATCCTTCATCCATTAGATCACCCCAGTGTTGCCTGGAAAGACTTCATTTTCCCAATGGTTTTCCTTGATGTTTGTACGGAAACTGAAGCTTCAGGCACTAACTTTCCTTTCAGCTCTTCAAGATCCACATTCTTGATGATCCATGCAGCAGTCTTCATTGACCTGTCCACGTTATCTTCCTTGAAGTCCTGGCGTGAGGACCATCCCTTGATATACGGTGCAGAGTCCTTGAAGTCATAGCCAAAGTGTTTCCCAACCAGCCATGCTGATAATTCAGCCTCTGATTCCTGAACTCCTCTGGCGCCACCTTTCCCGTAGACGTGTTCAAGTTTCGCGTGGGAAAGTTCGTGCAGCAATGTTCTCAATGCCTGGACATTTTCACCCGGGATCTTCATGACGTTTATCCTCTGGCCATGTTCCGGATCCTGAGCAGTGAATCCTCTACCACCGGCAAAGGGATCCTCAGTAACCCTGTAGTTTGAGGATGCTACGTCTTTCAGGTATGAGTACAAACTCTGGGCCTTCATCTCTGAATCCCTGTCAAAGACGTTGATCTGCTTCTTTCCGGGTATGGCTTCTACTGCCTTCTTATCGAATACCTGTGTTATGCCAAATGTATGAGTGGGTACGCGATTGTTTGGATATTTCTCCCTGACCTTTTCGTCGATCAGTTCATCGCTTAATCCCTGGGCTCTGAGCTTATTGATGAAATCAAGCATCTTGCCATTTGAAGCATGCTTTCCTGATACTACAGGAAACAGGATGTTGATTGGTACAGCATCATCCTTTACTTTGTATCCATATGCCTGCCAGTCGCTTTTGGAACGTACGACGGTTGCATAGGGGTCCTGCTCTTTTATCAACACAGAATTGAAAGAAGAGAAGTTCCCAAGGAGACCTGTGTATTTTTCCAGGTGCAGGAGCATTTGATCTACTGTTGTGGCCTGACTTGCTCTCTTTAATTGATCTCTAGCGAGCTGTTCAAGGGTCAAGGTTTCCTTCCTGCTTGGATTGATATCACTGTATCGAAGCTTCATCTCAAGCGTTGGCCTGGAGTCCTTCATTCCGGTTATCTTGACATGCCTGTTCTCTTTCTTCTTGTCTTTTACCGTTATCCATCTATCTGACATTTTTCATACCTCTTTGTTTAATTTTCTCTCCCGGTTACATATCTCAAGTCGTGGAGTGCGATTTCTTTCTGATGTGGTCGGTGAGCATTCATTCTCACAAGATCAGAAAATTTCAATGCAGTCTTCTTCTTTCCATATTTTTGCACAGCTTCATCTATGGCCTCTTTTCTTTGCGGCCATGGTTCCTTCATCCTGTAACCAAGGTCAGTGAGGGATCCTGGATTCCGTATTCCCATCCTGTTAATCTGGTTGGATGAAATTTGCCTGGAAATGCGGGTGCCTTTCCTCTCATTTATGGGTATAACCTGCTTCTTTCCGTTCTGTTTTACAGTTCTAAACTTAGTCATTTTTCACCTCTTGAGTATGAATATCTGGGGAACCTTGTGGAAAATAGCCCATATTTCCCCTTCACCAATCTTTGAAGAATTGTGTTCCTGCTTTTGCTCCGCTCTATGGACTTTTGATACTGATAAACCAACAGGTACACGCATCATGCCTGCTGATACCGGCGGTGCCCTCTCATCCTGGTCCTCTGCTTCCCTGAATTCACGGTATGAGAATTTGGCATACCTGTTGTCCTTCAGTTCAGGATTCAAGGCAAAGATGTCATCCCAGATCTGCTGGATTTTGATCTTCCGCATTGAGTAGTCGTGTTCTATCATGAAGAAGACCTCACCTTGATCAGATCATTAGTTTCCTTGAGGTCCTGGATTTCCTCGAGGGACTTCTTTATCACCTTTGGGGCCTGATCTGCATCCTCTGAGTATGCGGATCCCAGAGCCTCAAACTGTTCCTTTGTGATCTTCCTTGCAGCAAGCTTTGTGAGCAATGGCATTAGCTTCTCGTATTTTGTGATCATATGCTCATGGTTGATCAGAATCTGGATGAGGTTCTCGTACTCCTCAGCGTGCATTACGAACTTGAGAAGGTTATGCTCAGGATGCATGAAGTGTATGGATGAAATTACTCCTTTTTCATCGAATTCAACCCTTTCAGCAAGATGGACTGCCCCGATGTTGGAACGGGCCGCAGGTTGGTAATTTTCAAACACAACCATGTTGAAAAGGCCTGAGGGAACCCTGTATTCATGGATGATCAGGCTCTTCTTGTGTACCTTGATTTCTAGGATCCTTTCGCTTGGGACCTTGTGTATCCTGTCGGTGTACAGGAAGATCAGGAGGCTCATGCTGGCCGCCATTGCCAGTGTAAATGGTGCACCTACAAGCCGATACGAAACATACAGAAGGAAGAAGCCAAGGGCAAATCTCCACCATGTCTCCCGGATTGTGGACCATGTAGACACATATCGATCCCTTTCTTTCTTGAGCCTGTCAATATCTTTCTTAGACTGCTCAAGCTCCTTCTGCTCCTTTTCCTGCCTTCTTTCAATGATCTTATCGGCTACATAACCCATGATTTTACCTCATCTGCATAACCCTGCGGTTCTTGCGGGAAATAACCCAGGCTCCAACTGTCAGTATTGCGAAAAGAAGGCCAATGGAAGCATCCGTCAGGACATGAATACCAAAATCGATGTATTCAGACAGAGTGAACTGTGCCTTTGGTGCCGTATGGCCGTAGTACTGTTGCAAAGGTACCGTTGCAATGAGTTCCTGCGGGTAAGAATAAGTCTTTCCGCCTATCTTGATGATAACACTCGCACCACCCTTTGAAACGTTAAAATCGACCGATTTGGAGCCTTGGACATACCCTGATGTCAGGTTATGTCCGTTATCTATGATGGAATAGGATTCGTTCTTTGAAGTTGAGAAATATGCTATCCAGTCCTGGTACATCAGTGCATGTGACTGACCCGGTTGAACAGTGAGAAATTGAGACTGGTGGGGCATGTAGGATGACACGGAAACAGAAATGAGCGATTTTGATGAAAGGAAATTGACAATGGTTATGTTGTTGAAACCGTATTTCACTCCATTGAAGAATACATCTACCGATACCTTTGATACATTGAATATTTCGGGTATGACCATTGAAGAGCTGCTGTATCCCTTTGCCAGGACTGAACCATTCTCAACGACTTCATAATTGCCCTGGCCTACAATAACAATGGACCAGTTCTTGAACATCTCCATCCCAGACTGGTTCCCTTCAAGGTATAGGGACTGTTTTGCTTTAGACTGAGAGGAAAACGCATACACTTCATTAGACAGCTGAGGAGAGTGTGCACTGGACAGTGGCAAGGCGATTAATGCTAGAATTAGAAGTGCAAAACCTACAGCTGCTGATTTCATTTCAGAATCATTCCTGCTGTGGTATTTGTGCCAGTACTACCGGACGGCCCAAAGAAGAAATGCTTGAACAGTGTTATGAGGCTTGACAGATCAAGACCCATCCTTGTCAGTACAAGCACAATTATGATCAAAACGAACAATCCGATTGCTATGTCTGTTGCTTTACCCATTTTTTTACACCTTTCCCTGTTTTACTCTCTTCAAATCTCCACCCGGTCTTGACTCATATTCATCCCCTCCGATCTCCACAACCTGTGTACCACGCTGTTTCAAGGCAACAATTACAGTAATTGCTGAAATTATTACTCCCATCAGCGTCAGGAAGGAAGTTGGGCCGCCTACCGCTGTGACAAAATATCCAAGGCCTGTGAACCCTCCGCTTCCACCGCCTGATATGCTGGGAGAAATGCTGAAGTCAGAATTTGTGTAGTTTGAGGATTCGTTGCTGAATGCTACGAACTCAATCTTGTAAGTACCTGATGTGAAATTGAATTCATTGAGGGATAGGGCCCACTGAGTTGTATCACCTGATCCACCGGCATATTCCAGGAAGTAGGTATTGCCTGAAGCGTCCGGCCCTGAAAGAACGGCTTCCACGTTCTGTACAGGATACTTGGAATGTGCAGTAACATTGAACACAATTGAGGATGTGGTGTTGCTTTCCTGAACTGTGATGCCAATGCTGCTTGAAGTGGTGGGAGCTGATACCTTGACCACCAGTGTCTGAGAGGATTCCGCACCAAGTCCATCTATCACCTTGACAGTGATATCCTTGGTTCCTGTGTGCCTGAAAGTGAATGTCTGGGAAGATTGCCCATATGTCACATTATCGTATGTCCATCTGTATTCCTTGATGCTGGAATCATAGCTGAATGATCCCGATGCATCTAACGTGATTGATGAATTTACAAGCACATTTGACTTATAGCCTGATATCTGTATTACTGGCAGACTTGGAACCATCCTCACAATAAGGTTTGTCTTGTATGTCTGAGGTCCATTGAAGTCGTAGCTGAAGTCTACTGATACATTATTCTCTGCTGAATAGGCGGGAAATGTGTAATTGAATCCAAATGTTGAATACTGGTTTCCATTTGGCAGGTTCCAGACAATGGAGGAATTCTGGGCATACCATGCAGCCTTGGCCTGAAATTCCAGTTGTGTGAGAACAGTTACATTGCTGTTTGGGCTGTACGACAGGACCACAGGGGAAGGAAGCGACACAATCTGGAGAGTGGAATAACCTTCAGCTCCTCCCTGGTCCGTTACTGTCAGGTTGACGGTGTAGTTGCCTGAACTGAATGTTTCAGAAGGGCTTGCAGATACTGAGGTTTTGCCATCCCCAAATGTCCAGCTGTATGAATAAGATGAACCTCCAAGCACTGAAGACAGGAAGTTGACATTCAGTGGAGCTATGCCTTCCTTAGTACTGGCGGAGATCTTGACATAAATCTGCACTGTTACGTTGTAGAGGAAATTGCCTGAAAATCCGCCTTCATCCATCACATGTATGACGATTTCCTGGGTACCTGCATTGCTGAAGGAATAGTTGGCATATCTCCCTGTAGTGGTTCCTGAAGGGAAAGTCCAGGTCAGATAGGATTCACCGGTACCATTTTCCACATATGCCTCAAAATGTGTTGTTACTGATACTATTGCCTGGTTTGGCGTAATCCTTATGGATGGTGTGCTGTTTGCCCTTATGTTGAGAAGAGCGTAGGATGTTCCGCCAGCAGCATCAACAATTGAAACCTTTACTGTGTAATTTCCAATTTTGTTGAATGCATATGAGACGTTCTGATTGTGGAATGCATGGCCGTCAATGGTCCAGTTGTATGATACTGGAGGGGTGCCTCCGGATTCGTTGGCATAGAAATGATCTGTCACTCCAATATCCACGTAATAGAAAGATGCACTGGCCTTTACTGAAGGCCCGGAGTTGACATATTCATTCAATGAAGCATTGACTGAATTCCCATACTGGTCTGTTGCTTCCAGTGTTATATTGTAAGGGCCGGAATCGCTGAATTCATATGCCAGATCCTTGGAATCACTTACGCTGGTACCGTCAACATACCAGAGATAAGTGAATGGACCAGCGCCACTGGCATGAGGATAGAATTCCGTGCTGACACCAACGTCTGTGGGGTTCTTGCCTGAGCTAATGTTTAGAGTGGGGTAAGGCTCTGTAATCCAAGTTACATTGTAAGGGAATATGTCGGAAGCGTTGTTTTCTGATGTGAAAGAAATGGCCTCATAACCTGAGCCAGGGAATTCCCCGGATGTGCCATTCTCATAACTTCCATTGTAAATTGAAGTTGTAGGATCTGTTGAATTCCAGTGAATGTAGTAGGATTCATTCAGAGAGCCAAAATATGAAGTGTTCATGTTCCAGGTGTAACCATGGGTGAAAGGTATGGGTGAAGAAGAGGGACTACCTGACCAGGTTAAGTTGGTCTGCCCATATGATCCGTTTCCATTTACCGAATGAGTTACCAACCCCACTGGGGTGTTCCCAAATCCCGCGTATGGATGCCCCGGATCAGGGGTGATGGTGAAGTTGAAATCCACCGCTCCGTGGTATGGCTCTCCCAGGTGCCATACCGGTGCCATTGAATAATAATAGATAGTTGATCCCAGGACCGTCAGCACGTTATAGACATGTGACCAGTGAAGCGTATGAGAGCCATAGGTTGCATTGACATAGACAGTCCCAATGGTGTAGTATGCCGATGATCCGGAATAGAAGCCCGGGACGAAGGCGAATTCCCCTCCATTGTATGCGTTCAGTGTGCCGTTGAAAGTTGTTAAATCCTCTGAGAAATTCATCCAGGCATGATAGAGGGGGCCAGTGGACTGTCTGGAGTCAAAGTAATCTCTGTTCACGTTCAGCATGGTTGCGGTTGAGTTCTCCGCTGGCCTGAGAGTTGTGGTGTGCGGAGTGTATGAAACTGTAGGCGGAGCTCCCACAGTTACGTTGATGGTGGTGTTGCCATATCCGCCTGTGGCGTCTAAAGCGGTAAGGTTGACCTCATAAGTGCCCTTGTGGTTGAATGTTACTGTGGGATCCTGGAGCGCCGATGTGATCCCATTGCCAAAATTCCAACTGTAGTTGTATTCTGAACCTATGCCGCCGGTCGCACTTCCCTGGAACTCTACTGGCGTACCTTTGTCTATGCTATTAGGTGCAGTTATGTGGGCACTTGGTGCACTCACTGTGGTGATATTCCAGCTTATGGCATAAGTCAGTCCTGTTTCCAGGTTGACGTAACCAAGAAGTTGTGGAAGTGCCCTGGTTGCATCGTATGAGTAGTTCCCGGGTGATAAATCAAATGTATGAGATGAACCCGAATAGAGATTGTTTCCGTCAATTTCCCAGTTAGGTTGGTATATGGTAGCATTATATGTGATGGGCTCACTGGCATCCTGTGTTATGGTTCCAAGCCCAAATGAATCATTATTTGCATTTCCTGGCCCATGGTAAAGTAACCTGTGACCTTCAAAAATCCATATTGTCTGGTTGTTGGTTGAGATTTCAGGTTGAGCTCGAATATTGTGCGAAGCTATTGGGCTGAAGCTTACTAGAACTAAGATGGCAATGAGTGAAACGATTAATGGAACTAGTAACTTTCCTTTTCCTTTATTCATGCAAACACGTCCAGAACAGGAATATCCTTCATTTCACCGGCTACTAGAAACATAATTGAGAAGAACATCACGAAAAGGCCTGCAAAAACCGGCAGCGAAAATATTCCAAGAGATTTTGAGGCATCCGTTATGAGCGAAAGTTCCGTCTTGATCAGGGTGGAAAACCCGTCTAGTATGGCATATACCACTATGTGTATGAGGGAAAAGAAGAGGTGCATAAGTGCCGTTACAAAGGGACCTGCAACTCTCTTCTGGAATGCGGATGAAAGTGAATTCCAGGCATTTGAGACGCCGCATCCCCAGGTAGTGGGATTATACCATACGGACTGGCACATCTAAAGGGCTTCCTCCAGTCCTTCAACGTCCTTTTCAGCACCAACGAAGTCCATTACAAAGTAGACGATGAAGAATGTCAGAACAATAGAGATGCCGGCCATCAGGAAACTCCATATGCCGTATGAGGCGGCACTTGATGCCCATGCAAACAGAATCTGCTGGAATGCTGAACCCATGGCATAGATGATATTGGATGCTGCACCCACTACTGCACTCACGATACCTTTGATGAACCCCATTACAAGGTTCCAGATACTTACCAGGATGGTATTGCCATTCAGGCCTGATGAAGAAGAATCCGTTTCCAGCTTCATATGAGCCATTAGAAGAAGGTTTGAGAGAGAACTCATTTCTTCTTTCCTCCCACATATGACCTGGTGTGCAGCCAGGCTGCATGCCAGATTGTAACCAGACCAAACACAATTATGGCAATTCCATCAAAGATTGCAGCCTGATTTCCGTAGTATATTGGCAGCAACACATACCTTCCAAAGTGGAAAAGCAATCCAAAGAGTCCACCAACAAACATTCCTGCAACGAAGGCCGGTACGAATCTTACTACGAGCTGCCAGGTTCCCTTTCCTGCTGATGTGAACATTTCCACAATGAGCCAGAATGCAAATCCTACGATTATCCCTGGAATCAGGGCACCTTCAGTTATGACGTAAGTATTGCCGAATACCACAAATGTTGGCTTTTCAAACATCAGTGCAATCATTGAAAGCGAAGCAATTGCAGCAATGATGACTGCCCCAATGCTCCAGTTCCCATATGTGGGCTTTATCTTTCCCCTGATCTTCTTTACCATATTACTTCCCTCCCTTCTTGTTCTTCTTAGAAACTTTGGCCGCGGACCTGTCTCTCTTCATAATTTCAATGTCAAACCAGGGAGATCCAACAAAAGCAGCTCCGAAAATCACAATGCCGGAAATCAGGTAACCTATCTGTTCCCCTGCAAATGGACCAAGGAAAGAGAACTGACTGTTTCCATATGCAAAGACATTGAAACTGTAGGAAGTGGTGTTTCCTGCCATCCTTATCATCAGGTAAGAGGACTGGTTGCCCGTTATGTATTGGGGCTGCAGCTGCACATATTCGGTCGATTCATTTTTCAGCGATACATTAAGAAAAGGCTGGAAGTTGGATTCATTTGAACCAAATCCCAGGCTTTCATTTGCCGTGACAGGATAGCCGTAAAGTAAGGTCAGGTTTGATACGGAAAAATCGTTCAGTTCTCCCTGAGTCAGGTTGGTCAAAACAAAACTGACAGTTTCATTGAATGGCATGTCGTATGTAGTGGTTCCATTGACTGAGGCAAATGCAATCCCTGATCCAGTGGCATTGTAGATGAACTGTGTCTGTGTATCCCCTTTGAGAACGGGAGAATGATCATTCAAGGATACAAGGCTATGCCCTATCAGTGATGATAAGAATAAGGCCATGATAACTGCAACAATGCCAACAGCCAGTGCAAAAATGCCTCGTTTTCCCTTTGATTTAGCGGTTTCCATTATAAGTTTCCTCCGCAAACCGGAAGAAACGGAAACCCCAGCTAATCGGAGGAATAGAGCTTCCGCTTCTCCGATTAGCTTTCAGAACTCAAAAGGCGAGGTTGTTTAAATATGGTTCAGTCAAATAAGGCCCTCTTAATATAGAATTCGTTTTATCGGAAGTTTCTAATTTGCAAGCTACAGCGCCAAATAGTTAAATCTGGACTTTAATGAAGGTAAGGTTTTGAACCTCAACTAATTTCTAAGAGTTTTTTGATATGAATCGAAATTGTTGTCGTCAAAACTAAGTCACCTACAGAAATAATGGCCCATACCAAGTAAATATGAAATATAAGGATGATGATTCCCTCAGCGATAACCAACAACAGAAGTATTTTCAACACCTGTAAAACAGGTTTTAAGGAGGACAATTTTTGTTCTGCAATTTGTCTTCTTAGGTCAATTTTCCCTCCGAATAAAAAAAACTCAATTATACAAAGCTCTGAAAGAATGAACAAAACTACCCATACTACAATAAGAAAAAAACCTTCTATTAAATCCAGCAAAAAAGCAACTGTATAGACGGAAAATAGAGAAAGGCTCAGCACCAGTAGAATTTTGACTACTCTCTGGTGCTGTTTAATTTCATTATTTAGGAACATCTTTTTTCAAATTCTGACAGCTTATTTGAACCCTCTTAACAATCGAAGAGCACAGCATCAAATGCCGCAGGGAAAAACACTGTTATGTCGAGAAACATCGCATAAGCGGAAATCCCACCATCTTCAATGGTTGCTCCATCAAATATAAGAAATAGAATCGCGCCTATTAGGCCGAGTATCGAAAAGAAGCAATTCCAAAAGCCATCGAATACTTGCACTTGAGTTGAGGAAACTTGTAGTCCAGTGATGTTTGAAGGTAGCGATGAAGCGAATTCATTAAATGAGTTTGCTATTGTACTATAGTATAGGCCAAGAGTATTGAGTGAAGCATTGCTTGAATTCAAATAAGTCTTAGCCAATTTACTGATTCCATTTTGCGCCCCTTGAAGCTGTCCCAGCAGGCTACTACTGTAATTCAACTCTATTATGTCCCCAAGATGTATAGGATCAGAGTTAGGAATGAAGTTAGCACTGAGGGCTCCACTATAAATCATGGTTGTCTCATTTAGAGCTAATTCGTAAACGATTGAGACTGTCCCTGCAGACTTTATCATAGTGAAATTGAGAATGAGTGTCTTGTTTCCATTAATAGTGCCATTTGATATTGTTACAGATGTCCCATTATTATTTTCAATACTGTAATTCATGAAGGATTCTTTTAAAGTCGTATTCATTATAGATCCTTCGTGGTCTATAGAGTTGTTATAAGGGGCGGTTTTACCTATAGATGTTGAATTGTTCATTAGATTGACCGATAATATGTTAATTGGATTAACCACCTGAGTAAAGCTTGCAGTAGAACTATTCCCATCCAAACTTATAGCAACCACAGAAACTTTGTAATACCCGCTCAAGTTGAAAGTAAAAGATGAGCCACTTATCTTCGAGCCATTAACAAAATAAATCAAATTTCCAGAATAACCTCCCCAATTGACTGATGCCTTGAAATGCACATTTTGTCCAGCATATGCAGGGGATGATGTACTGTTTATTGACGTAATAATTGGTGCAGGGCCAACGAAAACATTCTGAGTAAACGACTTATTTGATGATCCGTAGGCATTTGATGCTTCTACAGTTACTAAGAAAGATCCAACTGAAGTGAACGTATGATCAAGTGTTGTTGGAACAGGATTTTTGCCATATGGGCCACTGTTATATGAAGCAATGAGTGTGCCGTTGACATACCATGCAATGCCGTGAATAAGTGTGCCAAAATCAACTGATGCGGAAAGTTGAACAGTCTGAGAATCAATAGATGGATTGGGATTTCCAACTACTGAGCTGATCACCGGGGAAGGACCAGTAACAACTATGTTACTCTTAGCCTGAACTTGGTTTGATTCTAGGTTTCTTACACTAATGTTGAAGACTATACCTAAACCAGCAACAACAATTATTAAAGCAGCAAAACTCGCAATCAATATTGTATACTTATTGGAAGTCATAGAAAAATTAATTCATTATTATATATATACTTTATCATGTAGTTAAAAATAATTGTAAAATGTACCCATCATTGAATGAATTCACTCATTTATCTTGTAGTAAGATTTAGTATGTACACCTTTACCTCTGGTAATTCTCTGCAGCAAACCATTTTTGTGCATTTCTAACAGAATTTTCGATAATCTTTGGGGAGATAAACTAACTCCTCTCCTTGATATTTTATCAGACAGAGTAGATGCATGAAAGAAAAAGTTTGGGTACTTGCTAAAGTAGTCGAGTATTATCAACCATTCCTCTGGAAAGATCTGTTCTATCTTAATTCTATTCACTCTCCAAATTTCCTGAACTTCAGAATATCTAACACCGTTGTCCTGACTTCATACCTGAGGATCTTCAGTTCATCACTGGTAAAATCTCCCTTAACTATTATTGAAAGACCTGATTTTTCGTATAATGTTAAGGTAGTCAATTAACCACCCTGTTCCCGATATATTCAGTAAGGTTCTCCGCACCTTGACGATGAGAAATTTCAAGCATTCCAATTATCATGGCTATTCTTGCCTGTTCCCTGTATGATCGGCCGGTTTCCTTTCCTCTCTTCCTGATTGCCATTGATAAAATTCTCGGAATCAGTAAAAATAGCAGCCTCATGGAGAAATCACCTTCTCTTTCAGCCTACCTGATTTAATTGCCTTCAGAATATTCGCTATCCTCATTGGTGAATAGGGCCTGACAATCCATTCTCCTGGTTGTATGAGACACCGTTTCCTGGAAAATGACTTATCAGCTCTGTGGCCTTCCTTGGTTATTTTGATGAAGATTTTCCAATCTCTGTCCAGATGATACCGGCGTTCCACTTCTTTCACGAATTCCTCAGGATATCGCTTTGCAAGATCCATCCAGTTCTCAGAAAATGAAAAGAGAGACAGCATATCAGTCCCCTCCCCTGTATGGTTTCTCTATCCTAGTTTTAGCTTCATCAACAGTAATCTCAGGAGGGTTCTGATAGAAGGGCATCATTTTCTGTTTAGTCTCTCGTTTTACACTTTCAGTAAGAATCCTTGGTGAGAACTGCTTGAAGAAATCAGTAGGAGCTTCTGAAATATTCTGATTGTATAGGAATTCCTTTTGGAACTGCTCATAATCGATCCTTAGGAAATATCTCTCAATCAGATCATTTTCAGATGGCACAAGCCATGTTTCAGGTTCACTTGGGATTAGCAGATTGTTCTTTCCGATGTGTCTTCTAAGAATTCTGAATGTGCTGTTAGAAGCTTTATCAGTTAGCCTGAAACCTTCCTCTGTTTCTTCTACCTCATATGCATGAATTCTCTTCTCAGCCATGAACTGTTTAACAATAGGTATAGGATCGATGGGATCTCTCTTCAGCACTCTGAAAATCCCTGATTGAACCAATGACCTGAGATACCAGGCATGGCAGTCTGTTTCCAGGTTGATGTCCAACCTGATCCTTGCTTTGTCTTCTACTCTGGCCTTGACGGATTTCCATTCGCTTTCCAGGATTGCCAGTTTTTGCCTAGTTTCGAATATATCATTGTCCAGCTGGTGCAGTCTTGCTTCGTCTGATGTTTGGCTCTTCAGTGCCCAGAGAGATCTATTCAAATAACCAGAGAGATTGAAATGTGGTCCGAGTCCATCGATGAAATCTTCAACTTCAGGATCAAGAGTTATGTTAGTCCTGCCCTTTCTCCTGGTTCCTTCTCTCGGCCTTCCCGGTTTTGAATTCTTCTTGCTCATATCTGGGAGACCTCCATTTCTTCTCTAGTAGAAGAGAAGAGAGAAGAAAGAAAAGAAACTAGATAATTAAATAAGTATGATGTGTACATATTTAATTGTCTGAAAAGTGCTGTAAAACTGAATTTCTGGACATGCTCCATTTGCAATTTAGTGTGTATAGAATTCGACAGAATAAACTCTGACTGGTTTTCCAAGCAATTCATGTTTTCTGGAATTCTATACACATCAAATTCAGGATCTTTGTAAGAGAGGAAAGTCACTGCCTAAACCTCCTTTGACTGAGGTTCTCCTTGTGATTTCTATATTTCAATTGCTTTCTCTTGACATAGGTCTCCCTCTGGATCCTCTGATCGGCGTCCTTGAAAAACGTGGTCTTGATGTCAAGGGTCAGGGGATTCCTGCCAACAATGAAACAATCATCCTGGTGCCTTGATTGCCAGATGGACAATTGCCTTTCAGCTTCAGGGAGATCATCGTTAACTATCATCATCACTTCAGGACTGTTTGCGGAAAGTGAGTATATCCTGCCAACCAAGATGACACCGGTGATCTTCTGTTGAATCAAGTTATCCTGGCCGGAGATCATTCAAGGACCTCCAGCAATTCTGCAAAGGTTTCTACATCAGGATAATAATCTGCAACGGAGAAGGCAATAGAGGGTGGAAAATTGTGCCGGAGTAACTGAAATTCTAAAAATGAACCTACCTGTAAATCCCAGTATCCCCACTTTTGGTTATTTATTAAGTATTGAATCACGGAACATCCTGGTAAAAACAATGTTCTGTGGGGCCTTAATGTATGAATAAGATGCCTTGCCAAACAGCATATACTGAGTCCATCATTATGAATTAACCAATTCAATCCTTGAGGAGATCATCTCCCTCTTCTTTATTCCCCTTGAATTAAAGAGCTTGAGATATGGTATGACAGACTCCATGATTCTGTTTTCAGCTTTCCTCAAATGTTCTTCATAAGTAGAACGCGAGACTCCAAGTGATGTGGCAATTGATTCAGTGGTGACTTCCCTGGGAGAAGCGTAATATCCATAGTCATAAGCTTTCAGAAGAGCTTCCACCTGTTTTCCAGTCAATCTCTCGAAGAATGACTCAACCCAAATCGTTGATGGGACCGCATCAATATGGACAATTTTCTTGCTCAGGAGCTCATTTGGGCCTAGTTTGGACAGTTCTGAAAAGAGGCCTTTGGCGTCATTCTCATTGAAACTGATAACCTTGAAATAGCCCCACCCGTCCAGGAAAGTTGCAGGGTGGACAATGGAACAGCCGTTTCTCTCTGCCAGGCTCCATATGCTTCCATAGAGGTCACATGTGCATTTCATTGTTATAACGATCCCGTCGCTGGTCTCCTTGAAGCTGTCTATGGCCCTGTCTATTGATCTTGCATAGCTCTCCAGTTCAGTCATGAGATCCTGATGGTTGAGAGGCACGTGGAGCATCTCCCTGTCCCATACGCACCACATTGATATTCTCGCACCGGGATATTTTTCCGACAGCTCAAGAAATGGATACTCATACTTTACTTTGAATGAAATTTCCCAGGTTTCCATTCTATAATAATTCAATTCTAATATTAGGAATTGTCCCTTCATATGACGGCTTCACCCGGCGGTAGAATCCAATTGTGCCACTGTAGGATCTTATTGCAGAGGCACAAAAATGTACGAATATGAAATAAGGAATGGAATAAGGCAAAAAGACCTGCTAACACTGAAAGAAATGGACAGTGATCTGAGATCCTATATTAAAACGGAGATGAAAGGAAGGCCAATTGAAATTCAGAAGGCACCTGCAAGACTCCGTGCCAGGAAGTCAAAGAAAGCCGGACTATTCAGATGGCACAAGAATAACGTTCTGTCCGCCCCAAATAATTGCAGTGAGCCACGATCCAACTGAAACCTGCTGAAGTCTCATGAAAAATCAAAATCTAGCAGAAATCACACATCTGTCAGAAGATCAGACGTAAAGGGCCCTCAAGCGCTTGAATTCATCAGGGAACCGGTTGAGTTGGGACTCCAGCTTTGACAGCATTTTGTCCTTGTCATAGGCAAATCTCCTGAATATCAAATCGCCTGATTCAGTATCAAGTACAGCATACATTGGTTTCCAATTTCCGTCTCTGGGCTGCCCGGAACTTCCAGGGTTGATAATTTTCCCTCTGTAAAACATGGGGAAGTGGGTATGGCCGACCATGATGAAGTCATATTTTTTCATCTCCTGTTTTTTCCAGGTCATCTCTGCTTCTGTGGAAAACATATACCCAAAGAGGGGGTTGTTTGGCGAAGCATGGACTGTGAAAAACTTCTTCCCGTCGACCTCAAATTCCAGCTGCCTTTTCAATTGCGAAAGTCTACTGAGATCATTCTTGCCGAGAAGCTTTGTTGTAATCTCATTTCTGGTCAACACGCTTAGGTCGTGCATTTCTGGGGCGCAATTGCAGTCTTCCCCGGTGCCAGCAGCATAATCATGGTTTCCCTGAACGATGAAGTCAGCCTCACCAAGGACAAGGTCGATGGTTTCAGCTGGATTGGGCCCGTAATCCACTATATCCCCAAGGAACACTGCTTTGTCAAATTTCTCCAATGAGAGCAGGGTGTTGAGGGCTTCAAGATTAGAATGTATATCTGAGAAAATCAGGATTTTCATGTTGATGCATGGGAATTCGGCGATATGAAGTATTTCCAATATTCAGATATATGCTGCAATTTTCCGAATCAATAGGATCATCTGCCTAAACTGAAGAATTAATAATTTTCAGGTTGTTAGGTTTCTATGGAGATCCGGAAAATTTATGACCTCAGTGTGTCGCTGAAGACTGGAATGCCCACATGGCCAACCCAGAAGGAAATAAAGATAGACCCGGTTGGATCAGTTTTGGAGAATGGTTCCACATCGGAGTTTCTTTCAGTCCCGAGCCATACGGGGACTCACTTGGACGCGCCTGCGCATTTTGTCCACCAGGCCACCACTGTAGATGAGATACCTCTCGACATGCTTATTGGGACTGGTTACTGCATCCGGCCTAAATTCTCCGGCACTGAAATCCACGCCGAGGACTTTGCAGGCGCCTGGGCTTCAAAATATGACAACAGCATCATACTTGTCAACACAGGGTGGGACAGGAAGAGAAGTTTCTCAAAGGAATTCCAGTACGATTTCCCCGGTCTTGCTGAAGATGCCATTCCTTTTTTCAAGAATCACAAGCCAAAAGTCATCGGCATTGACACTCTGGGAATAGAGCCGTATTCACACAGCGATTTCAAGGTCCATAGGGAACTGCTTGGCGCGGGCATCCCCTTCATAGAGGATCTTGCAGGCCTGCACCAGCTTGAGGAGGGAAAGCCATACCTGATCGCAGCGCTTCCGCTTAAGATCCACAAAGGCAGCGGATGCATGGCCAGGGTCGTGGCAATGGAAGTCGGGGGCGTTTAAGGATGCCAAAAGCATCGGATCTTGATGCTCTAAGAAACAGGCTGAAAGCCTCCACCAACCTTTGGGGACCACTGATGACTTCAAGGGACCCAAGCCTGACCGAAACTATCCTTCAGGCTTCGCCGGACCTGGTGATAGCAGATATGGAACATTCCCTCATCGGTGTGGAGCAGCTCCAGGACATGTGCATGGCAGCTGGAGGCACTCCGGTCATTGCAAGAATGAAGGGTCTGGAAAAGAACGAGATCAAGAGGGTGCTCGATACAGGTGTGTCTGGCATTATAGTGCCGGGAATAGAATCAAGCGATGAAACACAGGATGTAGTGAGATTTTCAAGATTTGCGCCAGAGGGGAAAAGGGGTGCAGGGCCAGGAAGAGCGTCCGGTTACGGATACGGGTTTGGAGACTACATAAAGGGGAGGCCTATTGTTATGGTACAGATAGAGACAAAGGCCGCCTTCGAGAGTGTTGAAGAGATCGCCAGCATTGAAGGGCTTGATGGTCTTTTCATTGGCCCGTTTGACCTATCAATCGCCCTCCAGACAGAATATTCCTGGAGCAACAGCTATTTTGTGGAGGCAGTGCTGAAAATCAGGAAAGCTGCAGAAAGACATGGTCTAATTTCTGGCATGTATTCGCCACTTGCACCAGATCTCATGAAGAGGACAGCCATAGAAGGGTTCAATTTCCTCATGCTTGGCATGGACCGCGAGGCAATGGCAACCACATACAGGGAATCCGGAAAAGTCTTGGAAACATTGAGAAAATAAATAAAATTTCGCATACATTTTGTACCAGAATGGGTATGTTTATCAACAACTACCGATATTGTGTGAAGCCACATGCCTAAGATCGACCATTCATCATATATTAAAGGCAGTGCAGCCAGATATAACAAGACCAAGGGAAACCTGCTCCTATCAGCCGATGGCATATGGTTTGTTCCAGATGATGGGGGAGCAGAACTATATCTTCCAATTGAGAAAATTATGGATGCCCACCTTGAAGGTGTCCTGTTGAAGAAGATCTCAATAATCACATCTGGTTCCAATGACAGGTACCTTTTCTCAGTGGCAGAGAAAGATGAATGGAGGGCAGCTATTTCACTTGCTGCGGGAATATACAGGAGAATTACCACTGGGACTTCAATCGTACCTGTTCCACCAAGCAACGGCCACGCGAGAGCAAAGCCTCAGTCTCATACTTTGGCACCGCCACAGGCCACCGCTGCTCCACCGTCCCCACCGCCTTCAAAACCTCCGCCCCAGAAAAAGAAGAAGCAGCCTGCCGCCCCTAAGCCAGCGCCATCACCTGCGGCCACCCAGGCACCATCGCCTCCACCCGCACAGACAATTCCACATCCTGCCGCAACGCAGGCTCCTCCCCAAACTAGCCCTGTGGCTGCCCCTCCCCAAATGGCAGCCGCAAGGAGTTCTACAATTGCAGCATACACAGGCCCATGGCCGGCTGGACAGGATTATGAACAGAGTTTCCAGACACTCAAGTTGAGCATGAACCCTGCACTAGGAAAGGTTGACCAGTGGGAGGCTGTCAAAAATCCAAAAACACCTGGCTGGTACGTTTACGCATCAGGCAATTATGGTTCAATTTACAAGATAAAGGGCGATGACAACAAGTATTTCGCCCTCAAGTGCTTCACCAGGAAATCTGCCAACCTCAATGAAAGGTATTACCAGATTAGCGATTATCTGAGAAAGCACAGCAAGGGACTGGACTTCCTTGCACATTTCCAGTATTTTGAGCAGGGGGTCAAGACCAGGAAGAGCCAGAACTTTTATTTCCCAGTCCTGAGGATGGAATGGATCGACGGAGTAACCCTTAACAAATACATTCAGGACAATATCTCAAATGCAAAGATACTGAAGAAAGTATCAGTAAATCTCATGGGCGAGATAGACCGGATGCAGAACGCTGGCATCGGCCATGGTGACCTTGCAGGCGACAACATCATCGTTACCAATTCAGGTGGCGTGAAACTCGTGGACTATGATGGAATGTACATTCCAAACTTCAAAGGCCAGAAATCGGCTGAAATGGGGCACGCTGACTTCCAGCATCCCGGAAGGTCCGCTGACACATTCTCCAACAAGCTCGACAACTTTTCAGCCCTCATAATTCACCTTTCCCTGTCCGCAATATCGGAAAAACCAGATCTCTGGGACAAGTACAATGGGGGAGACCCAGACTGCCTTATCCTAAGGAAGAAGGATTTTCTCAACCCTGATGTTTCACAGGCGTTCAAGGAACTTAAGGCAATGAGGAACAAGAAGATCAAGAAAATGTGCAGCATCCTTGAGGATTATCTCAGCCATGGTCCACTGTGGGATGGCGCATCTCCTTCGATGCTTTCTTCACTCTAAAAATATTGAGACAAGGGTAAGGTCATCATTTCTCATTCTCTTTGAGTTGATTTCCCTTGTGAAGAGCTCAGTCATCTCGAAGCTGGAATTTATCAGCCTGGAAACCTCTGCATAACGCCCGTATTCAAGAAGCCACTTTCCCACAGCATCGGTAGCGAGGAATATGGTGGAATTCCTTGACATGGTTCCCCTGTAAGTTGAAGCCTTTGGAGGCACTACCTTAAATTCAACGGGCATAGGATGGCCCTTTCCACTCCATACAAGCTTTGGCGTGTTGTCGAACTGGTCTGGAGAGGTAAGGGGATAGGAACTGTAGTCATCAGCGCCTTCCCAGTGTATTAGAACGCTGTCGCCTACAGCAAAAGAGGAATATTTCAACTCGCCTCCGGTATTCTGAAATTGGAGCCCCACAAGTGTTGTGTAAGAGCCTGAAACTGCTTTGTTCTTCAGGAACCAGGGCAATTTCTCCCAGTCAATTTTCCTGTACCATTTCTGCCTTGCACGAACAATGAGATCATTCAGGAAATTGTCCGGGTTTTCAAAGAAACTGTATTTCCCGGTAACCGTGCTGTCTGTTATTGCCCGGGCCCAAACATCCGAGAAGATGGATGCACTGACCCCATCAGCTATGGCAAATTTCATCTCCCTTGAGCGGAAACTGAAGGAGTCCTCGCAATCGGACTCCTTGTTTCCCAGTTTGCTCATCTGGAAGAATCTCCAGTTCAGTCTCATGTGATTACTGGAGGTTCTCAGTTGGTGCCCTGGTTCCAATGTCCAGAAGCTCCATCAACTCGTCGAGGCCAGCATTGAACACATATGCTCTGGAAGTGTCGGAAACTTCAAGCGACCTCTCCTGCGCAAGTCTCTTGAAGCCCTCTGGAAGCACGCTAGACATCTCGAAAAGTTGGCTGGCAAATTTATCATTTGCTGGCAGGACGCCCGTTTCCGAAGGGAATGTCAGGGGCTGTGCGTCCTTCGCCTCAGAGAGATGGCAGTTCCAGAAAAGGACGTTGCCATCATTTGTTGACATGTTCATGAGATCCCTTGCAACTTCAAGCGGGTCCCCGTCAGTTGCTGCCCCGTCCGAGATGTTTATCACAACAGGGGGATAGGAGTCGGGGTGCTCTGCGACCCAGTCATCGATCCACTGCTGTGCAAGCTTCAGGGCCTTCACCATTGGTGTGTTTGAATTGGCAACTGGCTCAAACCAGACTGGGAACTCAAACTCGCTCTCAACATCATTTCCTTCGGGGTCAGTGATTGTTTCCTTTCTCCTTTCCATCCTTAGGGGGGTTTCTGCCAGCCTTGATATTGGCACCAAATCGGCGTCCTTGAGAAGCGACTGGGCTGTATCAGAAACTGTCCCGTATCCGATGATTCCAATGTCGAAGTAGTCTCTTACCCCATCACTCTTCGTGCATCTGTAGATTAATTCGTAAATCTGCCGGTTAATTGCATCGGCTGCTTCCTGTGCTTTGGACCTTAATGTTCCTCCGAGCTTGTGGCTCATAGACCTTGACTGGTCAATAAGGAAAAGAAACAGTCCTGGGTTTCTTCTGCTTATCTCAGCATTGTATGTCATAAGTCAGACGAAGGCTCAGGACTTAAAAATTTTCTGGTTCATTGATGTGTTGTTATACGAAAAGTAATAGGTAAAAATGTTTCACAATCCCTTCAAATACTGTGTTAGGAAATAAAAATTAAGAAAATATAACTGATTATAAAAATATCAGTTAATTGAAGAAATTTGTCACATATGGGGCCAGATAAGTGGGGTTGTAGCCCGGGTAGGAAATGGGGTTGTGGTCTCCGCCATATGCTATGAGCCCGTTGTTGTTGTACAGTACTTTCATGTCGTTGCCGTGATGGTGCCCGTAGTGGTCAAATTCAAAGTGGTCCCTTCCATGGTTCTTCTGAGGCTGGTAGTTCCACCAGAAGTTGCCATTCCAGTTGTTAAGGTAAATTGCGGGGGCACCGGAATAGATGCTCTGGTTCGGGCTCAGTGCCGTATTATAAACAATCACAGTGTTCCTTGTTATGGTATTCCCTGAACTGTAGAGCGACATTCCTATTGGGCCAACTGTATTTCCATTAAGGGTAGTGGACACAAACATGGACAGGTACAGAGAGAGGTTAAGGCTCTGGTTCTGGAAGAACAGGTTGTTGGCAACATAATTCCTTCCATTTTGCCCGTGCATGTTATAAATCAGAAGGGCTGAGTCCAAAGTATTGAAGTAGTTGTTCACCACTGCATTGTGCTGGGAATTCCAGAGCATTACATTGGCCACAGGGAATCCGGACAAGAAGAACGGGAACCAGCCGGAGATCTGCGAATTCGCAATTACCGCGTTTTGTGCGTTGTACAGGACATACCCGAGGTCATTGTATGTTAGGAAAGAAGATATGCCATAAAGCGGGAACAGGAAGGCCATATCAGGTCCATATAGTGCCATTGATACATTGAATGAAGGCATATTGTTTGCCACTACATGTGCTGTGGTGCTGTGCAATAGAACGCCACTGAACTGCGGGAACAAGTAATCGTTCACCGTGGAGAAGAGTATGTTCAGTTGCCCGCCTGGTGCAGGGTTGTTGAACAGCATGTATGGGTGTCTTGCTGAACCATCACCTGCATATGATATGTACTTCAACTGCTGGTTGCCAAATGCATACAACGGTGTGTAAACCCCCTGAGACGCATTAAATTGCAAACTGAATTCCTGCGGGGAACCTGGTGTTAGAGGGATATATACTGGGTTATAATTACTCATCAGGATAATCAACCCATAATCTGCTGTAGGCAGGCTAAAGGAATACGATCCTGTAGGACTTAGTGGTGTTATCACCGGGAATCCAGAGTAGGGTGTCAAATCGCTATACACAAATGCGAAGGAGTTTGGCGGGTTGATCTTTCCCTGGAAATGCACGAATGTCTGCGGTGTCGACTCATTCCACATTCCGTAAACAAACGATGGACCGGCTGTCAACTGGGCGACTGCATTCTGGGTCCAAGTAACAGCTACACCAGTGGAGGTTTCGCCTGTTTCAGATCCAACGTCAAATGCGTTTGGAACGTTGGAATATGCACCATTGCTGCCCAGATACTTGAGTGTCATTGAGGCGTTGATCTGGTAGATCATTGCTGTGCTTCCTCCACCTGGGCCGCCAATCATGATTTCGGCATCATATGGTAAGCCTATGGGCGTTGTGTAGTTGGACGTTATTAACATGTTGGACTGGGGTGCAGAATATCCTGTTGGGGTTCCGTAAGTTGAGTTGAACTGTACCTGGTCATAGCTTCCGGAAACTGACCCTTGCGCATCTGACAGTGAGAAGTTGAAGAAGACTGCATCGTTTCCGTTTACCACAGATGTGTTAAGGTAAACATTCACTGTGAAAGGATACGTAACTTGGAATGCTGGCCCGACTGTGTAATAGAAAGTGTACGGTACAATTGTGCCGCAATATGAACTCAGCGCATTGGTTGTCATGTTCGTTGCGGGGCTTGAGAAATTCCATATATTGTCAAGGAACTGTAGCGTGTGTGTCCTGGCAGAGTAGAATATCACATTCTGGGTCCAGAAAGTGTACGAGGAATTTCCAAAAAGTGTTACATTGTTCATTATGGCATTGAGTTGCATAGTAACGCTGTTGGGGCCATCATCCAATGCATAGAACGTGCTGAGGTTGTTCATGGTCACAGAGGCTGCTATGCTTGAAGTGTTGATGGTGTTACGCTGGATTACTCCAGTTGTGTTGGAAAATCCATAAGTCCCGATTCCCATTGGGGCTGGTGCCTGTATGTATCCGGTACTGTTTACCTGGTTTCCCTGAATAACATTCTTCGCGTTGAAGTTGGGCAGATAGATGTATTTGTTAGCTATGCCCTTAGAATGAAGCGTGCTGAGTACATTGAGGCTCTTTTGGCTCAGAGTCTGCTGTGGTGCGACAGATGCCAGGTTGCCCAGTGAAGTTTCTCCAAATGGAGACGCTGTGTTGCTGCTTGAAGCATGGTTTTCTCCTGGAAAAATAAATGCGGCTGTGGAGAGAACCATTGCCAGAGCAACCATTATCACTAATAAAGACAATAGTTTTTTACTCATTTTATGATCAAATAATCAATACTCCAGTTCGATATTTAACCATTTATTCCTGATTTCGAATCTAGATATTTGGTATGGTTTAGTTTTATGCACAGATCTACTATTTTGAATAAGAATTCGCGACCTGAAAAATATTTTCTAATAGGATTGCGTAGTATGAGACACTAATATATTCACATAACTCCTACTTCAAAACATGTGTTCCATAGCTTTCATATTGGAGGCTCGCGGACAACTTTAGAACGATGATATCTTCGCCTTGCCTTAATTTATTTAGTGCTTCATTTGTAATCCTAATCATAGCTGTTTGAAAGCTTACAGTGAGAGACGTGTTGTTTGGGTAATCGCAACTAAGAGGCTGAATTTCTCCTCACATTCATTCCCTAATCATATAGGAGTTAACTGGTGAAGATTATAGTGCGAGGAAACATTTGCATAAGGGGCAGAAAAGAAAATGGGCATTTCAGAGGATAAATGGGTTGAAAGCTGGGAATTGCAGCAGAATCTGGAAATAAGGAAAAGAGAAGAGAGACTCAGTTTCATGTTTGACGTTGTGGGCCACTGTGCAGGCGTAAAAGCACACGTACTTGATCTCGCATGTGGGCCCGGCTCATTGGGTGGCAGGTTTACGAGGAGGTACAAAGCGGCCACTTCAGTGGGGATAGACTATGACCCTGTCCTGCTGCATCTTGCCAGAAATTATGGCGGTTATGATCACACCAGAATGGAATTTGTCGAGGCAGACCTTGGCAGTGCAGGGTGGCTCGAAATGCCCTTTGCTCATAGCTTTGATGCAGTTATGAGCACAACTGCTCTGCACTGGCTCAATGAGGCTACCCTGAGAAGGGTATATGGTGAGATTTATAACATGCTGGGCGAAAAAGGAATTTTCCTCAATGGGGACCATCTTTATCCGACCGGTGAACACGCTGATGTCAGAACCATTTTCACTGAGATAAGGCACGAATACCAGAGCTTCCAGAAGTCACTGGGTAAAGGGATGACCTGGCCACAGTGGTGGGAGGCACTTGGAAAGGAAGAGGAATTCAAAAGGCTCTTGGAGGAAAGGAAACGGAGATATCCTGAAGCGGACCATCATGATCATCCGGTCAGCCTGGAAAAGCACATGCAGTTCCTCAAAGAGGCAGGATTCCGTGCAGTCTCTGTTGGATGGCAGGACCTGGACAACAGGGTCATCGTTGCCCTGAAATGACATCCGTGTCTACTTTTACCGGATAAGAAGCCATATAAGGCTGGCCATGGCAATGGCAGCCCATGCCACCTCAAGCACTGCAGGTTGCCAGGCTTTTTTCAGGAATCCGATAATTGCTAGCGCTGCCGAACCGGTGAGGTTTAGTACCTGGTAAATTACAAGGTCTCCCGCGAACCCAAAACTAACAAGGAAATACGCCACAAGGATGGCAGCAGTACCATACCAACCATATATGGACAGGAGCTTCTTCGAGAGGGGGCTCACGCCAACCTCTCCTCAGTCTTCTTCTTTACACCGGGCCATTCTTCCCTGGTTACTGAATGCATTCTGGTATGCCTGACTGTATTATCCCGCAGTATCATATTGTTCCACAGTTCCCGTTCTCAAAATGTTGTGTAAGGTTGTCTCCAATAACTTGCACTCGCATTGTTCAGAAAATATGCCGCCTAAATAAAACCCTGTATTTTAAGAATGATATAAGTACATCCGCGGAAACTATCGTAATATTCTTTGTTTGCCCTCCAATGCAATGCCTAATACTGAAATGCCGATTTTAACTTAATCAACCATGAAATCTTTGCCTTCTCTCATTGAAAAGATTTTTCTTCACCTAAGGTCTGGCTTTCTTGTAGAAGAAAGCAAACCGTCTAAAAACGGGTTCATACATAAAAGGTGGAAATGAAATGGTGGAAGGCCTTGATGCCAGATCTCTGCTGGTGATTGATAAAGGGGAACAAATGGTTATCCCTGGGGCCATCCTGTTTTTTATTGGCCTGCTGATGCCCATTCTCATTCAGGAAACCCGCGAATTTTACGGTAGCTTCAGCAGGTATGATGGTGGGGCCTTCAATATGGCATTCTCTGCCATCATGCTACTGGGATTATTCATGTCTGCAATGGGGATCATGTTCAGGGAAAGGGGCCAGATTCACGGACAAACCACGGTTGTCCTGCTCTTTGCGCTTATTGTTGATACAGTGCTTTGGTTTTACCTTCCAACAGTCGGTCTCTCAACACCGTCAGGTCTGATCTCTCTCCTGCCTTTCCTTTCGCCTGCTCAGATTCCTCTAGGCATAACCTTGATTTTCATAGTGCTGGTGCTGGCTGCCAGAAGTCTTTACAGGAAGGACCCAAGAAAATCAGGGAAACCAAAATACAACAATTAAGGCTGCTTCATCGGTTGAAATAGGCAACTGCTTTTATTCCACTAATCTTTCAAGTAGTTTGAATGGTAAGGCCTTTACTGAAATGGGCAGGCGGAAAGAGGCAGCTTTTGCATGAGCTTATATCCAGGATGCCTGATGGTTTCAATACATACTGGGAACCGTTCCTGGGGGGAGCCGCCCTTTTCTTCAATATTTCAGAAAGTGATGATGGGCATGGGTATGTCCTTTCCGATATCAACCCCACGCTTTGCCTGTTTTATCAGACAGTAAGGGACAGGACAGACGATCTGCTGGGGTATGTTTCATCTCTAAAGTACGGGAACAGCTCTCCTGACTACTATGAAGCCAGAATGAGATTCAACATCCTTGACGGAAAAAAGGAACCTGTAGAAAAATCCGGGCTCCTGCTGTATCTCAACAGGCACTGTTTCAACGGGCTCTACAGGGTAAATTCCAAGGGCGAATTCAACGTCCCCTTTGGAAGCTATATCTCCCCGAAAATTCCATCTCATGAACATATTCTTGCTGCATCGGAAAGCCTGAAAAAGGCAAAAATCTTGAATGGAGATTTCCTCGAAGTCATTTCCGGTGCAGGCAAAGGGGATTTTGTATACTTTGATCCCCCATATGAACCAATCAGCAAATCCTCAAGTTTTACTGCCTATAGCAAGGAAGGGTTTGGCCGGGGACAACAGGAACGCCTTTCTAAGGTAATGAAGGAATTAGATAGGAAGGGGGCGCTATTCATGCTGAGCAACTCTGGAAACAGCCTCCTTGAAGAACTCTATTCGGGCTTCAGGATAATCAAGGTGGAGGCAAGAAGGAGCATCAATTCCAATGGGCTTGGTCGTGGGAGCGTCAGGGAAATAATTGTCACAAACTATTGAGTTTAAATTTCTGACAGAAGAAAGTTCAAAGCAGGCTAAATTTAAATATTGAAATTTGGGTAGAAGAGTCGCATGAATTTCGAGATTATCAATCCACAGGGCGGATATGCAGTTTTAAAGGCTACTATGAATGAAGGCGATGAATTCATTTCCATGCCGGGAACGGTCACAAGCCTCAAGGGGGCAAATTTCGCCGCCCAGAAGCAGGGAGGGCTCCTCGGAGGCCTCAAGCGTTCAATCACAACGGGCACCGGCGTATTCATGGACAGGGTCTATTACGAATCAGCACCCGGAGAGGCAATTGTTGCCCCAAGATTCCCCGGGCAAATTGGGGAAATAGCGCTGGGACAGGAGATAATGGCCCACAGCCACAGCTTCCTCGCCACAAACAGCGGTGTGGAAGTGGGTTCGCGGTCCCTTGGTGTAAGGTCACTATTAGCATCAGGAAACCTCTTCTGGATTTCACTCAGGGGAGATTCCAGCAAGAAGGCCTGGCTCTCTTTTTTCGGGGATATTATGAAGATCGACCTCAAGGCGGGGGAGAGGATGTCTGTTGAACATGGGCACTTTGTAGCAATAACAGGCGGGACGAAGTTCCAGATCAGGTTCCTCGGAATAAAAAGGTCACTGATTGGGGGAGAGGGGCTGTACATGGTTGATGTTGAGGGGCCAGGCAGCCTCTGGGTCCAGACAAGGAACCTGGATGCATTCATAATGTATATTGCTGAACATGTGCCCAAGAGCTGAAGGTGGAGTGGAAAGAATGTTGGCGTATTGCAGGTGATGTTGCAGCATGGCGGAAATAAGGATAGGCTGTTCCGGCTGGAGCTATAGGGCATGGGATGGGCCCTTCTATCCAAAAGGAATGCAGCCTGGAGATTACTTGGAGTTTTACTCGACGGTTTTTGGCACTGTTGAGATAGATTCCACATTTTACAGCATTCCTCCACAAAATTCCGTGAAAAAATGGGACAAGTCAGCTCAGGAAGGGTTTCAGTTTTCTCCCAAACTACCCAGGGAGATAACCCATGAAAGAAGGCTGAGGAATGCTGCCCTGGTTATGGAACAGTTCATGATGAGCATTGCACCCCTCAGGAGAAAAGCTGGAGTTGTGCTTATCCAGCTCCCGCCTTCAATGAATTACGATGAAAGTTCCATAGATTTCAGGAATTTCATCGAGGATCTCCCGAACGACTGGCAATTCGCGGTTGAATTCAGGCACAATTCTTGGTTCAGGGAGGATGTGTACAAAATCATGGAGGATAACAATGTTACCATGGCCTGGTCTGAAATCCCCATGGCAAAAAACCCAGCCAGGACAACATCTGACAGAGTCTATCTCAGGCTTGTAGGAGACAGGGCCATAGACGAAAGTTCCTTTGGGTCTATCATAAGAGATATGAATCCAGTTATGGAATTGTGGGCTGGAAAGGTGAAATCACTTGGAGATGACATTAAAAAGGTCTATGTGTACTCTAACAACCACTTTCAGGGATTTGGGCCCGGCACAGTGAATCTATTCAGGAAGGCTTTGGGGCTTGATCCAGTGAAGTGGCCAGAGTCATACCAAAAGGTTCCTGGCAACCAGAAGACCCTATTCTAATTTATTTGGTGCCATTTCCCTGCACCTTTCGCACCTGTTCATGAGATCCCTATAGCTGGAAACCCAATCAACAACTGTGTCCGCCTCCTTCCCCAGATAAGCCATGTCGGGCATCCCTGGAAAAGGGGACCTGTGGTTATATCCTCTCCTTTCCATCTCGGTTGCAATAGCGTCATGCCTGGCCCTTATGGACTGTGGCTCAACTATTCTTTTCTTAAGGAAGCCTGAAATGTTCCTTTTCTTGAAAAGTGAACCGATAAGCATGTGAACTTCGTTATGTTCCCCGAGCAGGTGCCTGTTGCACATCCTTTCCGGTTCAACTATCCACATCCTCACAAGACCACTAAGGCAACATATTACAAAAGGAAGGATAACAATTATTTTGTTACATTGGGCCCATTGTAGGGGCAGATCAATTTATGGCCAATTTTCCGAGGCCTTCTCCCCGGGCAACCTTCCACTCCTCATCCTGGCTGTTTACCTTGACTCCATGGGATTCGCCAAGTGAAAGCATCATCCTGTCAAGTGCTGTTCTCCATTCACAGTTCATCCTGGGATCAGGGATGGGGTGCCTGAACTCATTCTTCATGAAAATAGACGAGTTCTTGTATGGGGAATATGAGTCATAGATTATCCTGGAGCCATTGGCATTTGCGACCTGAAATATCTTTTCCACTTCTTCACGGGAGTCATTAAATCCCCTTATTATGGGCCCTATAAATATCCAGGATTTTATGCCGCTGTTGTGCAACTTCTCCAGAAGCCTTATCCTCTGAGACGGAGCTGGCGTCTGAGTTTCTATTTCAAGTGCCTTGCGCTGGTCAATTGTCGTGATCGTGACACCAACATCAATAAGGTTTCTGTGGGACGAAAAAAGATCAATGTCTCTTGATGCAAGGGGTGATTTTGTCTGGACAGTAACACGGAAACCATTGGAGAGCAGTATCTTGATAGACTCCCGTGTAAGGCCATATATTGCCTCTGCGGGTTGATAGGGATCGGTTATGCTGGACAATCCTGTTATCCCTCGCTTCAGTCCCTTAATCTGCCCTCTTAATACATCTATGAGGTTCTTCTTCACATAGATAATTTCACCCCATTCTTCCCTTGCCTCCGCTATTCTTGTGAAATCAATAGCAAAACAGTAAATGCAGCGATGCTGGCAGCCTGTGTATGGATTGACTGCATAATCCAGTTCAGGGAGATTCGACTTCGAAATTGCTGTCTTTACATCATACTCTATGTACTTCATGGTCAAAGATTGAAGAACCTGTCCAGGTTGTTGTACTTCTGTGTGGGAACAACATAGGACTTCTCGACCCACTTGGAAAGGGGGACTTTCATGTATCCTGAAAGGAAACTGAGTGCTTCATCAAGAGTATCGAATTCCTGAGGCTTCTGCTCAAACAAAGCCCTCATATTCTCCCTGACATACCAGACGCCTACAGGCAGGTTCCAACCTGGGTAGATCTCCCTCCATGTGATTGCGCCTCCTGTTCTTCCCATGCCAGCCAACTTTTCTGCAACAGCAAGCCTGGTGGAATAATAACAGCCACCTATGTCCGGGTACTCCTTTCTTCCATAGTACCCTTCAGAATCTATCATCACGTGTGCATTCTCTCCCCACTGGTTCCAGGTACTCCCTGGAAACCAGGATTCACCCCACTCATATATCCAGTTCGTTGGGGTCAGTATAGCCATAAAGAGATTGCCGGAGGTCACCCTTACGAATGCCAGGAATCGGTCAATCTGCCTGTAATCCTTGATCTTTTCAACTAGTTCATCTGAGAGGTTCTTGTCCACAGCAGTAATTGACCATCTTGTGGGGACGGCTTTTCTTGCTTTTTTCTCCCCAAGGGCGCCAACGCTTAGTATCTTTGAGATTCTTGAGACATCCTGCCCATTGGAGTAAAGGTAATCCATTGCAGCTGTAGCCTTGAGGTCAGTGTCGGAAAATACCTTTTCAACATGAATGCCTGGGCTTGAATAGTCCACAGTGAAGCGTTTCAGAGGTGCAGTTGGGCCCATTGGAGGTGTGTGCTCGTCTAGGATCACATCCTTTCCCGAGAGGCTGCCGTCAAGTATCATCTCGACTTCAACTGACTTCTCAGAAAGGGCCATCAGCTGAATCTCCTGAAAAAGCCTGTCAGGATCTGCTGCCTTTGCTACGGTGACGTCGATGCCTCCCCTGATCATTGATAGCCTCATTGAAAGGAAATTCTCTATGGGTACTCCAAGCCAACCCCGCGAATCCTCATACTGGGAGGTGTCGCCATGTACAGGAGGGGTAGTGGGGTACATCTTCACTTTTGGGTATCCATACCTTCCAACAAAAACGCTGGGGGGAGACGATCCCTCCAGGTTGTTTCCAGTTATCTTTGTCAGGCTGGGCTGGACCATTTGCTTGACAGAAATAGGGCAGTATGAAAGGCCGCATAACATTTTGGTTCCCCTGCACTTAAGGCATAGGGAGGCAGGGATTTTCATCTTGGCCTTCATCTGCATAATTCTTTGAAGCTTTTCCCGTATTTAAGGGAAGTGAAAGAAACGGACACCTGTCACTAGCAAATAACTATTACAACAATAACAGCATTACGAAGGGAGCCATGCTGAATATCGACTGGAAAAGAGGAGTGGAGTGGAATTGACATTAAAACTGGATCCGCGGCTTCTCTATGAGATAATGTCAGAGTTTCATACACTGGGAGATGAGGAGTATGGCGGGCAGGGCACTTTCCAGGAAGCTATCCTGGTTGGCTACATCTACGGATTGCTTACTGAGAATCCAATGAGCCAGGTCACAATGGACTCTTCCGACAGGAAGGTATACCGCTTCGGTGGATACAACTACATTGTATGGTTTGATGAGGTATATGCCAGGGAGAGCTCAGATGATAATGAGGAACCGCATTTTTCTCCAGATACCTTTGAGGTAAGGATTGAGGACCTCAATGAGGACTTTGACGAGGAGCTTGGCGACGAGTCAGTTCTCCTTCCTGTGGCAGTAGAGGGCCCTTACAGTGAGGAAGATATAAGGGAATTTCTCTCAAACGGGGACCTGTAATCCTTAAAAAAATTATTTTACTCCGGAACCTATACTTAATTAGCTTGAATCGGGAAGAGTTTGTTGACATCTTTTCACAGAATGTCCGTGTGTCGGGTGGGGAAAGGAGATTTTTCGCTGAACTCACCTATACAGGAAATGAGGCATCTTCACTTGTGCACTCAGCCTTCGGGTCCCGCATACTTGCCATACCTGTTGGTGAAGGCTTCAGGGTCCTGATGTCTAGAAACAGTTCACTTAACTCAAGCAAGGCAAAGCAAGGTTTGCCAAAGCCTGTCAGAGCAACACGCAGGGCTTTCAGAAATATCAGGGATGTTGCTGGGAAAAGCGGTTTCAGGCTTTACGACATAACTTTGACACGAGCTGGTGAAAACGTTGTGTCAGTGTCAGCCGATTCAAACATCGCTTCTGAAGTTTATGAGAGATATTCTGGTGATTCAACCTCTACGCCTGAGTTCCTTGGTTTCAGGAAAGAAGGCTGCTCGGTCAGTTTTTCGGTGGACATGAGGGTAACATGCCAGGGATACATCAGGGACGCAGGCGGTTTCATATTTGATTCAATACAGGGTATTCTTTCAGAATCATCAATATATGTGGAACTCTACCAGTCATTCAGCCCTAAATATGATGACCAGTGGACTGCTCGGATAAATCCGGTAAATATCAAGGGGAAAACGGGAGGGAAGGAAACAATTCTAGATAAGCTGGGCACTAGCCTTCCCGCAGGCTTTGGCATAAGGCTCTCAAAGGGCAGTTCCATTTACTTCAGCCACGATAAGGGCCTGTGGGGAGAAATTGCTTGCCTTGAGGATTCAATGAAGGTATATTTCATGGCTGAGGCAGACTTCGACCTGGGCATTGAGCTCATTGATGCCCTGAAGGAGCTGGTGCAGAATTGATGAGCGAAATCAGCCAATCCACTAAGGAAATAATGGCGAAGTATGAGACGCACCGCCTTATTAGTTCAGTTTTCCAGGCTTCACAGATTTCTGGCGACCAGAACTTTGCCCCGCTTGAAGTTGGGTTTTCCGGTGGGCTCTGGTATGTGGTCTCCGGAAGAAGAACAACTTCTGCAAGGATTGCTGATTACGTCTTTTTTGCAGGGACAACCTCAAAGAAACTATCCGAAAGGGCCCCCGTCATGGAACTCACAAATGAAACCAACAGGAAATATGAGTCCGATGCAAGGCCAGTAAGGGTAATCTCAGTTGAAGAATCAGGGGAAAACACAGAGGGCGGTTTTCCAATAATAATGGTTGATCCCAGGTCAGGAGAATTGATGAAAGGGGCGGGGTTTAATATTGGCCCCGCCCTTGACAGCTTCATTGAGAATGGCAGGTTGGTCTCAATGTATTTCCCGCACCCATACCATCCTCAACTCGATTACTTCGTGAAGTCTCTTTTCCTTACGAGAGGGCTTTCACTTAAACCTCCCCTTAAAAGAAAGTTCATCATGGAAAATCTCGTTGAGGAAGCCTACGAACATTCGGTTGGCATCAAGAAAGACACAATCAGGAAGGATTTCAGTGAAATGCTCACGGAACTAATTGGGTCTGGCGTGTTCCACGTGAAAGGCGGCTATATTAATTACCTTACAGATCTGACAGAATACAGGAGAAGATACCAGAGGCGATACCTTCCTTATGCTGAGAAAATCTCCAGGAAGACGATTTTTGACTACGAACGCAGCTTACACAAGTAACCCTAGTAGCAGACCGGCCAGAGGGGAAATGATCCAGGTTGCCACTGTTATAAGGAAGGGCTTTGTTTCCATCAGTTTGTTCCTGTAGGAAAGCCCTGTCCCGAAAACGCTTGAAGTAAGGGTCTGCGTGTTGCTCAAAGGTATGCCGAATATTGTGGCCCCCTCAACCAGCGCCGATGACACTAGGAGGGACGTAAATGCATTGGTATACCTCATGAGATACATTTCCTGGCCAACCCTCTTTATGACTCCCCTGCTGAGGAAGATTGACCCCAGGGCTATCCCTACCATGAGGTAAAGCACCGAAAAGCCCTTCAAGCCTGAAACCTGCTCTATGAAACCCAGGGTATTTGCCCCTAGGGTAAAGGCCGTAACAAATGAGACTGCTATGAGTGCCAGCTTCATGGAAAGTGCAAATCTCCATACATCTTTTGGCTGAGAACCAATGAACTGCCGATTCATAGCAAATGCCAGGGATATTGAAAGGAGGGGTGCAAGCACCCAGGTTCCGACAATCAGGAGTACCAGGGGAACATTGATTGAATAGCCAAGCCTGAGAGATATCCCGACAGATGTGCCCACCAGTGCCATGATGAGAGATAGTGGGACCCTGAAATAAGTGGCAAGGCCAAAAATGATTAATGCAACTGTAAGGGCATATGCTATGAGTGGATCAGACCTTGGCAGGAGTGATTCTGCAGTTCCATGAAGGCTTCCACCCTGGAGCAGGAGCCCCAATGCAAAACCTGCAATTCCAATGATGACTCCACCAGTTCTGGAAAGGATCCTGGAGCCTATCAGGGTGCCAACTGCGGCAGAAAGGTTGTTGCCTGCAACAAGGGCTGTAAGCAGCACGGAAAGCAGGATGACAAGGATATTGTAGTACATTTTCAGCGGGTTATTGACAGGTCTATTGTGTGGACCAGGTCAGAAATGTCCTCACAGTCGTCCAGCAGGTCGTCCAGTTTGTGCACCAATTCCGTAAGGTGGATGAAAATTATGTAAGGCAGGGTATCTGCAGAGTTATACAGTTCATCTATGAGGTTGTCCTTGAGGTCATCCACTTTCTCTTCTATTACCTCAATTCTGGCCCTGGCATCAGCCAATAGCTTTGTATCTCGGGAGGCCAGCACTGTTTCAACATCCTTGAGGGCCTCAAGGGTGTAATCTGCCATCCTCCCAAAAACGACATAGCCTTTCCTCATCACTTCCCTTGAAGATTCATCGAACTTGTGGGCATTTTCGTGTACCCTCTTAATCTCCCGGCTTATGTAATACGATTTATCAAGTAGGTCATCGCATGTCTCGACAAGTGTTATCAGGTCATCCATTAGGTTTGAGCTTATGGCGCCACCGGTGATCTGCTGCCTCATGCTCATGGAAAGCTCATCGGCGTCTTTCTCGATTTGTTTTATCCTCTCATTGATCTGCTCTTTTTTCCCATCCTCAGTGCTGAACATTTCTTTGAGGAGCGTGGCAGATGTGGAGGCCATATCCACGTACTTTGTCATCTGCTGAAGAACGCTCTTTTCACCAACGACCATGATCTTCTTCAGGAACTTGGAATTGACCATTCTTACCACATTTTATCCACGTATAAAAACAGTTTTGGCATTTCAGGCTCCTGGATCGGGTTCGGCTGCGGAAAAAATAATTTAGGGTAGCTATCATCACTATGGGTTGATAGCGGCACTACTGTTCTTCCTTACAGTGACGGTTGCAATTTTTGCAGTTCTGAACCCAATCGGGGCAGTACCCACCCTCATGATCCTGACAGAGAATTATACCCTGAAGGAGAGGAACAGGGTCGTCATCAAGAGTGTCCTTGTTGCTGGAGGAATGATAATTGGATTCATGCTCATCGGTGTCTATATCTTCTCAGTGCTGGGCATAGATATATCAGATTTCAAGGTAGCAGGAGGGATCCTTCTCTTCAAGGTTGCATTCGACATGCTCCAGGGAAAGACCTCAAATACGAAACTTACAGAACAGGAAAAAGAGGAGACCCTTGAAAGGGAGGCTGTTGGGATTGTGCCCATTGGGACTCCCCTTCTTGCTGGGCCTGGCTCAATAACAACAGCTATTATCTATTTCAACAACGTGAGTTCCGGCCCATTCGATAAACTCATGGTGTTCATTGCGATTCTCCTTATCCTGCTAATATCTTACGGGATACTGAAGTTCTCAGTTCCACTGTTTTCCAGGCTTGGCAAGACAGGCTCACTTCTTATTTCCAGGATTATGGGCCTTCTTCTGGCATCAATAGCAATTGAATTCATTACAACAGGGCTGTTGACAATAGTCTCCACATTCTGAGGGACCTGCGGGAGTATGTTTTGCCCAAACCACTGTTATATCGAATGTAGCCTTAGATAAGTATTCAATGTTAACAAGCGGTATGGGAAGAATTTATTAGTTCTGGAATGTTAGGACGACCTGTTACAATGTTCAAGATGACAGTTGTTTCCACCCCAACCAGAATTCTTGATGATGATATTGACAGAAACATAGCCTACTTTCTGTCTGATATAGGGTACATTCCAAGGCTCAAGCCTAGCACAGATTTTCAAGTGATCTCGAAATCAGCATATTTCAGGCTTTTCAAGGAATGCTTCCTCATGAATTCTGAGAGATACTGGAGTGGAGAGGAACTCCTGACATACCTTAAGACAAGCAGGACTACCCTTTACAGGCACCTTAACAAGCTGAAGTCCATGGACATACTTGAGGAAATCCAGGACGGAAAAAACAAGAAGTACAGGATGAGGTCCGGAGATATTCTCAGGGCATGGAACTGGGTTGAGGTAAACGTGAAGATGGCCCTGGACAATTACCGAAAGACTGTTGAACATATCTGGGAACTGTCCAGGGAAAAATCCCGGACCCAGAAATGACAAAGTTTTTTATGAGTAACTATATGGGCGGTGGAGGGGTATTAGACGAAGATTAACCTATCCCTGTTGTCAGAGTTGTTGATGAATATGGACATGATCGAGATAAAGAAAGGCGGAAAATACAAGATTATTTCCAATAGTGGCAGAGATGAGCCAATGGAAACAGAAGGGGAGTTCGTGGGATATACTGTCCTCGGTGAAGAGGGGGCTGTTTGCTTCCGCGTAAACAACGGGGACAAGAAAGGCTTATTGAGGCTAATACCAGTTTCAAGCCTTATTGCCATAGAATTCACAGACGAAGAGCTTCTGGCAACTAAGAAGAAAGTAGAAGAGTCGGACAAGACCACCTACTTCAGCTGATAAGACTTTAACTGGGCGTACACTGGCCCAGTGCCCATAAGGGTGCTCTCATATAGTGTTATTTTCTGGATTTCCTGCTCATATGCAATAGAACCATATTTTTTTGCGAGCCCAGTGCAGTCAGCTGGCCGGTTAAATCTTCCCACTGTGATATGGGGCACAAAGGGTTTGCTGTCCTTTGCAACAGGCTTGACCTGTGCTGCCAGTGCCGCATTTTCAGAAATGGCATGCAGACTCTCAACTTCGAGAAAGAGTACATTAGCCTTCTTCAATGAAGGAAAAGCGCCAATTCCGTTTACCCTCAGGGCAAATTTCCTGAACTGCACGCCAGAAAGGTCTTCCTTCAACATTTCCACATACTTTGTGGTGACTTCTCCAAAAAACCTGAAGGTCAGATGGAACTCCGGAGTTTTCACTGGCTTGCTGTAGGGAATCTTTTCAACTTCTTCCAGAAGCGCCTCTGCTTTTTCAAACCTTGGTATGGAAATCGCAAGGAATACTCTCACAAAGCGCTAGCGTTTCATGCTAAATAGCCTTTTCACGGCCACATAAACTAAAATCGTTTACGTAGAACTGTTATATATCCACAAATTATATTGAAGCCATGTCAAAGGTACCAGAGGATCTGAAGTTTACAAAATCGCATGAGTGGTTCAAGGACGAGGGTGGCGTTGTTACAATGGGAATATCCGACTATGCCCAGGGCCAACTGACAGATATTGTTTATATTGAACTCCCGTCCGTAGGTTCCAAGAAGAAGGCAGGAGAAGTCCTTCTCACAATTGAATCAGTCAAATCAGCTGAAGATGTATTTTCACCGGTGGAAGGGGAAGTTGTCGAAGTGAACAAAGCTCTTGCGGACAAGCCCGAACTGGTAAACTCAGACTCTTACAAATACTGGATGGTAAAAATTAAGAAAACAGGGAAGGAGACGGAATCCCTTTCACCGCAGGATTACAAGAAATTCATAGGGGAATAACCTGGAAAATGCCTGACAGGAGAGACAAATTTTACTACCTTGCAAAGAAAGAACGCTACAGGAGCAGGGCAGCATTCAAGCTGCTCGAGCTCCAGACAAAATTTGGCTTCCTGAAGGAAGGGCAGAATATTCTTGAAATCGGGTCATCTCCCGGCGGGTGGACCCAGATTGTAACAAGCGTAACCGGAAAAACAGTCTTTTCAGTGGACATAAGCAAGATGGAACCCCTCGAAAACACGGTATTCATCAGAGGCCGAGTTGGGGACAAGGCACTCAAGATGCGTATTAAGGATGAAATGGATCGCATGGGGATAGACGGGTTTGATGGAATCATATCTGATGCAATGTCTAAAACCAGCGGGAACCAGGATATAGACCATTCTTCGTCGTATCTCATCTGCCAGGATGTCATGGCCCTCGCTGAGGTTTTTCTAAAGCATGACGGATTTGTGGTTCTGAAGCAGTTTCAGGGGGATCTGACTGTTCAATTTGTCAACCATTGGAAGAAGCATTTCGGGTTCTCCAAAATCACCAAGGTTGCTGCATCCAGGGAGACGAGCAAGGAAGTCTACATAGTTTTCCAGTACCTCAGAGGTTTTTAGGGGCCCACCCTTTTGCTTTGAGCCTTTCCAGAAGAGGTCTATGAAATTCATAATCGATCACCAGAAGGTTCTTTGGATCGTATCTCATTGATGCGAATTTTGATATTTCTTCCGCCATGTAATCGAGCCTTGCATCATCGACTTTGGCGAGCCCCTTGACGGCGTTCAGCCTCTTTATCCAGGACTCAGAGAATTCATACTCATTAGTATCCTTGAAATCATAGTTAAGTATCCTCTTTTTCCTTATGGAATGCCTGATGAGATGGCCCGGCTTCATGGTTTCTGAGTATAGGACATCGAATTGATCCTGCGGCATATCCAGCCCTATGCCAGTTTTACCAGTATCCATGAGATATTTTACGGCCTCAACATAGATGGGAGGTGGTGTCATTACTCCCCCATACTTTGTGAGTCTCACCCCATATATAATCTCATAATCAGACAGGTTCATCTCGAATGGTTCGCGGATGAATGATTCAAGGCCATCAATTTCACCCTGGGAAATTGTAATAAGCAGGACTTCAGGTGACAGTATTCCAATAAGCTCCCTTAGTTCAGCCCCATGGGAAACAAGTCCTTTGACCCCGGAATAAACATTGAGTTCCTGGTCGCTCCTCTCTTTGTATAGCTTATTGAACATTATGCCAGCGTTCTCTTTTCAATAAGTGTCTGCAACTTCTCCTTTTCCTGAATTTCCCTGAGTTCCGAGAGGTTGATCACCGGGCACCCTCCAAGGTGTTCCCTCGAAGTGCGCAATTTGCTTATTACAAAGGAGTCATTTTCAAAGATCTGGCTGATATTCCTCATCGCATTGATTTTAACAAGATTCTGGTCAAGTGACTCAAGCAGGCCTATGAGGAAGAATTCCTCAATCGTTTCCTTCATCACTGCGTCGAAGGGAAACTTCCTGACAGGATGGAAATCCATTCCATGCCTCATCATGAGGTTCAGGACTTCCAGCAGGAAACCATTTTCCATAAGAGATTCCTCAGGCGGCATTTCCAAGTTCCTGGAAATGTCTCCAAGGTCAATGGATTTGCAAAGGTCTTCACCAAGGACCTCTTCGAGTTTCAGGTAAACATCTATTGTAACTGCGCTTCCTGATTCGTAAAGTGAAATTGACCTTCTTGATGTGCCTATCTTGTTTGAAAGATATCCTATGGAGTAACCAAGCTCCTCCCTTCTCTGGTGGAGCCTTCTTCCATCTATTGAGGCATAAAAGCCTCCAGGGCCCGATGAAATGAAGGGCATCTCCCCTTCAATGTAGTCCTGAAATGTATCTGGGGAAAGTATTGGCACCCTATGCCTGAAATAGACGACTCCATGTTCCAGGGGTCCGCCTCCGGCTTTTTCTCCTACCAGAAGCGGGGCCGCGTAAGTAAGCTTCGATATCCTGATGAGTTCCATTGCGCTGGAATTCCTCAGAGTGTCTATGTTCTGGAGAACCTTGATGATCAGCCTCAACCTTTCACGTTTTGCTATCATGTCAAACCCTGCAGCTCCGCCTGGCATGGGGTCTGAAACTCTGAAACCTTCTCTTGTGAGAAGATCGAAAATGTGTCTTACTATGAGGCTGCGCCGATCCTCCACGAAAGACAAGTATGATTTGCAGTATTTAACTCTTTTTGTTTTCCCGATTACATTTCACGAAGTGTTTCTTCGTAAACACCGGTGGAAAGCTTGTTTGGGCAGATCCTGACATCGCATGTCGTGCAGATAATCTCCCCTTCCCCGTTTCCCGGCGAGTCAAAAACTATTTTTTCAATGCCCTCTATCTTTGCCAGGTCATCGAATATTTTCCTCGGAACAGTCCTGAAAAATATGGCACGCAGGACTGTCTCATCCATGCTCAGGTTCCTCCCGTAAATTTCCTTTATATATGAGCCGTACCGTCTCACCGTATCAACAAGGGAAGACATTGCCCTCGAAAAATATCCTGGGCATATGTGGAGGGTGACAACCTGGTCTCCCATTAAGGGGGATATGTCTGTGATATCCGGAAATGGCTTGATCCTGGCCATAATTTCCCTGACTCCAGGGGTTCCCTCAATGATCTTTATTGTATCGTAGACGGTTCTCCTGTTCACTCCAAAAGCCTTTGCGACTTCACTTATGGAAATCTCGATGTTGCTTGTATAGAATCTTCCGTTGCTGACCGAGATCCCCCTGTTGTAGAGTCCCTCTACAATTTTTTTCTTAATTGGGTGGTCTTTGAAGTATTCTTCCAGGATTAGAAGCATCAGGCATTAATTTGTTCAAGATATAAATACTCACCAGTTCAATACTATGCACTGAAATATTTAACACTTGAATTCTTGGCTTCTCCGGCCAGCCCTTCCTCTTCAGTAATCTCATACACTTCCGGCGGAGCCTTTGCAAATGTCAGATCCAGGCTCATGAGGCGTCCCCTTCTGAAGAAATCAATCCTGACCTTTTCACCCGGTTTGCGGTCAGAGAAACAATCCATTCTGAGTTTTTTCATTTCTTCCCTGATTTCTTTCAGGTACCTGTCTGTGAATTTGTACCCATCAACTGCAACGAGTTCATCCTTAGGGTTTATTCCTCCAGAGAAGGCTGGAGACCCTTCTACAACTGATGACACAACAAATCTTCCCCCCTCCGCATTAACAAGAAGCCCAAGGTAGGCTTTCTCCAGGACTTCTTTATCCTCCACTTTTCTGTATGAGGCCTTCAGGTTCAATCCAAGCCTCTTAACCTCTTCCGCGAAGTCAATATGCCCTGGTGTCTTGATGTAAGCCTGGAAGAATTCAGTGAAATCTGTGCCCGTGACATCCTTTATCGCAGTGAGCACATCTTTCTCAGTGTATCCTTTGCCATCCTTGTTGTATTTCTCCATCAGGCTTCTGTAGACATCATCAAGGGACTTTTGTGCACCTGTTGCTTCAATGATTCTGGTGTTGAGCAGGAAGCCTAAAAGTTCGCCCTTAAGGTAGTATGAAATATAGCTGTTGAAATTGTTGGGTGTGGGCTTGTAGAGTTTAATCCAGGTATCAAACGAAGATTCGTATGCTGAAGTGATTTTCGAACCAGGCATAAGGTCGTGGAACAGCATCTGTTCAGCAAGATGCCTGAGGTATTCTTTTCTGTCTATAAGGCCCGTTCTCATGAGAATCAGGGAAGCATAATAGTTTGTGAAACCCTCTGCCATCCACAGCATGTTGGTGTAGTTCTCTTCCTTGTAATTAAATGGGCCTAGTTCAATTGGCCTGATCCTCTTGACATTCCACAGGTGGAAATATTCATGCGCTGTGACAGAAAGGAATGATCTCTGGTATTTTGTTTCCGGGCTGAAAACAAAGTTGTCCACATCTATTGAAGTGGAGTTCAGGTGCTCAAGGCCTCCCATGACATCCCCGTCCCCAGAAAAGAGGTGGTAGATGAAAACGTAGCGTTTGTACGGGAGCTTACCGAAAATCTTCAGGAAACCTTCCACTATCTTCTTCAGGTCATTTTTCAGGCGTTCCTCGTCTTCATTTCCATGGCCATAGAGCACAATCTCATGTTCCTTGCCATCTACCGTGAAGAAAAGGCTTCTGTGCGTGCCAATCTCAATGGGGCAGTCAGCAAGTATATCATAGTTTATTGCCCTGAACCTGTTGTCATTGAGTCTTTCCAGGCCTGTGGAAATCTTCCAGTCCTTGTAAGGCTTTATAACAAGTTCAACAGACTGGTCCTTGTAACCCTCCAGGTACATGAAAAGGTTTACCCCGTTAAAGTAGGCGTGCGTAGAATCAACATGCGATGTGTGGACGGAGAGTTCATTGGCATAGAATTCATAAATGATTGATACAGAGTGCACATCCTTTGTAGCAATCTTCCAGGTGGACTTGTCTTTCTTAGACACTTCAAGTTCAGTCTTTCCTGAGAAGGCATGAAGGTGCCTTACGAATCTTGAATAATCATAAATCTCATATGCGCCTGGTGCCCAGACCGGAATCGTGGCATAAAGGGCATCTTCTGTGAAGTCTTCAACGTTCAGTGTTACCTTGACAAAATGTGTTTGTGGGTCCTCAAATTCAAGCTGGTATTGAAGTTTCATTTTATTAATCCAAGGTGTGTTAGGATGAGGAATAATTAAATTTTTGCTTGAAACTGTCTTTCCAACAGGTCCAGGTTAGTCGTATGAACGGTCTTCCCTGTAGTTGTGGTAGTTCATATAGTAGTTTTCGCCACTCTGGGACAGGGTATTCTCAGAGGACATGGCTGCTCCAAGGTTTCCATAATACTTCTTTATCTTTTCCTCAACCGGGAGGTACATCTTCAATGCCTCAACAACATCATTCTTTTCTATAAGGTGCCTTTCTGATGCCACAGCAATGTCACCCGAAGCCCTTATAAGGCCTCCAAGTTCCCTCAGCCTAAGGGTGAGGGCTCTCTCCTTGTGGTCTATCTCCCTTGCGCGCCTGAGGCCTTCCTCGATGATCAACTCAGCACCCGCGAGTTCCATATGGGGTATCTTTCTGTCTGAAATGATTTCCTGAGTGATGAATTGCAGATACTTAAGCCGGTTTTCCGGGGTATCCGGCATTGCGACTTCCATGAGCATTTCGTAACCGCTTCCAACTATTCTTGATCTTAATGGGCTTAGAATATACTGGAGGTCCTGAATGTTGCATGCAGCCACTAATATAAATTCAGCCGGGACTTTGTCAACCCTAACACTGGCGCCTGCGCTCTGCGGATTTCTTCCAGTGATGGGAAAGCTTCTCTCCTGCATGGCTGTGAGGATGAATCGCTGAAGGTTACCCAGATGCGTTATTTCATCTATGAACAACACACCCTCATGTGCCTCATGCACTGCACCGGCAATGACACGTTCGTATGGAAGCGTTCCGAGCTGTGGGTGCCCTCCATAGGGGTCATGGCGGACGTCCCCCAGAAGTTCTGTTTCGCTGGCTCCCGTGGCAAGCACAAAAGGGTTCCTGTCAATGGGGATTATGACCTTGCTGGGGCTCTTCTTTTCCATCTTCCTGCGCCTTTCGAGGGTCTTTTCGTCAAGGACGCGGATTTTGTCCCCATATTTTTCGTAAACTATTACTTCCTCCCGTTCTCCGACCCTCCTTGTAGACGTCACCTTGTCAGTGCTGTTCTGCACTCCAAAAGCTGCCCCAATGACGTTAAACACATCGCCAAATGGGCCCTGTTGGGTAGTTGGCTGGGTCTTCGGGCTGCTGCAGTTAGGGCAAACCATTTCAGTTGGGAGTGAATAGTAACCACACCGGGGGCATCTGTAATTGAGCCTCTCTGCAACATTGAGTGGGGCATCCCTGGGGTCTATGGTCTCTCCCTCAACCAGGTTTTGTTCCTCTTTCTCTACCTTTATCTGGTCGCTGTTTTTGATTTCTATAAATGGCCTTTCAGGGTACTGGGGGTTATGCACGACTCTGATTTCCTGCTTAGGCCTTGGAAGGTAAAATGACATGGCCTGCGCGATCATTGACTTGCCAACCCCAGGCGGGCCTACTAAAAGAAGGTGCCTCCTTTGCTTCGCAGCAATTTGTGCCATCCTTACAGCTTCATCCTGGCCAATCACCCTATCAAGGGGATTGGCGGGAATGGCTATCTGCGAGGTATCGGACGCATCCCTGTAATCGTTGTTTATATATGGCGCTCCCATGAAATAACCCTGATTTCTGTGGGCTTCTTTGTGATGTGCCCAAGCTTGGCTCCATATATGTTCTTTATGCCCTGCTTGAATGCCACATCAATAAGTCTCTGGGAAATGACGCCTCCGGTGATTATTGTGTCACCGTCAGCAGATTCCTGAATCTTGTCAACGGCCTCTGAAACCTGGTAAGAACCTATCATGATGCCATCTTTCGTGTATAACTCAGTCAGTTTGTCTTTGGCGAGGTTTGCCCCTTTCTTCTCTATGGATCTTGGATTTGTCAGGTCAACCTTGCCAGGTACGTCCTCAGGTTCCTCCAGGATTTGCTGGGCAGGAACAGGCTCTTCCCTTTCGGGGGCCCTCTGTGGCGGCTCAGGCTTTTTCTCGATTTCCTGTTTCGACGTCTTTATTTCTATAATGCTTTTCGCTTCTTCATATCCGCGTTTGGGCTGTTTCTGGCCAGATTCTACAGCTGCTTTCTCAGTCAGTTCCTTGAGTTCCTCTGACATTCCCCTCATTGACAAATACTGTTCTATGGGGGTTTTGTACCTCAGGGCCTTAACAATCTGCTTGTAGGTAAGTTCCTCGACTTCGGTTCCAGGTGGAGCCCTTGCCACAAAATCGATTTCTGCGACCTGAAGCATTTCCTTAAGGATAAGGTCTCCTCCCCTGTCACCGTCAAGGAACACCGTTACTGTCCTTTCTCTTGAAAGTTTCTGGACCGTTTTGGGGATATTGGTTCCCTGCACTGCAATCGTATTCTTGATTCCATACCTGAGAAGGTTGAGAATATCGCTCCTGCCTTCCACAACAATAATTGAATCAGAGTCTTTAACTGCAGGCCCAGCTGGAAGCTTATCTTCACCGTAAGTAACAATCTCGCCCTTCTCCACTTCTTCTCTAACTGATGCAACAATGCTTTCGCTAACGCTCTTGCCGCTGTCGCTCATTCTCTTGTAGAGGGCCTCTGCTCTTTCGATGATCTTGTGTCTCTTCTGGATCCTTACATCCTCTATGTTTTCAACTTCGACCTTAGCCTTGCATGGGCCAATTCTGTCTATAGTCTCAAGGGATGCTGCCAGAATTGAGCTTTCAACCTGGTCCAGACCTGACGGTATTAAAACGTAACCGTCTGTCCTTCCTTTCTTGCTGTCTATTTCGACTTCGATTCTTCCGATCTTACCGCTTTTCTGAAGATCTCTTAGGTCAAGCTCGTCACCGAGGAGCCCTTCTGTCTGTCCGAATATGGCTCCTACAACGTCGGGTTTTTCAACCACCCCGTCCGTAGAAATCTTTGCTTTGATTAGATATTTTGTTAAATTTGGATCTACATTCACTGTAATCACCTGAATAAATATCAATGGAGATAATAGGGGAAATGTCTATTTTCCGATTAATCACCATCGAAATTGAATGGTTTGATGCTATATAACTTATTCGATGCTGAACCGGGCTTGAAAAGGCGCAAAACTCTTGCGTTTAACGACAAAGGGATTGTTGGAAAACTTATATACATTTTAGGTATTTGCTCATGCTTTATGATCAGGTTTGGAATAGCTGGGATACCTCTTACCAGCAAAGGGAGAACTTTTATTGAGTCTGTTGAAGACGCCCACAATCTAGGATTGAACGCCCTTGAGGTGCAACTTCTCCGTGTAAATGTTGAAGAAAGTCCTGCGATAGAATATGCAGGAATGAATCCAAGAGATATTGAATCATCAATTATAGTCGATGTTCTCAGGCAGGATGAGGATGGCAATTATGTTGGCATTGGCATAGACAGTGTCATAGAAGAGGATGATATCGTCCAGGAACTCTTCTGGAACATGGCCAGAAATTATGACGACCTAATGGATGGTGGAAAACTGGCCAAGGAATTAGATGTAGAACTTTCCATGCACGCGCCATACTACATGGAACTCCTTCAGGAGGATGAAATGGGAGACAAATCCTATAATCACCTGAAATGGACCCTCATGATAGGGAAAGCAATGACTGCCCACAGGGTCATAACCCATACCGGTTTTTATTTCGGCAACAAGAAGGACAGTCTGAAGCGTGCAATTGACATTTATTCCGATCTCTCACAGAAATATTCCCCCGAGCATGGATATCCGTTCATAGGTGTAGAATCCTCTGGAAAAACGGAAATTTTCGGGACGACAACAGAACTTGTTTCCCTTGCAAAGAAAGTAAAAGACATAGAGCCGATCCTTAATTTCCCACATATTCACTCAATAAACGCAGGATCACTTATCGAAGTCAAGGACTTTGATGCGGTTATAAGTGAATTTTCAAAATATTCAAAGGGAGACCTTTACACAGAATTCGCAGGTGTTGAATACCAGGACCACAATGAAGAAAAGCTCACTGCAATCAAGCACGGGGACCTCAAATTTGAAACTCTTGCTGAATCCCTGATAGATTATGATTCAGACATGACCATAATCTCAAGTTCTCCTTTGCTTGAGCATGATGCCCAGTACATGAACCTCATTTATCTGAGGGCCCTATCAAAGAAATACCAAAAGAAAGCAGCAGCCAAGAAAACGGTAACTTAAGGTGAGAAAAAGTGGCAAGAACATATCCGGTCAAGAAAGGAGTTTCAATTGAACCTCCTGAACTCCTTGCTAGGACAAAGGAATCAGCAGGCAATGGGGAATTGAGGGAAGGACACGTTTACTGCACACTTCCCGGAATCAAGAGCATAGAAATATATAGGGAGGGGAAGAATCTGGCAGTGAACACTGAGAACGATGCCGGAAATCCTGACCCATTGAAGACCATCAGGCTTTTTAATGACCTTATAGAGAAACTCACAGGTTATACTTCAAAGGAACGGAAAAAGAAATTTTCCCAGCTTTAAGGGCTTTTTGATCCCTATCCAATTCTCCTGCCCGAACCTGCGGAGCTTGAACATGTTATGTGGCTGGAGCCAGGTGCTTTTAATCCAACTTTAGAAATCAATAAGGGGGTGAAGGAACTGTGGGGGCTAATTTTTGTTGACATCTTACCTGGAACTGGGGATTGTCATTAGGGAGAATCACTATAAATTACTTGAAACGACGATCCGTCAGCCTTAAGCAATATGCAGATAACGTTACGTTCCATATAATATGAAAAATTGAAAAAATTTAGAATTTTAAAGGTTTTTCAAGTAAAGATTACTTGTATTTTATCTTGCTTGATGCTCTAAAGACAAATTTCTTCTTGGAAGGAACCTCGATTATTTTCTTTGTCTGTGGGTTCCTTGCCTTTCTGGCCTGCTGTGTCTTTCTCTCGAAGATTCCAAATCCAGCGAGGTTAATCTTGCTGTTTCTGTCCGCCTCGGAGACTACAGTGTCCAAGAAGGTCTTGATCACGTTTCTCGCGACCTTCTGGGTTGTGCCAGTCTTTTTAGATACTGTCTTAGAGAGCTCACTTATTCCTACCATGACATCCCTCCTCTATGATAATATTGTTAGTTCTATTAAAATATTTGTATTGCATTTTTTCTGCAAATGAGAAATTGTTGACTTTTCTGATATTCTGAATTTATGATAAAAATTATGGAATATTAATTTGTTTATTTTTTATATTTATTTGTTGTGATCTGGGGAGCCTGGCGCTTGTAAAGTCCCTTTTTTCTAATGTTACAAGAAATCTAGATTTTCAGTGGGGGTGCATTATAATTGAGAATACAGTGAGTCGTTGTTTCTTTATTCATCAGTTGCATGCTCGGATTTCATTTTCCAAACCACCATGATCTGATTCAATAGAGGAACAAATTGTCTATAGGAATAATCAGGCACGCTATGTTAAAGGATTAAATACAATCCTCCTATTGAAGTGATTGTGAAGTTAATAGAAAACTGGTTTTCAGAGAGATATTCAGACAATCTGCAACTGTCCTTCAGGGTAAAGGACCAATTGCTTTCAGTCAAGACCGACTTCCAGCGGATTGACGTTTTCGATACTTATGACTTCGGTAAGCTGCTGACAATAGATGGCACCGTGCAGCTGACAGAAAGGGATGAATTCGTCTACCACGAAATGATAACAATGGTGCCATACTACCTTGCCAGGCGAGCACCTGAAAGCGCTCTCGTCATAGGCGGAGGTGACGGGGGAACAGCCGGCCAGCTCCTTAAGATGGGCTTCAAGAAAGTTGTTAATGTAGAGATCGACACACAAGTTGTGGAAGTCTGCAAGAAGCATTTTTATGATCTTTATAAGTCATTTGAGGACAAGAAGGTTGACCTCAGGATCGAAGATGGCGTTAAATACATCAAGACCACAAGCGAGAAATTTGATCTGGTCATTATTGATTCAACTGATCCCGTTGGCCCCGCCGAAGGCCTTTTCATGGAGGATTTTTATAGGGCAATTAAGGGAGTGCTTTCAGAGGATGGGATAGTGGTTACACAATCAGGTTCCCCATTTTACCAACCCAAGGCCCTACAGATGGCTCACGGCGGAATGAGCAAGGTTTTCTCCAAAGTAGCAAGTTACACAGCCTTCATACCAACATATCCAAGCGGATTCTGGTCCTTTACCATGGGGCTTGACTACGAACCAATGCAAAGAAATGGGGAAATCAAATCTGGCAGATATTTTAATGAGGGCGTCCTGCGGGGCTCATTCAACCTTCCGCAGTTCGTGAAGGACCTCATAAACCAGTAGTATTTTTCTTGCTCTTCCCTTATATTTAAAATTTAAAAATGGATTATTTCACTTTCCACTTTTCCATGGATTCTTTGAGGATCCCTTCATATCTGGGCCCAAGGTGCCTGGCAATTTTTTGCAGGTCTCTCAGGTTCTTAACGAAGTTATGTTTGCTAGAACTGTCCACAAGGGAGTGGAATTTCTTGGTCTCCTGTACGACTTTTGCAAAATAGTATGCAAAGATGATGGAAACTAGAAGAGCGATTGCAAAGATCCATGTCTCCCAGGCACCAGTTGAGACAAGGGTGAACCCTGAGGATTTTAAGGCAGGGTTGTTCACTATAAGATCATTAATCGTCATGATGAGTATGACTGCGCCGAGTGCGAGAAAAGCGAGGTAAATATATGACTGGTATTGTCTCCAGGATCTGCTCATGGTTTCGTTGAACCATAAAACCGCATTATTTAATCCCATCGATTAAAGGTTTCAACAACATGTCATAAGTTCCCATTTGAAAGAAATGAAACCAACTGCTCCAATGCCATTGACCTATGCGAAATACTGTTCTTTTCGTCAATGGTCATTTCTGCAAGGGTCCTCCCCTCTCCGGATGGAACAAAAATGGGGTCAAAGCCAAATCCGCCTTCGCCCCTTATCTCAAGTGAGATTTTGCCTTCAAGCGTACCTGTAAACTGATGGAACGCACCGTTTGCACATAATGTGATTACAGTCACGAATCTCGCAGTTCTGCCCATACCCTCCATAAGCCTTATGATGCCCCGGTTGCCTATCTTTTTGGAAACAAATGAAGAGTAGGGGCCAGGGAAACCATTCAGGGAGTCTATGTAAAGTCCAGTATCCTCAAGGAAAAACGGGCTTTCTATGAAGGGGGCAAGTTTCCTGGCGCTGTCGGCTGATATCTCTGAGGTCTCGTCAGCCTGTATTTCTTCGTAGGACATCCTTGCCCATTCAATTAGAATATTGGATTTTTTGAGTTTTTCCCATATCTCCTGAAATTTATGCTCATTGCTTGTCACGAACTTAATCAGACGTACCGCCTCCTCCTTTCAAGCTCAGAAACCGTGGCAAAGACTTCATTCCACTTGGCAAAACTTTCCCGATATCCCTTCCTGAATGTGGACATCTCAGTTTCTGCCCTAATGGAGGCAGCTTTGAGGGATTCATCAAATAGGTAAACATCCACAGCCATGTCTTCAATCTCAGAATCCGACTTTCCCATGCTTGTGTCTATGAAGAAAGGCTTTCCGTCTTCTGCAACAAGCACATTGGATACAGTCAGATCACCATGGGTTATGCCAGCTGAATGCATTTTGCCGACATAGGAACCCAGTTGGTGAATGGTTCCTTCAACGCTGTCCCGTTCCTTCATATAATTCCTGAGGGTGCCTCCTGTTATTCTCTCATAAGTAGTTGAAAATTTAACAGGGTCAACATCATATACACCGGGAAACGGAATGCCTATTTCCCTTCCCTTAAGTATGATGCTTAGCTCGTTTCTCATCCTCGCAATCCTAATGTTGTTGTCAAGCTCAAGGTTCCTGTATGTCTTGGGGATCCGCATCTTCGTGACAGTTTCTCTGCCGCGGTATTCGGTGATGCTGACTACAGATTCAGCTCCACGGTTTTCCGGAATATTTCTTCCGGAATCTGGTATCCACGGCACTTCAACCTGGTCTATCCTGAACCTCTGGTCTACCGTAGCCTCATCCAGTCCAATCCTGTGGCCGTTCTTGTACATAAGAAGCCCAGCTTGTGCAATCATAGCGCCATTGTCCATGCAGTACTGATCAGCAGTGAGGTAGGCTTTTATTCCAAGATGCGCTGAGAGCTCTGAAATCATCTCCCTGAGACGGAGGTTCTTGGCAACCCCTCCCGCAAGCAGTATTTCATCTTTTGATGTTTGGTGAAGCCCCCTTTCAAGAACTTCCAGGAGCATTGCAAATGAATATTCCTGAACACTGAAACATACGTCCTCAGGACTTTCTCCCTTTTTCAGGTGTTCTCTGGCTGCAGTGTAAATGCCTGAGAATGAAGTGTCCATACCCTTAACTGAGTATGGCAAATCAATGAGTTTTTTTCCCTGCAGGGCAAGTCTCTCTATTTGCGGCCCTCCTGGGAACGGGAATCCTATATCTCTACCAAGCTTGTCAAGGAGATTTCCCAGCCCAATGTCCATAGTTTCCCCCATTACCCTGTATCGCCCATTGGAGTGAGATATCACCTGGGTGTTCCCGCCTGAAACGTAAAGCATTATTGGGTCTGATGCGCCCGTTACCTTCCTTCCAATTTCAACATGGCCAAGGGGGTGGTTAACTCCCACTATTGGCTTGCCTGCTTTCACAGAAATCGTTCGAGCAGCTGTGGCAGCAATTCTTAGGCAAGGTCCCAGCCCCGGGCCTCTGGAATATGCCACAAGATCCACGTCATCGAGCCGAAGCCCAGCGTTTTGCATTGCGCCATCAATAACATCCTTTACGTTGTCAGCGTGGTGCTGTGCCGCTTCTCTCGGATGGATACCGCCATTGGGGTTATGGTAGGTCCTGGAAACGTTGCTGAGAATATTCTTCTGGTCAACAATCCCGCAACTTATGGTGTGAGCAGTCCCTTCTATCCCAAGAGCAATCAACGTTATCCCGGAGAAATCTTAATTTGATATTTAAGTGTGAACAAATAGTCAGCGGGAATCAGGACTGAACCTATCAATCTCTAACGATTTCCATATAGTTCTGTGCAAACAATTTTCTACAAAAGGTGCAATGTGAGACATTTTTATTAATGAGATAGGCATAAGCAAGAACCTAGTTCAACACAATATCATAGGTCCAAGAGAGGAAATTATGGCAAATTCAGTTGCAATCATTGCTGACGGCAAGAGTGGAAAAACATACAAGAAGGAAGTTACTCCAGAAAATCTTAATTCCCTAGTTGGGAGGAAGATTGGAGATGAAGTGGACGGCATATTCTTTGAGCTTCCGGGATACAGGCTCAAGATTACAGGGGGAAGCACAAACGATGGTTTCCCGATGAAATCTGACCTTCAGATATCCGGCAGGAAGAGGATCCTCAGGATATTTAACAAAGGGAAAAGGGCAAAAAACGGATACAGGAAGAGAGTAACATTCAGGGGTTCTATTATTGGGGCAGATGTGGCACAGTTGAACCTTAAGGTTACACAATATGGCCCAAACCCTCTGGAAGCGCCAAAAGAGGAAGAGAAGAAGGAATAAAATGGCAAAGCTCCCTCAGCCTTCCGTAAATATCGGAATGGTTGGTCATGTTGACCATGGAAAGAGTACCCTCACAAAGGCACTGACCGGCACAAAGACAGATATACACTCTGAGGAAATCAAGAGAGGCATATCCATAAAGCTTGGTTATGCCGAAACGTCGGTGTACAAGTGCAGGGGCCCAGGAGGGGAAGAATTCTACTCACGCGAAAAGACAAACGGTGACTGTGAACTCGATAGGGTCATTTCATTTGTAGATGCCCCAGGGCACGAAACGCTCATGGCCACAATGCTTTCCGGGTCGTCCATTATGAATGGTGCACTTCTCGTTATTGCTGCAAACGAGAAATGCCCGCAGCCGCAAACAAGGGAACACCTTACTGCCCTGGACATAATGGGGATAAAGAACATTGTAGTTGTGCAGAACAAGATTGACCTTGTTACTAGGGAAAGGGCACTGGAAAGCTATAATGAAATCAAGTCATTCCTTAAGGGAAGCTCTGCTGAGAATGCACCGGTAATACCTGTGAGCGCCTATCACAATTCTAATATCGACACGCTTTTCAGGGCTATTGAAGAGCTTATTCCAGATCCCAAATTCGACCCAGGTGCACCACCAAGGATGTATGTTGCAAGGTCATTCGATGTTAACAGGCCTGGCGTACTGCCCAGTGAAATGAAAGGTGGGGTCTTAGGTGGCTCCCTAGTTGAAGGGGAACTTGCAGTTGGAGATGAAATTGAAATCGTTCCGGGCCTCCAGATGGCAAAAGGAGGCAAGCAAGTCTGGGAGAATGTCATTACAACCATAACATCCCTTATGGCAGGAAAGAGCTCTTACGACCGGATAAGACCGGGAGGTCTTGCTGCAGTTGGCACCACTCTGGATCCGTTCCTCACCAAGGGGGATTCCTTTACAGGACGTATTGTGGGAAAAGTTGGGCAGGTCCCTCCAACAATTTTTTCATTGACCATTGACTCCCATTTGCTCAAGAGAGTTGTAGGGTTCCAGGAGGAGCAGAAGGTTGATCCCATAAGGTCCAAGGAAAACCTGATGCTCACAGTAGGGACATCGAACACTGTTGGCCAGGTGGGCAATGTCAGGGACGGCAAGGTTGAAATAAACCTGAAGTACCCCGTGGCAGCCTTTGAAGGTGAAAGAGTAGCTGTCGGCAGGAGAATCTCCAACAGGTGGAGACTTATTGGATACGGAAACATAATTTCCGTTTAATCTGAATTGGTCAAACCAAAATCACATTTTTTCAATAATGGGCAACTTTTGCAGAGTGGCTTTGATCTGCAATACTCCTTTGCAAAGTTGACGATAAGGCCATGAAAATTCTTCAGTTTCTCCAGATCTTCGCCAACTGAATTGTTTACATATTTTTTGATTTCAGCAACAGTTGAGGCATCCTTTACCCCCAGCCTTCCAAGAAGCCTTGTTGTATATTTGTCTACTACAAAAACCGGTTTATCAAGCGCATAGCAAAGAATGGCGTCCATGGTCTCCTGCCCTATGCCTTTAATGGGTTCCAGAAAATCCGCAAGTTTGCCAAGAGGCTCTCTCTTCATTGCTTCTATTCTACCAAAGCCCTGCAAAATTCTTGAGGAGACTTCAATGATGGTTCTTGCCTTCTGATTGTAGAAGCCTGAGCTTCTTATCATTCCTATCAGATCCGGTTTGTCCATGCCTGCAAGCTTTTCAAGCGACATCAGCCCATGCTTTCTGATCCTGGACAGGGACTTTTCTACATTAGACCAAGCTGTGTTCTGGGTGAGTATTGCTCCCACAACTATTTCATCCTCTGAATCACCCGGCCACCAGTGCATATTCCCATAAAGTGAATGAAGTTCCATATAAAGTGAAGATGCATCTATATTCAAGCAAAGCGGAATCTATCACTGCCATATATGGTAACCTCTACAATTTTTATTGACTTTAAATTGGAGACCTATTGTTTCATTGCGACTATGCGCAATGTAACATTTTTGGAAAAACGTTTTTAATTCACTTTCGATGTCCCGCATATGAGTGAATTTGACGCCATTGTAGTGGGCGGAGGCCCCGCTGGCACTTCTGCTGCAATGAGATTGGCTGCAAACAAGCTTAATGTTCTTCTAGTGGAGAAAGCCGATCCCCCGGGAAGCAAAAATGTTTCCGGAGGGGTACTCTGGGGCAATTCACTGGCTGGCGTTATGCCTGACTGGGAAAAGACTGCACCCCTCGAAAGGTTTGTTAAGTCAAAGGGAGTAGGCTTCCTGACGAAGGATTCCAGTATTGATATCAATTTCAGAAGTTCAAAATTCAGCGAAACCAAAACAGGTTATACAGTTCTAAGAACAAAGTTTGACCAGTTCCTTAACAAGAAAGCCAAGGATTCCGGAGCCACAGTTGTTACTGGAGTCACCGTGGACAAGCTCGCATTTGAAGGGAATAAGGTCATTGGCGTGGAGCAGGATGGGGACGTAATAACCTCGGACTCTGTAATCCTGGCAGAAGGGGCAAACCCAAGAGTGGCTATTGATTCGGGAATCAGGCCGCCGCTCAAGGACCAGGACGTGGCAATTGGAGTCAAGGAAGTAATAAAGCTTCCAGAAAAAACTATCAACGACAGGTTCAATCTCAGGGAGAAGGAAGGATTTGCAGGAGAATATGTGCTTGGGTTCCTCGAGGGCGGAGTTGAAGCCGGAGGTTTCCTCTACACTAACAAGGACAGCATATCCCTTGGTGCCGTTATCTCAATGAAACATCTAAGGGAAAATAACAAAACATACTCATTTGACATCATAGAGCAGTTCAAGAACCACCCATCAATCGCACCGCTCCTTGAAGATGGAAAGGTGGATGAGTACAGCGCCCATATGGTACAGGAGGGCGGCCTTGCGTCAATTCCCAAACTGTATGGAAATGGATATATGATTGCCGGGGATGCAGCAGGCTTCTCATTCAGCAATGGGCTTATCCTGCAGGGAATGAACTATGCAATAGCATCCGGAATAGCTGCGGCAGACACAATAGTGGAAGCGAAGGCAGGATCGGGGATTTCAGAACAGTCACTTTCAAAGTATGAGGAGAAACTCATGAACAGCTTCGTCCTCAAGGATATGCACACTTTCAAAGGCATAGGGGACATAACCTGGGGAAGCCTTGTCCACCAGAAGATGCCAAACGTTCTAGAGAAAGTAATGCTTGGCCTTTTGATGGAGGACGGCGAGCCAAAGAAACACATGAACCAGATAGTAAAGGAAGCCCTGAAATCCTCTGGGCTGAAGAGTTCAAAACTCCTGCTTGAGGGCTACAGGATGTATAGGAGGATGTAAGATGAGCAACATGAAAATAGAAGACAGGCTATCTTTACTCAACTACAAAATTGACAAGAGCTATGCTCACATAACAGTCAAGCCGGACATCTGCGAGATCTGCCCTGACCATTTCTGCACATTCGCCTGCCCGGCAAAATGCTACACGCTCATAGATGCAAAGCTGAATTTCAAGTATGAGGACTGCGTGGAATGCGGGACTTGTATAGTGGCCTGCTCACACGGAAGCGTCTCCTGGACAAATTCCAAAGGCGCGCACGGTGTCAAGTACAAGTATGGGTGATCAAAATGGCACTTGAACTCGTTGTTCTGATTAAGGTCGTTCCGGATGGAAAAGAAGTTTTTGTTGACCCGGTGAATTTCACCTTGAACAGGTCAATGGCTACAAACGTTCTGAACCCGGCGGATGAGAATGCCCTCGAAGCTGCACTGAAGATAAAAGATGAACATGATGCGCGTATCACCGTCATGACCATGGCGCCACCATTTGCCGAGCCTTTCCTGCTCGAGTGCATGTCCAGGGGAGCTGACCAGGCTGTTCTCATCAGCGACAGGGCTGTTGCAGGTTCTGATACATATCCAACAAGCCTGACAGTGGCAGCTGCAATAAAGCATCTGGGCAAAGTAGACATCGTATTTGCAGGAGAGAAAACTTCTGACTCAAGCACAGGCCATGTTGGCCCGGGCGTTGCAGAGTTCCTGGAGGCTGAGCTCTCATCTTATTCAAGGTCATGCAAGTACGAGGATGGTTTCGTAATTGCAGAAAGGGAATTAGAAGAGGGGGTTGAGGTTGTAAAGATCCCCACGCCAGCTGTTGTTACAGTCATAACTGATTCAAACGTTCCACGAAGGGCAACATTGAGGAGGAAGCTTGATGCCCAGAAACAGGGCATAATCGTCTGGTCCCTCCAGGAGATCGGCCTCCCTGCCGACTGGGTTGGCCTGAGGTCATCCCCAACCGTTGTGAAAAAGATGCTTCCGTTCCCCGCAATTGAAAGAAAGAGCAAGGTGATCGAAGTGGACAAGATTGATGAATTCGTCAAAGAGCTTGTTGAAACTGGCATAATCAAGCAAGGGGGCAATTGAAATGACAGAAATGAAAAAGGCGGAGCCGCCGCAGGATGTTTCCGAATACAAAGGGGTCATGGTTTATCTTGACTCATTCAACAATTCACTTACAAGGGCAGCACTTGAAATGGTGGGGGCAGGCAGGAAAATGGCTGACAAGACCAATGAGAAGCTCTATTGTGCTGTCATCGGCGAGAACACTAAGGGCATGGCTCAGGAAGCTGGCATGCATGGCTGTGATGAGGTCTATGGATTTGATTCAAAGGATCTTGCGATGTATAGGTCTAAGCCATTCAGTGATATCCTTGCTGGCCTGGTCCACGAGAAGAAGCCAAACATCCTTATTGTTCCCGGCTCAAAGAACGGAAGGGACCTGGCCGCAAGAGTTGCGGTAAAGGTTAGGAGCGGGTTGACCGCAGACTGCATGGATCTTGATGTTGAACCGGACACTAAAATCCTTCTTGCAAGGAGGCCAGACTATGGTGACAGCACCATGTCTGAGATAAGGTGCGAAAAGCACAGGCCACAGATGGCAACATCAAGGCCTGGGACATTTGCAACCCCTGATCCCGATCCAAAGAAAAAATTCCAGGTTGAAGTCAGGGAAGTAACGCTTGAGAAGAACCAGCTGAACGAAAACATCATTTCTTTCAACCTGAAAAATGAGGAAGACATCACAGGCTCAAAGGTGATCGTTTCCGGCGGCCTTGGAATGGGGAAACCCGAAGGGCTTCAGCTCATAAAGAAACTTGCAGATATGCTTGGCGGTTCGGTTGGAGTTACAAGGCCCATTGCTGACCTCGGATGGATATCCAGGGAACACCAGGTTGGCCAGACAGGAGAGACTGTAAGGCCAAACCTCTACATAGCAGCAGGAATCTCAGGCCAGCCACAGCACATTGTGGGAATGATGGGCAGCAAGGTGGTTGTATCAATTAACAAGGACCCTGACGCGGAAATGAACAAGAATGCGGATTATGTCATCATCGGCGATCTTTATGAAGTCATTCCAAAGCTTATTGAGAGCATAGAGAGAGTCACTGGTGCACAACCCTCCCCTGCCTGAAGGCAGGTTCCCAAATTTATTATATTTGCCTGCCATTTTCTTTTGTTGAGAAAAGTAAAGGTTCTGCACCGTTATGTAAGGGGATCTGGGTTCACACTCGAGGAAATGGACAACTTCATGACCAAATACTCTGAAAATAACCCGGGTAAACAGGTTTTCTTTGACGGCGACAGATTTGCTATCTGCTGCATTCTGGAAAGATAAAACGCATTTCCCCTGTCTATTGGTTTTTTAGCCAGGAATCCTCATGGGCTTCCTGTGGCCATGGCCCATTATGTTGTTTGGGTCCACTTCCTTCCATGCTTGGGACAGCGTCAGATAATGTCAGGGGAGAGGCTGTGTGCTCCAATACGATAATAACAGGAGCAATATTGAAATTAAAAATAGAAAAAATTTGTTGGAATTAAATAGTTTGGTCTATAACGCGGCCTTTTATCTCACTTTTCAGTGAGGCAATGAATTCATCAAGTTTCAGCACATTCTGCTTATTGGACCTGTTTCTGACAGAGACCGTACCAGACTCTTCCTCCTTCTCTCCAACAACCACGATGTAAGATGGCCTCCTTGGCCTGATGGTCTTGATTTTCTTGTTCATGGTTTCCTGGCTGTTGTCAAAGGTTGATCTGATTTCATTCCTGAGGAGTTCTTCATGGACATTCTTTGCATAGTCCTGGAATTTTTCACTCACAGGAACCACGTACACCTGAATTGGAGACATCCATGTGGGGAATTTGCCTGCATAGTTCTCAATGAGGATCGCCATGAACCTTTCGTATGATCCAAATATTGCCCTGTGAAGCATTATGACACGGTCATGCTTGCTTTCGCTGTTTATGTAGTAAAGGCCGAAGTTTGTTGGCATGAAGAAGTCTACCTGTATGGTGGAAAGCTGCCACGATCTTCCTAGGGCGTCCCTAACGTGTACATCGATCTTTGGGCCGTAGAATGCAGCTTCTCCAGGGTTCTCTGTATAGGAAATCTCCTCCTCGTCCAGGGCCTGTCTCAGTTGATCTGTGGCCTGGTCCCATGTTGTGAAGTCAGGCTCAAGGTTTCTGGAGGAACAGTTCGGGCATGAAAGTTCCTCTGCCATCGAAGTTTTTCTGGCCTCCGCCTCTGTGCCGCAATCCCTGCACCTGTATGTGATGAGGTAGTTTTCCGGCGCTTCCTTGTCTATTACGCTGAGGTCAAATGTCAGGGATGGCTCTCCTAGTATTGTCGAATAGGTTTCCTTGATCATTGATATAATATCCTTGATTTCAGAAATGATCTGGTCAAGCCTCAGGAATGCATGGCCATCATCCACAGTGAACATTCTTGGTCTTGTCAGTCCCCCCATTTCACCTGATTTTTCATATCTGTAAACTGTGCCTGGCTCCGAGTATTTCACCGGGAGTTCCTTGTAACTCTTGGGTTCCCTAGCAAATATGGCAACATGGCCGGGGCAGTTCATGGGCTTAACCCCATAATTGTCACCATCTGGGAGGGTAAACAGGAACATGTTGGGCTTGTATTTTGCGTAATGGCCGGACTGTTTCCAGATGAGGTCCTTGAATATGTGGGGGGTGGCAACTTCCTGCCAACCGTGGAGGGTGTTAAGGCTTCTCATGAAGTTTGTAAGCTCCTGTTTCAATGTGAATCCATTAGGTGTGTAGAATGGAAATCCTGGTGCCCATTCAGAGTTGAAAACAAGCAGGTCCATTTCCTGGCCTATCTTCCTGTGATCCCTCTTCATGGCCTCTTCCCTGTTATGAAGGAATTCCTTCAGGGACTTGTCGTCAGGGAAAGCTGTACCATAGATGCGCACCAGCATTGGCCTGTTCTCGTCCGCCTTGTAGTGCGTGCTTGCCACTGTCAGCAGCTTGATCGACCTGAGGAAACCCGTGGATGGAACATGCGGCCCCTTGCAGAAATCCACAAATTCTCCCTGCGAGTAGACTGTGGAATAGCCATTATCCTCTACGTTATCCATGATCTTGTCTATCTTGTAGGGATTGTGGGAGAACCTCTCAAGCAGATCCTTTTTTGAAAGCCTGTGCTTTTCGATCCTGAGATTCTTTGCAGCAAGGGCTTTCATCCTGCCTTCAATCTGTTCCAGTTCCTCCTGGTTCACTGGCTTCATGTCAATGTCGTAATAAAAGCCGTCCTCTGTTGGAGGGCCAGCATTAGGCCTGGCATCAGGGTATAATTCCAGTACTGCCTCTGCAAGAAGATGTGCGGCTGAGTGCCTTAAGACCTTCAATCCCTCTGTAGTCTCAGTGAAAACCGGCTGGATCTTAACATCTGCAGTGGGAGTGTCTCTTATGTCCATTTCCACGCCGTCTGCTATGACGGCCACTGCTCCTTTTATGCCGGCTTCCTTCAAGGACTCCTCGAAGGTTCTGTTGGCTTTTGCCACTAGTTTGTTTTCTTCTGCCTTTGGCATCGACACCTTAAAATAAATACATATAAAAGAGTTGAGAACAGATATTTAATTCAGTCTACCATTCCAGGCAAGTTCTCCATTCTCTGTGAGCCCCACAATGGTGTCAATGTCAGGTGTGGCTGGCCTATCTTCAGTGAGCTTCTTTACATGCTTGCGGATGCCGTTTTTCAGGCCTTCAACATGTGGTGAAATTTTTTCACCTATAAATTCAAGGCCCTGTGTTGAGAGAAGGAATTCTATGGCAATGATGGTCTGCAGGTTCTCCACAATTTCAATGAGTTTCAGTGCAGCGTTGGCCCCCATGCTCACATGATCCTCCTGGTTAGCGCATGTTGGTATTGTATCGGCGGATGATGGGGTGCAGAGTGTTTTGTTCCTGTTGCAGAGTGCTGCCGCAGTGTATTGCGGGATCATGTAGCCCGAATTGAATCCGCTTTTTTCAACTAGGAAAGGGGGCAGGCCACTGAGATTGGTGTCAGTGATCCTCGCCATTCTCCTTTCTATCATGTTACCCATATCTGTCAGTGCTATGGCGAGGAAATCACATGCAAATGCAACAGGCTCGCCATGGAAATTCCCCACGGAAACATATTCATCGCCATTTACCAGGGGGTTGTCGGTGACAGAATTTATCTCAGTTGTTATGACCTTGTTCACATAATCTAAGGTGTCTAGAACGGCTCCGTAAACCTGAGGAATGCATCTAAGGGTGTACGGGTCCTGGACCTTGTTCTCGCCGGCAATCTTCACATTTGCACTACCATTAAGGATTTCCCTCATTGCAGAAGCAACCAGTTGCTGTCCTGCGTGCTCCCGGGTTCCAATTGCCCAGGGGGTGAATGCCTTGTCTGTTCCCCTCAAAGCTTCAAAAGCCATTGAAGCAGAGTTCAAGGCGCTCCTGAACAAGTTGTATGAAAGTGCAGTTTCCACAGACAATATTCCTGAAATCGTTGAAGTTCCGTTTATGAAGGCAACACCTTCCTTTTCTCCAAAGGAATATGTTTCCATTCCTGCTTTCTGGAGGGCCTCGCTTGAATCTATCTCGCCATTTCCATCTATTACCTTCCCTTCGCCCATCATTGCAAGTGCAATATGTGCTAGGGGAGCAAGATCCCCGCTGGCTCCCACTGATCCAAACCTTGGGACAACAGGATGGATGTTTTTGTTGATCATGTCGGAGAGGAACTTTATGAGCCCTGGGCTAACCCCAGAATAGCCCTTGCAGAGGCTGTTCAGCCTTACAACCATCATTGCCCTTACATGGATTACATCCAACCTAGCCCCATAGCCAGAAGAATGGCTCCTGATAAGGTTGGACTGCAGTTTTACTATGTCACCAGGTTCCACATCTACGTTAAGCAGGCTACCGAAGCCTGTTGTTACGCCATAAACACGCTTCCCAGAGGAAACAATCTTCAAAAGCGAATCATGGGAACTTTCTATCCTTCCCATGGCAGATTCTGAGACAGATATCTTCTCGTAATCTCTGGCTATTGCAAGAACCTGTTCCACAGTAAGGCTGTTGCCATCAATAGTTATCATGACCTTATAGGAAGCGAGAAAAAGGTTAAAATCATTGCTCAGGCTATAAATTTCAAATTAAGCACATCATTCAATTCCAACCAATATTGGCGGAAAATGGGCAAAGGATCAAACAAGTTTTTTTAGATTATAGTCTTATTGCATCGATGAGTGCAGAATCTGCCAAAGGGCGTATTTACAAGATAGGAAAAGATGAGAAGCCTGAGTTTCCAAGGTTTTCAACTGAATTCATAGATCACAGCATCGATCCGCTTGAGGACTTCTACCGTTATTCAAATGGAAAATGGATAGATGGCCACCCCATACCTCCGGAGAAATCATTCTGGGGCTCCTCTGTTGAGCTGGTTGAGTGGAACCGGTATATCCTTGGAATGATCCTTGAAGAGAGTGCCCTGGGAGATGATCATGACCCACTGAGGAAGCAGGTAGGAAAATTCTACCTTTCAGCAATGGATACAGAAACGATTGAAAAGATTAGATTCAAGCCCATTGATCCATTTATTGAACGAATAGAGCAAATAGGAACCAAGGAAGAGATCTTAAATGTTGTTGCTGAGCTACATAGGCAGGGCATATCTATGTTCTTTTCATTTGATTCTAGCCCGGATGACAAGAACAGTGATTATTACGCATTCAGGCTGTCACAGGGCGGAATCTCACTTCCCAATAGGGACTATTACCTGGAGGAGCCATTTGACAACGTGCGGAAGCAGTACAGGGAACACATTTCCAAAATGTTCAGGCTTTATGGCATCCCCGAAAAGGAAGCCGACTCATTTTCTCAGGCAGTCTATGGGATAGAGGAAAGAATGGCAAAGTCAAGCAGGACTCCGGTTGAACTCAGAGATCCTGAGAAGAATTATAACCCTGTCCACTTCAACAGAATATCTGAAATATCCAGCCACATTGACTTCAGGTCCTATTTCCAGCGAATCTCCCTCCCGGAGGTGCCATATGTTATTGTGGGCCAGCCTGAATTCTTTGCCGGGCTGGGAGAACTGCTGGAGAGCACCCCGCTCGAGGACTGGAAGGTCTATCTGAAATGGAAGGTGATACACTTTGCCGCACCTTATCTTCACAGCGAGGTGGAAAACGAAAACTTCGACTTCTATAACAGGAAACTCTTTGGCCAGCCCGAACCTGAAAAGCGTTGGAAGCAAGCTGTATCTATAGTTGACATGCAGATAGGGGAGGCTCTTGGAAAGCTCTATGTTGAACAGGAATTTGGCGAGGAATCCAGGAAGAGAATTGCCATAATGGTTGACGACCTCAAGGAAGTGTTTGCGGAGAAATTGAAGAAACTAGACTGGATGTCTGAGGAAACAAAGCAAAAGGCACTGGAAAAATTCTCTAAGTTCAGGGCAAAAATCGGCTACCCTTCCAGGTTTATTGACTATTCATCGGTGGAAATCAGGGAAGATGACTACATAGGGAATGTAATGAGGGCAAATGCGTTTGAGTTCCATAGGGAGATCTCTAGAATTGGCTCTCCCGTTGACAGGGAACTCTGGTACATGACACCGCCAACGGTAAATGCATATTTCTCTCCAACTGAAAACGAGATTGTATTTCCTGCCGGAATACTCCAGCCTCCCTTTTTCGATCCCGAACTTGATGATGCCGTGAATTATGGTTCCCTTGGAGGTACCATCGCGCATGAGATTACCCACGGTTTCGACGACGAAGGAAGAAAATATGATGCAAAAGGAAACCTCAGGGAATGGTGGACAGAAGAAGATGCCAGTGCCTTCCTGTTACGGGCCAAGGAAGTTGTAGCACTCTACGGATCACAGGAAGTACTGCCAGGCGTACAGGTCAATGGTGAACTTACTCTTGGGGAAAACATCGCAGATCTCGGCGGAGTCAGCATTGCATACGAGGCACTTGAAAGGCACCTCGAGAAGCATCCGGAACTTAGGAAAAACATAGATGGATTCACACCCGAGCAGAGATTCTACCTTGGCTGGAGCCAGTCATGGCGCTCTAGCATAAGGGATGAGGCCTTGAAGTGGCAGGTTTCCAATGATCCGCATTCCCCGGACAACCTCAGGGGAGACCTTCCAGCAAGGGTTCACCACAGGTTTGAGGAACATTTCAGGGCTATTTCTAAAAAGGGAAAGACTGGAGTGGGCAGAATCCTGATCTGGTGAGGCCCGATTTATCCAATCCCTGTTGTTCAAGATCAGGTGCACATATTTCTTGAAAGGTCGCGATGATTTTGAAAAAATATGCAATTTCCTGTTTTAAAAAATGCAGGTGCCGGGATTTGGACCCGGGTTGAAAGCTTGGAAGGCTCTCGTGCTAGACCAGACTACACTACACCTGCTTTCTTACCCCTTATTCCAAGGGTATTAATTTATTTTCCACTCTGGAACCTACCCCACAACCATTGTAAACTCAAGTGGATGTGGGTTGCTGGATGCTGTTGAATTCCAATTGAGATAGAAATTGTATGCATCCCCGTAGCTGGATTGCAAAGTGAAATTCAGATATCCATGGCTTCCGCCGGAATAGGATACAGTATGATCACTGCCACCCTGCTTGTAGTAAAGAGTGCCTGTTGTAAAAGCGTACCTGTATGTCAGATGTATGCTGTACTGGTTTGAACCAACCAGTCCTGAGTAGTCACCGGTTGAGGTGGTTGTAAGGTTCGCCCAGGTGCCGTTCTGGTCAACCTGGAATGTGTGGATCTGGGGTGACGATACCACATTTACAGGCGGATTCAACAGAATAATCCAGAACAGAAGCCATGTGAAAATGTACATTCCGTAGTTTATTATCCTGTGTGATGCCCTTGTTGAGACTTTTATCCTGAGGCCTTTGAGTATCCTCGTAAGCAGCACGAGGATGGCAAGCATTATAAGAACAGAAAGGGGCCAATATCCTAAGAGTTCAAGATACCCGGCAAGGACGCCACTAATAGCTCCAATTGCGAAAATTACTATGATGCCAATTGCCCTGTCTCTTTCAATGAGGAGGAACTCCTTTTCGTCAAATTCAGGTTCCTGGAACAGCGGTGTACTCTCTTTAGGTTTGGCCATGACTTCACCGCCTCATAGTATCTCAATTAATGAAGTTAACGACAGCAACGGGTCATCGGCAAGCACAATTCCAGATGCAACCAGCACCCCTTTGGCCCCATACTCAACGGACTTCCTCATGTCACTATTGTTCTTCACACCAGCGCCAACGAGCACTGGCACGGAGAATTTAGAACATTTGCCTATAACATCTTTTATAATCTCAGGTTTTGCAGAAGTTACAGAGATGTTCCCCCCAATTAGCTCAGGAGGTTCATAAGCAATGAATTCCGGCTTGAGGGAGGAATATTTATCAGCTTCAGCGGCACTTTCTGCGCATATGGTAATGGGGAAATCCATGGCATTTGCCTTATCCAGAGTTTTTGCTATGAAGATTCCATCCACCCTCATTTCAGAGTGATTGAGCAATGACCCTGAAATCCCGAGATCCAGGAGTGATTCAATTGAGTAATGCCCCGTACTTGGGCCATAGTCCACAGGGAATACATGCTGGGCATAGAATTCCAGTTCGGGAAAACTCCTCGCAAGGCGGAAATCAATGGGGTTCAGTGCAAACACAATCCTGGTATCGGCTGGTGCCTCCATTCCAATGAATTTGCTCAGAAATTTCTCACAGTTGCTTCCAGAAGATGCCTGGTAATGTTTGAGGTTTATGATTACAGTTTTTTCCACAGTTAACAGTTACACTAATTCAGATTGCATTTAAATCAGTTTTCCAGCAATGAAAACGCACATAGTTTTTCATCCATGACAAAATCACCAGTCATGGAAACAGTCAAAATACTGGGTTTTGGTGGGAGTTTGAGAAAGGGCTCATATAATTGGGCATTGCTGGAGAATGCAAAAGATTTGATGCCTGAAGGCTCTATTCTGACTCTCCACGACCTCAGCGATATCCCCATTTACAACCAGGACCTTGACAGCAATATACCGGAACCGGTTAGGAGGTTCAAGGATGCGGTAAGAAGTTCTGACGGAATACTAATCTCATCCCCTGAATACAACTTTTCCATTCCGGGATACCTGAAGAATGCCCTTGATTTTGCCAGCAGGCCTCCAAACGACAACCCTTTCCCAGGAAAGCCAGTTGCAATAATGAGTGCATCAGGAAGCATGCTGGGTGGGGCAAGGGTGCAGTATCATCTGAGGCAGGTACTTGGTTATCTTGATATGAGGCAGATCCACAGGCCGGAGGTGTTTATAGCGTCTGCACACACTAAATTTGACAAGGATATGAAACTTAATGATGAGAGTGCCAGAGGCTTCATGAGGCAGCTCCTAGAAAAACTGGTGAAGGAAGCCAGCTTTTATTCTGCCAGGAAGGATTAAAGGAGCAACTGCATTCAATCCAAATTTCTTTTTTTTCATAAACTGCACTGGACTAGATAAATAACAAATTTTTGATTACGGGAATGGTTTATATCCAAGCCAAAAAATCATTTATGGATTGGCATGGCTTTCAATCTCAGCGCATTTCTTGCTATCCTTCCTGATTTCCTTATCGCAGGCATACTCTCACTGATATTCTTTCTTGAACTAAGGAATATAGGCATAAGAAGAAAGGACAGGCCTGTTTTTATACTCGTGAGGGAAGATGGCCTGCAGGCTCAAACAGGAGATCCTTCAAATGCCTATACTGAATTGGAGAAAAGAGATGAGGGGCCATTCTACAAATCCATCAAGAATATCCAGCTGGCCATGCTTTCTGTAAACATATGGATCCTGCTTACAATAATCCTGCTCCCATCCTATAACATTGCTGGGCTTTTGCCTGCACTATCCCGGGACCAGCAGTTTCTTGTCTACTCATCCCTTGGGGCAGTCTTCTTGTTTGCCCTTCTATCTACTGTAATACTGAGAATATCAAATACATGGCCAAAAATTGCAACTACTTTCGCAATAATAGCGACGGGTATATTTCTCATATTCTACATACCTTCCATGCAATGGCTTTCCACTTACAGCCTGATTATTCGGGGCATCATCCTGTATGCCATTATTGCTTCTGCTTTATCCGTCTCTTATGGGTTTTTCACCTTGCCATACAGGAAAATAGAGAAATTGTCTATCGCCGGGACCTTCTCAGCCTATGTATTTACGTCCGCAATCTTGTTCGTAAATCTTGTGCAGTCTCTTCGGGTCTAACCATTTGAACATATATGAAGAACTTTTACAGGTTTTTGCAAATTTGAAGTTTCTTATCGGGAAAAGCCCAAAAACATTGGTTTTTACAGTGTATGAATTGTTGAGAATTTTCTTTCTTGCTTTCTAATATAATTTTTCGGACTGTTTTTTCTGGGTAAAACCCAAAACAAAAGGAGGAAAAAAATATGAATCGAAAAGTAACCCTGCTGCTCATTGCAGCTGTTACGGCTATACTCCCAGCAGTTGCCGTGGCTGATGTAATGATCACAGGCAACGTTGCTATAGTGGGAACTCAGAATGCTCCCGTCTTCGTCATTCAGCCAGGGCCAAATTACCCGGCTGCAAACGCTGTAGGAGCAATAGCTTGGAACCCATTAGTAGTTGCTGAACAAGTTGATGGCCAGGTCACACCCATGGCGACATTTGACCTTGAGGGCATTTCAAACATGTCAACAGCCCTTGCAAACGTCCTTGACCTGAATGTTACCATAAATGAAGGCGTATCAGGAATACTCTATGTGAACTTCACTGGAGACTTACCAACTGGAACACTCGTCTGGATCTCATCTGCTCAGATGACTGTACAGGATGTAATGTCCCTAGTAGGCGGGCAGTCAATAAACAGTGCATCGTTCTCATTCTCTGGGCCATTCCCTGGTGGAACAACCACATACTACATCAGCTTTTACCTGCCCCCAAGCACAGCATATGCTGGCTCAACTGGCACAATAACTGGAACCTTCATAGCATCATGAGGTGAGTGGATGAACAAGAAAATTGCCCTGATCATGATAGCTGCCGTAGCGGTCATACTCCCAGCTGTGGCCGTGGCGGATGTCCTGGTTATGGGGCAACTAACACTTGAGAGTTACCAGCACCACACGGCATTCGAGTTCCAGCCAGGGCCGAACTATGCAGCGGCCAACTCCACCAACTCCTTGGGATGGATAGTGCAGAATGATGGCACAATGGGAACATTAGATCTGGAAGGGAGCTTCTACGTGCAGACTGAGATGATCAATGTCATTGATCTCAATCTGACTGTCAGCAATGCAGCAGCTCCCCATACGTTCATGGGCCTTTACCTGAACGTTTCTTCGTCTGATTTCCCAAGTGGCACCATTATGGTGATCTCAACATCTCAGATGTCTTTCGCCACGCTTGAGTCCACAGCAGTAACAACATACACATCAGGTGATGCCCCGATTGCACTGAACGCTGCATCTGCCTCATCAGTAATCGCTATTGATCTGTCACAGAACCCGCACGTGCTTATTACCGGATTCGTACCCACACAGACCCTGTACGTAAGCTTCCTGCTTGGTCCAGGCTTGTACGCCGGCAGCAGTGCGATGTTGACTGGCCAGTTTGTGGTCTTGGCGTGAGGATACAGGAGTGAGAAAAATGAACCGAAAATTAACCTTCCTTGTGGTGGCGCTCGTTGCTACGATCATGCCGGCAGTTGCAATAGCTGACGTTATGATAACAGGTGATGTGAACATCCATGGAACCAACAATGCTCCCACGTTTTATCTGACCAAGGGATCAAACTTCCAGGCAGCGGACGGCTCCGTAGCATGGAATACATACTCAAGCGGGAACTACTTGGGTGACCTGAAGTTTGGAGAAGTGTCCAACCAGACTACTTTCATCATAAATGTGATGGAAATACACTTTATCTCCTCATTGCCATCTGGAATGTTCTACCTTAACTCATCGGTATCTTCCCCATTCGTTTCAGGGTCAACAATGTACCTGTCCCTGTCTCCGATGAGTTTTGGTGACTTCAGCTACAGTGGGCTTCCAGGCGCAGTGCCAGTGATAACAAATCCAGCAGTGACAGCCTTCCCTCTCTCTGGGTCTCAGTCATACTCAACCTCTGTTGATGGTTCAACAATCATCTACATCGGGTTTTTCACACCACCATACGATGGGGCGACAATCACTGGTGAGATTTTGCTTACTGGAACATATATAGCCAGCTAAAACTTTTTTTAAATTTTTTTAATTTTTATTTTTTTTGGTTTTTCAATTAAAAGCCCAATTGCAAGCTCTCCGTGAACAAGAAATTGTATAGACAACTTATTCCTTGCTTTATATTACCCAGCTGGGCATATTTAGTTATAACACCAAGAAAGAACTGAACGCCTTAGAATGGTGAGTGAGCCTGATGAATTCCCCAAAGAGTTCTGCAATAAAGTCGATCTCTGTAATTGCACTTTCCCTATTCATATCCATAATGATAATCAGCCCACAATCAACTGGTGACATTTCGGCACAGGGAGTGATCAAGATCACCCAGACTGTGACTGGCCCACCTATTATTGTCATTCCGCCCGACAACTTTACGACGCCTAAGGGAAGCACCTTTGTGTGGAACTACAGCATGTATAACACAACCCTCACTGGTGTTCTTAGAGTCCACGTGAATTTCGATGTTACGGATCAAACCGATTACTGGAATATCCTTGAGCTGGTCAATGTGGGGAACCTGACCGGATACATTAATGCAACAATAGTTCAGTGGGCCAAGATGGGAAGTACCATTTACTGGGAACAATACACCCAGTATGTATCGGTGTACATGAGCCATGAGTGGCAAACCAGCAGTTCACCAGGAGTGAGGCTGTACAACAACACAGAGGCTGGCCCCTTCAATCTCTACAATAACTCCGCCCCATCCTATTACATTGGTATGATATACCAGCCGCCGGTTTATCCGCCTGGACCCGATCCAAATTCATTTGGCGAGTATGTGCAGTTCAACTTTACTCTGCACTACTAAAATATTTACTGGCGCCTCACCTGAACCCAATCATTTTTCAGCAGGGCGTAATAGTACTGGTCAAGAAATTTCCCGCCGAAATAGGCCCTTTCCCTGAGAGTTCCTTCTAGCTTGAAACCTGCTCTTTCCAATAGCCTTATTGAAGCAATATTGTTTTCAAGAGGGCAAGCCTCAACACGGTTCAGGCCAAAATCTTCAAATGCCCATTGGAGCAGGCACCCCATTGTTTCAAACATTATTCCTTTCCTCCAGAAATCAGGATGCAATTCATAACCAACTTCTGCCATATGGGATTCAAGGTCCATGTTCCATAGGGTTATGGCACCAGCAACCCGGCCGTCTATCTTGTTCACAATCTTCCAGTAGAGTGTGCTTCTATCCCTGTAATTTTCTGCAATTACCTCGATCCATTTTTCTGTCTGTAAAATTGCTGTGTGCGGATCCCTGCCATATTGGTTTGTGACCATCGGATTGGATTTTATGCTGTACATAACATCAAGGTCCCCAATTGTGAGTTGCTGCAGCCTGATCCTTTCTGTTTCAAGTTCCGGAAACACGGTGAAGGGGTCTCCCATGCCTTTCCTATTCCTCATAGGTTATTAATATGCCAGCTGCACGTGAAAAATGCGCAAAATGCATCCTGCAATAATGGAAGCAATGGTAGCCAGTTTTTCAAGTCACGATATGTACTTATATGGTTTTTCAGTATTTGCAGAAGATGAACTCAGATGATCAGCTAACACGGGCAATTGTTTCCCGCAGGAAAGTATCAGATGATGGCTCACTTGTAACCTACGATCTTACCAATGGCATTGACTTTTCGCATCCCAAGAAGACCGCCCAGGCTCTTGCGGATGTGTTCTTCGAATCAGACGCGAAGAACTGGTTCAAAGTTACAGGTGACCACATTGATTTTGTTCCAACATACAAGGTTAGGGTGGTTCTCGCAGAAGAGCACAGCAAACTTCTGGAAGAAACTGTTGACGATTTTCTTAAAGATCTCCAGAGAAATGAACTTACCAAGGATTTCCGGCCGGAAATCAAAGACGATGCCAACAATGCTGCGAGGCTAGGCACCATAATTGCTGTCGGAGCCCTTACCTCTGCATTATTCAGGCACACCGAGGATAAAGTGTACGCAAACTCCATAAGGGATGACCTCTTCGTGGATTTGCTAGAAAAGCTTGAGATTAGGTCACTCAACAACAAGGATTTGATGGATTGGAAGAACCTTCCTTTGTAGAGGGAATTACTTCTCCTAAAATCCCATTGTGAGTTCTTGCACCTGAACCCTTCTGGTGGCCTATACATTATCATCAGTTTTTGCTCCACGCCGGTCAAGTGGGTGTAAGGCACAACTGAATTAGATAATCTGCAATTTAAACATGTTCATCCTGGCCCATCGAGACAGCCTGAAATATTAGTCTATATTTAAAGACGCCAGGGTGGCGTGGCTTACATTTCGAATTTGAAAAAAACTGAGAAATTTTATTCATATTTTGCCATAACCAGGAAAGATGGTTCATTGGAAAACGAGCAGGCAGGATTTTCTACCTCTACTGGAAGGCAACGCCCGGTTCAGGTTGACAAACAGGGACTTCAGGGAACTTGCGAGTTCTCAGGACCCGAAATTCATAGTTATTTCATGTTCTGATTCCAGGGTTTCCCCTTCATTAATTCTTGATGCCCCACTTGGCAATTTATTCGAAATACGGATCGCAGGGGAAGTGGTGGATGAAACGGTCATTGGTTCAGTTGAGTTTGCTGTAGACATCCTTGGCACCAAAAGAATACTAGTAATCGGGCATACTGGGTGCGGGGCCGTTACTGCAGCCTACAATTCTCTTAGAGGAAAAAACCCTTTGCCGGAGGGTCCAGGGTTAGCATCACTTGTGAGAGATATATATGGCGCAATTTCAAAGATACCTGAAGAAAACCCAACTTTAGAAACCTGCATAAGGGAAAATATTCTGAGGCAGGCAGATAAACTTCTACACAGTGAGATTATCAGGAAACGCAGTGAATCAGGGGAATTAATCATAGGGGCCGCACTTTACCACCTGGACACAGGGGAACTGAGCACCATATAGGTCTCTTCCATTGCATTTGGGCGTTTGAGTAAGGTCAGTTATGCCAACCAGAAATGCCTGAAAATAATATATTGGTGAAAAGAGACAGTGAACCATCTTGGCAAGTAACGCCATACTTTAAAGCATAATTTAGAATAACTATTTATGGAAAGGTTTGCCTGTCAATGTATGATAGTTGTTGAAAACAGGATTCCTGTGAAGAAGGAATACAGGGAAAAGTTTGAAAAGCTCTTCAAGGAAAGGGAAAGCCATCTTAATGAAACACCCGGTTTTGTCAGGAACGAGGTCCTCCGGCCCATAAAGGGGGATGAATATGTTGTTATGACGCACTGGGAATCAATGGAGCATTTCCAGAACTGGATGAACAGTGATGCATTCCGGAAAGCACATTCGGGAGATAACCTTCCCAAGGAAGCCTTTGCAGGGGAGAACGTAATTGCAATCCATGAGGTATTCCTCTCCTCATGAATTCCCTATTTGAATTCTGAAAATTTCTAAAGAAGCCAATGCCATAATGGCCTACATTTCCTGGCACATAGGCTAAAGAAGGGAATTAGGAGAGTTTTATAGGCAATTTCAGGTTTAAGTTCACGTCAATGAATCCGGATTCAAAGAAAAGAGGTTTGGGCCAGTATTTTACCAAGGGCAGTGTCTGGATGAAGGATAACATCAGGAATTTCATCTTGGAGTCGCAGTGCTCGGTGGTGTACGATCCTTTCGCCGGATCTGGAGACCTGTTGAAAGCAGTTCAGAATTTGGGGTACAGGAATTTCAGGGGGATGGACATCGACGAATCCCTCGGGTGGGAATTCAATGACAGCCTATCTGGAATTCCCACAGTACAAAATGCCATAATAGTAACAAATCCGCCGTATCTTTCAAACTACAGTGCAAAGAGAAGGCACATCTATGGCAGAGTGAAACACTATTTTGAGCAGACCAGGTTTGATGACCTTTACCTACTTGCGCTGTCAAAGATGCTTGAGGCACAGGAATACGTTGTTGCCATAGTGCCTGAGACCTTTGTCAACTCTCCATTTCCCAAAGAGAGGCTGTATTCCATAAATATTTTGGAGGAAAACCCTTTCACAGAGACTGAAAGTCCAGTTTGTGTAGCCTGTTTCGATGGAATTTCCAAGCCTCCGCAGAATGTAAAGGTATACAAGAATGGCCATTACAGTTCCACCCTAGGTGATCTCGAAGCCAAGAGATTACATCCCTCGAACGAAATGAGGATCAGGTTCAACTCCACCATAGGCAATATTGGCTTGAGGGCCGTGGACACTACAGATCCCAGCAGGAAGATTCGATTCACGAAAAGGGATGAACTGGACTATGACATGAGTAAAATAAAGGCCAGCTCCAGAATCATTACTGTTATTGATGCAGAAATTCCTGATGGCATATTGCAGCCATTCATCGAGGCCTGCAACCAGATTCTGGAAAAATACCGCAAGGATACAGATGACATCCTGCTTTCGCCATTCAAGGGTAATATGAAGAACGGCATCAGAAGGCGAAGGCTGGATTATTACACATGCAGGGCAATTATGGAAATTGCCTATAAGTCTATAGTTTCACCAACTGAAACTGAAGGGAACTGCAACTTACATTTAATTCAAGCATGAAATGCCTGAAGCTTTGGGTTATTGTTAGGGAAATGTTTATGGGTAGCTGGACAAGGTAAGTCTGATCTCTCTTGGGCGACGGGATGACTAATCTCGAATAGGCACCTCCTGTTATATGCGCCAAAGCCAGATAGTCTGTTCTCCAGGGGTGAATACTATTACCTCCCGCTAAATAAACCGGGAAAACAGGAAAACATAATTTTTCGTTTTTTTATAAAATAATGGGTAAATTTTAATACTTTTAAGGCTTGGATTTTCATGGCAAAATTCTGTCCTAAATGTGGGTCTGAGAATGATGACACAGCACAGACATGCATTACCTGCGGTGCTCCTTTAACGATCTCTGCTGGCAGTTCCCCGGACACGGCGGAAAAGAATCGTCTTTACCTGCAGGGAGTAATAAATCTAAGATACTACACAATAGTCGGTTTCCTGTCTCTAATAGCTGGTATCGCTCTGGATTTTGTTTTTCTGAGAAGCTTTTCATATGGTTACCTTGTTGGCCCACTAGGGGCAGCATTCGGCGGGGCATCCTTTAACACATCAAATGTTGGCACTTTGCTCGCCTATTCCGAGATTGCGCTAATAGTATCTGCGGTATTGACCCTTATTGGGGTTTTCATGCTTTACAGGGGATTTGTGGTTCTGAAATCGCTAGGTTCAGAGTTCTCAGTTGGAAGAACTGGAGCTATACTTGAGTTTATCGGAATGATCCTCGTCGTCCTTGGCGTAATAGGCCTTCTTGCAATAGTGCTGCCTGCGATTAGCCTCGGAAACACGACAACTCCGGCAAGTATTTCTCCATCTGAAGCTGGAGCTATTCTGGGAATTGCATTCCTGGTCCTGATTGCTGCAATTATTCTTCTTGTTGGCATAATAATGGTTCTTGTTGGCCTGTTCAGAGTGGGTACCCATTTCAACAACTCACTGGTTAAGGTTGGAGCAATCCTTACCTTATTCTTAGGAATAATAGGAACAATACTGCTCTTCATAGGGTTTACTGACATAATCAGCCACCTGAGAAAGGACTTAGGAGAAACATAAGAAGGAAACTTTAGTATTGAAGAGATTTTGGCAGTTCAAGAATTGGCCCAAGTAAAACTACAGTGGCTAACTCTTAAACTCCTTTCATTTCCGCATAATATATGTTTCTCTCGTGTTCAAAACTAATAAATAGATTCCTTCTTGGCAATCTTCAAAAAGCAAAAGAGAAAAAACCTTCCAGAGCTAACCAGATTTTGAGATAGTCCGGGGTTTCTTAAGGGAATTTATTGGGCCTTTTGCGGCAAATTATTGTAGTGAAATCCTTATACCAGCAATTAACTGATAAAGATGGAGAAAGGACTTGAGATAACATTCAAAGTACCAGGCAGGGATGGCGCTTTAATTGTTGAGGCTATTTCAAATATTGTGGGGAACGAACTCATGACCCAGTTTGATCTGAAATGGCAAATTTTCGATGTGACACTGGATAAGGAACGTTTTTACAAAGTCTGTTTCATCAGTCAGAAGTTGACCAGATTGCACCCGTCTAACGATGACAAAGTCAGAAGGAGATTCGATGAATTGGCACACTATCGGAAAGAGGAACTTTTGAATAAATACCGGGAAGATAGGCGGGGTAAGAACTTCATTGTCCAGAAAATTCAAGAAAAGAAAGAGGAGTACGATCTTTGGCAGGACAATTTCTGGAAGTATTTCTGAAGGTACAAGTGACGCCTGATGATTCACTCAGGTTCCTCTACTAAGTTAATTCAGGCAATATTATATGGCGAAAGTGCACTTTGTAAGTATATGTCCAACAGAGACGGGGTAGATGGGCTTGCCACGGAACATCAAGTAAATGTCCCTAGTTTGGAGATTGCAATATGTATTGCGGGGTTATAATTGAAAAATTTCAAATATATTAACCATACTAACCAAAGAGAACACTTTTATCTATTATTCTTAAAACAATTTCTTTCATGCTCATCTAACCCAAGTTTCTCTTACAATTCAATTTGAAAATAGGATTGCTTCCTTACCTTCATCAAAAAGTCATAAATCCAACGTGCTCTCAAAAGCAAATCGGGATTTAGCGGGTCCGGGGGGTTCGAACCCCCGACCTATGGATTTTGATAAATTCAGTAATGCTATGAAATGAAGAATGTATCCTTAACTTAAGACTTGACAATTACTTATGAGCTTATTTCAAAGACAGTTCAGTTTAAGCTGAATTACCTGAGTCTTTTGAATATTTTGAAGGAAATTAGCTCAAATTTTACAATCTGGTTTCTAATCCCAGTTTTTCTGCAGATGATACCAGTTCTTTGTCGGCAGATAAGAAAACAGTTCCCTTAGCCTCTAGACAGGTTTCAAGCTGAATTGCATCTACTATGTATAGGTGATTTTTCAGCACTGTTTTTATTGATTTCCGGACTATCTGACTGCTCACCGGATATATTTCCACAGAAGATGACCTTTCAAGCGATGTCAACTCTCTGAGCATTGCACGGACCCTGTCTGTTGGATCTATTCCCACTTTTCTTGAGTATTTATCAAAAACTACAGCCGCTTCCCCAAGGTTTATTTCAGAAAAGCAGATCACGGTCTTCCCCCGCTGGGCAAGATGGAATACCTCATCGGCTGTTTCACTATCATTTTCCATAACATATCTCTTGACCAGAATGCTTGTATCAAGATATACGCGTTCTTCTACCATTTCTCATCTCCCTGACTTCTTTCTCAGCCAATACTTTTCCTTTGAAATCTGGCCTTTGCCTCTCTATTTCCTCTCCACTAATGTATTCACAATCAAGTTCCATTTCCTTGCACAGATCTTCAAGGATATCTGAAGAAGAGAGGGATCGTAGTGATTTTTCGATGTAGTCGCTCATAGTTCTTCCTTTTTTCAATAAAGCCAGTTTAGCGTTGTCCACCACTGGTTTTTCTATGGACAATGTTACTTTAGTCTTAACCATATATACGTATATACAACTATCCGTATTAAGAATTCTCTTTTAGCTGAAAACTGGATATTCAGCCATTAAGAGATGTAATCCCTGCTTTATAGGTGCCCTCTTTTTCTTTGTTTGTGGGCCATCTCAATGAGTTTTGGCTCCATTTGGCCCCAATCCTTCCTTATATCTTTCCTTATGGCTGTCTGCTCATCTGTTTCAGTTTTAGGCTTTTCTTTTGCCATATGAAATAATACTCAATTGATATTTAAACCGTTATTTAATAGGGTTGGATAAAATATTGCAAAGTCGCAATGAAATTTGTATAGAAGGTTTGTTCAAAAACCCACAATATTAATTTATACGAATTTTAGATTTATATCGGTAAATGTGGAAATGAAATGGGAACCTTAATAAATGTCAGAGGAAAATATGTAGAATATCGTTCTGTGGGCAAATCCGATAAAGTTGCATTAATTTTGAACGGTGGTCATACAAACTGTGATTCTCCCTTTGGCCATGAAAATCTATTTGTGAAACTTGGATACAGGCTGATCATACCATCTAGACCGGGATACGGTAAAACTCCATCCAGATCTGGTAAAACAGCTGAGGAATTCGCCGACACCATATATTCATTCCTCAATCAGTTAGGAATAGATTCAGTTGTTTTGGTAGGGGTGTCGGCCGCAGGCAGAACCGCACTTCAATTCGCAGGAAGGTACCCGCTGCGTGTGAATAAGTTGATTTTGCAGAGTGCTATCGTGCTAGACGATTTCCCTGATAAGGTGACCAAAGCCACATCTTATCTGATATTCAATCCCTTAGTTGAAAAATTTACTTGGGGACTAATTCGAGCCTTTTCTAAGATTACACCAGATATTATGCTCAGAGAATTTATGTCTGGATTGTCCACGCTCAAACCAGATGTTGTTCTCTCGCAATTGACTCCTACAGAAAGAAGGTCCATACTTGACTTCATTCTGATTTCCAGATCAGGCTCAGGTTTTTTAAATGACCTGAAACACAGATGCGGAGACCTGGATAGGATAACAGCTCCAACACTAGTCATAGACAGTAAGTTCGATGGGTCAAAGAGTCCACTGCACGCGGAATACGCGATTAGCAATATTCATAATTCTGAACTTATGGCCTCAAATGCCGAAAGTCATCTGATATGGTTTAGCAAGGAAAATAGTGAGATTGAATCAAAAATAACAGAATTTCTAATGATGTGATAGAAAGAGCATAAAGCGAGTTCATTTTTACAACGATTCACTTAGTACCCGTATTGTTAATTCCATTATTTTCTGGGGTTAGACAAAATATTTAGAAGTTCTCATAAAAATTTGCTCTCTTATTTGTATTACCCGTAATACCTGTAATACAAGAATTTCTTTCAAACTGGTCTTATCCTAACTTCTCCCACATTCAAAACTGAAAGATGGATACCTTCCTGCCAACCTACAAAATTCTAACATTGAAAATCCTCACAGGATAAAACAGAGATTAAGCGGGTCCGAGGGGGTTCGAACCCCCGACCTATGGATTAAGAGTCCATCGCTCTACCTAGCTAAGCTACGGACCCAGCCTTACGTTATCCAATAGTTCTTTAAAATCTTTCTACTTCTAAACGTCCATGAATTCTATCAAACCGAACTAAGTAAAATTTGTCAGGGTGTTAGGGGTGACAGAGAGAGAATTTGTAAAATCATTCATTTACCATACCTTACCCAGAACTTAGGACATTAAAACCGCTTCTGCCGTGTGCTGAATAAGATTGAATTCAACGAGAGTTGAGGATTCTCATCTTAACCGGCGAATTGAATATTTACTAACTAACAAATGAAGTAAGTTTTTCCAGATGCCATTGTTATAATTGGGAAAATAACTTGCACTTAAATAATAAATGGCTAAAAAAAATAATTGTGGTTTAATGAAATTTACTCAAGCGGAGATAGTGGAATTCCAAGGCCCCAGCTGAATGTTGATCCTTGTGCGGATGCTGAAGCGTTTGAAGGCAGGAAGGCGTATAGTGTGTAGGTTATGCTCTGGCCATCTGCAAGAGAGGTAGGCGTTGAGGAAGATGAGGTCGCATTTGCAAGGAAATCAAGTCCGCTGGTTGAAATGCCTCCACCAAGGTTTCCTGTGTTCACTACGCTGTTTAAGTATTGTTTTGTTACTGGGGGCTGCAGCTCACTTATCGGAACCGGGCTGTTAAAGACCTGGCCTGCACCATTGGCCACTGGTGAGGTGGAATCGAGCATACTTGTGTTCAAAGTGGCTGTTCCTGTGTTTGTCACTGTTATCTGGAACTCAAGCCAATATCCTGGGAGCATACCACTAACGTTTCCGTATACATTTAACGTCGAGGCTGCAATTCCGTTTACTGTAACTAAATTCTTTCCAGGCGTGGCAGCAGTTACATCATTGAGGGTCTGCCCTCCGTTAAATCCCAGCGCCAAAGGGTTGTATGACGAGGCGTTTGTCGCAACAAAACTCAGGGTCTCTGTATAGCTGACGGTAGCTGCCGACTCATGAAAGTAGGCATTCGCTTGTCCGCTCCAAGCGGAAAAAGCGAAAGTCCCTCCCATAACTACTACGACGGGGACCATCATCATGGCAAACAATTTCTTGTTCATTTTTATGTCACCTTATAAAATTCATGGATAAGTGCCTGTTAAGTGGTGTAGAAAGATTGTTAGAATTATTTGTTAGTTAAATTTTTATACTATAATGAAAAGAATTAAACAAATGCTATTGACAGTTTAGTTTAGCTCTAAGAACGAAGGTCTAACGCACTTATTGTAGGAATTTAATAATTTGAATAGCCTAATTGGCACTTCAATGGGCGTGTTGGTGTTAGATTCAAACCGTGCAATCCACTTGATTGCACATGCAAAATTGAAATATTGTGGTTAGGTATATATATTTAGTCTAGATATATAAAACCTAAATTATTGGAAAACGGTTATTTTGGAGATTTTGAGGCTAAGCCAATCCAGAAGTGTCTTCACTTCAGGTTATTTTATCTTATCATAAAAATTCATTAGATAATATTGGAAAAATGAAACAATCACAAAAGTATGCCGATTCAGCAAAATTAAATTTTACAAAAAATATTAATATAGTTTTCAACATAATTTCTAACCTTCTAAAAAGGGCAAGGGAGACTCCATGGAATATACCAATCAAGAACCGTCGGTATCACAAGCGAACTTATGGGGAAAAATCCTTTCTATTAAGGAAATTTGGACTTTTCTTATGGCTCCAAAGTTGTTTGGAAAGTCTGGGAAGGAACACGATTTTGATTTTGGATTTTACCTGGAAGATGATGGCTATCTGGCTCTCGGAAAGCTCTATAGCCGGGATATCCGCAATGGGCTCTCATTGTTGACCTACTTCAATGCGCAGTGCAACGATGTTGGGGCTGATAGGAAAGTCATATTCAGTGAGAGGGAAATCCCAGAAGAAGTCGAACTCCTTGCCAATACATTGAAAATAGATATTCTAAAAAATGTTCATGAAGTGGTCAATTTCTTGTCAAAGTCGTTGAAGGAAGATGGAATCGAAAGTAATAATGAACTCCACCAGAGTTCGATCTTTTCTTTGAAAAAGGATAGTAAAGGCGACAAATCACGGAAGAAATACAGGGACAGAACAAAGTTAATCCACGAGGTTTTGAATTCTGCATCAACCGAAGAGGGCACGACACTGAACAACTTGGTCATAAAATGCAATCTCAATTACAACTCTGCAAAGAGAATCGTAGACGATCTGATTAAGAGGGAGCTCCTTAGCATTACTAAGGATGGAAGTGACAAGACATTATACAAAACCACAGGAAACGGGTCTCAGATCATAGAAAAGCTGAGGTTCATAAATAGGGTGGGCCATAATGAGCAATAATGGAAATTCTCTTCTTAATTTCTGAAAAAGGTGGAAAATGCTACTCATACTTATTATCCCAACAATCATTATCTCTTCAACCATTGTGATTTATTTTGTCCTTACAAAGGGACTTGCTTCCTACTTAAATAAGATTGAAAACAAGGCTAATAAAATCCAAAGAATCTCTATCCTATTGATAGCCTCAGATTTGGTTGCACTTTTTTCCAAGAGTGAATCTAAGACACTTGTTGACAAAATCCTGGAAGGCGCTATAGGGGATGATGATCATATGTTTAGGTCTCTTACCACTTCATTTGGGGGGGCCGGTCATGAGATTGAAAGATTATACAAAGAGATTAACAAGGCTTATAAACCGTCTGTGGAGCTATCAAGGATGAAAATATCCGCAACATATCTAAGAGCGGCTCTCTTGCTATATGGTTTCTCTGTGTCAATCTCACAGTATGTAATTGCAGTGTTTTTCTATCATGCAGGGATTTCAATTCTATCTCCCGCCATAATAGACATGATTATTGGGACATTACTATTTTCCTCTTTTTTCATCTACATTTCAGTTTACATCATTCTTATTTCGCGGCGTATTGAAATCGGATACTCAAAGCTTCAGGACAGTGGGGCAAGGATTGGAAATGAAACGGATTGATTTCAAAGTGGCATTTGCTTTTCACAATAAATTAGATCTTGGGAGGTTGGATTTAATTCAGAAACATTTATTATATTACAATGGGTTATTTCATACAGACACAAGTCAGGATCAGCGGAAGTGTGGGCTCAAAACAATACTGATGGGATCTCGATCAACTCAGTTGCATAAAAGGTCAAAGGAGATGATTGCCACTTTGCTACATAGGGGAATTTCGCGGTGAAACTGTTTGGATAGAAAGGATAAATTATGGGTAAAAGCCATCTTGGTTGCATTACTTCTAATTATGGCCGCAATTGGAATGGTAATCTCTCTGGAAGCCCATCAGTACTATATCAAGGTCCCCACTTCCAGTTATGACATATCCGGCGGTTATACAGTAACCGATAATCTCTTGGCCAATCCACTTTATAACCAATCCAGCATAGAAAACCCTCAAGTCATATATAATGGAATAACAAGCTCTATCAACTTAAGCGCACAGGTCTTCATTGAGCTTAGCAACATGTCCGTGAAGAATTTTTCCCTTATTTCACAAGTCTCTCTTGCATCAAGTAGCCCGTCATGGGAAAAATTGATCAATACAAACATCACTTATGAAAAGGTCTCAACAAAAGGGGCCTTTGAAATACCCATTAGAATTAATCTGTCCAAGGAATTGGCCCTGGCTGACAACATAGACATTCAATTACAAGATGGTAGTTCTGTCCCAGTACTGGACATCAACCTAAGTGTTGTTTCCCAGGGTTTAGACTCATTCTCTGCATCCATTTCAATGGCTCTCCACAGCACTTATGAGGTGGTTACATACGACATTCCAGTTCCAATTTCTGTTTCATCTTATAATCAGGAACTGGTTACGCCCCACACACTTATCGGATTAGACATTGTTTTTGGTTACATTTTTCTTGCTGGGGCAGGATTGGTAGGCGTTGTTTTAGCGGTCCTGTATAAACCACGGCATGGCGATCCGCTTGAAAAAATAAAGAAAGATCATGGTGAACAAATTATTGAGATTAACACGCCACCGGAAGAGTCTGCAAAGAATCTCATGAGGCTTGAGGACATACTGAAAATATCAGAAATATTTGAAGTTCCAGTTTTTCTCTATGTTCCAGATAGGGTATTTTTTGTCAGCCATCAAGGAGAACAGTACAAGTATGAGTTGATATGAAAAGATCCTCCCTGAAATTGCTTACTGTGATTCCGTATGTTTTAGTTTGGCAAGTTGGGTTTGTCTTTCACATTGACAGGTTCATCATTGTACTTGTTCTTCTTTTCCCAATCATCTTTACTAGACCATCTGATTATAAGTTGAATAAGTCAATTTTGTATTCCCTAGTCTTTAGCCTGGTCTTCATATTCATGCTCATAGAACCAGCCATTGCATATGGCAAAATACATTTATATGGTACCTCAGAAGCTTTTTTCCCAAATCTGCTGTACATATTACTGTTTAGCATATCTGTAGTTTCTATGAATCAGGGGGTTGTGATCAAAACTCTCTGGCGTAAGCCAATGATTGCGCTTACAATTTCTTCAATAGTTTATGCTCTAAGTGTAACCCCCATACAATTATTTCTCCAATTAAATGGACTCCCTCAACTTCTTCTCTTCAATATTTCTTTTCTCATCGTCTTTTCCTTTTTAATAGGGTTTATGTACTTGAAAAGCAAGTTCAACCTTGCTACCGCATTGATCTTCCTACTGATCTATTCGGCCTTCCTTATTCTAAATGTAAATGTTCAGGTTTCTAATCTTTTCAATCTAGTCTGGGAAATCATAGCACTTTCAGTCATACTTTACCTAACAGACAGAGTAATGAAGGAATCCATCCTAGTAAGAAGGGCATTCAAATCAGGTAGAGTTGTATTTAAGAAAAAAGATCGAACCTCAGCGGTAATATTCTCTGGAATAATTGTCATATTATTGCTCCTTGTAGTCATGCCATTGATAACACATGAATCACACTATGTCATTGCTGATCCAACCGACAGCATGTCCCCGCAGATTATACCCGGTTCTCTACTTTTCGTGTCACACATAGGAGTAAATCAGGTTAAAACAGGGGATGTCATTGTATTCAGGGCCCCTTGGGAGAACGGCACCCTCTTTGCACATGAAGTGATCAATATCACACACAGCAAAGGTCAGGAGTATTTCATAACCAAAGGGATTAATAATCCTGCAAAGGACCCATTGCCTGTGCCTTCTAGTGACTTGGTTGGCCAGGTTTATTTCGTCTTACCATACGTGGGATTCATATTGATCTACAGTCAGGTGACCGCGTCATTCATCCTTATTTTAGCCGGCATTTTCTATTTCAAGGAAACAAGAAAAAAATAGCACCCTTAAAATCTACATTCAACAATCATTTACAATTGTGCAGTAATAACTTAATTTTTGCTGTAATCAACTCAAGATACAGGCAAGAAATCTGGGCTGCCAATAAAGGTTTAAATATGCTTATAAGTTATCGAATAACTTAAAACCATACACAATGGGCAATGCAATATGGCATCCCAGCAAAGCTGTCAAACTTCTGGCAGGCTGAAAATGTGTAACGGTCACAGGTGATAAATAATGGCAACGCCACATCACCCCAGACGGGGGTCTATGGGTTACTACCCACGGGTACGTTCGAAGAGAATGCAAGGTGACATCCGCAGCTGGCCTAATGGAGATGGAGCAGCAAAGATCCAGGCTTTCGCAGGCTATAAGGTCGGAATGACACATGTTGAAATGGTAGACTACAGGCAGAAAAGCGTCACAGCAGGACAGAACATCATGTCTGCAGTCACAGTGGTAGAGGTTCCTCCACTCAGCGTGGCGGGAATCAGGTATTATGATGAAACCATTGAGGGCCTAAGAATTGTTTATGAGAAATGGGCCGAGAACCTTGACAAGGAGGTTGCAAGGAGAGTTACAGCAACCAAGAACAGAAAGGATCCTCCAATGGTTACCGAAGTTTCAGACGTAAGGTTAATCGTCCACACAAATCCACAGCTTATTACTGGAGTTCCTTCAAAGACACCAGAAATTTTTGAAATCAGAGTGAGCGGAAACGATGTCAAGGAAAAGATGAAATATGCAGAAGAACACCTTGGCAAGCAGCTTCATTTTTCAGATTTCTCAAAGGCAGGAAATTTTGCTGACATCATCGGGGTCACGAAAGGCAAAGGTTTCCAGGGCCACGTTAAGAGATTTGGCGTAAAGCTCCTTTCAAAGCACAACAGGAAACACAGAAGGATGATTGGTACGCTTGGTCCATGGCACCCAGATTGGGTGAGGAACACAGTTCCACAGGCAGGACAGATAGGTACTCACCAAAGGACCGCACATAACATCCGTATCATAAAACATGGAAAGAATGAGGGCGAGGACGAAATCAATGTCAAGGGAGGCTTCACAAATTACGGCCTTGTCAGGACAGAATATGTACTGTTGCACGGCTCAATTCCAGGAGCATCTAAAAGGCTCATAAAATTCAGGGACCCAGCAAGGCAGCAGGTTCCATCTGTTGAGAACCTCACTGTTTCGTATGTTTCCAGGGAATCAAAACAGGGTGATTAATCTTGAAATCTAACGTTTACAATCTTGAAGGAAAAGTGAAGAAAGAGATAGAACTCCCTGAAGTCTTCTCCACAGTTCCGAGGGCAGACCTCATAAGGAAGGCATTCAGGGCAATATCACTTTCATTAAGGCAGCCTTACGGGGCATCACCACTGGCAGGGACAAGGAGAGTTGGACATAACTCTGGACCTGGCCGTGGTGCAGCAAGGATCCCGAGGGCAACTTCCGGCTCAAACAATGCGGTCCTTCTGGCCAGCTTCGTTGGCGGCAGGAGTGCCCACGCACCAAGGACCTCTAAGATATTGCACAAGGGTATTAATGAGAAGGAAAGAAAACTCGCAAGATCCGGGGCAATCGCAATGACCACTTCACTGGAATCAGTGCAGGCAAGGGGCCATAGGGTTCCAGAAGGGGCAACTCTCCCAATCATAGTGGAAAACAAGCTTGAGGAAATCAGGAAGACAAAGGAAGCAAGAGAGTTCCTTGAGACCATAGGGCTCTTCGACGATGTCATGAGATCAAAAGAAGGCACAAAGGTCAGAGCTGGAAGAGGAAAGATGAGGGGAAGGAGATACAAACAGCCCAAGAGCCTTCTCATCGTAGGTACTTCCAAAGAGAACCTTAGAGCATTTTCATCACTTCCTGGCGTTGATGTGGCGACACCAAATAGCCTTAGCATCAGGAAACTTGCCCCAGGCGGAGTCGGGGGAAGATTGACAGTTTTCACAGAGTCTGCGATCGAGAGCATGAGGAGTGGGCAATAATGGTTGATTACATAATCAAGCCTGTCGCCACAGAAAAAACAATGCTGCAGGTGGAAAAAGAAAACAAACTGACATTCATAGTGCACAAAAAGAGCACAAAGGCAGAGATCAAGAAAGAAGTTGAGGAGAGATTTTCAGTGAAGGTCGATTCAGTGAATATGCTCATCACAAAGGCTGGCAAGAAGGCTGTTGTTAAACTCTCTTCCGAATATTCTGCTGATGACATTGCAGGGAGGATAGGAATATTCTGAGGTGAATTATGGGTAAGCTAATCATACCACAGAGAAGAGGAAAAGGAGGGCTTGTCTACACAAGCCCAAGCCACAGGCACGTTGGTGAGTTGAAATTAATACCTGAAGGAGAGTACAAGGTAGCTGACCTTATACACGCACCAGGCAGGAACGCACCAGTTCTAGTGCTTTCAAACTCAAATGGGGAGAAATATCTCCAGATTGCTTTCAACGGCGCATTTGTGGGGCAGAGCCTTCAGTCTGGGCCTCAGGTTCATGCAGCCCTGGGAAACACGATTTCACTCGGTTCTGTGCCAGACGGTTCATATGTCCACAACATTGAGAGCATACCAGGAGACGGAGGAAAGTTCTGCAGAACAGCCGGAACCAGCGCGCAGGTTATCAGTCATGGAGAGAGTGTAGCAGTAAAACTTTCATCGGGAAAGATCAAGCAGTTCCACCCGCTTTGCAGGGCCACCCTTGGCTTTGTCGCAGGGTCCGGAAGCAAGGATATCCCAATTCTTAAAGCAGGAAGAAATGTGCACTACCACCAGAGCAGGGCCAAGAGGCCATTCTCTGTCAGGGGAGTCGCAATGAATGCAGTAAACCACCCGCATGGAGGAGGCAACCACCAGCACGTTGGAAGGCCGAGCACAGTGGGAAGAGGAACCCCCCCGGGAAGGAAGGTTGGAAGACTTTCACCTAAGAGGAGGAAGAAGTAATTATGGCACAGAATAAACAGGCATCAGTAAAATCAATCAAGAGAAGGGCGCGAAAATCACAGAAAGTAGTGATGGGGCGCTCTAAGGAATTCCACTTCAAGGGGCTTTCACTGGAAGAGCTTCAGGCACTTCCCATGGACAAGCTTCTGGAAGTCCTTCCGGCCAGGGCAAGAAGGTCACTCAAGAGAGAAAGCAACCACGAGCAGAATGTGGTCTATACAAAGCTCTCATCCGAAAATGTTCACGAGTTGAAGACTCACGTGAGGGATGCAATAATCATGCCCAAGTTCGTTGGAAAGGTTGTTGAAGTATACAACGGAAACTCATACGTCAAGTTTGAAATCAGGCCAGAAATGATAGGTCACTACCTGGGCGAGTTTGCACCCACAAGAAAAGATGTAAAACACTCTGGCCCCGGAGTTGGAGCTACAAGGTCTTCGAAATTCATGCCACTGAAGTGATGTAAATGAAAGGATACGCAATAGCACAGATACCGGAAAGATCCGCAATCGCAAGGGCAAAAGAAGTGGATATTTCATTGAAAGATGCAGTAAACATTGCACACCACCTCAGGGGAATGGGGCTGGAAAGGGCTAAGGACACGCTTGAAAAAGTAATTGCAAAGGAACAGCCCGTACCGTACTTCAGATACCTTGACTCAGTTTCCCACAGAAGGGGAACAGGGCCTGGAAGGTACCCGGTCAGGGCAGCAAAAGCATTTCTTGACCTGCTCAACAATGTTGAAGCTAATGCAGAATTCAAGAGCCTGGACACAGACTCATTGAAAATACTTCATGTTTCAGCATCCAAGGGCCGTGTCATAAAGAAGTATTCCCCAAAAGCCTATGGAAGGGCAGGGGCATTCTTTAGAGATTTAATCAATATCGATATCGTAGTTGAGGAGGTTACAGAATGAAGGAAAGGAAATTTGTGGCAAATTCAGTAAATAAGCTTCTTGTCACTGAGTATCTGAGAAGTGCCACAGAGAGTGCAGGATTTGGCGGCCTCGAGATGAAGAGGACCCCATTCGGAACAAACATCACACTGTATGCAAATAAGCCGGGCCTGGTAATTGGAAGGCACGGCGGAAAAGTCCAGGAAATTACAGAAACACTGGAAAAGAAGTACAAGGTAGAATCACCGCAGATAGAAGTCAAGGAAATCAATGAGCCAGACCTGAATCCTCAGGTAGTTTCCAAGAAGATTGCCCTTTCACTTGAGAAGGGTTGGTCTTACAGGAAAGCAGGAAACACTTCACTGAGAAGGGTTACCGAAAGTGGAACCAGGGGAGTCATGATAAGGATCGCCGGAAAGATATCCGGTGAGAGGGGTAGAACACAGAAGTTCACCTATGGTTCAATCAAATATTCCGGTGAACCCGCAAGGGCCGGAATGGAAACAGGATTTTCAATAGCCAAGATGAAACTCGGTGTCATCGGGGTCAGCGTGAAAATGCTCAGAAATGACTACAAGCTTCCGGATGAAATCGTTGCAGACATAAGGCCACAGGTGCAAACCGTATCAGAGGTGCAGGAAAATGGAGCTAAGAGCGAAACAACTAAAACAAATGAGTAAGGAAGAGGTACAGGATAAGCTTAAGGCCCTCAAGGAGTCATTGCTCAATGAAAGGGCATCCGTGGCAATGGGAGGGGCTCCAACAAATCCTGGTAAGATAAAGTCAATAAGAAGGCAGATCGCCAGAATATTAACTGTTCTGGGCTCGGAGGATAACAAAGAATGAAGGATAAGAATTTCACTGGTTTGCCAAAGGAGCTGCAACCTTGGGAAGGATTTACAAGGGACAGCCAGGCAGTGAAAGTCAGCGTAGACAAAAGAAGGTACGGAAAGAACGTGACAATAATCGAAGGGATTGACCCAAAGTCTGAAAATATCTGGGATATCGCCAAGGAACTCAAAAAGAAGGTTGCCTCAGGCGGTACCGTGAAGGACAACAAGACCATTGAACTTCAGGGGGACCACAGGGACACTGTGAAAAAATATCTGGAGGACATCGGGTTTAAGGTGGAGCTGGTTTAGATGGATGCAAAGGACTACGCAAGGGAATTCATCGGCAGCACCATAAGGGTAATTTCCCACTCAAATTCCCTCTTCAAGGGTTTGGAGGGAGAAATTCTGGACGAGACTGCAAGAACTTTCAGGATTAGGTCACATGGAAAGCTGAAAATCATTCCAAAGGCAACAGGAAAATTCATGATCACATCTGATAGATTCAATCTGAAGGTGCAGGGCAGCTCAATACTCATGAGGCCCGAGGAACGCCTGAAGAATCTCAGAAAGATACTTAAAAACGAAAACAAGGGTGATTACAATAACTAAGAATATCGGTTTCGAAGTTACTCCTCCTGAAGAGGAGTGCCATGACAAGAAATGCCCATTCCACGGAGAGCTGAAAGTAAGGGGGCAGGTCATTGACGGCACTGTTGAAACAGCCTCAATGATCAGGAGCGCCACTATAGTTAGGGAATACAAGAAAGCGCTTGGGAAATACGAAAGGAAGGAAACAAGGTTCAGCAAGTACCATGCCCATGTTCCCGAATGCATACATGTTTTACCGGGAGACAAGGTCAAGATCGCAGAGTGCCGCAATCTGGCAAAGACAATTTCATTCGTAGTAATTGAGAAGGTGAAGCAATGAAGGGAATAGCTGGAAGACAGCACAGAGGGCTTCCACTGGGAGCAACCATGCCATGCGCCGACAACAGCGGCGCAAAGATCATCAGCCTCATAGATGTGAAGGCCTATCACGGTGTCGCATCAAGAATCCCTGCAGCAGGTGTGGGGGATATGTTCATAGCCAGCGTTAAGAAAGGCACTCCAGAAATGAGAGCCAAGGTAGTTTACGCTGTGGTGGTAAGGCAGAGGAGGCCATTCAGGAGAGCTGACGGCACAATGGTCCAGTTCGACGAAAATGCCGCTGTTCTTGTTACGCCAGATGGTGAAGTAAGGGGATCTGAAATTAAGGGCCCTGTTGCGAGAGAAGCAGCAGAGAGATGGCCAAGAATTGCAGCCATCGCTTCAACAATTGTGTAATGGTGGATGAAGATGATTACCAAGATTAAAGTGACACTGTCAAGCGACTTGAGGAAGAGATACGGAATAAGGGCTTTCCCCATTTCTGCTGGTGATATTGTCAAAGTAAAGTCAGGAAAGAGAAAGGGTGAAGGAGGCAAGGTCGTTGATGTCAACCACAGCAGCGGGCGTGTATCCGTAGAAGGCATCACAATAGCAAAGGAAGACGGAAAGCAGACAGAGCTTTACCTGAGAGCCCAGGACCTCACAATAACAAAACTGGATTTCTCCAGAGATGAGAGACTCCAGAAGATAAGGCAGATAGCTGCCATAAAGAGGATTACGATCCAGGAGCCAGAGCCCGAAGTGGCAGAGGAAGAACCTGCCGAAATTGAGGCTGAGGCAACTGAAGTCAAGGAAGCCGATACCCTTGAGGAATCTGCCGGGGAACCTGAGGGAGAGTCAGAAGAACCTCAGGAAGAAGCAGAGGAAGAAAAATCGGAGAGTGAAGAAGAATGATCAACAAGACAAAGAGACTGGTTATTCCAAGGGTCACCAAGATACCAAGGAAGAATTTCTTCTGGGGAGCTACCCCAAATCCGGGAAAGCACACCAAGGAAAGTTCAGTGGCACTTCTTACAGTTCTCAGGGATTACCTGAAACTGGGTGACAAGGAAAGGGAAGTAACCAGGATGCTTAACAGCGGCTTCATCAAGATCGATGGGAAAGTTGTGAAGAGCAGGAAGACAGCAGTAGGATTCATGGACATCATAACCGTAGTCCCAACTGGCGAGAGTTACAGGGTAGTTTACGACAAGAAGGGAAGGCTCGTTGTCCACAGGGAAGACGAGAAATACAGCAACCTGAAGCCCATGAAGGTTTTCAACAAGATAACCACCACATCAGGGAAGACGCAGCTCGTCCTCCACGATGGCCAGAACTTCATAACAGAGGACATGAGCATCTCAACAGGAGATGTCCTCATCATGACCGTTCCAGAAAAGAAGGTACAGCACATAATCAAGATGCAGCCTGGAAACAAGGCATTCCTCACTGGAGGGGCACATGTGGGCAGCATCGGCACAATCAAGAAAGTAGAGGTAAAGGAATCATCAGGCAGCAACCTTGTCCACTTCGAGGAGGACTTCTCCACTGTGGCAGATTACACCTTCATGATCGCCGGGCCAAAGTACTCATTTGAAATCGCAAGGGGTGAGCAGTAATGCCAGCAAAGAAAGCAGCAAAAAAGGCCGAGCCAAAAGCGAACCCGATGCAGGAAGTTACACTGGACAAGGTTGTGATCAACATTGGAGTTGGCCAGGCAGGAGACCGCCTGAACAAGGCAGTAAAGGTCATTGAAATGCTCACTAAGCACAAGCCTGTTCTTACCACTTCAAAGAAGACTGTAAGAGATTTCAACATCAGGAAAGGGCTGCAAATTGGCGCCAAGGTTACCCTGAGGGGCGAAGATGCAGAGGATTTCCTGAAAAGGGCTCTATATGCAAGAGAAAACAAGATCCAGCACTACTCATTTGACAAGCAGGGAAACGCGTACTTTGGCATTCCAGACTATACGGAATTCCAGGGAATGAAATACGATCCGGATATTGGAATATTCGGGCTGGACGTTGCAGTAGTAGTGAGAAGGAAAGGCGGTTACAGGATACGGAGGAGAAAGATAGGCGCCAAGAGGCTTCCATCAGCCATCAGGATACCAAAGGAAGAATCAATGAAATTCCTATCGGACAACTTCCAGGTTGAGGTATTAAGGTGAACTAATGTCACAGATTAAGCTCGAACCAAAGAAAAATTTCGGTCACAAAGACGGATGCGTACGCTGCGGAAGAAAGAGAGGAATGGTCAGGAGATACGGACTGAGGCTTTGCAGGCAGTGTTTCAGGGATACTGCACCGGAACTGGGATTCAGGAAGTACAGCTGAGGTGAAACAATGAGGCACGACCCACTTAATGATATAATCAACAGCATCAAGAATGCATCAAGAACAGGAAAGAGAGTCATAGAGGCCGAGCCAGCCGCAAGGCTGATCGGGAGAGTATTGAAGGTTATGCAGGACTACAACTACCTCAAGAGTTTCGAAGTAGTAGACGAAAACAGAGGGGGTAAATTCAGGATAGTCCTAAGCGATACCATCAACAACTGTGGAGTAATAAAGCCCAGGCTGCCAGTGAAGCAGATGAACCTCGAAAGATATGAGTCAAGGTATCTGCCGGCCCAGGATTTTGGCATTCTTATACTCACAACCACGAAGGGTGTTATGAGCCATATAGAAGCCAGAAAACAGGGACTCGGAGGCAAGCTGCTGGCTTACGTTTATTAGGTGATTTAGATGACAGACTGGAAGGAAACCTGGACATACGACATACCGGAGGGGGTTACCCTTACGGTCAAGGAAGGTGAAGTGAAAGCCAAGGGAAAACTGGGAGAGGCTTCACGGATCCTGAACGACAATTACGTTAAAGTGTCCATGAAAGGAAAAACGCTGAAGTTACACGTCAGCAAGGATAACAAAAGGTCCAGGGGGATAGTTGGAACCTGGGCTTCTGAAATCAAGAACCTCTGCAATGGCGTCACAACTGGCTTCGAATATGAACTCAAGATCGATTACACCCACTTCCCGATGAGGGTCTCCGTGAAAGGAAACCAGGTAGTGGTTGAAAATTTCCTTGGGGAAAGAAGCCCCAGAACGGCAGAAATCAGGGGTTCAACAAAAGTGTCAGTAAAGGGTGACAGGGTCATTCTTACAGGCATCGACAGGAGAGACCTTGGAGAAACAGCTGCCAACATTGAGAGAGCCACAAAGATAAAGGGATTCGACCTGAGAGTATTCCAGGACGGAATCTACATGCTGAAGGGGTGAAATAAGTGGCATACATTAAACCGAAACTCACAGAGAACGAGAAAAGACTGCTCAGGATCAAGAACCAGAGTGCCGTGAAGAGGGTTGAATTCAGGAGGCAGGAATGGTTCAGGTACAAGAAGCTTGGCGATTCCTGGCGAAAACCAAGGGGAAAGCACTCAAAGCAGAGGGAACACCTTGCAAGAAGGCCGCCCGTTGTGGATGCCGGATACAGGTCTCCATTGGCAGTAAGGGGACTTCACCCATCAGGATTCATGGAAGTGCTTGTATTTACACCACAGGACCTTGAGAAGCTTGACCCTCTGAGAGAGGCAGCAAGAATCGGTTCATCCGTCGGCTCCAGGAAGAGGGAACTAATAATGGAAAAGGCCGAAGAACTCAAGGTAAGGATACTTAACCCGGAGGTGGAGTAGGATGAAACCAGAGACAGCGAAAAGGATCGCAGCTGAGGAATTCAAGTCCGGAATATCCAGAGTCTGGATCGACACCAACAGCCTTGACCAGGTGGACGAGGCTGCATCCAGGTCTGATATCAGGGAACTGATTAACAGGCACGTCATTCAGATCAAGCAGAAGAAGGGAAATTCAAACGGAAGGCTAAAGAAGAGAGTCGTCCAGAGGTCAAAGGAAAGGAGGAGAGGCCCCGGTTCAATCAGGGGAACAAAATATGCAAGGTTCCCAAGAAAGGACAGGTGGATGAAGACAATCCGTGCCCTCAGGGATGAGCTCAGGACACTCAAGTCAGAGAACAAGATAGATCCCAAGACATACAGGAAATTCTACCTTCAGGTCAAGGGAGGCACTATCAAATCAAGAGCCCAGCTAAGATCTCACATGAGGTCATCGGGAAACCTGGGTGATGAAAAATGATGAAATACAGCGTAATGAAGAGAAGAAGAGACGGGGTAACCAACTACCACAAAAGGCTGAAGCTACTGAAATCAGGGCTTCCCAGGCTGGTAGTTAGGCCGTCAAACAAGGGAGTAGTCGCACAGATCGTTGAATATAACGAAAAGGGAGACAAGATCCTTGCAACAGTCAATGAAAGGTCCCTGAAGAAACTGGGGCTTGAGGTGGACGGAAACAGCATTCCCGTTGCCTACCTGGTCGGATTCGCAACTGGCCTGAGGGCCAAGAAGAAGAAAGTCGGTGAATCTGTACTTGACACAGGCATGTACAACATAGTCAAAGGCGGCAGAATATCTGCAGTGCTTAAGGGCTATGTTGACGCGGGCGCCAAAATCCCCCATGACAAGAAAATCTTTCCTGACAAGAAGAGGCTTGCGGGTGAACACCTGAAAAAGCCCCTTCCCCAGAAACTTGACGATTACAAGAAACTATTGGAGGAGAAACTATGAGCGATGAAACCTGGGTTCCGAGAACCCAACTTGGCAAAATGGTCGCCTCAGGTGAGATAAAGACCATGTCTGAAGCCCTGAGGACAAAACTGCCACTTAAGGAATACCAGATAGTTGACTACCTGCTTCCTGAACTTAAGGATGAGGTAATCGACATTGAACGTGCCCAGAGGATGACAGACTCTGGACGAAGAATGAACTACTCAGTCACCGCAGTGGTGGGAAATGAGGACGGATTCATCGGTGTCGGCAGGGGGAAGGCCAAGGAGGCTGCACCTGCTATTAGGAAAGCAATCAACAATGCAAAACTGAACATCCTGGAAATCAGGAGAGGCTGCGGTTCCTGGGAATGTGGATGTGGAAGGGCGCACAGCCTGCCATTCATGGTCGTCGGAAAATCCGGTTCAGTTGAGGTTACAATCAAACCTGCACCACAGGGTGTAGGTAGGGCAGTTGGAGACATTGCCAAGATCGTCCTGAGAATGGCCGGCATTGATGATGTATGGGGATTCGCATTAGGCCATACAAAGACCACAGTGAATTACTCACTTGCAGTATTCGATGCCATGAAGGGGACAGCCAAGATGAAGGTAAATCCAGCGTTGAATCTTACAACGCCAATATATGTGGGGAGTGTAGCCAGTGCTAGCAGTGATAAGAATTAGGGGAGAAACAGGGATCAGGCCCCAGGCAGCCAAGACGGCATACCTCATGAGGCTGCACAGGGTCAACCACATGGTTCTGATCGAAGACAATGAAATCAACAGGGGAATGCTCAAGGTTGCAAAGGACTATGTGACATGGGGCGAAGTGGAAGATTCCACTATTGAAATGGTGCTCAAATACCGGTCACAGCTCAAGGGCCACGAGTACCTTGATGAAGAGGAACTCAAGGAAACCACTGGGTACAAGAGCTATAAAGACCTTGCAGAGGCACTCCAACAGGGAAAGTTAAAGTACAAGGACATCAGGGACATAGTTCCTGTTGTAAGACTGAACCCTCCAAAGGGTGGTTATGAAGCCATCAGGAAACCATTCAACCAGGGAGGTTCAGCAGGCTACAGAGGAAAGGACATCAACAGGCTCATCCTGAAGATGCTTAAGCCGGGAGTGGATTTAAATGGTACGAACGAGAACTAAGAAACTCAGAGGTGGCCATTACGGCCGCGGAATGAAGTCTGGAAGAGGTAAAGGAAAGAGAGGAGGCAAGGGAATGGCTGGCCTTGGCAAACACAGGTCAGTCTGGCTTCTCAAGTACGACCGCAATCACTTCGGTGTACATGGGTTCACAAGCCACCATCCGGGATTGGGAGACATCCCCCTTACACTCAATGAGCTTTCAGCCAAACTTGACTATTTCAAACAGGAGGGCTATGCCACAATGGAGGGCAAGAAACTGAAGATTGACCTGACAAAGGCTGGCTTCACAAAGCTGCTTGGTTCTGGTACATTCAAGGAAAAGTCCACCATCATTGTGAGCAAGGCAACCGAAAAGGCATTAAACAAGCTTTCCCCTCTGGGAATAACGGTAGAGACTGATGGCAACGGTTCAGAGGAATAAAGGGGCAGCCTTTCCCATAGTGGTAATATTTGCCATAGTGCTGGCAGCATTCTGGTATTTTAACCACTATACGGGGCTCAAACTCTTCATTGCGGGGCTTCTAATATCCCCGCTATTTGCACTTGCTTATCTGGTATTGAGTTATGTTGGGCCGAAACAGAGCAAGCTCTACGGGCTCGAATACCTGACCTCTAAGCTGCCGGCAGTCAAGAAGGCAAAGGGGCATGTACAGTTTAAGTACAAGCTGATGTGGACCGCCCTCATTGTCATTCTCTATTTCGCTCTCACTAATATTTACATATACGGGCTGAATGTGACGCAGTCTGTGGATGTTTTCGCGTCCTTCAGGGCCATTTTCGCGGGTGCCCAGGGTTCACTCATGGCACTGGGTATAGGTCCTATAGTCACTGCGTCCATAGTTATGCAGCTTTTCGCAGGAGCAAAGATTTTCAACATTGATCTCCAGGACTCACAGGACAGGGCTGTTTACCAGGGCGTACAGAAGCTTCTCGTCATTATCATGATATTCGTGGAGGCTATCCCCCAGGCATTTGGGTACCTTGTTCCTGATGCTTCACTGGTCTCAAGGCTCAACGGTTTCGCCCCCGGATACGGAGGTTTCCTGTCCCAGGCCATCATTATCCTTCAACTTTTCTTCGGTTCATACCTTGTGTTCCTCATGGATGAGGTCGTTTCCAAGTATGGGATCGGATCCGGAATTTCCCTATTCATTGCAGCCGGCGTATCACAGCAACTGATTACTGGAACTATCAACTGGATTCCAGTATCAGGCAGCGCAGTGCTTTCCCTTGCAAACCCGCCCGCTGGTGCAATACCAAAGACAATTTACATAATCATGCACTCAAGTTCCGCATATTTCATACAGACAGGCCTTCCGCAGATCCTCTTCGGAATACCTGGCGGCATTCCAAACCCCATCATTGCGCTTCTCGGGACACTGCTCATATTCTTCATAGTTGCATACTTCCAGAGCAGCAAGATAGAGCTTCCTATTGCGCATGAAAGGGTCAGGGGAGCAAGGGGAAGGTATCCCCTTCAGCTGTTCTATGCGTCAAACATACCCGTTATCCTTGCAACCGCGTTGCTAGCTAACGTTTCCATGTGGACTCTCCTGTTCTGGAGTAGCCCTGTGCTAAGCCATGTTCCGTTGCTTGGCCATAATGCCCTCCTTGGCTCATATCCCACGGCGGCTCAGGTGGCCCAGTTCAACATCTCACAGACTACCCCAACAGGCGGACTCGCATACTACCTCTTTTCGCCCAATGGTTTGTCTGATTGGCTGTTCCCAATACTTGAGCCCGGTTCCGCTGCAAATATTCTCCTTGGCCACTCGGCGTTCCAGGAGGCGGTGCATGTGATTGTGTTCCTTGGGTTTATGGTCATTGCAAGTATTATTTTCGCAAAGTTCTGGATTGAGACCACAAACATGGGCCCATCCTCGGTTGCGCGGCAGATCATGTCAAGCGGAATGCAGATACCTGGTTTCAGGAGGGACCCGAAGGTCATTGAAAAAGTCCTGCAGAAATACATCCCGGCCATCACTGTTTTCAGTGGTGCGGCCGTAGGGCTTCTTGCCGCAGGGGCAAACCTCATTGGTACGGTTGGAAATACCAGTGGTACAGGGCTTCTTCTGGCAGTGGGTATAGTAATTCAGTTCTACGAGGCAATGGGCAAGGAACAGATGATGGAAATGCATCCAGTGATAAGGCAGTTCTTCGTAGGTGGTTAATTGCGAGTTGTAATAACTGGTGTCGCAGGGGTAGGCAAATCCACTGTCCTGGACATTGTAAAGAAAAAGACAAACTACGACATTATCAATTTTGGCACCCTCATGTTTGAAATGGCTGAAGCTGTTGGTCTTGTAAAAGACAGGGATGAACTGAGGAAACTTCCGGTTGACACGCAAATAAACCTCCAGAAGAAAGCTTCTGCAGCCATTGGAAAGATGGACAATGTTGTGGTGGACACACATATGACCATCAAGACGCCCAATGGATACATGCCCGGGCTTCCAGAATGGGTCCTCAGAGAGTTAAAAGTTTCTTCTTACTTCCTCATTGAGGCAAATGCTGATCTCATCAGGAAGAGAAGAAATCTCGACCCCTCCAGGAAAAGGGACGAAGATACTATTGACGATATCATAGAACATCAGCAGATAAACAGGTCTTATGCGGCTGCATATTCCGTTTACACTGGGGCCACTGTTAAATTTATCGAGAATGTCGAGGGAAAACCTGACATAGCAGCACAGAATATAGTCAAGAGGTTGATGCCATAATGACAGATCCACAGGGAGTTCAAGGACAGAGGCCAAGAATGCAGAGGAATCCGCAGCAGGAAGCAATGTCAAAGATGCTGAGGTTCCAGATGATTTACATGGTCATCAGCTTCGGCTCTATTATCGTGATCACAAATGGCACACTGAGGGGTTACATCGGTACCTATTTCGGTGTGGTCCTGATGCCGCTTTTGGGCTTCAATTTCCAGTTCCCGCTTCTCACCATCGTGCTTGTGGGGGTGCTGATTGGCCTTATAACATCAATTCCAAGGTACGTCTTCACCGACTGGCTCAAAATGGGAAAGATGCAGAACCGCATGAGGGAATTCAACAAGGCGATGAATCAGGCCTACAAGAGCCAGCAGAAGGACAAGATCCAGAAGCTGCAGAAAATGAGGATGGATATGTCTATGGAACAGACTAGCCTGAGCATGAACACAATGAAACCGCTCATGGTCTTCACCATATTTACGCTCCTGCTCATTGCGTGGCTGTACTTCTTCCTAGATGCGCTTGCATACCAGGTCATTGCATTCCCATGGAATTACGAGGTCAATGTCGCAACCGCGCATTTCTGGATGTTTCCTTACTGGATTATGGTCTATTTTGTTGTAATCCTGGTGTTCGGATACCTGACAACCATGGTGATCAAGATCTTCGACTTCACTTACAAGGTAAGGAAGCTCGAGAGAACCATTGAAAATGCGGATTACAATTAGTGGGCCTATCGGGAGTGGGAAGTCCACTGTTGGCAAGATTCTTGCCAGATCAATGGGCTACCAGTTTTTTTCCGGGGGCCATTTTTTCAGGGAACAGGCCCGTGAGCATGGAATGACAATCGAGGAATTCAACCTCTATGCTGAATCCCATCCTGAGATTGACAGGAAACAGGACCAGATGGTTGTTGACTTTCTGAAATCACATGACAACATTGTTGTTGAGGCCAGGCTTGCAGGGTGGATGTGTCATCTTAACAATATTGAAGCTTTCAAGGTTTTTCTCACCGCTTCCCTGGCAACGAGAGTTTCCAGAATTTCCAGGAGGGAAGGAAATGCATCAGATCTCGAGGCACTTCTCAGGGTAAGGGAGGAGTCTGAGGCAAAGAGGTACGCGGAATTCTATTCAATTGACTACGGGACTACAGATATTTACGATCTTGTTATAAACTCTGATAACCTCTCTGCACAAAAGGTGGCAGAACACATACATGAATGCTCAGGAATCAAAAAGCTCCAGTGAACTGGATGGCTTTATAGTTATTGACAAACCCAAGGGCCCCACGAGCCATCAGGTTGATTACTGGGTAAGGCAGATTCTGGGCATGGAAAGGGTTGGCCATATTGGGACTCTTGATCCAGGCGTAACCGGTGTATTGGTAATGGCGCTTGGAAAAGCCACCAAACTTATTGATATCGCACATGAACAGAAGAAGGAATATGTTTGTGTCATGAGGCTCTATGGGGACGTGACCGATGAAAATCTCAGGGAAGCTTTCCATGAATATGAAGGTGAGATTTACCAGATTCCCCCCATGAGGGCTGCAGTTGCAAGAACACTTAGGAAGAGGACAATACACAAGCTTGAGATACTCGAAATTAGCTCCAGGCTCGTCTTATTCAGGGTCGTTTGTGATTCTGGGACATATATCAGGACACTCTGCACGGACCTCGGCTACACCCTGGGTGTAGGCGCCCAGATGGCAGAGCTTCGCCGCACAAGGACCGGAGTTTTCCAGGAATCGGATCTCGTGACCCTGCAGGATGTGGCAGATGCAAAGAAACTCTCTGACAGCGGAAGCCCTGAGAAACTCGCGCAGCTGATATTTTCTATGGATTACCTTTTCAGGGAATACCCCAAGATAATTGTCAAGAAATCATCACTAGCGAACATTTCCCGCGGCTCTGACCTTTATCCAGGAGGCATTCGCGCAATTATAGGCACGCCATCTAAAGGAGAAAGGGTTGCAGTCATTTCCGAAAACAACGAACTCGTCGGAACCGGCATTATGCTGGTAAATTTTGATGAAATCAGGGACCTCAAGGTCGTGGACTTTGACAGGGTCCTTCTGGAAAATCCTGGCCAAATGAAGCAAAAGACCAAAGAGGCCAGGAAGGAAGTGAAGCCAAAGCCCCAGGTTACAAAATTCGGGCACCATGAAAGGAGGGATCGGCCACAGTACCAGAGGCAGAAGGAAGGCCAGAGGAGTGGAGGTAAGGATGTCAGGAGAAGGGAATTCAGGGGCCAGAAAAAGCGGAGATAAATGGTACGGTTCCAGGAAAGGCAACCAGTACTTTGTTTACGAAGGCATAGGGGAAAAATTCCCTGAAATATTCGATTCATTGAGGGATGGACTTGAAGTCAAACTATCCCTGGAAGAATCCAGATCCATTCCCGATCTGAGGGACCTTCTCATAAGGTACGGAAAATACAGGATCAAGCAGGAATTTGCGGAAGACCAGTACATAAGGAAACTCTATGCACTTATACCGGAACTGAACAAATCTCTTAACCTGATACTTGAAAAAGTCGCAGGTTTCGGCCTTATAACTGGCCTAACATACGGAAATGAGGATCCCTGCAATTTCTTCAAGAGGCTCCGGGGCCTGGACCTGCCAGGAAGCCTTCCTGGGGTCATGGAGGAAATAGCCGATTCTGCAGGTTCAATATGTGCACTTAAGGCAAGCATATTGTCTTTCCTTTCTGAAAAGGCCAGGGAAGTTATGCCTAACACATGCGAGCTTGTGGGGGAAGAAATTGCAATAGAGCTGCTTTACCACGCAGGAAGCCTGAGGAACCTTGCACTAATGCCTGCAAGTGCAATTCAGGTTATAGGGGCTGAAAAGGCACTATTCAAGCACATCCTTTATGGATCGCCTCCTCCAAAGCACGGATCACTTTTCAAGGTCAAAGGCATGTCTAGCCTCAGAACTTCAGACCGGGGGAGAGTGGCAAGATTCATTGCAGGAAAAACAGCAATCGCACTGAGGGCTGATTTTGCAGGGCATAGGATCGACCAGGAAAAATCCAGGGAAAAAATACAGGAACTTCTAAAGAGAAAAAAATAAATTTTCAGGAATGGTGGGTAAAGCTTTCCAGTTCCTTCTGCCGGGGATACTTCTCCTCCGAAACTGTTGTTGGGTAATCTCCTGTTAGGCAGCCAAGGCAAAGCCCATCCCTTCCAATGCCGATGCTTTCAATGAGTCCCCTGATTGACACATATCCAAGAGAATCTGCGCCGATTTCCTTGCATATCTCATCAACGGATCTGCCATTGGCCACAAACTGGTCCTTGGTTTTCATATCCACACCATAGAAACATGGCGCAACAACTGGAGGGCACCCGATCCTAACATGGACTTCCTTGGCACCAGCCCGCCTCAGAAGGCTGACGATGTGGTTCATGGTATTTCCCCTTATGATGCTGTCATCAACCAGTATTATCCTCTTTCCCTTCACCTCTGACTGGATGACATTAAGCTTCAGTCTTATGGCTGATGTTCTAGATTGCTGAGTTGGCATAATAAAGGTCCTGTCTGAAAACCTGTTCTTTATGAGCCCCTCGCTATATGGGATTCCCGATTCCTGTGAATAGCCAAGTGCCTGTGCCCTCCCTGAGTCGGGGACTGCGAACACAACATCAGCATCCACTGGCGATTCCCTGGCAAGTGTTCTTCCAAGGCTAAGCCTTGTTTGAAATACTTCAATGTTATCGATAATGCTGTCTGGTCTTGCAAAATAAACGTACTCAAACATGCAATGGGCAAGCTTCCTGCCTGGGACAGTGAGGATTGATGTGATCCCATTTGCTGTAACCTCAACAAGTTCTCCAGGTTTTACGTCTCTGACAATCTCCGCCCCATTGATGTCCAGTGCGCAGGATTCAGATGCCACAATGTAACCGCTTACCATTTTTCCTATTATCAGCGGCCTTATTCCAAGCGGGTCTCGCATCGCATAAAGCCGGTCATTTATTAGAAACGTTATGGCATATGCTCCTTTAAGGCGGTCAGCAGCGATTTTGACACCGCCATTGATCCCATGGATGGAGATTTCCCTTGCAAGTTCCATCAACAAAACTTCAGTGTCCGAAGAAGTAAGGAATGTTAAGCCCTGTTTTAAAAGTTCATCCCGAAGCCTGTCCGCATTAGTTATTTCACCATTATGCGATAGTGCAATATGGCCCAGGGCATTGGTTACAAGGAATGGCCCGGCGTTTTCCATTGCTTTCGAGCCGGCTGTAGAGTATCTGGTATGGCCAATACCCACATTTCCAAGGAGATATTCGGAATCCTTGGTCTTTTCGTTGAAAACTTCCCCAACTAACCCCATGCCTTTTCTGGCATTAATGGAGGATGCATGGAAAGTTGCGATGCCCGCACTTTCCTGTCCGCGATGCTGGAGCGTTTTTAGTGATGATAGAATAAATGGATATGCAGGCTCCTCACCTATATATCCGACCACAGCACAGTGATCACTTGGCTTTTGCCCATCTATATGATCTAGTTCTGGCTGCGGGGAATCCACAGTGAGAGCACCTCTTCTGCCTGACGTGGTAGGTATGATGTCCACATCTGCGACATGTAATATGAACTTTCTTGTTGTTCATCTTTCCCATTACGGCTGTTCCATTGCTCATTGATTATCACCTTTCGATGGGGAAACGAAAATAACATTGTCTCCTCTTACGAGAATTCTCTCGTGAACACCGGTAGTCTGGCCATTGATGGTCTCACCGGCGTTTTTAATCACCAGATTCATGTATATGTCATATCCCTCTAGGATGCCTGAATAACCTCTGTTCCCCTTAACGTCGACTAAAACATTCCTGTCTATGGAATTTCGAAGAACGTCCATTGGCTTCTGTACGCTTGTCTGTGGCTTAGGCATGTCGATTCCCCGCTACATTGGAAGTTCGTATATAACATTATTGACACAATATTTGGATGCCCATGAAGGATCACCGCAATCTGCAACTTATCAATATGCAGCTAGGCGTTCTGGGTTTCATTGTGCCGGGTATGGACGGGAAAAATTTCAAGAAAACTTATATCCCTCCAACCAATAAGCCGAGAGCATAAAAACAAGACATGAGAGTTCATGCAATGTGAAATTGCTTGTGTCCTGCTTAATTACAGGTGAACGCGTTGAAAATGCCAAAGATCATCAGCATGTATTGTCCGTCGTGCAAGAAGCACACTCCTCACGAAGTAGAGAGAGTAAGGAAAAGAAAGGCCAGTGAATTCAGGGCTGGACAGAGGAGATTCAGAAGAGCAACATCTGGTTACGGAGGTTTCCCAAGGCCAAAGTATGAAGGAAGGGAAAAGCCAACCAAGAGAGTATCACTGAAATACAAATGCCAGACTTGCAAGAAATCCGTCACTCCACCCAGCATAAGAGCTAAGAAATTTGAAATAGTGGAGGTCCAGTAATATGGCGGATAGCAGATTTTCAAAACCCAAGAGCATTGGGAACAAATTCATAAACATAAAATGCAAGGATTGTGGAAACGAGCAAACCACATATACAAAAATCTCATCCACTGTTGTCTGCAATATATGTGGTGCAACCCTGGCAAGGCCAACCGGCGGCACACTTGATCTGGCCGCTGAGATTACGGGCGACAAGCAATGAAAAAAGACCTTCCTGAAGTTGGTGACCTGGTAGTCGTTACCATAAAGGAAGTAAAGGGTTTTGGCGCAAATGTAAGACTTGAGGAGTACCCGGGCAAGGAGGGCTTTATCCATATAGCTGAGGTCGCAACCGGCTGGGTCAAGCATATCAAAGACTACCTGAGGGAAGGGCAGAAGACCGTTTGCAAGGTCTTGAACGTCGATACGGGCAGAGGATATGTGGATCTTTCGCTTAAAAGAGTGAATGAGCACCAGAAGAGGGAAAAGATCTCCAGCTGGAAGAATGAGCAGAAAGCTGAGAAGCTTCTTGAAATTGTATCGTCACAGCTTAAAATTTCTATGGGCCAGGCCGAAAAGGAATTTGCGGGCGATCTCCGTGCTCAATACGGTACGCTTTATGATGCCTTTGAAGACGCCTCTGCCACTGAGGACTGGCTTCCTGAATCCAAAGGAAATTGGAAAGAGGCTTTCCAGAAGGTGGCCAGGGAAAATGTAGTTCTTCCGTACATAAAAATAGGCGGATATGTTGAAGCATACTCGCTTGCCCCAAATGGAGTTGAACTTCTGAAGGAAGTATTTTCATCTGCCATGGAAGATAATGTGGAAATTCAGTATGCCGGGGCTCCGCGTTATAGGTTAACAGTAACAGACAAAGATTATAAGTCTGCCGAAGATGCATTAAAAAAGGCAGTACAGAACATACTGGACTTATCAAAGAAGAAGGGTGTAGTCGCAGAGTTCACAAGAAAGTAGACCAGAGTTAAAATGCGTTCAATAATAAGAAAATGCAGAAATTGCCAGTCTTATACAATGAAGGAAGAATGTCCAAACTGTAGCAGCTTTGCTGATGTGGCTTTGCCGCCCAGGTATTCACCACAGGACAGGTTCCAGAGGTTCAGGATCAAGTTGGAGGAAGAGTAAAAATGGAAAAAATCATAATCAACCAGTACAAAAGGCCAAAGCTGAAGGACCCCATACTTATCGGGGGCCTTCCGGGCATTGGGAATGTTGGAAAAATAGCTGCTGAGTACATAATAGAAAAACTCAAGATGCAGAAGCTTGCTGACGTGTTTTCCCAGTACCTTCCGCCTCAGGTTTTCATAGACGATGAGGGTGTTGTAAAACTTGTGAGAAACAGCATCTATTACAAGAAGACTGGCAAGGAAAACGATCTCCTTGTCCTCGTTGGCGATTTCCAGGGCACAACTCAGGAAGGGCAGTATGAAATCTCGCACGTGATCCTTGAACTGGCAGCCAAGCTAAATGTTTCATTTGTTTACACACTGGGAGGATACAGCACTGGAAAGATCGTAGAGACTCCAAGGGTCCTTGGGGCAGTTACGAATACAAACCTTCTTGACGAACTGAAGGAGAATGGAGTTGTTTTTCCCAAGGGAGAACCCGGCGGTGGTATCGTGGGTTCCGCTGGGGTCATGCTTGGACTTGGCAAAGAAGTTTTCTCTATGAATGGGGCGTGCCTCATGGGAGAAACATCTGGATACTTCGCTGACCCAAAGGGTGCAAGGGAAATCGTCAGGGTCCTCAAAGGATTGCTTGGCCTCGACCTTGATCTGGCTGACCTTGAGGAAAGAAGCAGGCAGATTGAGCAAATTACCGAGAAAATGCAGGAAGACGTGCAGGCTAAGGTTTCTCAGAAGGATGACCTTGGCTATTTCGGATAATTTTCCAAATCCCTTTCCAATTCCTTATCTTTTGCTTGCGAAACGGTCCTTCTGTATCTATTTTATATGCATTCCAAAGCTGGGTGGCAACAAAGTAATTTAAACACCATGTATATGGCAGTTTAATGCCTCCTCGAAAGGCCACCATATCTGAATTCAGGGAAGCATCAATTTCTGAATTCTTTGAAAAGAACAGGCACATACTTGGTTTTGATTCACCGCAAAAATCACTCTTTATGATTGTGAAGGAAGCCCTTGACAATTCCCTGGATGCATGTGAAGAGCATGGCATTCTTCCTGAGGTCAAGGTCACACTTGAAAAGGCCGAGGATGATGAATTCAACGTTTCCGTTGAGGATAATGGCCCCGGCATTGAAAGAAAGCAAGTTCCAAACGTTTTCGGAAAACTCCTCTATGGATCAAGATTTCACTCATTTAAACAATCCAGGGGGCAGCAGGGAATCGGAATTACGGCAGCTATACTTTATGGCCAGATAACTACGGCCAGGACATCGCATGTAAAGACGAGAAGGAAGGAGGATGATGTGGCATATGATTTCATCCTGGGCATTAACGTAAAGGAGAACAAGGCAGATATTCACAGTGAAAAACCCGTAATATGGGAGAAGCCCCATGGGGCCCTCATTACAATACCAGCAAAGGGAAAGTACCAGATCGGAAAACAATCAATCCTGGAGTACATGAGAGAATGTGCAGTTGCTAACCCAAATGCTACCTTGACTCTCTTGGACCCGGACGGAAAGACCTACGAGATCCCGAGAGTCACGGACATCCTTTCTAAGCCTGCTGTTGCCATAAAACCCCATCCACTCGGGCTTGAGCTTGGAGATATAAACAGCATGGCCAAGAACACACTCTCCCCAGACCTAATACATTTTCTCCGTGACGACTTCAACAGGATCAGCGACAAGGTTGCAGATGAAATCCTGGCTTTTTCGGGAATACCTGGGAATAAAAAGCCATCAGAGCTTTCCCTGCAGGACATAAAGAAACTCAGTGAGGCGTTTAAGGCCGTTAAACTGATGCCGCCACCGACGGACTGCCTTTCCCCCCTGGGGCCTGAATTCATAAAGAAGGGCCTTAAGAGTGTGTATGAGGAGAACCACCCATCACATTACGGCAAACCGGTTTCAAGGCCCATTACAGTATATAACGGGAATCCGTTTTCAGTAGAGGCAGGAATTGTTTATGGCGGCGACCTCCCAAGTGATCAGCCTGTCAGGATTGTAAGGTTCGCAAATAAGGTTCCACTACTGTACCAGCCCGGAGCCTGCGCCATAACCAAGGCTGTTTCGGAAATGGACTGGAGGCAATATGGGTTCGACCAGAAGGGTGGGCAAGGTGTGCCATATGGCCCTGCCATCATTTTCGTTCATGTTTACGGGATCAGGATACCCTTCACATCGGAATCAAAGGAAGCCCTGGCAAATGTGAACGAGATCACCAATGAGATTGGCTTGTGCCTCAAGTCACTTGGAAGAGGAGTGAAATCATTCCTTGGAAAGAAGGACCGGAGAGCCAGAATATATGAAAAATTCAGGTTGGTAAACACCCTTATTCCGGAGATCGGAAAAAAGGCATCAGAGATCCTTGGCAAAGAGGTTCCCAACCTCGAGCCTGTTATCTCAAAGATAGCAAATGTGGTCTTCGTAACAGAAGAGTTCCGGAAGAGCCAGGAAGGCGTTGAAATAGAAATGAAAGTGATAAATTACACAAGGAGGGAAATCTCAATGGGCCTCATTGCAGACCCGCCAACCGGCGATTATGAAGGTCCGGAGCTGAAATGGGAAATAAAGGATCTAGGGCCAGCGCAGGAATTCGTTGCATCATTTTCCATTAAAGGCAGAATTTCTGATTATCCGGGCACCAATTATTACTTCACAGGCATTGATCCAGTCAGGGTACAGGGTGCAGAGCCCCTTCCTGCAGACTTCGGAACTGAGACGGTGAACATTATTGAAACGGATGGTGAGGAGTAATGGCGGCAGACCAAACCACCAGAAAACTTGAAGAAATGGTCAACAGCATTTATTCGATGCTTGCCGCCGGGGACATACCCGAAATATCAATGCCTTCAAGAAACAAGGAAAATATTGTGCTTGATCCAATGCTCTCCGTCTGGAGATATGGGGATTCTTCGGTTACCAGATCAGGAAAGGCAGTGGATGGTGCAGAGTACATGGTTAAACTGCTTTACATGGTGGATTTCATAAGGGAAATGCTCAGGGAAAGCAAATCTTCCACTCTAAGGGAAATGTACTATATTTCAGAGGGATGGAACCTTGGCAAATTCGGGACCCAGGATGAATCAAACCTGATGGCGGAGGATCTTGAAGTACTGAGCTCACTTCTTAGGGAAGACTTCAAGCTCAGGCCGGAGGAAAACGGTGCGAGCATCATGGGAGACATAACCATTGAAGAGAGGACAAGGAAGGGGGAATTCAAGAAAATAAACTGCCGTGACGATGTAGGAGATGGAGGATACGGAATCCCATACAGCGTTGAGGAAGAAAAGCTGAGAATCAAGGACGTCAATGCCAGGTACATCCTTGCGATAGAAACTGGAGGTATGTTTGACAGGCTTGTTGAGAATGGGTTCGACGAGACAAACAACTGCCTCCTTGTCCATCTTAAGGGGCAGCCCGCCCGGAGCACCAGGAGGCTCCTGAAGAGGATAAACGAGGAGCATAATCTCCCGGTTTACGTTTTCACTGACGGTGACCCATGGTCCTTCCGAATCTATGCATCCATCGCATATGGCGCAATAAAGACGGCCCACATCTCACATTATCTTGCCGTCCCCACTGCAGAATATATCGGGATAACGGCGAGTGATATCCTTAACTACAAGCTCCCAACAGATGACCTCAGTGACAAGGATATTGCCGCTCTAAATGCAGAATTGAAGGATCCAAGGTTCCAATCTGAGCGGTGGAGGGATGAGATAGAGACCATGCTGAATATAGGCAAGAAAGCTGAACAGCAGGCACTTGCCAAGTATGGCCTTGATTATGTTACTTCCACATATCTGCCGGAGAAGTTATCTGACCTGACGGGATTCATGTAGTGATGTTGATGAAGGTTGCTCTTGCACAGATGGCGTCTGGAACGGATAAGGAAGGCAATCTTGAAAGGTCAGTAAGATTGTTCAATGAGGCGATCAGATCAAAGCCAAATCTCGTGATTTTCCCAGAGTACCAAATGTTTTCGCCGAATTATGCTGATCCGGATGGCCTTAAAGAAGCCTCTGAGCCGCTGGACGGAAAATTTGCATCCACATTTGCGGAGCTTTCCAGGAAGAATTCCGTGATGTCGCTGATTAACATTGCAGAGAGGAATTTCGGGACCCTGAAGCCATTCAATGCATCAATATTCATTGACGATTTGGGCATAGTGGTGGGAAAGTACAGGAAACTACACCTTTTCGACGCATACTCCAAGCTTGAGAGCAACCTTTACGAGTACGGCAGAATCCCTGTTTCAACCATCAATGCAGGAGGAGTCCACATTGGCCTGCAAATATGCTATGACCTGAGATTTCCCGAACCTGCAAGGCTTATCAAGCTGCTTGGCGCACAGATCCTTTCTTATCAGGCAGGCTGGTATGCTGGAGAGAGAAAACTTGAAACTTGGAAGACACTACTAAAGGCAAGGGCCATTGAAAATGGCCTCTTTGTTTTAGGCACTGCCCAGAGTGGAAAGGATTTCACCGGGCACAGCATGGTGGTGAGCCCTTACGGTGATGTTCTGGCTGAAGCTGATAATGAGGACGGGGTCATTGTGTGCGACCTGGACATGGATATCTTGGAAAGGTACACTTCCGACGTGCCCATGATGAAGCAGAGAAGAAAGGATCAATACGACGTCTCCGGCCTATAGTTCTGCCAGGAGCTGCCTGAGTTCAAGATAGTTGCTAAGGCTATAATGGGCAGCTGTTTCGCCATTTCCAATATGTATGGTCAGGGCATCAGCGTTTTCCCTGAATGCGTCTTCATCGGTTAGGTCATCTCCAACAATGAGTGAAGGCCTGCCGTTTCTAATTCCATATATGGCTTTTCCCTTATCAGGTCCCGGGATCCGCAATTCAACGATCATTTTGCCAAGGTACAATTCCATGTTATTGGCTGCGGATATTGATCTTACCTCTTCCACGAGCTTTTCATGGAGTTTCTCCGGGACAAACCATTTTGTGAACACAAGCCCCCCATCCTTGTTTATAATCTGGATTCCAGGGTACTTTGCCTCAAACTCATTTTTACTGCCATAAATATCATCACATTTTTTCCTGTATTTTCCATAATCCCTGACAAAGTTTGTTGTCCCATCCTCAAGGGAGATTATGGCCCCATGTAGCGCAAGCACGTTGAACGAACCCCCTATGAATTCCCTGATCTCCCGAAGCGACCTACCCGTAACAATATAAAGGTCGTACTTTTTCCTCAGGGTCTTAAGGATCCCCATGATTTCATCGTCAGGAAATGATTCATCAGGGTTCTTGATAATTGGCACCAGAGTTCCGTCATAATCAAGGAAAATGACTGGGTTGCTGTCACGGATTGTGCTGAATTCATTGAGGATTGCTGATACTTTCCCTTCTCTCATGTGCTAGCCCTTCTAGTGTGTCTGCGGTTGCTGAAATCTCTGAGAGCCACCAGTTGATGTCGCGTTTCATCACATTCTCCTTCATGCTTTCAAGCCTGGATTCTATCTCGCTTTCCGGCATGTTCAGAGCATCGTGCAGCCTGTCTGCCACTTCATTCAAGTCATTTGGATTAACTTTCAGGGCAGAACTGAGGGAGTATGCAGCCCCGGCAAATCTTGAGAGTATCAGGATACCTGATTTTGTGGCAGCAACAAACTCCTTGCTTACCAAATTAAGCCCATCGATGAGGGGGGTGATCAGGGCAATATCCGCAGACCTGTAATAATTCATGAGCTGCCTGTCAGTGACCCTCCGATACATGTAGATTATCGGCCTCCAGCTCAGGTCAGAATAAGTCCCGTTGATTCTCCCCACAGTCATTTCCAGGTCTTTCTTCATGTTAATGTATTCGGAAACAGAGGTCCTGCTTGGAGTCACAATCATTACGTAGGTGAATCTCCGCGCATCCTTGGGATATTTCCTGATAAGGTTTTCAATCGCAAGTGCCCTGTTTACCAGGCCCTTGGTATAATCAAGCCGGTCAAGGCTCAGTATCAGTTTCCTGTTGTTTTTCAGCTCTATATTCTGCCTGTTGGCAGGATTTGAAGAGTAAAAGGCAGAATCGATTCCAAGTGAGAAGGAGAAGATTTTACCTTCAATATCCGCAGCCCTTCCAAGTAAGCTCTGGCATGACTCTATGAAATTCTTCTTGTAAAGATCTGTGTGGAAAGTTATCATGTCAGCAGCGGCTATGCCTTCTATCATTTCTTTTGCCTCAGGAAGTGTGGAGTAAAATTCGCTAGCCACCCACGGTATGTGCCATGTCAGGATTGTGAAATTTTCCAGCCCTCTCTCCCTGATCATTTTAGGCAGCAGGGCAAGCTGATAATCATGCACCCAGATTTTCTGCCCGGGTTTCGCATGATTTGCAATGGTGTCCGCAAACTTACCGTTTATCTGCCTGTAATGTGATATTCCTGTGCTGATGAGTTTCATCCTATCTCTGAAGTAGTGGAAAAGGGGCCATAGGGTGCCATTCGCATAATCGTCATAGAATCCCCTTCTTTCCCTGCTGGTCATAAAGACCCTCACAATCTTGTAGCCGTCGTAGTTTTCCTCGGGATACTTGTGGTCAAGGTTTCCGTCCCCCCAGCATACCCAGGTTCCGCCTTCCTGCTTCATCGCTCTGCTTAAGGCAGTTGCTACCCCTCCTACATTCTTCTTCACGGTTTCATTGCCCCCAGTTTTTTCATGGGATATGGGGCACCTGCTCGTGACTATAAGGTAGCTCATGATATAACATAGGGTTTCTAATACTTAAATAGGCATGCCAAAATGAGAAACTCCATGAGAAACCATTTTATACGCCCCTTCCATTTAGTGTCCGTGACGGCCACAGTGGCAGGGTCACACCCGGTCTCATTCCGAACCCGACGGTAAAGCCTGCCACGTTTCACACGCGTACTGTCTTCCGCGAGGGGACGGGAAATGTGATTCGCTGTCACATTTTCAATTCACTTTTTCTTCTTAATTCCAATTTTTAAAGTTTGAAAACTCCCACGTTTTAAATAAATCCGGACAATTTCCACAGGCTGCCTTGAAAAACGTAGGTACCGTCACTTTTCTGTCAACCCTCCGCGGCCTGGGTTATTCTTCCATCTGGATTTACAGCGCAATCTACCTAAGAACGAACCTGGGGCTCTCCATCTTTCAGGACGGGGTGATCATAACACTGGGGAGTGCCATTGCTGCGGCTGTACAAATCTATGCAGGCATACTTGCGGACAAATTTGGCTACAAGCGTTTCATAATCCTATCCGTGGGCTTGTGTGTTATGCTCTTTGCAGTGCTGGTTGCAAGCCCTGAGGTCAGGAATTCCTCCCTCTACTACCCCCCAGTCTTCATGGGGCTAATGATTGCAAATGCTGCACAGGCTCCTGCTGCAAATGCTATCGTCTCTGAATCCAGCAGTGTGAAGCTCCGCGGATTTTCAATTCTCAGAATTGGAAACAATATCGGTTGGGGCATAGGGCCAGCACTGGGTGGATTTCTCATATATAGTGGGAGTTTCTATTACCTGTTCCTGTTTGGGCTTGTGACCACAGCATTTGGCTTTGTGCTTTCCTTCACCCTGAGCGAAGTGAAGGCCAGTGGCCCAAGGGCAATTCAGTTATATGCGGGAAACAGGCTTCTTCTTGTGCTTTCCTTTGTTGCCCTGCTTCTCTTCATAGTTCAGGCGCAGGAAACAATTACACTAACAAATTACGCAAACATTCTCAGGGGGCTCAACTTCAATGAACTTGGGATCATCTACCTCACGAATGGCATAGTGGTCATAGGAACTCAGGGGTTCATATACAAGGCATCCAGAAAAATTGGCAACTACTTTTCCTTTGTAATTGGGGGATTGTTATACACTTTTGGCTTCTTCTCCTACGCATTTTTCTCAACTCTTCAGGGTTTCATCCTTGCAACTGTGATCCTGACTCTCGGAGAGAATTTTGCATTTCCAGCAGGCTATGCTATGGTTTCTATGGTATCCAAGCCAGAGAATATAGGTAGGAATATGGGGACATACAATGCCTTCATATCGGCTGGAAGGGCCGTCGGGCCGTTGATTGGAGGTGCGGTTCTTAGCCTCACCAGCAATTCCTATGAGCTCTGGGCACTTACCACTTTTTGGGGATTCATCAGTGTCTTTGTGTTCATGGGTGCATTCCGGAAAAAAGCGGGAATTGCGGAACAGATCTCGGAAATTGCAAGCCCTTGAAATAAAAAAACTCAGTACCTGTCCCTGAAATCGTCTGCATTGAACATGTATTCAGAGTAGTTCCGCTCTGCCTGCTGCCTCGCAGGCCCCAAGGTCTCAAGGAAAGCACTGATGGTATCTGCAGAAAGCTGCTTCATCTCTCCGCTGAGGATCTCTCCGCCTTTGTACTTCGCGTAAATGCCTTCAACCTTATTCTGGTCATGTTCCAGCATGCGGTAGATATTGAATGCAAAGTCTATGTCCGGATTGGCCCCGTATTTCCTCTGCTCTTCTGCGGTTTCCTTTCCCCCTGAGAAGGCATACTTCATCAATTTCTTCCTGACGACCTTTGGGCTGTCATCCAGGTATATTCCACTGTTAAGGTCAGAGGATGACATCTTGCCTCCCCCTTTGAGTGAAGGGATGAACTTAGAAATTATGGATGATGGCTTTTCATATCCCAGTTTAGGAATCACGTCCCTTGCAACCTTGAAGTGGGGATCCTGGTCAATTGCGTAAGGAATAAGGCATCGGATATTCCTTCCGGATAAGGCTGACAAAAGAAAGGCAGGAACAGCCTGTATGCTGGTAAAGAAATATTTTCCAATGCTGTCGCTGTCTGTAAAGCCAAAGACTGCCTTAGCTGTAGAGGCTGTAATGTGCCGTGAGACCCGCACAGCCTGGTTATAAAGGATCCCTGCCTGCTCCGAGTCCACTATGATGTGGGTTTTTTCCGGATTAAATCCGAGGCTCAGGATATCAAGGATGTTGTTTCTTGTTATGGTGCGAATTTCGCTCTCAGGGATATCCCTGAAGAGATATTTTTCATCGTCTGTAATCTGTATGAGCAGGTCAACGTTGAACTTCTCCTGGAGCCACTTGGTAAACATGAATGGCAGGAGGTGACCAAGATGCATGTTTCCGGATGGCCCACGCCCGGTGTAAAGGTAGAAAGGCTCCCCTTTCCGGTAGTTTTCAAGTATTATGTCGAGGTCCCTGTGGGCAAAGAAAATGCCGTAATGGAGAAAAGGGTGTATTTCCCCGGTCAATTCCTTTATGTCTGACAGGATCTTGTCATCAATCAGCTTTGCCCCGAACTGGCTGGCTATCCTGCTGTAATCGGTTTCCTGCAGGTCGCTTGAGACTTCCCAGGGCGTTACTTCTGCTTTATCTGTCAATATGTCTTCTCCTTGAATGGCAACTATGGCGTCTTCATGAAGAGATCCTTCTCCATGGCACTGCGGAGCTTTGAAAGTTCATTGGGCTTGAATATTCCATATTCTGTTATGAAAGCAGAAACATATTTTGCAGGCGTGACATCAAAGGCCGGATTCCTAGCGTGGCTTGATTCCGGGCCAAGATACTTTCCGTTCACGACGAGGACCTCTTCCTCCGGCCTTTCCTCTATTGGTATTCCTTCACCTGTAGAAATGCTGAAATCAAAGGTGCTTCCCGGTGCGGCGACATAGAATGGAATTCCATTTTCCTTTGCCACCACAGCTTTTTCGTATGTGCCTATTTTGTTTGCAAAATCACCATTGGCGGTGATCCTGTCGGCCCCAACGATGCAGAGGTCCACTTCCTTCTTTCTCATGAAGTGCCCGGCTGCGTTGTCCGCGATGATGGCATGTTCAATGCCTTCCTGTCCCAGCTCCCAGGCTGTTAACTTTGCTCCCTGGAGCCTCGGCCTCGTTTCATCCACAAATACAAAAATATTCTTTCCCTCAGCCTTTGCAAATCGCATGGGGGCAAGGGCTGTTCCCCAGTCCACTACCGCAAGTGCGCCGGCGTTGCAATGGGTGAGTATCCTTGAATTATTGCCTATGAGGCTGTTCCCATATTCCCCGATTTTCTTGCTTCTTCCGCTGATCTCGTTTGAGTAGCGGGTTGCAGCGCTCATGTCAAAGTTGTTTGCCTTCATATAGGCAATCGCCTTGAAAAGGTCAAATGCTGTTGGCCTGGTCTTGCTGATTTTCTCAACAACCTTGGCCATGTCTTCACCCTTGAGCTTGGCCATTGCAAGCCCATATGCAGCAGTAACCCCAATGGCCGGGGCTCCTCTCACAACCATGTCCTTGATCGCGTAAGCAATATCATCAGAGGTTGATGCCTCAAATACCTCTATTTTCTCTGGAAGTTTCCTCTGGTCAATGAGCTTGACTTTGCTGTCTTCATACCAAACAGCGAACAGATGCCTTACATCGCCGTCTATGTTAACCTTCATTGGGAGGTTATACGTTCTTTAAATATATGAATTACCGGGTATCGACAGGCAGTATAGTGTTCTCTCTGAGTGCCATAAGCTCTGGAACTTCCTTAAGGTCGACAAATGGGCTGTTCACATAATTTTGCGGCTCCATCTCGTTGAGGATGAATTTCCTGAAGAGATAGTTGTGTATTGCAGGCACCTCGTAGTGTGATACCAGGTCCACCAGTTTCTTTGTCTTTGCTTTGGTGGATTCAATATCAGCCTTGTTCTTGGCGAGAAGCAGTGTATTCAGGGCGAAATTTGCGGTTGAACATACTCCTCCTGCGGCACCCTGTCCAATGGATTCATGGATGTATGCATCCTTTCCCTGGTACACTTTGAGCCCCCTGATCTTTAGAAATCTCGAAAAAGCTTCCATGTCATTGCCGCTATCTTTCATCCCAACAACCTGCGGATGCTTGTCCTTAAGCCTTCCCACTAATTCAGGGCTCAACCTGAATCCGCTCAGGGAAGGGTTGTTGTAAATGTACATGTCCGAATCGAGCGCAGAAATAACCCTGTCAAAGAAATTCTCCACAGAAGCTTCGCTGTATTTGTGGTAAAAAGGATTAATGCAGACCATGTTTGTGTATCCCAGGTCAATCGCCTCTTTTCCCATTTCAATGGTTTCTTCTATATTGTTTCTGCATATTCCAGCAAATAGCTTCAAACCAGTGGACTCCTCAATCACTTCCCTCAGGAAATCAGCATGCTTCCTCTGGGAGATGGATGCAAAACCGCCCGTGGAACCTCCCGGGAAAAGGCCATCAAAACGGTTTTCCTTTGCATATTCAATGAACCCTATGAGCACTTTATGGTCTATCTCGTCCCCATGGAATGGAGTAATCATAGGTATGATGATTTCTGGCACAAAGTGATAATGACTCTGCGGATAATAAAATGGTGCCTCATGCTTAATATTAGGTGGATATTTTTTTATATCTTACGCATTAAATAAACAAATACTTATATTGCACCATTGGCTTTCCGCCCTTATGATTGAAATAAGGGATCTGACCAAGATCTATGGCAGAACCCAAAAGCCGGCTGTTAACAAGCTAAACCTTGAAATAAACGACGGCGAAATACTAGGTTTTGCTGGCCTGAATGGGGCAGGCAAGTCCACCACAATCAGGCTTATTTCTGGAATAATCTTTCCAAGCAGTGGCCACGTGGTTGTCAATGGCAAGGATATTGTGAAGAACAAGATCGAAGCATCAAAGAATATCGGTTGGGTGCCAGAGCTGCCAAACTTTGAACCAAATTCCAAGCCAATCCCTTTGCTGAAATATTATGCAGGTTTCTATGGACTGAGGGGCCCAGAAATTGAAGACAAGATAGAATCCCTACTGAAGCAGTTCAATATCTGGGAAGCCAGAAACAGGAAGTTGAAGGAATACTCACAGGGGATGAAGAAGAGATTCTCAATAGCCGCAGCTTTGATCGGAGACCCTCAGAATTTTCTTTTTGATGAGACGCTAAATGGCCTAGACCCAGAAGGAGTCAGGAACATGAGGGATTTCATGGTCAAACTCAAGAAAGACGGCAAATGCGTCTTCCTTTCCTCGCACATTCTCTCCGAACTCGAGAATGTAGCAGACAGAATTGCAATAATCAAGAAGGGGGAGCTTATTAAGATAGTAGAGAGGAATGAGCTATCAAGCCTTGGTTCAACCGTTGTTAAAGTCAGGATTGAAAACATGGACAAAGGAGCAATGGATATTCTTGAAAAATACGGAAAGGTCGAGACTAACGGGAACTTGCTGATAGTCAAAGATCTTACCATCAGTTCAACAGAAGCCAGAAAAATCAACAATGAACTTGCCAAGAATGATTATGATGTTTCTCAGTTTGAAGTTTCAGGCGAGAATCTCGAAGAATATTTCCTTGGCCTGGTAGGGGGTGGGGGACAGTGAGAGATTTTCTTTACGACCTGAGGCGAACATTTACAGGAAAATTCACTATAATTTCAATAATCATTGTCATCCTGATCGCGGTAGGAATCGGGTTTCTCTTCACGTCAGCAACAAGCACATCCAGTGCCGGGCCAAGTGCTTTAATTGATAACAGCTATACTTACTCTAACGGCACCTACAATGTCACGTTCTACGCATTTAACCAGTATGGGACTCCAGCAGGAACACTCCCTATTTACACAGAACACAATGGCACTTTCTGGACCAACAACACGCAGCCAAACGGATTCCTGAACCTAAAAATTAATAGCGACAGCTCTTTCGAACTGCTGAACTATTCGTTATCCCCATTCAATTCCACCAATCATCTTGATGTACAGCCAATGGTATTAAGCCAAAAACAGTCGAACGAACTGTATGTAAACATTAATATTATTAAAAAGCCCGGAACCACAAACTCGCGGGAGATAATGGTTTACTATTCGACTTCCAATGTTTCACAGGCCCAGTCTGCTTATCTTTACTACAAAGTAGTCAACGTAACTGGCAATCAGGGGCCATTAGTTCCCAGCAATATGACATATTATGCTACATTGACCACTAAGGGAGTTGGCGTCCAGGTCTTCGACATCAACCCGGCAAATATGGGTGCTGCCCAACAGGTTGCAGTAGCTGTATTCTACGCTAAAAATGCAACATTCGCCTCATCAGAGGCACAGTATTCTCCAACATCAGCACTTACTAAGATAGGAATTGCCCTTGTATCTTTTGACGCATTTGCTGAGATATATGGTTTGATCATACCAATACTTGCCTCCCTGTCTGCTTACTTCTACTTCGGGAAGGACAGGGCAAATGCAGTTCTGGAATCTGTTATCACGCGGCCTGTGACCAAAGGAAGGATCATCCTCTCAAGGTATACAGCAAATGTTGGAAGCATGATAGTTGCTTTTGCAATTGGCGTAGCAATATTCGAAATATTCCTCAATCGTGCCACAGGATATTATATGTCTCTGCCTTATTTCGGCAGCCTCATATGGACATATTTTGTTGAGATTGCGGCATTTACTGGCCTGATATATCTGGCGTCACAGTTCCTCAAGACACAGGGAGCGATACTGGGGGTAGTCCTGGCCCTATCAATAGTGTTTGGAATATTGTGGTCCATCATAGTCCTCCCCCTTATCCTGACGGAGGCATTGCACCTGATATCTGGAACTAATATCTACACTCACTACACCATAATACTCAACGCGCTGATACCAGCGGGTTATCCTTCACTTGTTGTATTCTACATAGGCCAGATTAACGCGTTCGGCTCTACAGTGAACGCAGCCTCCTTTGGCATAACTCAGGTCTCTCTTGCAGTGATCGGAGTTATATGGATAATATTGCCAATTCTAGCTGCTTTTGTTATCGGAAGAAGAAGGGATTAGGCACATTAAAAATTTTTATTTTTTTAAATTCCCTATTTTATGGAATGTTCTCTTCTCATTAAAGAAGCCAAGTTTTATGGCTAAAGTTTGTGGTGATTATGATTCCAAGAATATTTATAATCTGTGGTGATATGTGAGGACGCAACGTTGCGCTCTGGGCCCATAGCTCAGCTAGGTAGAGCATCTGGCTTTTAACCAGGTGGTCGAGGGTTCGAATCCCTCTGGGCCCGTTACGGGGAGTGAAAAAAGTGGGAAAATTCAATGTGCTGCAGCACGATCTAGTACCGGAACACCATGTTGTTCCAAAGAAGGACGAAGATAAGGTTTTAAGTGAGATTGGAATAGCTAGAGACCTTTTGCCCAAAATAAGCAGGAGTGATCCAGCAATTAAGGCTCTCGAGGAGATACACGGTCCACTGGAAAGTGGCACAATAATCAAAATCATACGCAAGAGTCCGACAGTGGGTTACTCAGTATATTACAGGGCAATATCTAGCGAGGTTTTTAAATGAAGGAGCTCGTCGATTATTTCTTCAAGAATGAGAGTGTGGTAAGTCACCAGATAGATTCATACAACAATTTCGTAGCAACGCTTGGAAACCCTGAAAGCGTGATGCAGCAGATTGTGGACGAAACAAAAGTTTCAGACGAGGAAGAACCTGGATTGATGGTTCTCGATCCAACAAAGACCGGCGGCAGGGAAATCAAGGTTTATTACGGAAGAGTAAGGGAAAAGGGCAGGTTTGTTGGGGAACCCACAATATGGGTGGGTTCACCTGAAATAAAAGAGGCATCAGGAGCATCTAACCAGATAACTCCAAACGAAGCAAGGCTCAGGGACCTGAATTACATGGCTCCAATAACCCTCAGGGTTAGGGTCGTTGAAGACGGCATGGAAAAGGAACCTGAGAACATCAAGATCGGTGACCTGCCTGTAATGGTGAGGTCAAAAGTATGCTCACTTACCGGAAACAATCTGGATGTATATGTTGAAAAGAACAACGGTCCTGTTGATGCAAGCAGGAGAGAAAAGCTCCAGTATGTAGGCGAAGACCCGGATGATTCCGGCGGATATTTCATCATCGGCGGATCAGAGAGGGTAATAACATCTCTCGAAGACCTTGCGCCAAACAAGATCCTTGTGGAGTTCGAGGAAAAGTATGACAGCAAGGTTGAAGTAGCAAAAGTTTTCTCACAGAAGGCAGGATTCAGGGCGCTTACCTCGATGGAGAGAGGCAATGACGGAATTATTTCAGTTTCAATACCAAGCGTTGCAGGCTCAATCCCCCTCGTTATTCTTCTTAAGGCTTTGGGGATGGACAGGGATGTTGATGTCCACAGCTCAATAGCCTCGGCACCAAAGATGGAGCCAATCATTTACGCTAATATAGAAGAATCAAAGAGCCCCAAGATTTTCCCGCCAAACGGCGTCAATAACAACGAAGATGCTATAGCATATCTTGAGAAGAGGTTCGCCGCAGGACAGGCAAAGGAATTCAGGGAAAAGAAAGTATCACAGATGCTTGACAGGTCACTGCTTCCTCACCTTGGAGACAGGCCGGAGGACAGGATGAAGAAAGCCATCTACCTGGGAAGGATGGCAAGATCACTGCTGGAGCTTCACCTTGGAATGAGGAAGGAAGATGACAAGGACCATCTTGCAAACAAGAGGGTAAAACTGGCAGGAGACCTTCTAGATGAACTTTTCAGAAACGCTTTCCAGGCAGTTATGAAAGACCTCAAGTACCAGCTTGAGAGGACTTACAACCGGAAGAAAGGCATTCGGCTGAAACCTGCAGTAAGGCAGGATCTCCTTTCACAGAAAATTCTCCATGCAATGGCAACAGGAAACTGGATAGGGGGAAGGACCGGCGTATCCCAGCTCCTTGACAGGGTATCTAATGTCAGCACCCTGAGCCATCTGAGAAGGATCATTTCACCACTCACAAGATCACAGCCGCACTTCGAGGCAAGAGACCTTCACCCGACACAGTGGGGAAGGATCTGCCCTAACGAGACCCCGGAGGGCCAGAATTGTGGGCTAGTGAAGAATGCTGCACTCATCATTAACGTTACAGAGGGATACAACCCCACTATTGTCCTTGAAACCCTTAAGGGAATGGATCTCCAGGAAGTTGAGGGCGAAAATCCCGACGCGGGAAGGGTATATCTAAATGGAGACTTCGTCGGATACCATGACGAGCCTTCAGAACTTACTGACAGAATCAGGGAGGAGAGGAGAAAGGGAAAGATATCTCCTGAGGTGAACGTAAGATACGATGCCTCGACAAAGGAAGTCATCATAAACTGTGACAGGGGAAGAATCAGGAGGCCGCTCCTTGTTGTGAAGAACGGAACCACCGTAATGAATAGCGACATGCTCAAGAAACTCCAGACCGGTGAATACGGCGTTGAAGATCTTCTGAAGAGAGGGGCACTTGAATATGTGGACGCCGAGGAGGAAGAGAACCTGTACATTTCAGTTTACGGATATGACTTCCCCGAAAGATGCCCAAAGTGCAACCAGTACATGTACAGAAGCAAGATCAAATGGTTAAACCCCGGTGAAAAGGAGCATATGGATTCACCTGCGTTGCTGCAGTGTGAGCATTGCAACAACAAGTTGGAAGCCCAGAGCCTTCTTACCCATGAACATACTCACCTTGAAGTTGATCCATCTCTGATTCTCGGAGTGGTGGCATCAGTAACCCCGTATCCTGAGCACAACTCATCTCCTAGAATCACCATGGCTGCAGCCATGACAAAGCAGTCTATCGGGCTTTCATCAAGCAACTTCAGGATCAGGACTGATACCAGGGGGCATGTTTTGCACTATCCTCAGGTGCCACTGGTCAAGACTCGGATCATGGACTTCATAAAGTATGAGAAGAAACCAGCCGGCCAGAACTTTGTTGTGGCTATCATGTCCTACCAGGGATACAACATACAGGATGCAATCGTGTTCAACAAATCCGCAGTTGAGAGGGGTCTTGGAAGAAGTACTTTCTTCAGGACATACAGCGCTGAGGAAAGGAGGTATCCCGGAGGCCAGGAAGACAGGTTCGAGATTCCAACTCATGATGTACTGGGCGCAAGGGCCGAAGAATTCTACAGGAACCTGGATGAGAATGGGATCATTTATCCTGAATCGTACGTGGAAGGTTCAGAAGTGCTTGTGGGAAAGACATCTCCGCCGAGGTTCCTTGAGGAGGGCGGAGATAAGCTTGGACCACAGAGAAGGAGAGAATCCTCCATTACCATGAGGCCTAACGAGAAGGGATTCGTTGACAATGTTATCCTTACCGTATCTGAAAGCAACAGCAGAGTTGTGAAAATCAGGGTGAGGAGCGAAAGAATCCCGGAACTTGGAGACAAGTTCGCTTCTAGGCATGGTCAGAAAGGAGTCATCGGAGCAGTCGTTCCCCAGGAGGACATGCCTTTCACTGAGGAAGGAATCATTCCTGATATTATCATCAACCCGCATGCAATTCCATCAAGAATGACTGTGGGGCACATCCTTGAGATGATTGGCGGAAAAATTGCCGCTGAGAAGGGAGAACTTGTTGACGGAACCATTTTCAGCGGAGAGCCTGAAAAGAGCCTAAGGGAAGATCTTGTCAAACTTGGTTTCAGGCATTCATCTACAGAGGTAATGTATGACGGTGTCACTGGAAGAAAGTTCGACGCAGACATCTTCACGGGAGTGATTTACTACCAGAAACTGCACCACATGGTAGCAGGGAAGTTCCATGCAAGATCCAGAGGGCCAGTCCAGATCCTTACGAGGCAACCAACAGAAGGAAGATCGAGGCAGGGAGGCCTGAGGTTTGGAGAAATGGAAAGGGATACTCTCATAGCGCATGGCGCTGCAATGGTTATCAAGGACAGGCTCCTTGACCAGAGCGATGGTACGATTCTGTACGTGTGCGGAAATCCAAAGTGCGGGCATATTGCAATACTCGACAGAAAGAAAGGGACACCAAGGTGCCCCGTATGCGGAAACACTGGGAATATCCATCCGGTTGAAACAAGTTATGCTTTCAAGCTGATGAGGGATGAGTTGAGTTCAATGGGTGTAATGATGAGACTAGTATTGGGTGATCTTAAATGACCGGCGGAATATCAAAGAGAATATACAGGATACAATTTGCGCTCCTATCTCCAGAAGAGATAAGGAAAATGTCACAGGTGAAGGTCATCACGGCGGATACCTATGACGATGACGGATACCCAATCGAAAGGGGTCTCATGGATCTCCATATGGGTGTTATTGAACCAGGCCTTAAATGCGCCACTTGTGGAGGCAAGGTAGATGAATGCCCGGGTCATTTCGGGCATATCGAGCTTGCAATGCCAGTGGTCCATGTGGGGTTCATCAAGGAAATCAAGACGCTTCTGGACGCAACTTGCAAATCATGCGGCAGGATAAAACTCACAGAAGATGAAATCAAGTCATACTCTGAGAAATTCAGCCAGTATTCCTTCTCTTCATCAGACCCGGAAATCATAGGTCTAATGAGCAAGAAGGTCACGGATGAAGCCTCTACAAGAATGGTTTGCCCGCATTGTGGCACACAGCAGATTAAGATAATCCTGGACAAGCCCACAACCTTCAGGGAAGAGGGAATAAAGGTCACACCAAAGGAAATCAGGGAGAGGCTTGAAAGAATTCCGGATGATGATCTACAGTTCTTTGGCCTAAACCATGAGGTCGCAAGGCCGGAGTGGATGGTTCTCACTGTCCTGCCAGTTCCGCCTATCAATGTAAGGCCCTCAATCACTCTGGAAACAGGAGAGAGAAGCGAGGATGACCTCACCCACAAGCTTGTGGACATCATAAGGATCAGCCAGAGGCTCAGGGAAAGCAGGGATAACGGTTCCCCGCAATTGATTATTGAGGATCTCTGGGACTTGCTCCAGTTCCATGTAACGACATACTTTGACAACCAGACAGCTGGAATCCCGCCTGCAAGGCACAGGTCTGGAAGAGCCCTTAAGACCCTTGTGCAGAGGCTCAAGGGAAAGGAGGGCAGGTTCAGGTCAAATCTTTCAGGTAAAAGGGTGAATTTCTCAGCAAGGACCGTGATTTCGCCGGAACCATTCCTTTCCATAAATGAAGTTGGGGTCCCAGAGAAAGCGGCCAGGGAACTTACTGTGCCTGTGACAGTCAATATTTTCAATATAGACCACGTAAGGGAAATCGTCGCCAGAGGCCCAGAACCAAGGGACGAATTCGATAAATACCTTGCGGGCGTGAACTACATCATCAGGCCAGACGGCAGGAGAATCAAACTTACTGCACAGAATGCAGAAGAGAATGCCAAGAGAGTTGAACCCGGATGGGTTGTTGAGAGGCAGCTCACTGAGGGCGATATTGTATTGTTCAACAGGCAGCCATCTCTCCACAGGATGTCAATGATGGGACACACCGTCAGGATCCTGTCGGGACAGACTTTCAGGTTCAACCTTGCAGTATGCACACCTTACAATGCTGACTTTGACGGCGATGAGATGAACCTCCACATTGTCCAGAAGGAAGAGGCCAGGGCGGAGGCAAGAATCATCATGAAGGTCCAGGAGCAGATCATGTCACCAAGGTTTGGAGGGCCAATCATTGGCGGTATCCATGACCACATTACTGCGATGTTCCTTCTCACGCACGGTAATCCACTATATTCTGAAGCACAGACTGTGCACATGCTGAGCTACCTCAAACTGGATAAAATGCCGCCTGTTGAAATTGTGAACGGAAAGAAGTTTTACAGGGGCAGGGACATCTTTTCTGTCATCCTTCCGGATGGGCTCAACCTTAAGTTCTCGAGCAAACTTTGCTCTTCAGCGAAGGAAAAGTGCGAGTTCGAAGATGACCCACTTGACAAGGAGGTTTACATTGTCAATGGTAATATGACCCACGGCACAATAGATGAAGCCGCAGTTGGTTCATTTTCGGGCGAGATTATCGACAAGATTTTCAGAAAGTACGGTTCTGAAGCCGCAGCTCAGTTTATAGACAGAATGACAAGGCTTGGCGTTGGGTTCATCAGTGGAAGGGGTTTCTCAACCGGAATCAATGATTATGATATTCCGGAGAGTGCAATTGCACGAATTGAGGAAATCTCACAGCAGGCCATCGAGAGAACAGACAAGTTGGTTGAGACTTACAGGGCAGGCCAATTGCAGCCCGCGCCGGGCAGATCAGTCGAAGACACCCTTGAGATTGAAATTCTCTCGACCACAGGATCAGTAAGGGATGAATCAGGTAAGATTGCCAGTGCATTCCTTGGTCTGAGCAACCCATCAGTTATCATGGCCAGATCGGGAGCCAGGGCAAAGATGCTTAACATTTCTGAAGTCGCTGGGATGGTCGGACAGCAGTCCGTCAGGGGAGGCAGGCTCAACAGGGGATACTACGGAAGAACACTTCCACACTTCAAGACAGAGGATATAGGTGCCATGGCCAGGGGTTTCGTCAAGTCATCGTACAAGGAGGGCTTGAATCCGCTTGAGTACTTCATGCACAGCATTGGAGGAAGGGAAGGCCTTGTGGATATAGCCGTCAGGACATCCAGGAGTGGATACATGCAGAGAAGGCTGATCAACGCTTTCGAAGACCTAAAAGTGGATGACTCACTCAGAGTTCAGGACACAGTGGGTGCAGTGATACAGTTCAAGTACGGAGAGGACGGGGTTGATCCAACAAGGAGCAACAAGGGAGAAACCGTGGACGTGGATTACATTGCGTTCGATCTTGAAAATCAGGAGGAGGTTCAGTAATGCCCTCCATCATCTTCAAGGATACGAAGAAAAACATTGAAGCCATCGCAAAAAAAGCCCCGGTTGCGTATGCGGTAGACGCAGACATAAAGCCGGGTATAACTGAGGCATACGTAACATTCGACAAGAAGATGTTCACATACAGGCTTAGGATTTCTGCGGTTGACGAATACAAGGAAGAGAGCAGTGCAATCCCGAAGAAGAAGACCGGGTTGAAGTCCACCCTTACAGTTGAATCGGTGGAATCCTTGGACCCTGTACCAATTTCGCAGTTCAGGAAGGGAAAGAAAAAGCTCGTTGAATTCAAGGACTTTGAGGAGGTTGAACTTCCGAAGATTAAAGTTGTGGAGAAGGCGACCTATCTGGACACCCTCAGTGATGAGGTGAAAGAGATTATTGCCTTTGCGCACAAGAAAAAAATTGAGCTTTCCGTTTCACTTGCTGAGGAGCTTGCAAGGTACAGGGGTTCAATGAAAGAGAAGCAGTTCGAAGAACTTCTTAGCAGGGTCGGCAAGGATCTGGAATCAAAAAGGATAGATCCATTCGAGGCCGTGGGCATTATTGCTGCACAAAGCATCGGGGAGCCTGGAACTCAGATGACCATGAGGACATTCCACTTTGCTGGTGTGAGGGAAATGAACGTTACCCTAGGCCTTCCAAGGCTCATTGAAATTGTGGATGCTAGGAGAATTCCGAGCACACCAAGCATGACCGTTTACCTGAAGCCGGAATTTGAGAATTCAGAGGACATTGTCATGAATGTGGTTAAGGAACTTGAAAACACCACAGTCATAGATGTTGCTGACATAGTCACAGACATCACACAAATGCTCCTCACTATCAAACCTGATCAGGCAAAGATGTCAGAAAGGCTGGTCAACCATTCCGACCTTCTTGATGCACTGGCCAAGATGAAGGGAATTACTGTCATAAGCGATGCAGATAGCAAAGACATTGCAGTGAAACCCCAGCAGGAGTCATTCAAGAGGCTTTACCAGATCCAAGAGCAGCTCAAGACGCTGACAATCAAAGGAGTCCCCGGGATCAAGAGGGCAATCGCGAGGGTAGATCAGGCAACCAAGAGTTGGGTTCTTTACACTCAGGGCTCCAACCTCAAGGAAGTCCTGGAAATCGATGAAATTGATGCCAACAGGACATTCACAAACGACATCATCGAAATAGCCCAGGTCCTTGGAATTGAAGCGGCAAGAAATGCCATCTACGAAGAGTCTCTGAGAACACTTAGTGAACAGGGTCTTGAAGTAGATCAGAGGCACCTTATGCTTGTTGCTGACATGATGACTTTTGGGGGTTCAGTAAGGGCAGTTGGTAGGCAGGGTATCTCTGGAAGGAAGAGCAGTGTGCTTGCAAGAGCCGCATTCGAAATCACGACCAAGCATCTCCTCAGGGCAGGATTACTTGGTGAAGTGGATCCACTTACAGGAGTAGCTGAAAATATTATCGTTGGGCAGCCCATTACACTGGGAACCGGCGCTGTAAATCTAGTTTACAGGGCTTTTTCCAAGTAGGTGCCTACGAAAGTATTTTTTATATCCAAATTAATAGAGTCTAAAATAGGCAATTTCTCAAAACCTGGATCAGTGTGTCAATGAAGGAAGTAACAATAGATAACAAAATAATGGGCTATATAGCCCTCTTCGAAAAGATTGGGCGTGTGGAACTCAGGGAATGTCTTGAAAACGAGGATATGGTCCTTTTCATAGTCGGTGAGAGAAAACTGGCAGAATTATTCAAGAGGAACCCGAACATCATCACGAGCCTGAAGGACAAGGTAAACAAACACATCCTTGTGGCAGAGTTTTCCAGGGATCTCCTCACTTATGTGCGGAATGTTTTCTTCAGGTTTAAGGTAAAGGAGATTTACATCAACTGGAAAGAGGGCCAGATTGACATTCTTGTTTCCGTTGAGCAGAGTGAAGTTGGCAAGGCTATCGGCAAGGAAGGGAGAAACATCAAGCTCTTCAGGGAAGCAATTTCAAGAAGCTTTAATATTAAGAGCCTCAACATAAAACAATAGATTTCAGGGCAATTCAATAAAATCTCCATAAGTGATTTGGAAAGATTTAAGTACGGTGTGTTAGTAAAAGTCACTCATGGAGACAAGTTCGACTAAAGTTGGAATTTCCGACAGGAAATTAAGAAAAAGTCTGAACACCTGGGATCTCCTATTTCTCAGCTTGGGCGGAATTATAGGATCTGGGTGGCTTTTCGCCGCCTTTGCCGCGTCTGGTTTAGCCGGGCCTGCGTCCATACTTTCTTGGATAATTGGGGGAATCATCGTCCTCATAATTTCCTTGAACTACGCCGAACTGGGAGCCATGATCCCTAGGTCTGGTTCTATTGTGAGATACGGGCAGTTTTCACATGGAAACTTTGCAGGGTATTTCCTTGCATGGGCATATTTCCTTTCTGCCGTATCTGTGCCTGCTATTGAGGCTGAAGCCGTCGTGGGATATGCCGCTGCGTATTACCCGTCCCTGTATGTAGGGCCTGTTCTTTCTGCGACAGGTATCGTATTTGCTGGCCTGTTGATGGTGCTTTTCTTCTTCCTGAATTACTTTGGTATTAAGGTGATGGGAAAGACCAACACGGGAATGACATGGTGGAAACTTATCCTTCCAATCGCAACAATACTGATTCTGGTATCTGTGCATTTCAGCGTTGCCAATTTCACAACACTCCTATCAACAGCAACAACGGGCACAGGTTTCATGCCATATGGGTTCGCGCCTGTACTCGCCGCGGTTGCAACATCAGGCATCGTGTTCTCATTCCTCGGTTTCAGGCAGGGGCTCGATTACTCTGGAGAGGCCAAAACACCACAGAAATCTGTGCCCATCGCAACAGTCTTTTCCGTGCTTATTGGAATAACGATATATGTGCTGCTGCAGATTGCATTCATCGGTGCAGTTAACTGGCACGCGCTCGGCGTCCCAATCGGATCATGGTCGGCCTTCATCTCCAGTTCCAGCGTTACAACCAATGGAGGATTCGCCACTGCCGCCATCTATACCCTATATAGCGCCCCGTTTGCAACACTGGCTTCATCAGTCGGGCTCGTTGGCCTGTCATACATCCTGTTCGCGGATGCATACATATCACCTAGCGGAACCCTGAGCGTTTATCTCGGGACATCCATGAGGACACTCTTCGGCATTGGTATGCTGAGATTTCTCCCCAAATCACTTACCAAGGTCAACGAAAGATTCAGGATACCCGTACTTCCGCTGCTAGTGAGCCTTCTCCTTGGGTTCGTATTCTTCGCGCCATTCCCAAGCTGGTACAAGCTGGTTGGTTTCATTACCGGCGCCACAGTATTCACATATATTGTAGGGGGTCCAGCTCTTAGGGTACTCAGGAAACACGCACCGGAACTCAAGAGGCCATTCAAGCTGCCAGGTTCAGCAATCCTGTCACCCTTGGGATTCATAGGGGCTTCCCTTGTGGTTTACTGGTCAGAGTGGCCGACCGTAGGGTACCTTGCAATTGCAATCGCACTTGGCCTGGTAGTTTATGCAATATTCTACCTTGGCGGAGGAAAAGCAGGAGGCATGGTTTCTCTATTCAGCAGGGAGCACTTGATATCCGGCATGTGGGTGCCTGTTTATGTTGCAGTGCTTTCCCTTGAGTCGTACATTGGTGAAAGCACGCTTGGAGGGGCAAACATTGTGCCATATCCTTATGACCTTATAATGGTCATAGTGGTTGCAATAGTCTTCTACTTCTGGTCAGTATTCAGCGGAATCAAAACTGAGGAGATCAAAACAATGATTGAATCTGATACTCAGTATGTTATTCCTGATGAATTTGGCAAGGAAGGCGTTCAGGAGGCACCGTAGGCAGGAGCTTCCATGCTCCAACCTACTGGAGGTGAAATTATGGAACGAATAGACATTGGAATTATAATTTCAGGAATCGTTGCACTGATTGGATTGGCACTCCTAACCTACGATATACTGACTGGTGGGGGAACCTTCCACACAATTGGTGTACTATGGGCGCTTATCCTTGCTATCGGTGTGATGGCACTCATCACAACCTATCAGCTTAAGCGCGAAGCCTAAACCAAATACCTTTTTTTCTTATTTTTTTTAAAATTTCAATTATTTCCCATTTTAGGCTATATTTATATTGATGGTTCAGATACTGCCATTCTAATATGGAACCTGAAAATAGTGCTCAGAACCCTGATCAGGTGGAAACTGTTAGGGTTATACTCCCCAATAAGAGGAAGGGGGAAATGTTCGGAATAGTTGAGAAGCTAGCGGGCGCTTCCAGGCTCAATGTCATGTGTGAGGATGGCTTTACCAGGAGCTGCAGAATACCTGGCAAAATGAAGAAAAGGATGTGGATCAGGGAGAACGATCTGGTTATTGTAAAACCGTGGCCATTCCAGAATGAGAAGGCTGATGTGGTTTACAGGTATACGCAGACTCAGGCCAACTATTTGAGCAGAAGCAATCTTCTTCCAGACGTCATCAATATATTCAAGTAAATATGCCTGAAAACGAACTGTCAGCACTGGAATCTCTTCTGAAATCAAGGGAATTCCTTTACCACATCAATCTGGACAGGAAGACCGCTGACCTTGTTTTTGACGGCAGGACTCTAAAGGCGCTTTATGAACTGATGGGGAGGAAATCCATTGATTACATCGATTTCCCCATTTCCTCCGGCAAGGAGTCTGTGGTATTCAAGGCCTTCAGCAAGGGAAAGCCCGTAGTGATCAAGGTATACAAGCTATCGACGCTCAGGTTTGCCAATATATGGAAGTATATTGAGGGCGATTACCGATTTTCTAGGGAAAGGATCGACCGTTCCAACATCGTGAATATCTGGGCCAAGAAGGAGTTTACGAATCTAAAGCTGCTTAAAAAATATGGCATACCGTGTCCACAACCTATTGCATTTCACAAGAACCTTCTTATGATGTCCTACGTCGGGACAAAAATTGCCCCGGCCCCAATGATAAAGAACGTCAAGGTCGACTTCAAAGTGATTTATGATCAGGTCGTTGAGAACCTGGAAACAATGTACCAAAAGGCGAAACTTGTACACGCGGATATGAGTGAATACAATCTTCTCTACCACAGGGGAAAAGCATACTTTGTGGACCTTGGGCAGGCTGTGGCAAGGGACCATCCCGCGGCAGACTACTTCCTAGAACGTGATATCCGGAACGTAGTGAGATTCTTCTCCTCCAAAGGCGTCAAATGCACTTATGAGGAATTGCTAGAAAGGGTAAGGGGTAAGCCTCCCGCTGAATAAATTTATTAGATATGGCTGTTAATGGAAAGGTGAGGGGATAATGGCAGGGGCATCAGAAGAACATTTCTTCCAGGTAAGAGTTCCAAGGGAACGAATTGCTGTGATAATAGGGAAGGATGGAGAATCCAAGAAACAGATAGAAGCAATTGGTGAAGTGAAACTATCCATTGAATCAGACACCGGTGATGTGACTATCCTTCAAAAGGGTGATCCCCTGAAGGCGAATATCACTGCAAGCGTCATTCAGGCCATTGGACGAGGTTTCAGCCCCCTCAATGCCACCTTGCTTTATGAGGAGAACTACCAGCTGGTCGTTATATCACTGAGGGACTTCGCCAAGCCAAGCTCCCGCAGGATAGAACAGATCCGGGCAAGGCTGATTGGAACTGGAGGGAAGACCAGGAAGGTTGTTGAAGAACTTACCTCAACTCATATCACAATATATGGGGACACCGTTTCCATAATTGGGGACTACGTTGCAATAGAGTATGCAAAGGAAGCAATCAACATGCTCATAAATGGCAGCAAGCAGAGAACAGTATACACATACCTTGAGAAGAGTGCCAGGGAACTCAGGCTGAAGCGCATTGAGGAAACCTTTGGATAATCTCTTTATCGCGAAGTATTATATCGGCTGGCACAATAATGGAGCGAAGCGGGGTGGGGTAGTTAGGAGATCCCGACGGGCTCATAACCCGTAGATCAATGGTTCAAATCCATTCCCCGCTATTTTTGTGAGCAATACTCCAATTCAATATCCTTAAGCAGCCCCTCGATTCTTGAAGCGCCTATGGGCGATGAGACCGGGACCCCAATGCTATGGAGAGTCTCAGCAGTGGTTTTTCCGATGGCAAAAATATGTTTTCCGAATAATCCTTGGACTGGCAGGCACTTGCCGTTCCTTTCATTGAAAATTGCATCAGCTTCCATTGACGAGGTTACCAGGATGCCAAAGCAATCGCTCTTTGAAAATTCCCGGAGCAAAGGTTCTATGTCTATTGGTTCTGCATCATAGAGCTCCACCAGCAAATGCGGCCATTTTTTTTCCTGCAGATGTTTCAAGATAATTCCATTTGATTTCGCGCTGGAGAAAAGGGCAATCCTATCTTTCTCCGTAATAATGTCATCGAGAAGGATATTCACCCCAATAGAAGTTTTCTCTTCAGGAACCAGTACTGCATCATATTTGTCTGAGAGCACCTCAGCTGTTTTCTCCCCAATTGCAACTGCTTTCATGCCAGGCAAGTGATTCTCAGGAAAAAGGGAAAGAAAAATCTCAGCACCTCTGCTGCTGGTGAATACCCCTACTGTTGGGCCAAATTCCTCGATTCTTCCAGTTTCAATTTCTCTCTTGGGAACAATCTTAGTTACAGGGATGTTTATGATCTCAAAACACACTCCCACAATGTTGTCAACGGGTTTCCCCTCTGGCCTGGTTGTTATTATTTTTTGCTTCATTTCAATGGTTTTTCCTGAAATTATACCCATAGGATGCGGGGACCTTATCTATTATTCTTGAAATCAGTTCATCAAGGTCACCCATATTGTAGAAGATTAGTTTGAATTCCTTGAATTCCCTGATGAAATTTGAATAGAACCTGCATTTGACGCTGTAACCTGAAACAGTTTTGGTGCAAAGGATGCCCGCAGGCATGGAGCAGCCAAGGTTCAACGATCTCACGATATGCCTTTCAATCCGGTATATTTCCATTGTCTCATCATGGTTTATTTTCTGTACCGCTTCCTCCATTCCGGTTCCAATTCTGCCTACTACTGCAATTATTCCCTGGTTAGGGGCAGGCAGAAAATCATCCATTCCAAGCCCATGGGCTTCCACATCGAGTGACAACCTAATCAGGCCGGCTTTCGCAACAATAATTCCATCATACTCTCCACCTGACAACTTTCTTAACCGTGTGTCCAGGTTTCCTCTGATATTGGCTGTCTTCAAATCTCCCCTGACCATGAGAAGTTCCCTGATCCTTCGCATGCTGGAGGTCCCGATAACTGAGCCGGATGGGAGTTTCATCAAGGGTTCTCTTGATATGAGCACATCCGATGGGTCCTCCCTTTGGAGAACTGCAAGCACATCCAACCCATCAGGCAGAATCGAAGGCAAATCTTTGGCACTGTGTACTGCCAGGTCAACTTCATTTTCCAGGACGGCCCTGTTTATCTCCTCAACAAAAATGCCAGTTCCCTTTGATTCATATAAAGGTGTTTTATTGTCCACATCCCCTGAAGAACTCAGCGGAACAATAGCGGTTTCAAATCCGTGTCCCTCAAGCAGGGAAGAAACCATTTCGGCCTGTTTCATTGCTAATTTGCTTGGCCGTGTGCCAATGCGGATTGCTGGCATAAATACCCCATTGCTATATTGATAAAAAGGATAACCTATGGAGGTTCTTCAATAACATGGTGCTCTGCCAATGCCTGTCTGTTCCCAAGGGCAGTGCAAACAAAATCCTTTCATACCTCCTGAAGAAGGATCTGGTAAGGAAAGATCTAAAAATCAGGGATGATGGGGAATATGTTTACATACCTGTCAGGGAAGGGACTGACTTAAAAGGCACAACAATGCTGGTGCTTGAATTCCAGGAGCGTGATCTCCCGATTTCTCCGGTTGAAAGTATTAATTTAAAACTTGGCGAAATGGGGATCAAGGATCGGTTTCCCGAGAAATACACCAAGCTGGGAAATTCTCTTTTCATTAAGGAAGGCAGGCTGCCAAGATTTCCAAAAAAGGTGTTCTTGATGGCAGCCAGAGAATTTCATGCAAGTGCCATATACCTAGATAGAGGAATAAGCGAGTCACCACTCAGGGAGCCAGATGCAACACTCATTTGGGGGAAGGAGGGTGAGCTTACACACGAGGAAAACGGAGTTCTCTACACATTCGATCCAACTAAGGTGATGTTTTCCCCGGGAAATGTAAACTCCAGGGTTGGTGAATCAAGGGGAGAGTTCAATGGAATGGCAGTGGTCGACATGTTTGCGGGAATAGGGTACTTCACACTTCAGATTGCAAAGGGTTCCCCTCTGGCAAAAATATATGCCTGCGAACTGAACCCCATATCATTCAGTTTTCTGATGCACAATGTAAGGAAAAACAAAATGGAAGATAGGATAACCCTTCTACCAGGAGACTGCAGGTCTACAACAATGGGCATCAAGGCAGATTATATCCTAATGGGGCACTTCGACTCACCTAATTTTCTATCAACCGCATTGAGGATTAGCCACATGGGTACAGTCATCAATATGCACCTTTTATGCGACACAAATTCAATAAATTCCCACTGGTATCGCATCATGGAAAGTGCCCGGCATCTTGGGTACGCTCTGGATTTCCTAGGCCAGAACATTGTGAAGTCATATGGCCCACACCTATGGCACGTTTCTGCCAAATTTGTTGTGTTGAGGATGCTATGACGCCTCTGTGAGGAGAGGTATGGCCAAGCGTCACAGAGCCTGAAAAAATTCGTTTTTCGGAAGCCCTTATTAATAACATTTTTATAAGTTCGCTGACTCCTATAGATAGCCATGAGACGATTCAACAGAAGACCTGGTAATTACTTTAAGGTCAATAACCAGAAGAATAACACGGAAAACAAGAGATCCAGAAGACTGGATATGAGAAAGACGGAGGAATTCAACTTCATGCTCAACAAGATAGTTGAAGAGCTTCCTGACAGCGTAAGGGGGGCCATCAAAGGCGGGCTTTACTCAATTGCCTCCAAACAGGGCACAAAGGAAGCAAGGGAATACATTTCAAAGATATTTGAGGAAGGAATTATCGACGATTCAACGCAAAAGAAACTATACAACCTTATAGCAGATTACAGCAAAGTAAGATAGGGAGTCATTTTCTGTGACTCCTCACATTCCCTTTCGGAATGGGATTTCGCGCTTTATTTTGTTGAAATTACGGTCATTTAGAAGGTCTACTTCTCTCTCCATCTGGTCAGGAACCTTGCCATGGCGAAGAAAATGACAGTTTCTCCTATCAATAAGTAAAGTTCCAGGGGCAATGCTGGAGATAGCCCGAAAGAATATTGAGCAACAACTGCAGCTGGAGTTACAGGTGTTATTGAAAGCAGGTAGAGGAACACCCTCTTTATGGACTCGTATGGGTAGTATGTTGGTGGAAGTATAGTCATCAGAACTGACAGGATCCCGGCTATTCCCCAAATATTCCTGATGTGCTTTATGCTGCTTGAAATGATGAAGGAAATTGAAGAAGTGGCAAGCACAAGGAGGGCAAGAACTAATATCAGCATAGCCACCGCAAATGGTGAAAACAGGTGGTATATCACCCCAAGTATACCATAAAGCATAATGCCCGGCAATGAGAACATCAGGTAGCTCAGCGTTAGGCCAATCATGTAATCAGATGGGGACACTGAGCTTGCGACATACAGATCCTGGATGCGAAGTTGCAGCCTGAAAAAAGCAGCATCGCCGGAACTCTGGAGGGCAACGGATGCCACGATGGCAATAAATCCTCCCACAAGTGCGTACTTTACCAGCGCTCCGTTAGAGAGCACGTAGACCAGGAAAAGGAGGGCCAGCGGTGTGCTCAGTGCTGCGATGATATACGAAGGCCCCCTGGCGATGGTCCTTATGCCATAATACCAGGCGAGCAGGAAGGTGAACTTAAGATTCAAGGTTGACCCCCTTGCTGATAAACAGGTCATCCAGGTTCACAGACTTGACAGTAAAGCCTTTTTCCAAATATTCCTGGGCTCTGTCCTTCTGTATGTATTTTATATATGTGTTGGAAACCCTGGCACAACCATCACAGGGGGAAGAAGTCTCTGCCCTTAGCATCCCATCAAACCTGTTAAGGAGGCTCGCAACAGTTCCCTGTTCAATTATCTTGCCGGTTTCAACAAGAAAGACTTCATCAGAGAGCTCCTGTGCTTCCTCCATATAATGCGTGGTAAGAATGATATGGGAATCGATCTGCCTTATTGCTGACCATACCTCCATTCGGGAAAGTGGGTCCAGCCCAGTTGTTGGCTCATCCAGGAATACTATTTCTGCATTGGATGCCAGCGCCATCGCAACAAATACCTTTCTCTTCATCCCGCCGGAGAGGGTGTCGGTAGGGACATGCTTGAAGCCTTCAAGCCCTATTTCATTCAAGGACCTGTTGGCCTCTCTAGTTGCATCCATGAAGGAGAAGCGCCTTCCCACAAGGTACATCTTCACCTGTTCAAAAGCTGTGAGAACGCCTATTGGCGAAGCTTCCTGGGGAATACTCACTATCTTGTTCCTTATATCGTCAGGGTTGCGGATTATGTCCACACCATTGATTGAGACTGAACCTGATGTTGGCATAAGCTGGGTGGAAAGAATTCTGAGCAGAGTGGTCTTCCCTGCCCCGTTCCTGCCTATTATAGAAGTCACCCTCTTGCTGGCGTTGAAAGATACTCCTTTGAGGGCGGTTATGCCGTCTGAATATTTCTTTACTAAGTCCTTTACTTCAATCATCTGGCGCATCCGTAGATAACCATGAAATACTTAAAAATGAGCTAAAATGCACTTTACAGTAAACTGAAAGCAGTAATGGAAAGAATCTCTAATAAGCTATCAGGGCTTAATGTGCCGTGGAATTGAAGAACAAAGTGGAAAAATATATCAGAATAGAAGGCGAAGCACTTTCAAAACTAAAAGTGTCTTCTCCTGAAAACTCATTTCTCGGGGAATTCGCCCTGAATGCGATGGAAATGATCAAGAGCTACTTCAGTGATGCAAAACATTTTCAGGAAAAAGGAGACATGATAAATGCATTCGCAGCTCTGAACTATTCATATGGTTGGATTGATTGCCTTGTAAGGCTTGGTGCCTTAGATGGCGGTGAGGACCACAGGCTCTTTACACATTACAAATGATAGATTGGGGAAAGAGGTCCCCAATCAAGTTTAATTCTCTATCAGAAATGATGTAGGGCTTCACGAAAGTATCTTAATATATGTTACAATAAGGGTAAGCTAAACAAAAACGAAGGATGGTTCAATGGCTGAAACAAAAAGAGAGAAGAGAGAAGATTTCCAATACATCGTAAGGGTCGCCAGCAGGGACCTCGATGGAGAGCGCACCGTTCAGCTCGCGCTTGCCGATTTAAAGGGCATTGGAATTCGGCTGTCTCACATGATCATTAAGCAGCTGGGTCTCCCAGCACATAAGAAAATTGGGGAGCTTAGCGAAAAGGAACTGGATGGGCTAAGGGAATATATCGAAACAAAGCAGTATGAGGGGATTCCAGGCTGGGCATTTAACCACAGGGGCGAAATGGTCTCTGGCGATGACCTGAACCTGGTTTCCAACGATCTTGACATTCAGATCAATGACGATATAAACGCCATGAAGAAAGTTAAGTCTTACAGGGGTGTAAGGCATGAGAAGGGCAAGAAAGTCAGGGGCCAGAGGACTAGGTCCAATGGAAGGCACGGCCTTACCATGGGTGTCCAGAGGAAGAAGGAGTGAGCTGATTCATGGGAGATCCTAAATTTCCGAAGAAGACATATTCTACGCCGAGGCACCCTTGGGAAAAAGAAAGAATTGAGGCTGAAAAGGAAATTGTCAACAAGTTTGGGTTGAAGAACAAGAGAGAGCTCTGGAAAGGCATGGAACTGCTCAAGTCATTCAGAAGCCAGGCTAGGGACCTTCAGGCAAGAATGAGGGTGAGCGACTCAAACGCAGAGAAACAGTTCCAGGCACTCATACACAGGCTTGTCAGATACAATATCTTGAGCCACGCTGCGACCCTTGATGATGTTCTTTCACTGTCTATAGATGATATTCTTTCTAGAAGGCTCCAGACTATAGTTTTCAAGAAGAATCTCGCAAGGACACCAAAACAGGCAAGGCAAATGATAACCCATGGACACGTGACACTCAACGGAAGGAGAGTTACAGTTCCAGGAATGCTTGTAGAGGGTGAGCTTGAGGATTCCATTTTATACCACGAAAAGTCACCATTCACTGATGATCTCCATCCAATGAGGCAGGTCATCATAAGCGGCCCCATTGGCCAGGAAGAGGGAGAACAGGAAGAGAAGGAACCTGCTGAGGGGCAAGCAGCTGTGGCCGGTGCACAGGGAACTCCCGGACAGACATCCGGGTATAGGAGGCCAAGGACACAGGGAGGGCCAAGAGATGACAGAAGGCCAAGAAGAGGAGCCCCAAGAAGAGGAGACGTGAAACGATGAACAAGACTGGCATAGCACATATCTATGCTTCACAGAATAACACAATCATCCTGGTTACTGACACTACCGGTGCAGAAACAATAGCAAAAGCGACTGGCGGAATGGTTGTAAGAAATGACAGGGAAGAATCCAGCCCATATGCTGCAATGAAAGCCGCAGACCTTATTGCTGAAAAGCTCAGGGAGAAGGAAATTTCAGACCTGATAATCAAGGTCAGGGCCCCAGGGGGAAGCAAATCAAAGATCCCGGGACCTGGTGCACAGTCAGCAATCAGGGCACTTTCAAGAGCAGGCTTCAAGATCCTCAGGATCGAGGAAGTAACCCCAATCCCACACGACGGAACCAAGAAGAAGGGTGGAAAGAGGGGAAGGAGAGTATAATCCAATGTCCCTGAAAATTCTTAAGGCAGAAGACAGATTCATAAGGTTTACAATTGACGGAATCACCCCAACTATAGCTAATGCCCTGAGAAGAACCCTTCTTGATGACATTCCCAAACTTGCAATTGACAGAGTTATTTTCCACCACGGACAGATCAGGGATAGGGAAGGAAATGTATACGACTCCTCCCTGCCACTATTTGACGAAATTGTTGCACACAGGCTTTCCCTTGTGCCACTGGTCACTGACCCCAAAATGAACTTCAGGGATGAGTGTGTCTGTGAGGGAAAAGGTTGTCCTCTATGCACAATGTCCTATTCAATCAACAAGATTGGGCCGGCCGTGGTCACATCTGCCGACCTCCAGCCAATGGGAAACCCGGAACTAGTGCCAAGCGATCCTGACATCCCAATAGTGAAGCTTGGGCCAAAACAGGCTATCCTTGTAACTGGAGAGGCCATAATGGGAAGAGGAAAGACCCACACAAAATGGCAGGCCACATCTGGGGTGTTCTATAAGTACCACAGGGAATTTGTCGTGACAAAATCAGATTTTGAGGCATGGGCATCCATAAAGGAAAAGTGCCCTCAAAGCGTTCTATCAGAAGATTCAAAAACAATAAGGTTCACAGATGACAACTTATGCAAGGCTGTAAGACAACTTCTTGATTATTCTTCGGTGAAGCTGGTGGAAGATGACACACAGTTCGTGTTCCAGTTTGAGACGGATGGTTCCTACAAGGCCATTGATGTACTCGGATATGCCCTGAAGAGACTTCCACAGAGGCTCAACACACTTTTGGAAAGCCTTACAACACCTGATTAACCCAAAACATCTTTTTTTATTCCTTGACATTATTCATAACAGCATGGAAGATTTCTACAGGGATTTTTCCAATATAGGTGACCAGGTATTCGAGTCAATGCACGACTCTAATGGCGAATACAGGAACAAGAATGTGGTCGGCATTGGTGCAGATGGCACCGCAACCCATGCATTGGACAAGGCCTGTGAAGATATCATAGTCAGGTACGTTGAGGAAAATGATCTTCCATTCAATATAATGAGCGAGGAGCTTGGTTTCCTTGACAGAAAGTACAGCGAAACTATCCTGACCGATCCTCTGGACGGGACATTCAATGCAGAGAACAAGATTCCATTCTATTCAGTTTCTATAGCAACTCTCAACGATGATTTTAAGAGCCTCACGAGAGGTTACATCAAGGACCTTGCAAGGGGAGATGTTTTCTATGCAGAAAGGGGCAAGGGAAGCACACACAATGGAAACAGCATCCGGGTGTCGCCAGTCCCCATACATGGATACACAATAAGCGTCGGAGCATGCAGTGATGAAATGAGGCGAAAGCTCATCGATCTCCCGGGGCGGCACCGATCCCTGGGATGTGCGTCCCTTGAAATGGCACTTGTTGCAAGGGGCTCAGTGGACATGATGGCATATGTCGGCAGGGGCTCTTACATAAGGAATATTGATGTGGCAGCGGGAGTCATCCTTGTGAGGGAAGCAGGAGGGGTTGTAGTGGACCAGAGTGGATCGGAATTCAACATGGGCCTTGATGTTACTGTGAGGGCAAACATTATTGCAGCAAGAAACAGGGAAATGCTGGGTGAAATCATATGAGGATTGCATTTACGATCAGAAGAAACTGTGAACGGTGTGCCAGGGTTGTCAGCAGAATCGTGGAATTAATACCAAAGGACTGGCAGACCATATATGACAAGGAGTGTGCCAAGTTCCTGGAAATCCGGGGCACTGATCTGGAGGCAATTAAGGCAGACATAATCATTGCTGTCGGAGGGGATGGCACTGCCTTGAGGGCAACCCAGATGGCAAAGGGGCCAGTCTTGGGCATCAACATGGGCGGGCTTGGGTTCCTCACGGAAGTTGAAATCGGCGATGTTGAGAAATCAATCTACAAGCTCATACGAGGCGATTACAAGATAGAGAAGAATATGAAGCTCAAGGTCAAGATAAATGGGCTGGAGGTCCTTGATTCAACCAATGAGGCAGTAATACACACTAGCAAGATCGCCAAGATCCGGAAGTTCAAGATTTATGCCGGTGGCAACTTCCTCGACAGCGGAAGTGCAGATGGAATTATAGTGTCAACGCCTATCGGCTCAACCTCCTACAACTACAGCGCAGGTGGGCCCATAATCCATCCCTCCCTCAATGTCATGGCCATCACTTACCTTGCACCATTCAGGTCCAGGGTGAGGCCAATGGTAATTCCTGCCGACCAGCCAATAAAAATAAAACTCTGCGGCCCGGGGCAGGAATCCCTTGTGATCATAGACGGCCAGGCTGAGTATCCTGTTAACGAGAACGATGAAATCGAGATTTCTGCATCAGAGAACAAGGCTGAATTTATTACATTCAGGGATTCTTTCTATGACAAGATAAGGGAGAAACTCATCAAGCATGTGGTCAATTAGGCAGCGAACTCTCAGGATGATCATGGAGGCTTCACTGGATTCCTATCCAAAGGAATTCGGTGCATTCATGAAAGCTGAAAAAAACGTGATCTATGAGATCGCAATTCTCCCCGGCACTGTCCAGGGAGACCACCACACCCTCTTTTACCTGTATAACAAGCCAATTGATTTCAGCATAGTCGGATCAGTACATTCCCATCCATCCGGCGTCCCAATACCATCTGATGCTGATCTCAAAATGTTCCAGAATACTGGCCCTATCCACGTAATCGTGGGGTATCCCTATGGGCTCAACAACTTCATAGCCTACGACCGGAATGGAAACCCAGTTGAATTGAAAGTGATATGACGCCGCCTGGCAAGTTAAAAGCGGCGCTTGCTCAATTCATAGTTTCAGGTCAAAAGGACCGACATATTTTGAAGACGGCCTTATGATCCTGTTGTCTGCGAGTTGTTCCTTGTAGTGTGCCACCCATCCGAATACTCTGGACGCGGCAAAAAGAGGAGTGTAAAAGTCCTGTGGGATACCAAGGATATCCATGTAGATAGCAGCATAGAAATCAAGGTTCGCAGGGACACTCTTTTTCTCCCACATTCTATTTTCAACAGCTTCCGCTATTTGAAGAATTCTTGAGTCTGGAGCTATCTCCTTCAGTTTCGCTTTCACGAACTGGGCCCTAGGATCAAGCCTCTTGTATATCCTGTGGCCAAAACCCATTACTTTCTCCCCTTTTGCCACCTGTTCATCAACATACTTTACGGCTTCATCTGTGCTCTTGAAATTCTTGAAGAAATCAAGAATCTCAGCGTTTGCCCCACCGTGCAAAGGTCCCTTTAGTGTTGCAAGTGCCGTTGTGAATGATGAAATCGGATCAGCGAGTGTTGAAGCGGTAACCCTGAGGGCAAAGGTGGAAGCATTGAATTCATGTTCCATGTAAAGTATCATCAGAATCCCGAGGTACTTCGCCTTCTGGGGGTCACTTTTACCGGTAATCAGGTGATAGAAGCGCTCAGCGTAGGTGCCCTCGATTGGTTTGAGTGATTCCAGCCCATGGGCAAGCCGATATGAAAGTGAGATGAATTCCGGGAATTTGGCAGCCATCTCAATCATTAGGTCATCAGGCTCTGTGTGTTTATAAGGGTAAAATGAGACAATGCTTCTTAGGGACCTCATAAGGTCCTTTTCCTTCAGGATTGAAATGACTTCCCTGGCGTTTTCATCAACGCCAAAGTTGCTTCTTAGTTTTCCAATAAATTCTTCCCTCTCCCTCTGGCCAGGCAGTTTCCCATAAACAATAAGGTAGGCTGCATCCTCAAAGCTCTTCTTTTCTACAAGGTCGACTGCCCTGTAGCCCCTGTAAAGGAGGTTACCACTATTGTCAGTGGTTGCTATGGCTGTCTTGTCCACAATAACATTAACGAGTCCCTTTGGAACCGTGATTTCATCTGTCATTATAATTCACCCTATCTGCGGGAAAGTTCCGCATCTTCAATCTCATACTGGTTATAACCTATCACTTCATAAAAGTCCGCCCTGGTCATCAGATTGTCTATGTAGTCCCTCTGGGTTCCCGCAGCCATGATGTGGGAATAGGTCTGCTCCATTGCCTTAAGGGAGACCCTGAATGCGGTCAAAGGGAAAATCACAGCGTTGTAACCGATCTTCAGGAGTTCCTCAATAGACAGGAGTGGTCCCTTGCCGAATTCTGTCATGTTGGCGAGAAGCGGGCCTTTTACGCCCTTCCGGAATTTCCTGAATTCGTCTTCAGATTCTGGTGCCTCCGTGAAAATCATGTCCGCTCCTGACTCCACATAAAGATTGGCCCTTTCTATGGCATCCTCAATGCCGTTTACTGCCCGTGCGTCGGTCCTGGCAATTATCATGAAATCCGGGTTCTTCCTAGTATCCGCTGCGACCCTTATTTTCCTGGTCATTTCCTCCCTTTCAACAATCTTCTTACCGTTAAGGTGGCCGCATCTCTTTGGCAAGACCTGATCCTCAAGGTGCATCGCCGATGCTCCCGAACTTTCAAAGAGCCTAACTGTCCTAGTTACGTTTATGGGCTCTCCAAAGCCTGTGTCAGCATCCACAATAAGGGGGAGTTTGCTTACCAAAGTGATTCTCCTGATCTCCTCTGCCACTTCGCTTGAGGTCGTTACAGAAAGATCCGGGAGACCCATTGCCCCAGCCACCCCTGACCCTGAAAGGTATGTTGCCTTGAATCCTGCCCTTTCAGCAAGAAGGGCAGTAATCCCGTTGAAGACTCCAGGGGCAGCCACGAATTCTGTCTTCAGGAGTTCTCGTAGTTTCCCTGGTCCCTGGTTTACATTATCCTTTAAAATTGACATCGGAAATCACCTCGAAGAGTTCCCTTACACTCCGCTTTTCAAAATTCCTGACAAACTCCACAAGTATCTTTGCGTTGGTTTCACCCATCACAGCTTTCCCCTTGTTCTCAAGGTCCTCCCAAGTGTATGGTTTCTTGAAATGACCCTTAGGAACATCCATTTCCTCCTCAAGTACTCCTTTGTCGGTGGTAACTTTGATTTTAACTGGAAGGTTCTCTGGATACATTTCATTGAACTTCTGTGTAACCTTGTAGCTCGATACATCGACAATCCTAAGGATCTCTGGGTCTTTCAGATAGGCTTCATCATATGAATTCGGGTTAGGGGCCCCATTCTTCAAAGTGTATGCAACAATATATGGCATACTGTGGTCTGCAGTTTCCCTGGTCTTTGGCCTAAGCTTCTCAGGATCCTTTATGATTATCTTATGGGCAACTTCGAAAGTTTCAACCTCAACCTTCTCTATCTTTCCCTCAAGTTTGTTCCTGAGGTTAAGCGCGACTTCCGCAGCACTCATTGCATGATATTCAACAGGAAAATTCTTGATCATGGTCCTGAGGACCTTTCCAGGTTTCAGGTCAAGAGCAAATTCTCCAGACACCTGTTTGAAAAATCCCATTTCCCCAGTGAATATCGGCGATGGGCCCGTGAACCCCTCCATTGCTAGAAGCGCCGCAAAAACTGAATTCCTGCTGGCATCAGAAGCAGTGCAGCCCTTCCACATACTGAGCTCGCCTGCTCTAGTCTGCCTCAAACTTATGTTATTATTGATTGCTAGATTGATAAGGTTCTCATACTTGGAATAGTCGAAATCTAACAGGAGTCCAAGGCCTGCTGCAGATGAAATTGATATATATGTGACATGATCCCATCCCCTATCCCTTATTGAAACCGCATCTGAGAGCGCCCCAACAACATCGTAAGCTACTGTTACAGCCTTGGCTGCGTCCATTCCGGAGAGATCTTTTGCAAAAGCCATTGATAATATTGGAGGGACATTGTCAGATGGGTGCAGGGCCTCTTTTGAGAGGTAAGTGTCATTGTAATCAAGGTATCTCGTCATCGAGCCGTTCATGAATGTGGCAAGGTCTACAGAAGCCTCCCTGCCAGTGAAATATACTGGAGAATTGTGCTTGCCAGAGGACGGTAGGAGTGCACGTTTTTCGATTGCAACAGGCGGGGCATTCCTGGCCCCATAGGAAGTGATGATGGAATCTGCAATTCTCTTCTTAATTTCGTCAAGAACTGTAGAGTCGAGCCCTTTGGAGCCAACTTCTGAAGCATGCTCATAAAGCTGGTTTACAATTTTGTCCATGTCTTGTAATAACGGAAAAATATATTATAGATACGCAGCAGTTACTTCATCTGCAGATAAAACAGTACAAAAAAAGGCAAAAAGTGAACCTAAGGTATATATTTTATATGGAACTTAGAAAACACGCAACAAACCAAAAGCGAACTTTCATGATGACGATGCAAACATTTAAGTGCGTATTTGACAATTGAAGGTAGCTTGGAACAGAGTAGCATGGCACTGCAATTAGCTAACTATGGCATTATGGGAAATCTAGGAAACAGCCCCAGAACGTCCATGTTTGTTACTACCCCATGTTATGGTTCCGGGATTATGGAAAAGGTGAGGATATTTGATAACAATAGGAGTTGACTTGGGATACGGAGACACAAAAGTCATAGGAGCCGATGGAAAGAGAGAGAAGTTCCCATCCAGGTGGGCCCCTACAGAAACAAAAGGCTGGGGATTTGGAGGAACAACAACAGTTCTTTCAATAGACGATGGAGAGCCCTTCTTCTTTGGTGAGGATGCCACAGGAGCAAGCGTAAGGGAACCACAGGGAGATGGCAGGCTTTCAGATCCTGATTCACTTCCGTTGCTGGCCGGTGCCCTCTGGGTAAGCGGTGCGGGCACGGATGGAGCTTTAACTGAATTGACAATAGGCAGCGGAACGCCTCTGGGAACATTCGAGCACGAAGTTGCCGCTGCAAAGGAATTTCTGGAGGGCAAGGAAATATCGCTGAAAGCCGCTTCCGGAGAAGTCAGGAAGTTCAAGATTTCAAAACTAGTAATGAGGCCACAGGGCGTGGGGGCAGCACTGTTCCTTCTTGACCAGGGACTCATAAAAACGCAGTACGGATATGGCGTGGTAATTGATATCGGATCCAGGACGACTGATGTCCTAACAGTCAATCTCAAGAACATGGAGCCTGTTGTAGGAATGTCCTTCAGCATACAGGCTGGCGTAGGAGATGTTGTATCCGGAATAGGCAAGGCAATTGCCAAGGAAACGGGATTCATCGTTCCGACTGATATAGCAAGGGAAGCTATCTCCCAGACCGTTGTATTCAAGCAGAGAGAGGTAGGCGGCCCGTCAGTTTCAGAGCCAATACTTAACAACCTTGCCTCAAGGATCCTTGACAAACTCAGGGAAAACCTCAGGGAAGAGCTTGACAGGATAACTGCACTCATACCTGTTGGTGGAGGATCAAGCCTTATTGGGCACAAACTGGAATCTCTCGCCCCGGGCGCAATGATTAAGATACCATCAGAAGATGTGCAGTTTGCCAATGCTCTGGGCTATAGGGATGCAGCAAGTAGATCAAAGTAAGTGATCTACTTGTCACTTTCTTTTAGCCTGAAACTATTTATATCGAAGACTAATCGAAATCATCCTTTGGATAATTAAGGATGAAAATCATGGTTTCAAATAAAGGGAAAAAAACTGAACCGAAACCGGAAGACCCGGAGGAACTTGAAGACCTTGAAGAGGTCAGCATAACCCTAGGTCTCGAAGAGCTTTCAGCAATAAACCTTCTTCGCCAGGAAAATGAATCAGCACTTGATGTCATTAGAAGGGCCCTGCAGGATTCCCTTGAATATGGAGTCATGAAACACGTTCTGAGTTCGGTGGATTCAAGAATTGCCGAGCTTTCAAACAGGTACAAGACCACTAAATCTTCAATCATCAATTTCAGGTACGATGTTGGGAGTGGGCTGAGGTCACCTGAGGAATTGCGCAGGAAAGAGGACAAGAGTGCGAAGACTACCAACCTCAAGGCTCAGCTTGAAAAGAAGTGGGCTGAACTGGAAAACGCCAAGAACCCAGATTAAAGGATTCTATATTTCCTCCATTTAAATTCTCCTTTTTTGGATCACACAACCTTGTGTTGACAGCAATAGGGATGGCTCACGCAACTTCCAATATCACTGGTAAAATCAGTTGGCTTGTACTCTAACTTGTTAAATGCTTATCGGCGCTGCAACAGCGGATTCTTGCTCTCCTTGAGATATTCTTGGCGCTGGTCAGGAAAGATGCATTTCCTGCAACTTGACCTGAAACACCTCCTTCCAACATTGACAAGGAAGGATTCCATTAACCCATAACGTACTCCTAACGCTGAGGCAAGTAAAACAGGATCTATTGCAAGCATACTGGCTGTTGCCCTAACCAGAGGAGTTGGAAGCGGCTTGGCCTTATTCCAGATACCGATCATTTCACGCAGGAAAATGCCTATTGTGACGTCTCCAATACCTTTTGCCAGCGATCTCAGGTTATTGGGCAGATCTACTTCAGAGGAGGATTCATGGATTTTATTGAGTGAGCCTACCGAAATTATGTTTTTAGAGGCCTCTATCAGCTTTGTTGCAGTTTTGAAGTCATACCTTGTGTATCCTCCTGAATCCAGTAGCACAACAAGGCTTTCCCAACCGCGTTTTATAAGGGATTCAGGTGTAAGGAGTCCTTCACTTTTGAACATGTAGAATGTGCGCACAGCGATGGATTCAGGTATCCGGGCTCCAAATAGTAAAGAAAGCAGGAACCATGGAAAAGGCTCCTCCATTAGATTCATGTGGAATTTTTCTGGGTAAGATATCCCAATGGATTCAACCATTTCCTTCGATATCATCAATTATCCATCTCCACGGCACATATCCGTCTTATTCCTCATGGGGTTTTGCTGCAAATTTTAGCCATGATGCAACCCTGTCAAGGGAAGCGGGCCAGTTCGCATAGCCGAATCCATTATTCAAGGGCCAAAATCAATTCTTAAATAGGAGTAATTGCTGATATTGCTAATGGCATTGAACATCGGTGATACGGCTCCAGATTTTGAAGCAAGCACAGACAGCGGCGCCAGCATAAAGCTCAGCGAGCTTCTTAAGGAGAAGGAGGTGGTTCTGTATTTCTATCCAAAGGATGAGACTCCGGGCTGCACGGCGGAAGCCTGTTCATTCCGGGACCACTGGGATGATATCAAGGAACTGGGCGCAGAAGTTATAGGGGTGAGTTCTGACTCTACAGATTCCCATAAGAAGTTCAAAGACCACCACAAGCTCCAGTTTACCCTGGTAAGCGACCCCGAAAAGGAGATTCGGCGCAAGTATGATGTCAAAGGATCAATTCTGCCTCCCAGGACTACGTTTGTTATTTCTAGGTATGGGAAGATCGCCCATGTCTACAATTCCCAGATGAATGCCAAACATCATGTGGATGAGGCCATATCAGCACTGAAAAAAATTCGTGAGGATGCAGAGAGGCAAGCATCACAACAATAAAATCGATTTAGGGGATGTTAACTTCAAATGTCAGATATTTCAAGCAATAAGACTGTGCTGGTTACTGGGGGAAGCAGGGGTATTGGAAAGGCCATATCTCTGGAACTGGCCGCGAAAGGTTACGACATTATCTTTACCTTCAATTCAGACCGGAAGGAAGCTGAACGGGCTACTGCTGAAATTTCGGCGATTGGAGCCAATTCAGAGCCAATCCAGGTTGACCTTACCTCAAGATCGCAGATCGAAGCATTCACTGGAAAGCTGCTGGAAAGGGGAATAAGGCTCTTTGCACTCGTAAATAATGCCGGAATATATCAGGGAACAACCCTTGATGAGATCAAGGATGAGGATTGGGAGAAGATTATTGGCCTCAACCTTTCGGCTCCTTTCTACCTTGCAAGAAACCTGAATAAAACCATAGTTGATGGCGGTTCCATCGTGAATATTTCATCTGTTTATGGATTCAGGGCAGATCCTTGGGCCCATGGTTACCAGGCTTCAAAGGCCGCATTAATCCACCTGACCAGGGGGCTCGCCAAGGAACTGGCTCCCAGAATAAGGGTGAATGCTATTGCACCGGGATATGTCAGGACTGACATGAACCGTGAGGGATGGGAAAATGAATCATTCAGCAGCAAGATTAAGAAAGCGACGCCAATGAAAAGATGGGGTGAGCCCGAAGACATTGGCAGGGCAGTGGCTTTTCTCCTAAATCCTGAAAACACCTTCATTACTGGCCATACGCTGGTTGTGGACGGCGGAATAGGACTTTAAGAAAATGAACTTGATGCCAGATGTGAACTATGGCGGGAAAAGGACAGTATCGATTGTGTGAATAACACCATTATCAGCAGCAAGGTCTGCAGACACTATATTTGCATCATTGATCTTGATATGGGTCCTAAAAAATCCCGATGCCCTAATTACAAGTTTTTTCCCGCACAGCGCTTCAAGCTCCAGATGCCCTTTCTTCTTCAGAGACTCCATAAGTACCTTGGTGGGGTAGTAACCTTTCACCACATGATACTTTACAAGTATCTGGAATTGGTCAGAATTTCCCTGCGCGACCTTGAATTTTCCTGCATGTCCCTGTGCGACCGCGATATCAATGGGGGCGAATACGGTTATGGGCCCTTCTCCATCTAAAATGCCAATAATTTGTGAGGATTTGAATGAATCCGTAATGATCTTGAGTTTATCCGATGATGACATGAGGGCTAATGCCGAACCCATGTTCGGTGATATCTTAGGTATATTGTAAAAATGTTGGTACAATAGATCACTTGATTCTATATGAAGAAACGAATATAGGCCAGAGTAGAACTATCCAATTTACTGGGATGAGCTTTTGAGCATTTCTATCAGTTCGCTGGCTTCCTTCCTGGTGAGTTCTTCCAGCTGCCCCTTTCTGAGTTTCTTAAGGTAAGAACTTATTGTCCCGGTTCCATTGGGGGACTTCTGTAAACTCTGTATGAACTTAAGCTGCTTTGAGGTTGGAGCCAGCTCAGATGCGTCTAGCCTATCTCCCCTGGGCATTTTCATAAGGGAGTCAATAAGTTCAGAGGCTTCGTTGATGGCAAGTTCGTTCACCGAGGTCTTTCCCAGTTTGTGAAGATACTCCCTCGCAGCATTTCTTCTCTCTTCAGTGTCCTGAAGATTTGTCAGGAAGCTTATCTGCTTGCCTGTTGCAAATCCTGCAGAAATATTTTCGCCCTCTACTTTTATCGCCTTAAGCCGGTCTATAAGTTCAGAGGTTTCGGGAACAGAAAGTTCGCTTATGCTTCCCTTTTCCTTAGAATCAAGGAATTTGAAGACTACTTCCTCACGTTCTGGGGATGCGCTTCTCAGTTTGTCTATAAAATCTAACTGTTTCTTTGTCGGTGCAGAACTTCTTTCAGCCATAGATATCCGTTCCTCTCTTAGGTTTCAACTCTGATCATACCAGATTGGCGTTGGCAACCCATGTCTTAGAGGCTTGATTTTACTTTAAATTTTGGCAAGCCACCTATATGGACGAGCCTCCTAGAATATGTATGGGGAGAAAGTCAATTGCCCGATGATTGAAAGTCCTGTTTAATCTTCTCCCTGAAATCAGCATCTTCTGTATATTTTCTGGCGGTGTCGCTGAGAACCTCAATAACCAAGTCCAGTGCTTTCCTTGCCCTGGGCGATTTGGCCGCTTCGAGTGAAACATGTGAGTGCCACGGCGTGCCTTCATCAGCGATCTGGAAATCCACTTCAAGTGCAGGCTTAACCTGTGATACATTGGCAAAGTCAGTGGAACCCCCAGGCTGCTTGGAGAAAGTTTCTTCCAGAGGAGGGCACTGAGCTCCCTTTTCGTTCAGCCTGTCCCTGATGTAGTTGGATAAGGTAGAATTTATCTTTGTGGTGGCAAAAAGTGGCCCGATTTCCTTTATTTTATGGCGGGTTTCGGTAGCGTTTGCGCAACCTTCCACTATCTTCTCGAATCTTTTCACAAGCTCCCCATGGTATTTCACGCTGGAAGACCTTATGCCATAGACAAGCACAGCCCTCTCCGGTGTAACATTGGATGCCGTCCCCCCTTCCTTTATTATGCCATGAATTACTACATTGAGGTCCCTTCTCACATGCTGCCTCATCATGTTCACACCCGTATACGTTAGTATTGCAGCATCAAGGGCGCTCCTTCCTTTATCTGGATCTGCAGCTTCATGGGAAGCAAGCCCCGTGAAAGTTACTTCATAATCCCGGACAGCCAGAGATTGTCTTCCCACATCCCAGCTGTCTCCGGGGTGGGAGCCGAGTACAAGGTCCACATCCTCGAAGACCCCACTGTTTGCCATGAGTATCTTGGACCCAGAGAATTCTCCACTTCCTTCCTCATCGGGCGTTCCAATGACAACTATCTTCCCGTTTTGGATTTTTTCAGTGGACCTGATTGCAGAGAAAAGTGCAGAAGCTGCAATGAGGTTATGGCCGCACGCATGGCCTATCCCGGGGAGTGCATCATATTCAGCTAAGAACGCCACAGTTGGTCCTCCCCTTCCGATGGCCTTTTCAGCACGGAATGCGGTAGGTATTCCATTGTAGTGCTCTTTTACCTGAAATCCTCTTGACTTCAACACATTGATTAGGTATTCTGCTGATTTGAATTCCTGGCTGCCAGCCTCATTCAGTTCATGTATCTTTAGGGCAACGTCCCACTGGGTAGCACCCTGAAAATCCTTTAAGCTTGCCATACGCAATTATGTGGTATTTGCATTTAATCATTTTTCAGAATTTAGAATGGGAATTCAAGTGATCCAAGTTTCTATTCAGGAACTAAATCAGTGAAGTAAAACCCGTCCCTTAAAACTGATTCTCCAGTTCTTATCCTTATTGGCTCCTTAAAGAAAGGTGCACTGTATACGAATGTGTGGAACTCCCCGTTCTCTCCACAGGGGTCAACGCCGCTTGGCAGTTTTTCGAGGAATTCTTGGTCGAAATCAGCTCCCCCCAGTGATATACCCACCTTCGCTGGATCCAGGCAGGACACTTTGGCCCTAATTCCAGCATCGAAAATTTCCTTGGCAAGCCTAGTCGTATCCTTTCCCCATAGCGGGAAAACTGGCTCAATCCCCGTTCCTTCCATCATTCTGATTCTGTAATCCCTCACATCCTGAAGAAAGATGTCACCAAAAATCATATATTTGACACCCTGGTGTTTTAGTTTGCCTATTGCTTCTTGCATTGCGCCCTCATAGTTCTCATTGGTGCTCTTTTTTGGTATTTTAACCTTAAGAATTGGCAAACTACAGGCCCTTGCCTGCCTTTGGAGCAGATCTTCCCTGACGCCATGCATGGAGACCCGCTCATAATCTGAATTTACAGTGGTCAGAAGGGTTACCACATCGTACCTGCCGGAGTTTAACACCTCAAAAAGTGCCATGGAAGAATCTTTTCCGGAACTCCATGACATTGCTGCCTTTGGTGCATCACTGTTAACCATTGGAAATGCCAGAACTGTTTTCCTTATTAGTTTTTCAGTTCATATGAGGAATATTCAGTATTTCACGCATGCCCGAGTGTAGTACTATTATCATTTTATTTCGATTAAACTCTTGAAAATTCTAATCCTACGAAAACATTTTTTAGGTTCACCTAATTTACTTGAGACTGACTTTGGAGATTGCCAGATGACATTGATTGGCAGCGGGGAAGCTATTAAATACCTAAATAGCAGACTTAAGGGGAACGGATTCTTCAAGCAATTCGGACCAGCATGGCTTGTCATGATGGCAGATGTGGATGCAGCCTGTATTATCGGTGGCGCACAAACTGGTGCCCTGTACGGATATGGGCTTATATGGCTCTTCCTGGTTCTCATAATCCCATTATACATCGTCCAGGAACTTGCAGGCCGAATTAGCATTGCCACAAGAAAAGGTCTTGGAACAGTTATACGGGAAAATTACGGAAGAAGAGTTTCCCTTTTGATGACAGTGCCCATGGCAATAACTGATGTAGTAACTTATGCAATCGAATATATTGGCATAGCAGTGGGTCTAGAGATTGTCGGCCTATCTATTTACTTGACTATCCCAGTGATTTATTTAATGCACATTTTGCTGGTAACCAAGAGGAAGTATGTAAAGGCAGAAAGGCCCCTTATACTTGTGAGCTTAATCTTGCTCGCCAGCCTGACAATTACACTTTTGATGAAAGGTATTGAGCCGCTTGGATCCCGCCTTGCAGATCCCATGCAATTTCAAGTTTCACCTACATTTTTCTTTCTTCTTGCAGCAAATGTGGGTGCAGTAGTAATGCCATTCATGATTTTCTTTCAGGCATCGGCTACAGGCATCAAGTCCAAGGAACTGAATCTGGAAGATAATGCATGCCAGAAGCGGAAATCGCTTGGTATAATGAGGAAAGAAACTTTGATCGGAGCAATTGCTACTGAAATCCTCATGATAATTATTGAAATGACTTTTACAGGAGTAAAAGGGGCAAGCCAAAGTGGGGCCTTTGCGACTGCATCTCAGCTGGGGGCAGTGCTCTCTCCAATAGCTGGAAAGTATTCACTCATAATTTTTGGATTGGGGCTCATATCCGCTAGCTTTGTTGCACTTGTAGTCATTTCCCTAGCTAGTGCGTGGGGACTTGCAGAATCCATAGGGGTGAAGAAGGAATCAGTGTGGGTAATTTATGTGATTGAAAGCCTTCCAGCAGTTGTGGCAGCTATGCTGATTCCTTCAGGATTGCTGGTCAATGCCTCTCTCTACCTTCTGGTAACATTTGTGTTTGTTCTTATTGGCCCGATGCTCATACTGGGCATAATAGGGAAAAGCAGCAGGATAATGGGAGAACTTGCAAACAGAAAGGCATATCAGGCCATCTACTGGACTACGTTTGGTGCTATAATTTCAACGGCCCTCATATCATTGGCTTTTTAAAAAAAGTAATATGCTGTTGTCTTAGAACCACAGGTAGAAGGCGGTTACTCCGTGAAGGTACCTGCATTTCCCGGTTGCATATCAGAATGAGATTCCGCTGAAGTGGCGTTGAAAAACATCAAAGATAAAGATGAGATCTGCAGATATACTGCAAGCCTCAGGAAACATGGGGAACCAATTACGGTTGAAATATTGGTGAAAGTCCCATGGACGCCTAAATTGGCAGTCCTTTCAGGATAGGATGTAATAAAGGCCCTAACAAGAATTGGATTTTAAATAGGCCATCAACTAGGAAGGCACATAATTTTGCGGAAAGAGAAGAGGTCGGTGTGTACTGTTTCAGTGCCAAACCACAATGAACTGAAAGCTGGCACTTTGAGGGCCACCGTCAATCAAGCTGGCCTTAATGTTGGGGAATTTTCAAGACTTATCCTATGTCCCAGTCAAATTGGAGGAACGGCCTATTTAAGAGAAAAAGCGGAACTCTGGCAGTAAAAAAGAACCTAAAACTAATACGGCATGGGGTCCTAGAGATATAGCTTGCAACAGCTGATTTTTCACGCATTGAGTTGGTATCTCATCCAGTTATCACAACATCACATTCTTCTCTCAGTTTCTCTAGAATCATTATGATCTCTTTTTCCGGCCTGAAGTAAACAGAGAGGCCCATGAGCTTCGCAAGTCCCAGAGAGTAGCAGTCTCCAATGGAGATTGAGTATCGGCATTTTAATTCAGCCGCAAGGTCATGAACCCCTTCGTGCGATACAATTTTTAAAAGATTGGAGGCTAATAAATCATCTACGACCCTTCGCCCACTTTCTACCCCAATTTTCCTGTATACAACATAACTGAGTTCAGTGAGTGACATTCTGGAAATATATGCATCTACAGAGTTATGGACTATCTTGTTATACAAATTTTCATTCTTGCCGTCAAGAACATCCAGTAACACTCCAGTGTCCAGCACAATAGCATCAGGACTACTGCTCATCTTCTCTTCTTCCTTCGTTCAGATCTTGAGATAAATCCAGTCCCCACAGTTGTTTTCTTACAGACTCGACCTTACTCATGTCGATTTCACTTCGTTTTAACAGATACTCAATAGCCTGGGCCAAAGTGACATTTTTTCCGGATTCAATCTGGATCTTGGATGCAAGTCTTAACAACTTTTCCTTTGTTTGCTTAGGAACTTTGATGGTGGTAGACTCCATATACCGAGTATACCGAAAGAGTACAAATATATACCTTTTTATCTAGTAGGTGTAGTAAGGCTCACTGATGTAATGGGGTGTCTCCGTCAAATGTGATTCACTCCCGATGCAAGAAAACAAAATCGGGAAACCAGGGATTAGAGCCGGTTGAAAATGTTGATGCAGTGTCAAATCCATATGGGACCGACACTGCACTCTATGGGACCGTTGAGATTTGAACCATATAGGGTTTAGGAACTATTAAATAGACTCTAGCCTTCTTATCTACATGGCAGGTCCTGCAAAGAAGTATGAAAATCTGATGAAAAGCAAGGATGTTAGGCGATGGTATGATGAAATGTCAAGGTCTTCCAGGATCACAGCTGATACTTATCTTAGAAGGTTGGGCTCATTCTGTGTTTCTGTTAGAAATTCCCCTCATGGTCTTCTGGTCCTTGATGATAAGGCCATAACTGACCTCATAAGTGATGAAATCACTTCGATGGAAAAAAGAGGCCTTGCAGGAAGCTATATTTTATCAACTGTTAAAGCGGTCAAATCCTGGCTTGCGCATAATGACAGGAAGTTAACCAGGAAGATGAAAATCAAGGATCCTGACGGTGCTCCTACACTCAAGGATGAAAGGATCCCTACAGCTGAGGAGTTGAAGAAGATCTTCGCATCCGGGGACCCAAGGGCCAGAGCTGCATGCGTCCTTATGGCCCAGTCTGGAATGAGGCCTGAAGTCATCGGGAACTACATGGGGGAAGATGGCCTCAAATTGTCAGATATCCCGGATCTTGAAATCCTGGAAAATTCTGTGAATTTCAGAAAGATTCCGGCCATGGTTGTTGTCAGGCCTGAATTGAGCAAAGCAAAGCATCAGTATATCACGTTCCTGGGAAATGAAGGCTGCTTTTACCTCAAGGCCTACATTGAAGAGCGGTTAAGTGAAGGTGAAAATATATCCAGAGATTCCCCAATTGTGGTCCCTGCCAAATTCAGCTTGAGGTCCCAGTCTTCGTTCATAAGGACCATAAACATAGGCGATATAGTGAGGCAGGCCATAAGGAAGGCAGGCTTTGGCTGGAGGCCTTATGTCTTGAGGGCCTACTTTGACACTCAGCTCCTCATGGCAGAATCAAAGGGTCTGATAATGAGGGACTACAGGGCCTTTTTTATGGGGCACAAAGGGGACATTGAGCACAGATACACTGTGAACAAACACATGCTGCCTGAAGATCTTATTGAAGACATGAGATCTTCTTATGAAAAATCTCTGGGGTTCCTTGAAACTGAAAAGACGGGAATAAAAGAGGAGGACTCGATCAAGATACAGAGGGATACTGCAATTTTCATAATGGAGACTGCATTCAAAATGAAACTCACGGATGAACAGAAGGAAGAACTAATTTCGCTCAACATTGCTGACCTGCAAAAACGATTAGGGGAGATATTCCAGGACCAGAAAGCCCAAGAACTGAACAATGGCAATAAGCACAAGACCATACCCGAAAGAGACTTGGAGACATATCTCAACAAAGGATGGGAACTTGTTCAAATATACCCTAGGGGAGACAAGGCTGTGATCAAACTTCCCGCGTGAAATTATAATCTCCAGGGAGGAAATCTTTATCTCATAATCTTCTATTGTATATTTGTGAAATACACTGTTGTCCTGGAACCACAGGAAGAGGGTGGTTACACCGTGACAGTACCTGCTCTTCCAGGTTGCATATCAGAAGGAGATACCGTTGAGGAGGCTTTGAACAACATCAAAGATGCGATCAGCGGATATATTGCAAGTCTCCGGAAACATGGTGAACCAATTCCGGTTGAAACATCGGTGGAAGTTCCCATAGATGCCTAAATTGCCAGTACTTTCAGGCTCTGACGTTGTTAAGGCCCTTACACGAATTGGGTTCTCAATAGACCATCAAACAGGAAGCCACATGATTTTACGGAAAGAGAACCCAGCACTTACGGTTTCGGTACCAAACCACAAGGAACTAAAAACTGGCACTTTGAGGTCTATCATCAAGCAGGCCCGCCTCACGATAGACGAATTCACCCGGCTTCTCTAATATATCAATTAACTTCAAAGAATGGCCTTTTCCATTCAACTTTCTTAATCAATTATTACATGAAAAGTTGGAAGTGGTGGAAAAAGAGGACATAATCGCTTGGGGAGTCTGAGAAATATAAGGAAAATTGTGCTGTCCTCCTGGGTGTCCTCAGGTGTCCTTGAGGACAAGGCTTTCTCAAACATTCAATTCAGCAATGTAGTGACATCCTCACTGCCCTAATGGATGGATATCTCCCGCCAAATTCTTTTCAAAGAAGTCCGAAAACCCAGGCCAGTCCTAAAACTCCAAAAGCAATCATGCCATAACCTACAGCCAATTTGAATTTTGACTTCTTCCTGGGATTATTCATAAAATTATATTCACCCCCACAATATTAATTTTCCTTTTATTAGGCTCTGCTGTTCTTGTCTCCTTGGAGGCATTTAAGCCATTCCAGGTTGGTAGGTGACACCGGGACCGGGCCTTGAAATTTTCAAGGATCCTTTTCAATCGATCGACCATGGGGTGATACCCAGGGAACCCCTCTGCATTTGAAGGAAACCAAGGAAACTGCGACCGCTCTGAATTAATACCTTCCTTTAGAGTGGCAGTAGATGAGGCCAGGTCTGGGTTTCTCCTAGGAGATTACCAGGAAGACTTTCAGTGAAACCTTACAATTTATCGATATTGTAAGGGCAGGAGTTCTTACTCACAACCTATATGGGCTGAAAAAATTCAATAGCTGTAAAATCAGAGAAGGCCTGAGAGCGCATAAACCAAAAGCGCGATAGACAGAGCAAGCCCTATGAAATCTATGGCTCCAGTATATGAGGTTCTTTTCTCTTCATGTTTTGGAGAGGTTTTCATAATTGTCAGCCATAAACTAAGGGTGCAGAATGGCTGATACAATCAGGTAAATTCCAATCGCGCCGGATATACCGGCGATGATAAATCCTAGATTCGCTATTGGATCCGATTGCTTACCTTTGTATTTTCCGCTCATCAATAATTAAACCGCAGTCGATATTTATAATTATGGAAGTCTTCTATCAATTACCGTTGATCTTGGACCACACGTTAGGTGAGAGGGGCCCTTAGCAACCATGCGAACATTCCCGTCTGGCTGTGGCCAGAAAGATCTTCTATTGGTGTATTTAAACCAGGAGTGTCACCCAGGAGATCTCCGGAAAAATTGTGGCCAGATCTGAAACCCCTATACCCCTCTCTCATGAGATCGGTGTCAATTAGTGCGGTCCATGAAACACAAGAAAGTTATGCCTTTCACCAGAGGATAGTCAGAAGAACCAAGGTTTTAGGGCATTATCCCGTTATGCCGAACCGGAATAATGCACCCGGCAGGTTATGCATTACCCTTATTTCCCCCTTCAGGGGTTATGCCTTATGACCGAATCCATAAGAACAACAGTATCTATCCCGCAGGACCTGAAGAGTTACCTTGAGGAAAACAACATCAATGCGTCTCAGCTCCTTCAGGACGCAATCAAGGCCAGAAGGCAGGAAGGCAGCCTGCCTGACTGGTACTACTCTGATGAGCTCCCAAGGAAAGAAGAACTTATTAGGTTCATCCGGAGCGTTCACGACAGCGACGAAGGCATAAGGAGATTGCAGTACTTCTACCACCGTCTCACATCTGAATTTGACCAGGAAGATACCAAGGTTGAATCGTTGAGAAATTTCATTGTGGACCTTGCCAACCCCAACCATCCCAGCTATTCAGAAATACTCAGAAAATCGCTGGAACATGATGTCATTCTAAGGGATGAGATCTTCGGGGATTCTGGCCTGATTGAACAGAAGGAAAAACTTCTGGCAGAAATTGATGAGCTGCAGAACAGGAAATTTTCTGAACAGAATATCCTCAATGAAACAATCAGGAAACTCAGTTCGCAGATTACAGACAGCAACCGGACAATCGCATTTCTGAAAGAGAAGATTGAGACCTCCGAAAGTGAACTCAAGGCCCTTGAGGACCAGGCTTACAAAATGGAAGTGAAGCTTGGGGAATACAGGAGCATTGAGAAGGTCCTTGGTGAAAATGCATCACTTAAGCAGAAGATATCTAGTTTGGAATCGGAAATGAATGAGCAGAAGAATAGGCTCATGGCCAGAATTTCAGAGCTTGAGAAATCGCTTAAGGAAGTCCAGATGAAATATGAGGACGCAACGGAAGGTTTCGTTCCCCTGAGCCAGGCCAACACTGTGTACCTGTTCAAGTCCGTATCGAAGGCCATGAAGAGGGCACTTCGCAGTAAATATTCGGCCTACAAGGTTGTTGGTGATGATACCTTCCTGAAGATTGAAAACTACAAAATTTCAAGGTAATCTCCAGATACATTGCTTCAAAATTCAGGCCTGAAATTTCCGGTATAATTACTCAATGTTCCTGCTGAATACTATAATTTCAGATATCAGGTGCATGAGCCGTTGCAGGTGTTGTTTTGCATCATGCCCGGATTCATAGAGGAGCTCATCGTGTCCGGAGGCCGCATATTCAATGAACAGGTCCAGCTTTTCCATGGCATCCGATCTTTCTTCTATGAGAGAGCGGAGTTTTTCCCTGTATTCGTCAATGGTAACGGACATTACGGCATGATGCCCCTTTTCTTTTCTCTTTTCCAAAGCCTGTAAGCTGTGGCCAGGTTTCCCATATTCCATCTTGCAGCCCTGAGATGCCTGAAGCCAGGCATCCCCTGAATATCACAGGACCATGCGTTGAGATCGTCAAGGTCCGTGAACTTCCTGCCTGTGTTCTTTTCGTATGCTTTTACCAGCTTGTCGAACCTTATCACTGACTTCTTGCAGCCTGGAGACTGGAAGAAATCATCCAGTGTTACTGTTTCAGTCATCATCAGGTTCATCTCCCGGATCTCCTGGGAGAAACGGTTCATCTATCGGGATCCTGTTGTCATCAGGAATGAATGGGTGCTTCCTTTCAGGCTCTAACGGATTTGTGAACATTCCTCATCCTCTCCCTGATTTCCCGCTTCTTTTCTTCAGGCAATGCATCGAATCGGGCCCTTGCTGATTTCATCCTGTTGTATTCAACTTCGAAGTATCCTTCAAATTTCAATTCCGTATTGAGATAGTCGGGCATGGATTCCCAATACTTATGACGGGTTGCCTTCGCCATTTCACACCTGGGATCTTCGTCTATCTCAGTTCTGAGGTTTATGAGAATGTCTAATGGGCACTTAGGAGCTGAACAGAAATCGAATCTTGCACATCTTGACATAGCTTCAATTGAAAGTGCTTCTTCATTTCCCCGGCATTCGCTTGATTTTATTCCGTTTATCCGTGTTGTCAGGATTGAAAGGTGAGGGGTTGACTGATTAGTCCTTACCTCTCCTTGAGAGCTTGATTTATTGAGTAAGTTCATGTTACATCACGCTCACAGTCAGGATGCCATGCTTGAACACTATGAGGTCCTTCCTGGTTGGAAGTTCAAGCTTGATGTCAAACATACCCACTTCCCTTAGGATCCCGGATTCTATCCTGCCATTCACCAGTGATATGGTTACGGCCCTGCCGATATCTCTCTGGGAAAAGCAGTCCAGAACCGAATAGCGGTTTCCTCCTTGACCATTATTCCTTGATGGACCTGAACCAGCTGGTGTCTTGTCACTCAAGTTCCATCACCTGTATTCCTGCAAGTGTGATTCTGACATCTACTTCCCCATTGTCGTATTTCACTCCCTGATTGTTGAAATGGACAACAACAAGGACTTTCGGGGAGCAATAGAATATCCACATTCCCACCTTGTGGTCACCTAATGTTTCGATTGAATCTGCACCCGGATCTTCATCAAGGGTGAAACCACAGTTTCTTATCTCACGCTTGACCTGTTCAATCAAGACGTCAAAAGGACTGTGATAGGTTTCATTGGCATATACCTCAACCCTGGACCATTCATCCTTCAGGATGGCCAGTATATGGTGAAGCTGGTTTATTGAAACCCCGGAATTCTCAAACCTATTATTCAGAATTTCAACAACCATTGGAAAAACCTCCCGGTTATTCTCTTCACGGTTTCTGTCAGGCCGTATATCCTGATGCTCTGTGGCAGACTCTTAGCCTTCTTCATTGCAGCATGAAGGTTCAGGCCAGATCCTTCATACCATGTCTTTTTGTGCTCCAAACACATTTTAGATTACCTCTTTTTCAGGGGTGTCACGGCCTCCCTGGTCCTGCAAGATTCCGGGAGGCCTTGACTGTGATTCAATAAGTTCCTGGGCTTCGCATTCCTTGAGGGACCTTCTCAGGTCACCCAGCTTCTCAGCTGCCCTGGAATGCAGCATTCCGATTTTTTCCGGCTTCAGGAGAGCAATTTCAAGAGCATCCCTGAAGCCAATCCAGTATGAGATCTCTCTCCGGATCTCCTCAGACTCCGCCATTTCAGCCGACCTCCTGTTTCCTGGCAATGCTTCTCTTGACCAGGAGATCTGCAAGCTTTTCATCCAGATACACCAGGTCCTGTGCATGCAGATACCAGTTCCTGTCCGTCCATGCCACATTGAAATCCTTCAGGATTGAGACTATTACTTGTGTAGCGTGGCCATTGTCTTGAGCGAACTCTGGTTCAAGGAAGGTCTCAAGCGTGGACTGATTCATTTGGAAACCTCCCAGAAGAACTTCATGTTGGCCATTTTGATATTTGGATGCGACCCGGCCAGGTTGGTTAACCGATTGAAGATCTCACTTTCAGTCAATTCCAGGAATGGAGATCTTCCTGGCAAAAGTTCTGAAATTTCGTGAGCGCCAAGTTTTTTCCTGGACTTTTCCAATATTTCAATGAGCATTCTGTCTGTTTCTTTGCCCCGGCCCTCCTTGGGACCTAACGATCCGGTTGCTAAAGCGGCATGAGTGTTAGGGTCCGGGTTGGCTCCTTTCTCTTCTCCCCTTTTTCCTTTAGCTACTTTAATAGTATCGTAAGTATCGTAAACATCGTCAATCTTCGCAATAATGCGGCTTCTCTGACCTGACGGTGTTTCTGACGGTCTCAAAACACCGTCAGCATCAAGCGTTTGCCTTACGATATCACCAAAAGCATCGTCAGGTATATCGTCAGTTTCAGGACCTAGTATTTCAGGCAACTTTGACGATATGACGATACCTGACGATATTTGCGGAGAAAAGTTCTTTGTAATTCTCTTGGTCCTTTCCCCATCCTTAACATCTTCGAATTTGAGACCAGCCTGTTCAAGGGTAGCCCTCAATTCATGTATCTCCCTCACCAGGGAATTGGGGGATTTGGGGAATCTAAGTGGTCCAGCAAGCTCGTTGAGCGAATTATAAAGTTCCGTTGCCGAGCCTTCCCAACTGTCTTGCTGTGACATGAATTGCATCAGGAGCATTGCGACTGTGTTAGATGTGATTACATCCAATGTTGCTCCCTGGATCTTCTCAAGATATGCTGCAAGGAATTCATTCCTGCCAAAGCCAAGAGACCTTGAAATTGCTTCAGCCCATACCGTAAAATCTGCAAGTCTTGGCAGATAGCCCTTGAGTTCCACCTCAACCTTTTCCACAATCAGCATTGCCTTTGCAACTGCCTTTATTAGGGCACCCCTGGCCTTAGGCACCAATTCATCAAGGGCCTCTGACAGTTCCTTGACTGTCTTCCTTTCCTCACCAGACGGCCTCAGCAAATAGAACGCAAGGTTTCTGTCTGCAAAATCCCCTCTGTTTGAAGGGTTATTTATGCCATTCATGACGATATCTCTCAAGAAAGTCAGAAAGAAGTCATCGTCATTGGTGTAAAGGGCCCTCTTTGTTAGCGTATCTCCACCTGAAGCCCTGCATAGTATGTCTACTGTCTCGTCCCGGAGCTGTATGGTAACATTGTCAAAATTAACGCTGTAATTGTGAGCAAGCGCCTGGGTAAGCTCATCATCCTTGCCTGCCTTGATGGAACTTGAATTCATAATAGATGGATCAATCATGGCCTTAGCCAGTAATGTTAAGTTTGACTTTCCAGATCCATTATCTCCGGAAACTGTGACAATAGGATTCGGTTTCCCTGGTACAAGTGCAGCTCCCCTTGACACCATGAAAAGCATGTGGTCTTTAGGCTCCGAAAACTTCCATTGTCTTACCAGGAGTTCAAGGTCTTCCCGACTACCACTGAAATCTATCTTCATCGGCAGAGTGCCCCTATAGCGCCTGTGCCTTGGGACTTCCGGATTAATGATTTCAATTTTGCCTGGAGTTATTTTCACGAGATTGTAAGAAGAGTTACCCGGATCAATGTAAATTTCCATTCCATTTCCCGCTATCCGGACGTCTAAAGAGTGCCTTGGCCCCTCAAAGGCGCTCATCTCAAATATCCTTACAATATTTCCAATCCTTTGAGTAGACAGAACTTTGTCTTTTTCTGAGTAGTAGCGCCTGGAGAGGATGTTTTCAAACTTTTTGCCCTGTATTGGAATGACTTCCCCAGTCTCTGCCAGGGCCATGGGATTTTCGTACTGGTCAGTGAAAAATTCCTTGAAACCTTTCCCAACTATTTCAAGAAGGTCTTTGTCTGTTTCATTTTCGTCGCCATTTTGGCTTCCCCGTTTGTCTGGTGACCTTGTTTCAATTTCTGCCTTTACCGTCAGGATCTCGTCCCGGAATATGTGGTTATCCTCACCTTTGAGACACTCATCCAGGAACTTGAGGGCCTCCTTTCTTTGGGCATCAGTCTGTATGAGATCCAGGCTCGCCTTGACCTTGAGGGCCTTTGAATGGGAAGGCACCCCAGTCAGAACCTCTAACTGGAACTCTTCATAACTCTTATATTTCGGATAGGTATTTTCCCCTTGGAAACTGTTGCTAACTTTTTCCTTTTTCCCTTTCTTTTCTGCCATTGAAATTTCCTACCGTGTGTTTTGCATTCCTAGAAGTTTTTCCCAGGTTCCTAATTTTGTGATGAATTCCTTTGCGTCCATATTGTCTGGTTCGCTTAGAATAAGCGTCCTAGCGGGCTCTGGAAACTTCACTGCTTTTTCTTTCAGTGGAATCATGGAGACCTCAGTCATTGTTTATCGCAGCTCCCTTGGGGTCATTTACAGTCGAATTTATCACCTTAAAGGGCAAAACGTAGTTTAGGCCAGCAAGCACAATGAATCTTGAAAGTGAAAATCCAGCATCAACAGCCCTCTTCTCCAACGCTGTTTTCTCGGCTTCTGAAAGGTATATGGTTGTTCTTTTTCTCGTAGGTGGTGAAGACATATGTATGTCTTGATGCAATACTATACTAAAAATGATTGGGTCAACTACAACATAAATATGACATAAGGATACCTATATGTGACTGAGGAAAAACCAGTCAAAATCACTTTGACCTTAAGCCATCAGGAGTTTAAGAAAATACAGGAATTTAGGTCTTTGTACTTGCTTTCTGGTGTTGGGTTACATGTCATACCACAACTCACAGATTTCATTGACACTATCCTGCTTTTCACCGATACGGAAACATATTCCGACAAGAATGTGGCCAGAGGCTTCTTCAATAGGCTTGCCCATAGGAAAAACAAGCCCGAATTCATAGAACCTAGCCAAGATAACGTAGCTGAAAAATTCTCTGGAATTCATGTGCCTCACATTGTATTGCCAGGTAGTTTCGAATTTCCCGAAGGTATTCTGGAAGGTGGAAACACTACAAAATTCATCTATTCCGTTAATTCAAGTATCAAGGAAAATCTACGAAGCATCCGGGAAACTATGATAAAAGTTTCTGGAAAAAAATTATGGGAATCACTAACGGACCAGGATATTATAAGAGAATCGCTGCTTTTCGTACTGGGTAGGCCAATAAATGCTCTGATTTTTTTTGCTTCAACATATATTGGAAGGATCTATGGGCTGGATTTGATCACAAGTTTAGAACTGACTCAAGCTGTTGATATGCACGATGACAATATTGATGCACTATCTGCCGAATTTTTTACTACGGTAAACCTGAACAAGCTGAGAAACATATGCCTTGACCAAGCAATCATCAAGAAATTTATTGATGGCCTCTCTGAAACCGGGAAAAACGAATTTGCCTTGTCATACAAGGAATACAAGAAGATTAGATCGGCATCTCAGGCCCATACCCCTGATCTGAATTTACTTGTCGCTCTGCAGGGGTTTACCCTCGCAGTGGTTTGCATTAAGACAGGAATTTATGATCCTCCTACCCTTATCTTTTATCCTTACCCAATAAAGGAAGTGAGTATGAAAAAGCCTTTTGTTACCTATTTGCAAGAGATTCTTCAATTTTCATTAAAAAGTACAACTCGATAACTTTTGTTTTGAAAAATGCAACAATTTCTTTGATAGACGCCCGTCTAAAATTGGAAATAAAAGAAAATGCCCTCCTTGTAGGCGTTCTCGTTCTACTTATTTTAGCACAAAGAAAAAGAGGCTGATTTTAGTTATCACTGCTACAGATCGGTATAGTAGTTCTATTCTGGGTATTTAAATGAATGAGGTAAATTTAGGCTCTAAAAAAGAACCTAAACCTAATATGGTATGGGACCGTTGAGATTTGAACTCAAGTTACCAACACCCCAAGCTGGTAGGATACCAAACTACCCCACGGTCCCTTTTATGAAAAGGGTAAGACTTCGTCGATGAGGTCAGTGTGGGATAGAATCATTCTTCTGCAACAGTACCTGTGGACATTGAGGTTATCCAGGGCAGTTGAAATTTCCTCTGGAGATGGTTCTTTGCCACTGGATTTTATATCCTTCATCCTGTCGTTGAATTTGACGTAATCGGAAGCGATTACTTTCCCACAGCTGAAACATCTTACAGGTATAATCATGAAATCACCTGTATGACTTCTGCTTCTTGGCTCTTGCACCGCTTCCTGCGGGCTTCTTCGGTAGCTTGCGCCTTATATCATTAACAAGAAGTGTCCTGTCGTACTGCCTGAACATTTCCTCTACACTGTCATCCTTTAGGAATTCAACTATTCCCTTGGCAATCGCAGTTCTCGAGGCATCCGCTTGGCCAGTCATGCCGCCGCCCGCAACCTTTACCTCGATGTTCATGCTGGACGCTCTCTCACCTAGGAGGTCCAGTGGCTCCTTGATCTTGTTTCTGAGAAGTTCCACAGGGTGGAATTCAACAGGATATCCATTGATTGTAACCTTGCCATTTCCCTTTCTGGTAATGGCTCTGGCAATTGCTGTTTTTCTCTTGCCAGATGTTATAATTGTTCCAGTATTCTTCATATTAATACTTGCCTCCGAGGCTCTTTGCTATTTCGTTAAGAGTAAGAAACCGTGCGACTTTTTCATTCTTTGCTTCCTCTACGGTTTCAAGTTTGCTGTCCTTGTATTCAGTCGGAATTCCGCTGTAGACTTTGCATCTCTTCAGCGCATCGCTTCCCTTCGCTTTTTTCTTTGGAAGCATGTCTCCTATCGATCTCCTGAGTATCTGGTTTGAAGTTCTGGGGTAGTAAGGGCCCTTTCTTACGCTTCCAATTTCCCTTCTCTCTTTGAATCTTCCGAGTAGGAATTCTCTTGAGCCTGTAACTGCTACCTTGTCAGCATTTACTATAACAATCTCCTCTCCATTGAGGAGCATCTTAGCGATACGTGTTGATAGTCTTCCATATATCAGGTTGTTTCCGTCTATAACCTTCATTGTCATCACCTGAGGATCTTGATATTTGTACCCTTGGGGTTTTCTTTTGCGAGTTCAACAAGTGTCTTTAGCGTTCCGCCAACTTTTGCAACCTTTTCCTGGGCGCTCTTTGATACCCTTAGGGCTGAGAGTGTTACTTTTTTCTCAAAGTAGCCTGAACCAAGAAGTGCACCAGCGATTACGGCCGTCTCCCCGTCCTTCACGAGCGTGTCGACTTTTCCGACGTTCAAGCTGGAATAGCTTTGCCTTGAGGCATTAAGTCTTTTGGCTATGTCTCTCCAGAATATGGAGCCATTTTCTCTTGAAATTTTAGTTAGTTCCTCAATTGTTTCCTTGAGGGCAGGATTTTCTTTGTTAACTGGTTTAAGTGACATTATGTTCGACCGGTAGTACCACCCAATGCTGATTTATTAATAAAAGTTTTCTACGCCTAATTTGGGCTTATCTACTGATTAATCCTGTTGTCTGTTTGCTGGGTCATCCGCATCCTCTTTACTGTTGTCCTGCACCAGGTATTTCATGTATCGTGCCATGCCCATTATCTTATAAAACTCAGATTCGGTGAGGTTAGCCCTCGAGGCAATTTTCTTAATCATTACTTCTGCGTTTGCCCTCTTATAGCCGGGATAATTAATTAGATCAAGGAGTTCAAAAGCATTCTTGATGAGCAGGTTGAAATTCTCCTCGCTTATGGTTTCTGCGATGTTAGGGCTGCTCTCGGGAAGCTGGTTCAGCATTTCGTATAGAATTATGCTTACTGCGTGGGAAAGATTGTACACTGGATATTCCGGGTTCGCAGGTATATACATGAAAGCATTGCATATTTCAATCTCAGCATTTCTGAGCCCATCATCCTCCCTTCCGAAAACAAGTGCTATCTTCTTGCTTCCCGGAAGATTGTTCCTCCAGAACTCCTCAGGAGTTGTGGGGAGCCTCAAAAATTTCCTGTCGCTGTAAGTTGGGGAGCTTGACGTACCCGCGACCACTGAAAAACCTTTGGCAGCATCCTCAAATGAATCATAATGGGAAGCAGCCTCAAGGACTTCCTTGCCATTCATTGCACGGTAAATTGCTTCATTCTCGATCTGCGGGCCGCCAACAATCCTGAGGTCAGAAAGGCCATTATTCTTCATCAGGCGGGCAATTGCTCCAATGTTTCCCTGATACTTAGGATGGACTAAAATAACAGAAATCCTTCCAGAGAGCAGGGAAAGTTGATCAGAAAGGGAGGAAATGTAATCTTTCTTCCTCTCTTTTAATTCAATTTTACTGAGTATTCTCTTGTTCAACTTTTGAGTTCCCCTCTTCTGCCGGCTTTTCTTTCTTCTGCTTCTTTGGTTCAGCGGCTTCTGTTGGGACCTCTTCCTTAGGCTTCTCTTCTTCTCCTTTGTATACCTCTTCAATCTTTACGTCTTTTCCCGGGAGGTATTTCCTGATATCGTTGACAAGCCTGTATTTTGCCTCAATCCACACGGGGTCGAATTTTGCCTCTTCAGGTACAGTGATGGTATAGGCCTTAGCTTTTGATTCAACCTTGAATTTTTCGGAATCCTGGTTATAATTGTAATCGATGAGTGCCTTTACCTTCTCAGCATCAGAGTCCACCTTTGCTATGACATTGTACTTGTAATACACCGGCTTGCTGGCCCACTGGTGGTTGTAATCCACAAGGACCCTGCCTGGGGTGACTGAAATGATCCTCCCTCTCCTATTGCCAAGTGTTATTTCCTGGCCAGGGACAGGATCAATCTCGTGCCTCTGGAATTCCCTTACTGTGTGAACCTTGATGTTCTTGGGATCTCTAAGCCCATATGCGTTTTCAGGGGAAATGTTTACTTCATATTCCTTTCCAACTTCGGCGCTCTTAAAAGACTCGTTAATCTCGTTGAAAAGCCCTTCTGACCCTACTATGAGGACAGTTTCCCTGTAATGGATCTTCTCGTCAAAAATATCGTTATCTTTAGCCAGCTGCTCTTTGTTTGTAGAAACTAGTTTCTTATCGTCTCCAACATACATCTCGAAGTTAATTTTGATAAAATCTCCGTCATTCATTTAGTTATCACCGAAGATGTGCAATGCGACGAAAGCCCGAAAACCTATTTATATATATCGAAGTGCAGCTACAGTGAAAACAGGCACTATATTCTCCAGGATTTTCAAAACCGCAACTTCATTTGGCATCCAACTGTTTTGGTTTAATACATATAATTTTGTCTCGCAATATATTAATACTTGCTTTACCTGTAAATATGTTGGCAAGCAGCGTTTTTTCAAATGAAGCCATATCAGCAGTGAATATTGTAAAGACCTTCAGAAAAAGGAATGCAATAGCTAATCTCAGCATTTCCATCCCTGAGGGCAGAAGGGTCGCACTTCTTGGCCCCAATGGTGCAGGCAAATCTACGGCGCTCAAGATTATCTGCGGTATTCTAAAGCCTGATTACGGGGAGGTGAGGATAAGGGGAATGGAACCAAATTCAGCAGAGGCAAAGAAGGCACTAGGCTTCCTGCCGGAGGATGCAAGCCCATATCCAACTTTGTCTGTCAGGGAGAACCTGGAATATATAGGTGCCATAAGGGGAACTGAAGACCTTGACGGTAGAATCAATGAACTGGCGGATATCCTTAGCATTTCAGAATACATGGAAATGCGGGTTTCCGCCCTTTCAAGGGGAAACAGGCAAAAAGTTTCCGTGGCACTTAGCCTAATTCACAGGCCGGAAATTATGGTCATGGATGAACCCCTGAACTATCTCGATATTCCCACTCAGGAAAACCTTATCACATTGTTCTCTGAAATGAAAGGAACCTTCCTGGTATCCACTCACATAATGTCTATTGCAGAAAAACTGACAGACCATGTGATTATAATTTCCAGGGGACAGGAAATCTGGTCTGGTTCCACAGTTGAGCTTAGAAACATGGGGCATGGCCAGGAAACCATAGAACAGATTGTTTCGAGGTTGATGAAGGGTGTTTCTCCTAGTTCTTAAACTGCTTCTAAGAACAAGGCTCAGCAAAGCTTTCCTGCTTTTCATTGTTCTCCTTGCGTTTGTTGACTTCGCGCTCTCTTTTTCTGGGGCATTCGGAGAAGTTCCCGCTCAGTCACTCTTTGGTGCCACTTTTATCATTTTCATTTATATGGTTACTTTTACCGCAGTTACTCTCTTCGGAAATGGGCTGGGTATGACAAAGCCTGACCAGGATTTCCTTCTCCCGTCTTCCATAAAAGGCAGGACCCTGAACTTTGCACTCTTTACAGTGCAACTCATTTCAATTTCCCTCATTTTCATTATCCTTTCATTCGCCTATTCAATAGAGGTTTACCATTTGACTCTCCTGGGTGCACTTTACATAGTGAACTTTTTGATGTTAGGCGTCAGCTTGGCATCCCTTTCTGTCCTGGTATCAGATTATGGCCTCCTTTACAGGGTTCCAATATTTGCTGCAGGCTCTATTTTCTTGTTTTCATTCTTTTTTGGATTCAACTATTCACCATTTGCCATGGCCGTGGGGCACATTTATTCCGCGACCTTGGGGACTGCAGTATTTTTTGCAGCCCTCTTACTTCTAGGGATCCGCTGGTTGAACACCAATGATCTATATGTCAGGCCACCAAGAATACAGATAAGGAAGAAAGAAACCTTCAAGGGTAGGCAATCGTTTGTTGGCCTCAGCCCGGGAAAGGCCATATTCAGACACTTTTTCACACATTTTTACTCAGGAAGGCCAATCGGGATGTCAGGGACAGTTATGGCTGTATCAAACAGGTACAGGCTCAAAGCAACTATCCCGATAATTGTAGTAGCCAGTGCCTTATTAGTTGGGGCAATCCTTTACATTAGGCCTTCCAGCGTGACAGAACTTTATCCAATATTGATTCTCTTCGTAATTTACCTGTCCTTTACCTTGAATATAGGACTCTACAGCAGTACATTTTCCGTAGAGAGGCTATGGCTGTCGGCGATGTCAATGCCATTTCACTTATACGTAAAGCGAATGGTTTTCGCGCAGGTGTTCCAATCCTTGGTTTTGGAGATGCCCATAGGGGTCGCCATGGCAGTATTGGGATTCATTTATGGCCCTTCATTGTTCCCCATTCTCATAGCAGTTCTTGCCATTTCCCCTGAATCCGTTGCAGTTCTGTCTTCATTGAGCATCATTTCAAAACCACCGCAAACCTGGGAGAATGCAATCATGACAAGAAAGGTTGGGCTGAAAAGGGCAATTTATTTGTTCCCGTATGCGGTAATTATGCTATCAGGAATTCTTTTGTCTATCATCTCCCCATTATACGCAGCAGTGGAAGCCGCCTCACTTGCGATTGCCATTTATATCTTCCTCGGAAGGAAAGGTTACTGGGAAAAGATGGTTTCAAAGCTTGCAGAGAATAGCTATATTTGAGTTTCACTGGGTGATGACTCCAGTGGATCCGTCAATATGCAGTATGTCTCCCGGATTGATGTGCCCTGAAAGCCTGGTATTGCTCAATACCGTTACACCCTTTTCACGTATACTCTCTTTCAGTTTCGTCGAAATATTTGGAATGAAAATTACTGCTTTCAACTTCTCCAGCTTAATCCCTGCAGGCATCTCTTGGGTATCAAGCACAAGGATATCGCCCTTGCCCGACTTTTCAGTAAAAGCCTTCCCAGTGAGGCTTTTCCCAGCTGGATATCCTCTTCCCACGAAGTTCCCCACGGTCGCAACCCTGACTTCATTTGTGCCTCCGAAGAGGAAATATGGGGCGCCCGAAGTGATAATGACTCTGTCACCCCTCTTCAGGAATGTCTCTTTCTCAACGTAGGAAAGGGCCTCCACTGGGTCTATGTCCTCATTTCCTCCGTCTATAACCAGCGGTTCCACGCCACGGTAAAGGTTCAATTTCCTTGCAAGCCTTTCAGAAGTTACTGTTGCAATTATCGGTACCCTGGGCCTGACTGCAGCAAGCATCTTTGCAGTGTTTCCTGTCTTGGTGAATGCAAGTATGGCATCTGCATTGATCTCCATCGAAATCATCTTGGCAGCGCGTGCTATGGAATATGCAACCTGGTTTCCAAGAAACTCCTCGGGCTCGACCAGATGAACGTTCTTGGACTCCACATATTCTGCGATGTCCTTGAGGTATTTCACTGCAAGGTCCGGATATTCCCCGATTGAGCTTTCTTCTGACAGCATCAGAGCATCTGTATTGTCCATAATTGCGTTGGTTACGTCTGATACCTCTGCCCTGGTTGGGCTGCTAGACTTCACCATGGATTCCAGCATCTGAGTCGCAACAATAGTTGGGACTCCCTGCATGTGGGATTCCTCTATGATTTTCTTCTGGGCAATGGCCACTTCCTTGAGGGGGAGTTCCACTCCGAGATCGCCTCTAGCCACCATTATGAAATCGGATACTTTGGCTATGTCACGGATATTCTGGAAACCATTCTTTGTTTCGATCTTGGAAACAATGAACTGGTCTCCTCCCTCTTTCATTATAATTTCCTGCAGTTCCTCTACATCCTCCTTTCTCTGAACAAAGGAGAGCGCAAACATGTCCACCTTAGCTTGAATGCCTTCCTTAAGATAGGATATGTCACGATCTGTAAGGTTTCCAAGTGGCAGAAATCTTCCTGGTACATTCACTCTGCTCCTGTCCCTAAGGGAGCCATCATCCATGCTTTCAAGAACAAGGCCATCTTCGCTCTTGCTGACAACACGCATCCTTACCTTGCCATCGCTAAGCAGGATCAGGTCTTTCTGGGTTAGAATGTCATAAATTTCAGGATGTGAAAATGTGATCGTACCATCATTGTTTATGCCGACCTTGAACTGTTGGCCTGTTACCACATTCAATTGCCCTCCGGGGAACTGGCCTGTTCTGAGCTCCGGGCCCTTCAGGTCCACCATTATGCCCACATGCTTCCCTGTTTCTGAGTTTAGCTGGCTCACCAGGCCAGCTACCTTCCCGATATATCCGGGAGTAATGTGGGCAGTGTTTATCCTTACAGTTGACAGCCCGTTTCCGTACATTGAAATAAGGGCCCCTCTCTGGAAGCTAGAGGGGCCGATTGTTGCCACAATCTTCGTGCTTGCCACGGTACAATATATTGTGTATATATTTAATTTTGAGAGAGGAGATTGACATTTTCTGGCATCACTAATGGCATGGGCCATTATTTTACTGCATCATGTGAAATTCTCCATTAAGGATCGATGTTCCAATCAGGAGCCCCAAGTACTGGGATATGTCATGATTTAATAGGTAATCACTGTCAATCCCGCTTTCTAACACGATTTCGGCCCTCAGTCCTTTTAACTGCCTCAAAACATCCTCTTCCTGAGGTTCCATTTTCAATGTCCTGAGATTCCGCCGGTTGTATCCGTAAATGACGCCCTTCTGAGGGATGAGGTGCTTTATCAGAGAAAGATCATGGAATTCTACAAGCGACTCCATGCCCAGTGACAGTGCATAGGCGCTCAGTTCCTGCACGTTTTCGGGCCCAAGAAAATCAAGTATGAAGAGGATTGCATCCGCTCCAGCGTTGTATGCGTTTTCAACCATCATGCTGCTTGAAGCAAAATCCTTGTCAAGAATCGGCAGATTTAGTTCCTGTACGGAAGCGATGTCATCATAGTTCCCAAGGAAGTGGTCCGGTTCTGTGAGAATGCTTATCCCTGCCACATTTTCAAGATTGCAGTTCCTGAAATACGCGAGCGGGTCCACGGATTTTCCAAGGTGGAATCCAGAAGGGGACTTTCTCTTGAATTCTGATATTATGCCGGTTTTACCCTCAGATTTGCACTTCATGAGGCTTCTGTATAGGCTTACGGGGCCCCTCGTTCTCATGTACGGGACCTTCTCTCTCAGGTGGTTCCTTGCATATATCTGGTTAACTGTGTCCACTGACCACACCTATGAAATTTTTCATTATTTCTTTCCCATATTGTGAATAATAACTCTCAGGGTGGAACTGGAGGCCGTAATAACGTTCATCGGCAGAATGGAATGCCATCACAGTGCCGTCAGTGGTTGAAACAGCATCCACTATGACCTTTCTGTTTGGCCTTATGGCTAGGGAATGGTACCTTACCGCTTTGAATTTTTCCGGAATACCAGTTAGTATTCCGGTGCCCTCACTCTTCATAGTGTCTATTTCACCGTGCATCAGGTTTTCCGTCCTGTAAATATCACAACCAAGTTTGTATCCAAGCAACTGGTTCCCAAAGCATATGCCCAGGACAAAGGGGAAGCCTCTTCCAAGAAGCTCCATTCCAACTCCTCTGTCCCTTTTGTTTAGCGGATTTCCCGGTCCTGGCGAAATTATAAGCGCATCATAGTTTCCCGCATCAAAGGAATTCTGGTTTATCTCGTTGTCAAATACGTCAACATCGAGGCCTTCTTTCTGAAGGAGGTGCACAATATTGTAGGTAAAGGAATCCTTATTGTCCAGCAGCATCACGCGCATGTGAGCCCGCCCGCCATAATGGTCTCTGCCTTGGCAATGATTTCCTCAATTTCATTCCTGGGGACAGAATCCTTCACTATTCCTGCCCCGGCCTGAGTGTAGGCCCTTCCGCGATTCATAAATGCTGATCTTATTGCAAGAGCCATGTCCATGTCTCCTTCCCCAAGTATCCCTACTGCCCCTCCATATGGCCCCCTTTCCTGGGATTCGTACTGATCAATGATTTCAATCGCACGGGCCTTTGGGGCTCCACTTACAGTACCGGCAGGAAAAAGTGAAGAAAATATCTGGAAATTGCTATTCCCTGGTGAAATCCTCGCATCGACCCTGCTTGTGAGGTGGACGACAGAATAGAATTTCTCTGGCATCATGTTGCTGGTGACAGCTACGCTTCCAGCAATCCCGATTCTCGAGAGGTCGTTTCTGGCAAGGTCTACAAGCATTCTGTGCTCACACAGTTCCTTGTTGTCAGAAAGGAGTGACCTGACCAGATTTTCGTCTGTGTCAGTCGGCCGTTTCCCAGTTCCGGCAATCGGGCTTACAGATAACATTTCACCATGCTTCTGGAAGACATTCTCGGGGGAACTTCCGATTATTTCCAGGTTCCCGAATTTGTAGTAATAAACATACCTTGACCTGTCATTGCGCAAAAGGTGCACAAGGACATCTGATCCATTGAACTCCTCAAGCTCAAAGTGGTGGGACAAAACGATCTGCAGCGCCTCTCCTTCCCTTATTCTTTCAACTATTTCCGATATGCTGTCTTCCAACTTGCCTCTTTCTTCGTCGTGTAGCTCAATTTGCCCCAGATTCCTGTTGATGTATGGTTCCCCTTTCCTTGTGAAAGTGCCAGTTTCAGTTTCTGAAGGTAGAATTGTGCCTATCAGGGGCCAGTATCTTTCATGCCGGCTTCTGATGCCAAGAGTTTCCTGAACCAGGCTGAACGAGGTGAACAGGGGAATTTGGGAACCATGGTTACCAGACTCCCTGATAAGTTGCGGGACAGCATCATCGAGCGCTGAACGTGCCCCGTCATAGAAAAGGAAAGGTCTTTCTTCAGTCCTGAAGAGGAATTCCTCCCCTTGGGACCTATCCAGGCTGCTGAATCTGCAAAAATATGCAAAATCTTCCCCATTCTCCTTGAGTTCCCGTATTTTGCTAAACAGCGGCTGCTTCATTTTTAAGCACCTCCATGAACTGGCTTATTTTTGAATGGTCCTTTTTACCCGGTGAAACTTCTAGGCTGCTGCTTACGTCAATGAAGTAAGGGTGGGCCCTGAGCAGGTCCCCTATATTTCCGATTGAAACCCTTCCTGCAATTCCAACAGGATGTCTCTTTATTTCAGGGATCTTACGGTCACCGGAATTCCAGCCCTTGCTACCATATTCCAGCAGGGCTAGGTCAGCCCCCTGGCTTAATTTCTCAAGTGCTTTTTCAAATGGTGAATTCTCTTTATAGGCAAAAACTACTGAAATCACTTTCCTGCCGAGTTCTTTCTTCACATGTGTTATCTCCTGCGGCCCATGCTGGAAATGCAGCTGTACATAGTTTTCATCGCTTGTGATTTCCTCGACTGTTCCAATTTCAGTGTAAACGCCAGCAACAGGGATACCAATGCCAGTGAGCTCATTAATCAGTTCAGCAGTTCCAGCCCTCGGGGATTTTGAGGACCTCACCACACCGATAATATCTGCCCCGTGCTCATTTGAAAATATTCCGTCTTCAACATTGGTGATACCGCAGATCTTCACCCTTGGTTCATGCAAATGATGCCACCTCCAGGACTTTCTGGAGGTGTTCCTGCACCACTCCTGAATCAATGCACTCCAAGGCATTCCTGAAACCCTCTCTTAAATCTCCCGTTTTGTGGTTAATATAGAGGGAGAGTCCGGCATTCAGGGCAATAAATTTTGCAGCACTCCTGTCAGACCCTGCAATCCCCTTTCTGGTAAGTTCAAAAGATTTTTCCGGATCGGTTCTCGAAATATCTCCGATTGCAATTTTCTCGCCAAGAATCTGTTCAGGGCGGATTGCCATTCTGCTTATTTCTCCATCCACAACAAATGTAACATTGGTGGTTGAATACGGGGAAACTTCGTCCATCCCATCCTCAGAGTATAGGACACATCCACTTTTGCCATTAAGTAGCATGTAAGTAGAATAAAGATTTGAAATTTCTTCATTTGTGACTCCAAGCATCAGGACATCAGGATCAGCTGGGTTTGTCAACGGTCCAAGATAATTAAAGGCAGTCTTGTATGGTATCATCTTTCTTGCAGCCGCAAACTTGGCGAAACTGTCATTATACCTTGGGGCAAGGATGAAGGTAAAGGAACTCTCCCTCACTCTTTTCATCATAGACTGCTGGTCCATTTCAAATTTATAGCCTAAGGATTTCAGGAAATCAGCACTGCCTTTGTTGCTGGTGGCGCCAAAATTCCCATGCTTTGCAATTTTCACACCCATGGAACTTACAACAAGGGCTGCGGCAGTACTGACATTTATGGTATTTTTGCTGTCCCCGCCAGTGCCTACAATATCTGACACTTCACTTATCCGGGAAAGGGTCGCCCTGCCTTTTATGATTCTAGCAAGTTCTGTTACTATTTCAGAAGGATTCCGGCTTTCATTGATCTGCCTCAGGAAATCTGCTTTCTGTTCGTCTGTGGAATTTTCAAGGATTGAGGTTATTGCACTCCTGAGATCGGCGGCATTGATGGGTGTCTCACTCTGCATTGAGATAAACCTCCTTAACAGATCCCTGGAACTTTCTGAAACTGTTCAGGTCGCCATTCTTAAGGTATTGGACCAGAAGGCTGCCAATAGCGACGCCGCTGCTTCCAAGCCCTAATATTTCCTTAACCTGCTCGATCGTCCTAATGCCGAAACCAAAATTGACTTCTCTACCATGTACAAGGCCAAGGATTCTCGAGGACACTTCTTCAAGGTCATAAGGCATGTCTATGCCAGTTGAAGGCTGCAAACCGTAGTATATCCATGAAGAGGTCATCGATGACACTGAATGTATTACGCCGTCCGGAGTGGCAGGGTTGAAGAATGGAATAAATCTGAAGATTTTCTCTATCTCTGGAATTAACCGGTCACTCTTTTCTGGATTATCTGTAAGAAGATCTGGCACAATGATTCCACTGAAGCCGTCCTCCCGAAGCGATTTTACAAAATCTAATCCTTCTGAACCGATCCGGCTGTAGTAGCTTAGGGCGTATGTACTGATTCCCTTGCTCTCAAGGATATCTGCAAATTCCCCAAGATGATCAGGCTTGAAGTTCTTCAACGCCATAGTGTGAGTGGACTTTATTGTTGGCCCATCGTACAGGGGATTGCTTTCAGGAATACCTATTTCAACATATTTAACAACCTCAGGATCGACTTCACAAAGGAATGACCTGAGAACTTCTTTGGAGGGAAAATCAGCCGTAAAATAAAGTATCAGGGGCTTCAGTCAGTTCACCTCTGGAATATTGACATGTCAAGGAGCCCATGTCCGCTCACGTTCACCAGAATGGTCTCCTTCTGTTCCCGGTTCTCCCTTGCATATTCAATCGCTGTTGCTATGGCATGGCCGGATTCAGGCGCAGCTACAATCCCCTGGCTTCTTGCAAAAACTTTGAGGGCATCTATAACCTTGTCCTCAGGCATGTCGCTCGAATTAATCCTGCCGGAATTCACAAGCATAGAAATTGAAGGGGCTGCCCCATGGTATCTCAGTCCGCCTGCGTATATCTTTTCCGGAACATAATCTGACCCAAGGGTGTACATCTTGATCGAGGGCAGGATTTTGGCAGTATCCACATAGTCATACTTGTATTCCCCTTTGCTGAATTTTGGCACTTCAGAGGCGGTTGACGCGTAGATCCTTGCATCCTTGAACTTCTTCATCAGAGGAAACACAAAGCCGCCGAAATTACTGCCTCCGCCAACACAGCCAATGAGCACATCTGGCGTTTCCCCAAGTATTTCAAGCTGTTTCTCGGATTCCAGCCCTATGACGCTCTGATGTGTGAGGACCGAATTGAATACGCTGCCCAGCATGTATTTCAGGCCATGTTCCAGTGCATACTCGACAGCTTCACTTATTGCAATTCCTAATGTTCCGGGATGGTCGGGATTCTGTGAAAGTACCCGCCTGCCGAACTCAGTCTCAGGAGAAGGGCTGGGGACAATCTCTCCGCCATAGAGTTCCATTATCTGTTTCCGCAGCGGCTTCTGGTTAAAACTGACCCTCACCATAAAGACCTTGGACGTAATTCCTGCAAGAGAGGCTGCAACCGTTGTGGCAGTCCCCCACTGTCCCGCCCCTGTCTCAGTGACCACACCACTTGAACCCTCATCCCTTGCATAGAAGGCCTGTGGAATTGCGGTGTTTATTTTATGGGAACCTGTGATAGTTGCCCCTTCGTACTTGACCAGAATTTTTCCATGGTAATCAAGGGCTTTTTCGAGGCCATGGGCCCTGAATAAGGGCGTGGGCCTCCCTATCTGCGCATAAATTTCCTGAACTTCTTCCGGTATCCTTGTGTATTTCTGGAAGGTGAACTCCTGCTTCAGGATGGCTTTGGGGAGTATCTGGTTCAGCAGCTGGATTGAAGACTTGTTTTCATCGCGATCCACTGGGGGAGGTAATTGCCTTGGAAGATCGGGCACGACATTGTACCATTCATTTGGAATAATTGCTGTATCTTGGCTTGAAAGCATTATTTTTCTCATTGATGGCATTTATTTAAACATTAGTGTTTATTTTCATACATCAAATATATGCAACATCGGTAAGGTTCATTATCACCATATCAAATACAATCGCATGAGCGATGTTATCATTGTATCTACAAACTATGTGCCGGGGCACCGTGTTACCGAGGTAAAGGGGGCAATTTGGGGGATAACGGTTAGAAGCCGGGGGCTTGGCGGAAACCTGATGGCAGGCCTGAGAAGTATTGCAGGCGGAGAAATCAAGGAGTATGTAGTCATGCTTAATGATGCAAGGAACCTGGCATTGCAGAGACTTAAGGAAGAAGCACAAAAGGCAGGGGCAAATGCAGTTCTCGACATGAAATTCGATACTTCTGACATAGCCCAGACCATGACCGAAATAGTTGCCTATGGCACTGCAGCGGTGGTCGAGCCCATTTCTGAGAAGGGCCAGGCAGTAAGCCTTTCTTAATATCTTATGGCTTTGTGCCCCAGTGGATCCCAATGGATCCACCCATCATTTTCTTAAAGCCGGTGTTGTCAAAGCCCGCTGCCCGAATTTTTTCCATGATGGTGCTATGCGAATGGAAATTCCTGACAGAGTTAGCAAGATAGGTATATGATTTTGATTTGGTGGCGATATTTCCGATAATGGGGACAAGATGATAGAAATATATCCGAAAGAGCAGTGAAAAACCTGGTAAAGTAGGGTTGTATATGTCCAGGTTCACAAACCTGCCTCCGCTCTTAAGGACACGGAATGCTTCAGTGAAATAGCTGTCAACGCTGGACAAATTCCTCGTCAGATATGCAGATGCAACTGCATCGAATGATGAATCTGCCAATGGTATATTCTCTGCGCTGGCGACTATGAATTTTGTTTCAGGCAGAATTGATGGGCGGAACATGCTCTGTGTTATGTCAAGTGAAGTGACCTTGCAGCCCGGATAGCTATCAAGTACCATCCTTGTAAGCTTCCCCGTGCCAGCGCCACAGTCCAGCACTTCACTGGTGTTCGTGAGCTGCAGCTTCTGGAGTGCATATCTTCTCCATCTCTGGTCCATTCCCGCTGAAATGAGGCTGTCCAGAAGATCGTACCTGTCCTGGATGCTTTCGAAAACCTGCCTTACAAGTTCCTCTTTCCCCGGAGGAGAATCTGTCATGAAATCACTCTAAAAGTTTGGCAAACTGTGCGTGCGGGACCCGGTCAATATAAATAATATTCTCACGGTCAACAAAGTCATTCCTGATAGCAAGGTCGACAACATGCTTTCCAACAAGGTTGGCGATTGTGCACAACCCCATCGATGAAAGGAAGGTCTCATCGGAAACATTTGTTTCTCCATAAAACTCAGGAACTATTTTGAGGTGTAGCTTTCCTTCCCTAAGGTCCCTGTTCACAAGGTCTGAATCAGCAGCAGCAAGGAGAATTTCTCCCTGTATATGCTGGATTTTCATGGTTATGCTTGGACTCATTTGATCACATCGAGTTTTCTGTAGAATGGTTCATAGACCTGACCGGCTGCCTTCAGCTTTGTAATTGCCTCCAGGGCCCTTTCCTGGGTGAGCCCCTTTGAAATGGACAGGGCAATTACATCATCAATTTCTGCTTGATGCCTTTCCTTCTTAATCTCCTTTATAATGTCAAAGACGAGTTCCAGATCCCCCCTTTGCTTTGAACTGGTGCCTGAATAAAGTATGTCAATGTCCACTTCCCCGTTGGTCATGGATACATCCTTAAGATAGTAGTCAACCACTTTCTTAGCAAGTAACGCATCCTCAGAGGTCACTATTGGGGAAAGCCTTGCCCTAGCAGCCGCTTCTGCGAGCCTTATTGTAGATTCTAGCTGCCTTGCAGTAATGGGTATTGAGTCTGCACTGCTGTTCCTTGTCTTGACATATTCGTCCTTTAGCAGCCCTATGGCATCGTCTGAAAGCCTCGGAAAGATTCTTGTCCTCGCGTATGAAACATACTTCCTGATGGTTTCCTTGTCTATAGGTGGTGAAAAATCCTCTTCCTCAGGGACTTCAAACTCAAGAATTTCATTTAATTCAAGGCTCCTGTAGATTTCTCCAACCCTGTGCGCTTTCAGTACATGTTCAGCCAGCCTTTCATCGTTGCTCCTTTCGGGTTTGTCGATAATCTTGAATATGACATCGAATCTTGAAAGCAGTGGCGGGGGAAAATCAATCTGGTCAACAATGCTCCTGTTCTGGTCATATCTGCCAAACTTAGGATTGGCTGCCCCAAGGATCGAGCATCGGGATTTCAACGTGGCCATGATCCCTGCTTTTGAAACAGTTATGGTCTGTTGTTCCATTGCTTCATGCATCGCGGCTGTGTCTTTCTCGTCCATCTTGTCAAGTTCATCAATGGCGGCAAAGCCATTATCTGCGAGCACAAGGGCACCCGCTTCTAGGGTCCATCTCCCCTCTCCAAAATCATCCCTCACGGCAGCAGCGGTGAGGCCAGCAGCGCTGGAGCCACGTCCAAATGCAAAAACACCACGTGGGGAAATCTCGGTCATGTACTTTAGCAACTGAGATTTCGCTGTACCGGGGTCTCCCACCATAAGAATGTGGATGTCACCCCTCATTGAGGTCCCATCCTTCATGAATTTCCTTACTCCGCCAAACATCTGGAGCACGAGTGCAGTTTTCACCATTTCCATTCCATAGATAGTTGGGGCTATGGATGAGGACAGGCGGTCAATTATCCTTGGCTCCTTCGACAACCTGAAGATTTCCTGCTCATCTTCAGTAGAGATGTTTACTTCTTCCAGTTCCTTTGCCTTCTTGTAGTTTAACGCATAGAAGTAAATGTCGTATTCAGTAAGCATGACGTTTCCCGAACGCTTCTGTTCAGCCCTAAGCACTCCGTCAACTGTTACCCTGTCTCCAGGGAACAGTTTACCCGTGACATCATCCTCCATAATAACGCTGATTCTTTGTGGCTGGGAACCTCCCTGCAAAGTTTCGGGGTTTTCCTGGAGTTCCACTTTCTGAATATCCACAAATTCGGATAGATCTGGGTTTAGCTTGAATTTAGCCTTTTGGTGGTCGATCCCGCTCTCAAGATCATTGCTGCACTTCTGGGGTTCATCCAGTTTCCCCCTTTCCTGGTTTACATAAGTGACTTCACCGCAGATGGTGCATACGAAGGCTGCCTTCTGCAGGCGTGGAAGCACTTCAGTGTTTTTCCTGATAATACCGGTTATACTGAGGAGCTTTCCTATATCTGGGCTCCTTAGCTGCCTGATTTCCTTCCTGAAGTTCGGGTCATCGCTGACATCGTAAAGCCTTATGTTTATTCGTGAAACCTGGATCCTTTCCGGCCTCACAAGTTCCCTGAGAACTTCCTCTCCAAGGGTAAAATACAATTCGGGCTTTTCAGCCAGTCCCTGGTCGAATCCGGTTATTCTTCCAAACTCTGAAATGTCCTTGAAATTAATGTAGATTGATTTCTCTTCGGGATATATAGTGCTTAGCCGGTTTATCTTGTCCATATAACCATATTCGGAGAAAATCCTCAGCCAGCCTTCCCTGATTTTCTGGGGATCTTCAAGAAGGGAACCAATCATTGCCATAACCCATGCTCACGGCATTAAAAGAAATTTGTCATTACTTGTCGCTACTGTAAACAGAAAATAGTTTTTTCAACAATTGAGTAGCTTTACTCTCGCCCATTGGCCTAATCTGAATCGTCTGAATAAGGCAATTCGCGGGAACTCTAAAAAAATTATATAGCCCTAGAAACATCTCGTAGGGCTGCCGTCGTAGCTCAGCCTGGTAGAGCGCGTGCTTGGTAAGCACGAGGTCGCGGGATCGAATCCCGTCGGCGGCTTCCTATTAACCCTATAACAATACCGACAACATTTTGAAACCGTCCATTTCATTTTCACGGGCTGGGTTTTAAACTGCATTCTTATAGAAGCATAGCAGACTTCAGTGATTTAAATAAATTCGGGAAAAACTTATATTCAAAGATGTTTTATAATAATGTTTGAGAGTTTTAATATGCCTACAACACACTTGACATGCCATCAATGCAAAGGTGAATTTGACTATGTATTGAGTGCAACATCATACCTGGTCCATGCACCTGGAAATACAGAAGTAATTACATCCGATGGTCAGCGCTTGGAGACGACAAGCATCAAGCTATTCACTAAACACAAAATTCCATGCCCCTATTGTGGGGAGACGGAGTGGTATAAAGTCAATATTTGAGACTCTTTCCAGACGATTCTTTCTAATCAATTCTTAAATCCCTTACTTTTGGAACAACCATGAACAGCACCATCGCCATTAAAGAAATCAAGACACCAAAAGACAGGTATGAAGGATAAAGGCCGTATTTAGAAACCAAAACTGGTATGAGGATGGTACCAGCCGTGGAAGTGATCCCTCTGAAAGTGTAAAGATTGGATGCAGCCCTGCCAAGCATATTTTTGCTGGTTATGGTCTGCAGAAAAGTTGAAAACAACGGCGTATGTATCGAATAAGAAAATCCGAGGGCTGCCCATATCAGTATAAGAATCTCGATTGGCTCGGTTCTATATACAGACAGGAACAAAAGGGCCCCTGAAAGCAAATATGTCAAAAGCAGTGTTTTTCCAATGCTTCTTTTCGGGAACATTCTCGTTAGAATCAATCCGGAAATCATAGAACCCACGTAAAAAACTGAAAACAATATGGAATAAGTAAAAGGTGAACTCGCCCCGTACAGGTATGCAACTGCAAGTACAGGCGCATTGGAAAAAATGGAGAAAACTCCAATTACCAGTGCAAATATTATCATGGTTTTCTGCTCTTCAATGAGGTATTTCCATCCCATTCGAAAACCGGGATCTGAGGCTCTATGTGCCTCTTCAACCCTCAAAGGGATGAAGAGCATTATCATCCCGGAAAATAGCAGACAGCCCGAATAGAGAAGAATTGAATTAAAAGGTTCAAGTATGGCAAATAGAAAACCTCCAATAGCAAGCCCGGCTGCTACATGCCCATTTCCAAGAGCACTCAGTATTCCATTTCCTTTCCCAATATCATTTCCATCAACAATCAGGGGCAGGACTACATGATCTGCTGTCCAGGCAATATCCCAGAAAACTGCAATTATGCCAATGAGAATAAGCAGCAAATACTGATTCCCCGGCTCATACAACATTGATATGCCAAGCAATAGGGCGGAAACCCCGATTCCAATTTCAGATCCGGATATTACATATCTCTTATCCTTTGCCCTATCTACCAAAGGGCCTGCCAGAAAGGTCATGGAATATATTCCATACTCAATGAAAAGCACGAGTCCAGTGAAAAATATGCTTCTGCTTATGATGTACGCGTATGCCGGAATTGTGATCATATAAAGCGTATATCCAAGGTTTGAGGCAGAGACCTTCATGCAATAGGCAACAAAGTACCTGTTACTTCCCAGACCCATGGTGAAACCTAATCAGTTTCTACAAATCCGCATATTAAGGTTGGGATTTACAATGTGTATAAAATTAGTTTAACGCGGCTTTGAGTTCATGAGATTCGCGGTAAATTGGCAGCGCTATGGTACTTAGATCATGCCCATTCTTTATGCCCTTGAGTATCTTAACAGGCCTCTGCATGGACTTGAACTCTTCCTGCACTGCGACTCTCAAAGGCTTGAACAGGTCGTCACCTGCGCTGGCAATTCCGCCTCCAATGATCACGGCTTCCGGGTCGAATATGTCTATGATGTTGACAATTCCTACTGCAAGATAGTAGATAGTCTCTTCAATGATAAGTTGGGAGAACATGTCGCCTTTCTTCTTGAATTCAAAGACTTTCTTTGCGTCTATGTCAGAAGGCCTGATCTTTGAGTAGAGCTCAGATTCCTTTACTGCTGTAACATTCTCCGCAACTCTTCTCGCTATACCCCTGCCGCTGGCAACAGCTTCCAGACAGCCTCTCCTACCGCATCCGCAAACCGGGCCGTTGGACATTACAACCATGTGTCCCATCTCGCCCGCCATTCCATGCGCACCGCGGTAAAGCTTTCCATCAATGAAGGCGCCGCCACCAATGCCTGTACTGAGGGTGAGATAAACAAAATTGTCCATGTTCTTCCCGCTGCCGAAAATTCTCTCAGCTATGGTTGCAGCTGTTGCATCGTTCTCAAGATACACTTTGGCGCCAAATTCATCCTCTAAGACCTTGCTAATGGGGAAATTCTTCAAGCCCAGGATATTTGGCGATGTAAGGACCATCCCCCTATCAGAATCCACAAGGCCGGCGAAAATCACTCCGATTGCGTCCGGCTTCTTCAGCCCGAATTTGTCAAGCATAGAATGACCCATGCTCAGGAGGTCCTCGGCCAGTCTCTTCCTGCCAAGATGCCGAACTGTTGGTTTCCTTTGGGAACCCAGTATTTTACCTGTTTCATCACCAAGAACCACAGAAATTTTCGTTCCCCCAACATCAAAACCGAGGATATATTTGGGCATGCTCTACTTGATTTTGAGAATACATATAAAACGTGCACATGTGGGAAGTTTTTCTATAACAGCTCAGGGAACCAATCTATGAGATATGGGCTGTTCACTGTTTCTTCACAACCAGGATTAAATCTTCCCTCCCAACCACTGTAACCTTCTGATCGGCTTCAATTATGCTTCCGTCTTCACTTCTGGCACGCCACTGTATCCCTTCCACTGAAATGGTTCCAATTGGATTTATGTCTTTTTTGACGATGGCGGTTTTTCCAATGAGCGACTCTGAACCCGTGTATCTCTTTGCCTTAAGGGAAATGGCTATCCTCCTTACAAAGAGGCCGACAACTATGGCGATTATGGCAATCAAAATGGCTGCTACAAAGTCCGAGGCGCCAAATGGGGAAGGTGAATATCCCGGGTTGCTTGAAAGGTAAGGAGACGCTAACATGAATGTCCCAAAGATGGTGACGATAACTCCGCTAATTAAAGCTACCCCATGGCCCGTCTTTGCTTCGAGAAAAATGAACAGCGCCCCAACTATAACAAGGATTATGCCAACCAGGGATGCACTCACAATTTCTGCACCGAGAAGGCCGAGTGCGATAAAGGCAATGCCTACAATGGTGAGTACGGCAGTTCCGTGATATATATCCGCAAGAATGGCGATTGAGCCAATGAGTATGAATAGGCCGTCCACAGTGGTATTGCTCAGGAAACTGAGGAAATTGTCATAATAATTTGGATTTTGCGTTACTACGCCGTACCCGCTCAAGTTCATCTTGGCAAGGAAATCAGTGAGATTTGACGCGTAGCCATTTACCAGGCCGTTAGATATGGCCTGCTGCCCCGTGTACGCCACGTCCTGGGAAACCATGATTTGCGCGGCAGTCACATTATGGTGGTTTTCCTGGGCTAGTGCGCCCATGTACGCGATAAAGTAATTTTCTGTGTGGTTCTGTTCCAGAGAGGTTCCTCCAACCACAATGGGTGTCGAAGGGCCTATGGCGGTGGCATTACCCATATATACAGCCGTGGAAGCGAGGGCAATGTATGAGCCAGCGGAAGCTGCCCCCCCAAAAGATGGGACGTATGTGTATACTGGTATGCCATGCCCCTGAGTTGCATTAATTGCATTAATGATCTCAAGCATGTTCTGGAGGATGCCGCCGGGAGTATTCATGTCGATGACAACGGCAACTGTATTGTTCTTTGTCACGCCCGCCAGGGCACTTGAAATGAAATGTGAAGATCCGGGGTCAATTTCCTCATGAAGGTTCAGGACCAGCACGCTTTGTGTCTGGGTCACAGCGCTGCTATGCCCTGCGAAAGAGACTGCAATAAAAGAAAGGATGAAAAGCAAAACCAGTGGTGAAACTTTCACTGCTCAATATATTCAGGCGATTATAAAGATTTTATCTGCAAAGAAAAAGTCATTTATCAGAGAATGCAATGGTGGCAGAGATGAATAGGACTTCTATTAGGAACCTGGATGCCGTCGGGCAGGGAGAAAAGGTCAGATTAAATGGTTGGATCCAGGATTTAAGGAAGCTTAAGAGTATATCTTTCGTTGTTCTGAGGGACCACACAGGCACAGTCCAGGTTACCCTTAAGCCAGATGCGGTTTCTAATTACAATGAAGTTTCAGAACTAAGCAGGGAGTCTGTTCTCGAGATAGAAGGCAAGGTGGACAGGAAATCCGGCGCCAAGAGCGGCCTGGAGATCCAGGCACTTAATGTAAACATACTCAATATTGCAAGATCTCCGCTGCCGCTGGGTATTGATGACCCGGTTGAAGCAGATTTCGACACCAGGCTCAACAACAGGTTCCTGGACCTTAGAAAGCCTGAAAACAACATAATATTCAGGGTGGAGAGCTCTCTCCTATGGGGAATGAGGAAATACCTGATGTCCCAGAATTTTGTGGAAGTCCACACACCTAAGGTTGTAGCTGCTGCCACAGAGGGAGGCGCAGACCTGTTCAGGGTAAAGTACTTCGAGAAGGATACCTATCTGAACCAGAGCCCCCAGCTTTACAAAGAAATCCTCATGTCTTCAGGAATGGACAGGGTATTTGAGGTAGGGCCTGCATTCAGGGCTGAGGAACACAACACGCCGCGGCACCTCAATGAGTTCACATCTGTGGATATTGAAATGAGCTTTGCGGATCACAACGATGCAATGTCTATGCTTGAGAATGCAGTAAAGTCTGGCATTGAGGAAGTCCTGAAGAACAATGCAGATGCCCTGAAATTTCTGGGCAAGGAACTTAAGGTACCTGAAGTACCCTTTCCAAGAATAACATACTCAGACTGCGTTGGGATAGTCGAGAAGAAAGGGTTCAAATTCAATTTCGGCGAGGATTTCAACACTGAACACTTAAGGGAAATAGGGAAGGAATTTCCAGGTTTTTACTTTATAACTGAATGGCCTGCAACTGTGCGGCCTTTCTACACAATGCCAAATCCGAATGACCCGAAACTGACAAATTCATATGATCTTCAGTTTGGCGAAAAGGAAATAACTTCGGGCGCACAGAGGGTCCATGATCCAGATATGCTTGAAAAAAGATTTATGGAGAAGGGGTTGAACCCTTCCGATTTCGAGTTTTACATCAAAGCCTTCAGGTACGGAATGCCACCACATGCTGGTTGGGGGCTTGGCCTGGAAAGGCTTACAATGATTATTTTGGATATACCGAACATACGATCGGTCACTCTATTTCCTAGAGACAGAACGAGAGTTGTTCCCTGAAAATTTCTTCCCCCTTTCATTTTCCCCAAATGCAATTTCGTCAAACTCTTCAGAGCTGGCAATTTCTAGGTCATCTCTTGAAAATTTTTTTCCTGACATCAATGACCGAAAAATATAGTGAATTCAAGCTATATAAACTTTTATAATTGAGAATATCTCCTTTCGCGAATAGCTGAAAATAAAATATGCATATGTGCCTATTCCTTGGCATGGGCGATAAAACCGACATCAGGAAGATCACGGTCATCGGTGCAGGAAACATGGGAGCCGCTATCGCGGAAGTAATGGCCTTCAATGGTTTCTATGTTAATCTCAAGGACCAAACTGAGGCGTTGATTTCTGCAGGCATGAAAAGGATTGAATGGTTCGCAGCTGGATTTGCAAAATTTGAAGAAACAAAAGCCTCCAAGGAAATTCAGAGAATTGAGAAAACCGGAATCAGGCTTACAGAGGATCAAAAGGAGATATTGCTTAAAAGCAATGCCCCAATTTTCACGAGCAAGGACATTCAGGAATTGATGAAGAGGGTGAAACCTGTTCTTAATTACTCAGAAATAAACGATTCAGATATGGTTATCGAGGCTGTATTTGAAAACCTGAAGGTCAAGCGGGAAGTATTTTCAGAGATTTCCAAAGTAGTCTCAAGCGAATCCATAATTGCCTCCAACACCTCATCCATAAGCATCACCTCCATCACTTCTGGGATGGAACATCCTGAAAGAATGCTTATCACACACTTTTTCAACCCGCCATACACACTTCCACTGGTTGAAATAGTGCCGTCCTTACACACCGACAGCGGAGTGGCGGAAAGGACGAGGGAATTTATGGCAGGGCTCAAGAATCACAGGGGGCCAATGGTTCCAATATTGGTAAAGGAAATCCCGGGTTTCGTGGTCAACAGGATGCTTGTGCCTATGATAAATGAGGGAATATTCCTGCTGGACGAAGGCGTAGCATCTCCAAAGGACATTGATTTGGCAATGAAGAAAGGTGCGGGAATGCCCATGGGCCCACTAGAGCTTGCGGACATGGTCGGCCTTGACGTTACTCTGGACGTATGCAACCTGTTTTACCAGCAGTTCGGTGACCCAAAATACAGGCCATCGGTGCTGCTTAAAAGGATGGTTGATGCAGGGTATCTTGGAAAAAAATCAGGTAGGGGCTTTTACACCTACTAACCTAATTATTTGACTTGCTTAATGTCTTTCAGCTGTTTGTTAACGAGGACAACTGTCGGGCTTACAATATATTTTGATTTCGAAATTCTCGCAATGGAGACAAGAGCGCTTCTGTTCCTGTTGGCCTTGAAGAAACCCTTAATTTCCTTGACAAGGGTCTTGCTAACCATCAGTTCTACATATATCTGGTTGCCCATGTGGAACCACGTGGCTATTATTGATCCACTTTCTACGTTTTCCACGTCCTCCCTGTCTATTTCAAAATCAAATCTTTGCCCGATTTCTATTTTCAACTTTCCGACCTTGCAAGTATAGAAAAAACTGAATTATTTAAGTTTTTTCTGTATGTCTCAGGTCTCAAAGTTCTTATATAGTGCCCGAAAAAATAATGAAATGGCTTTCCAGACGTTTCCGAATCACTCTTCGCTTTCAAGCAATTTGATGTTGAGAAGCCGCTCAAGTTTCCTGGCAACCTTGATTTCAGGGAGTAAATCGCCCCTCTCTATACTAGAGATGACATTCTTTTTCTCGAGTAGTTTTGCAGCCAGTTCATCCTGGGTCATGGAAAGCCTCTCCCTGGCATTTTTGATCAGTTCTGCATATTCCGGCACCACATCAAGGTCCTCTACGTTCTCCCTGCGCCTCCTCTTTGACGATGGCCTAGATGGCGGAACCACAATCCTCTTCTGCGGGATCACAATTGGCTCAGTGCTGCCATGGGCGCTAGGTGTGGAAAACCTGGTTCTGATGCTTTCTGCGGGGGTTCCAAGTCTCGCGCATGAATCACACACATTCAAAACAGCTCCTTCAATTCTGACCTTTTCTAAATGTGGAACTTTTTTCCCGCACATTTCACAATCCATTTCGATCTCAAACATATCTAAAGCTGATTTAATAATTTAATTCCGGTCGGATGAAAGAGTATACATATCTTTTTTAGCAAATTCTGACTCCTCGATGCATTGGATCTCGCATCGCTTGGCATTGCAAAGGTACATGGAAAACTATATACTTCCACCAAGTACAATGATTCTGTATACGGGGAGGATATCAAGAGGATCGAGAAGGTTTATTTCCGCGAGTGGGAACCCAAACGCAGCAAGATTGCTGCAGCAATTCTCAAGAGGGTTAAGGAGCTTCCTTTCAGGAAAAATTCCAGCATTTTATATCTTGGCGCTTCCACAGGCACCACTACAACGCACCTCTCAGACATATGCACTGAGGGAAGGATCTTCGCAATTGAGAAGGCATACGACCCGTTTGTAAAGCTCATCTCCCTTGCGGAGCGCAGGGAAAACATTTACCCCATTCTTGAAGACGCTTCAATACCAGAAAGGTACTCTTTTTTCATGGATGATATTGATATCATATACCAGGATGTTGCCCAGAGGAATCAGGTACAGATTTTCAACGCCAACGCAAGGGCCTTTCCCAAAGTCAAAGAGGCAATGCTGATTCTCAAGATAAGATCCATATCCGGGAAAGGTACTGAGGAAGAGATACTCAGAAGGGAAATGGCAAAAATAGAAGATTTCAAGCCCGTTGAAGTTGTTAACCTGAATCCCTATTCAAAAGCCAATTATCTCATACGGCTGAAGAAATTCTGAAATCAATAAATAAATACATGCAATATAAGGAGAATGTCAGATTTCAAGGAATTCTTTTCAAAAAACGCCGATTCCTATGCAAAAAGCCAATCACATAAGAAAGGTGAGGACCTTGGCCAGCTAATCCAGGCCATAAACCCTGTTAGTTCAGACATAGCCATAGACCTGGCATCAGGCACAGGTTTCACAGCCATGGAACTGGCATTTCACGTATCAAAAGTTGTTGCATTTGACGGAACGAAGGAAATGCTTGAAAAGGCCGAGTCTCTGGCATCAGAAAGGAGAATCAAGAATATAGATTACGTTATCGGAGACGTGTCGGAACTACCTTATCCAGAAAATACCTTTGATATCATCACATGCAGAAGGGCTGCCCACCATTTCACAGACAAGAAGAAGTTTCTTTCTGAATCATTCAGGGTCCTCAAAAAAGGGGGCAGGCTGGGGCTTGTAGATATGGCAGTCCCAGAAAGCGACCAACACAATGTCTTCAACCACATCGAATTCATAAGGGACAATTCCCATATTGCAGCAGAAAAGGTAGAGACATGGAAGAACCTCTTGGAGGATACAGGCTTCAGGCTGTCAAATATACTCACATCAAGTGAGGAATACACGGTGGAAAATTGGCTTTCCCCTGTAAAAATGGAAAGCCCCGAAGGAAAAGATCTGCAGAAATACCTCAAAGAGACTGCAAATGAACTTCTCCTGGAGGGCAATATTAACAGGGAGGAAGGCACTATCCTTAAGGAAAGGTTTGTGATCATCGCAGAGAAACCTTGAAAAAATAAGGTTCAGTTTATGGCAAAAAAGTCAATTAGCACAGGGGAACTTGACCTGGAATTCTTCAGGCAATCTGGTTTTCAAAAGAAATCATGCATATCATGCGGCCATTACTTCTGGTCACTGGACAGCAACAGGAAAACCTGTGGCGACCCTCCATGCGACTCCTATTCTTTCATAGGAAACAGCCCTGTAAACAGACATTACTCACTCAAGGAAGTGAGGTCACTGTTTCTGGACTTCTTCAAGCAAAACCACAAGATCATTCATCCATATCCTGTGGTTCCTAGATGGAGGGACGATGTCCTCCTGGTAAATGCATCCATATACAATTTCCAGCCGCATGTTACTTCCGGCAGGGTATCCCCGCCAGGAAACCCCCTCGCCATGTCCCAGCCTTCAGTAAGGATGCTGGACACAGACCTCGTAGGTGAAACTGGAAGGCACCTGACATCATTTGAAATGATGTGCCATGATTCGTTCAACTACAAAGACAAGTTCGTATACTGGAAAGAGGAAACAACACAGTACTGCCACAGGTTCCTCACTGAAGCCATGGGCATAGACTCAAGGCTCATCAGCTACAAGGAAAAGCCTTGGTCTGGCGGCGGCAACGGCGGCAATGCTTTCGAAGTTCTCATAAGTGGCCTTGAAGTTGCCACACTGGTGTTCATGGATATGGCCATAGATCCTGAGGGGACCGTAGAAATTGACGGAAACAAATATTCAAAAATGGACATGATGATTGTTGACACAGGATATGGCCTTGAAAGGCTTGTGTGGCTTTCCAATGGAACAGCAACAGTCTACCAGGCAGTTCTCCCATATGCTATAGACCATATTGTGGTTAATTCTGGTATCGGGCAGTGGAACCCTGAAAGCCTTGCTCTTCTCTCCAGGCATTCTGCTGAGATTGAGCCATTCGACAGGGACACTGTCCTTGAAAAGAGCTATCCTGAGATGAAGGAAAGGGGCCTAGTGGACAGCATGGAGGCGCTTGAAAGGCAATTTGATCTTGCAAAGGCTGTATACACAATTGCAGACCATACGAAAACCCTGCTTATCCTGTTCTCCGACTATGTGATACCAAGCAACGTTAAGGTTGGTTACCTGGCAAGGCTTCTCATCAGGAGGGCATTAAGGGCTAAAGCGGAATGCGGATACATCGGTTCGCTCTTTGACCTCATAAAGCTGCACCACCAGCATCTGAAAGACGTTATTCACAATTTCCCTGAAGCATTCATCCTGGAGGCCATCAGTGAAGAGGAGAGGAAGTATGGAGAACTGGAGCAGAAGAGCGAAAGCCTCATTCTCAGGATCTTTGACAAAAAGGGGGCCCTTACCACTGAGGACCTCATAACACTCTACGATTCATCCGGAATCGTTCCTGAAACTGCCGCTAGAATCGTGAAGGAAAAAAGGGGCTCCAGGATTTCTATTCCGGGTGACTTCAACTCACTCATCACATCCCTTCATGAGAAACCGGAGGCAGCGAAGAGGAACATTGTTGAATATCCGGACCTCTTTACCAGGCCACTGTACTATGATGACACTTCAATCAAGGAATTCAATGCCCTTGTCCTGTATTCCAATGGGAAAGAGATTATCCCCAACCAGACTGCCTTTTACCCTGACGGGGGCGGGCAGCCCACCGATCTGGGCTTTTTCACATACAGGGGGAAAAGGGTCGAAATGCTGGGTGCAACAAAACATGGCAGGTCAATCGTGCATAAGGTAGAGTCGGATATCCCGGAACATTCTAGAATAATCGGGCATGTCGATTATTTCAGGAGGCACAGGTTGATGGTTCACCACTCATCCACGCATCTTTTGCTTGGAGTATTGAGGGAAGTCCTCGGTGAACATGTCTGGCAAAGTGGGGTTCAGAAAGGAGTTGACAGGTCAAGGATTGACGTCACGCACTTCAGGAAGCCATCAGACAGTGAGATTAGGCAGATAGAGAAGAAGTGCCTTGAATATATAACACAGGGAAGGGCTATCGCAGTCAGGAACATGGAGTGGAACAAGGCCATAGGCAAGTACGGTTTCAGACTCTTCGAAGGTGGTGTACCGGAAGGCAGCACCATAAGGGTAGTTGAGATTGACGGTGTTGATGCCGAGGGATGTGGCGGCACCCACCTCAAGAATACTTCTGAAATCGGGTTCTTGAAGATATTGAAAGTTGAAACTATCCAGGAAGGTATACAGAGGTTTACTTTTGCTGCAGGAGAAGCAGCCCTTGATTACGTCCAGGACATATATGCCACGGAGCAGTTTATGGAAGGGGAACTCTCTACTGTGCAGGAAAAAGTTCCCAGTTCCATTTCAAAACTCATATCGGAAAACCTTGAACTTAAGAAGGAGAAAGATAAGCGCACCAAGGATGTAGTGGAATTAGCCATTTCAAACGGCGATACACTGGGCATTCCCGGATCAGATTCGCTGTTCATAACGGGCAGCTTCAGCGAAGATGAACTCAAGGGAATAATAAGTGCTGTTTTTTCCCAAAAGAAGGAACTTGCTTTCATTCTGAACATTAAGGGTAGTATTTCTGATCTCAGAATTGTCTCTTCAAAGCAGGAAGCTCTTGCCATAGGGGAAAAGCTGGTTGCAACTACAGGGGCCACTCTTCATGGAACAAAAAGGCATGCGCAACTTTCCGGGCAATTCCACATTGATAAAAGGTTAATAAGGGGCATTTTTGATCAAAGCTAAGCCCGGGGTTAACTGATGACCGATCAGGAAGAACGAAAGCTTATCCTTGACACTGTTTCCAGGTATTACGAATTCACTTCCTACGAAGTTGGAGAAGACACATTTACCCTGAGGGTTCCCGAATTTCACCTCCAGCCTGACCATAATTTTACCAGATTGTCCAAAGAACTCGACAAGCTAGGTTTTCTTGCATTTACCGATGCAAGTGACGTTGATGAGATAATCGTCATGCGCAAGCCCAACACACAGAAGAAGACCGATTCAAGGATCAAATTTGCGCTTCTTGCAGCCACTATTGGTTCAGCCATATATTATGGGTACCAATACCAGGCAAGCTACCAGGGATCTGCCGATTTCCTCAATAGCCTTGCAACATCGCTGATCTTCTACATGCTTCCTCTTACAGTTATTTTTGCAGGAAGGGAAGCTGCAAAATATGTTGCCATGAAGAAGAACGGCATGCAGTACCCCTTTCCAATTTTCCTACCAAACCCGCTTGGAATAGGCTCTATGGGAATGATTAATTCTCCAAACAGGCCCTATGTAAGCAAACGTGCCATGATAGAATCAGGTGGGTACTCAATCATAGCCGGGTTTTTCATTTCTATCGTTTTCCTCATTATTGGCTCACTGACAACTTATAATTTCCCGCCTGCTGCCCCAATCGTAAATTCCCAGGTGCAGACAGTTGGCTCTCCCCTTGTACTCCAATTCATTGCCAGTCCCCTTATCCCCTCCAATGGCATTCTTGATCCTCTGGCCCTTGCTGGTTGGGCAGGGATCGTCATAACCGCCTTCAACGCACTTCCACTGGGTTTCCTTGATGGCGGGCTCATATCGTCTGCACTTTTTGGAAGAAAGGCCATCTACCTTTCCTACATTTCTCTTTTTGTAATCATTGCACTGAGCATAATTTATCCTCCATGGATAATTCTTGCTGTCTTTGCTCTCCTGGTTGGGCTCAAAGGGCCGCAGCCCCTGAACAACATTACGCCTATCCACGTAAATACAAAGGCGATAGCTGCTGTCTCGTTTGCAATCATTGTGCTTGGCCTCGCCCCATTCCCTTTCCACACAAGCACGAACACTTTCACTACAGAAATCTCCCAGCAGTATTTCCTTATTTACAACGGAGGCTCGGACACGGTCAACTTCAACATAACAGTAAACAATACGGGCCAGTCGACTATTGTACCTGCTTTTGAAATCTCTCCAACTTTGAGATACAATATGTCCGGTGAAAGCAGGTCCATTGCACCCGGGAACCAGGTCAACTATTCCCTGAGTGTGGTGCCTCCTGCGAACATGCCATTAGGTTTCAGCAAGTATGTCTTGACGGTGAATTCCGGGAATTATTACCAGAGCAAGACCATTTCCATATTCAAGGTAAACACCAGTAGCCTGCTGGAATTCAACAATTACAACCCTTATACCATAATACCAGACAAGAACGGCTCTGTATCCCTGGCCCTTACATCAAATGAGATGGAGAGCATCCATATTGTTTCCATCGGGGGGCCAAATATATCTTTTTCATATTACCTCAACAATCAGCTTTCGAAGATAACCTATACATCCAATCTCGCTTATCTTCTACTGTCTCCTACTCCAACCAGCACTTTTACCATTGGGCCCGGAAATGCTACTATGATCAATCTCTCACTGAATTCTTCACCCAATTACTGGTACATTGTAGCCTATGACCAGAATTACACTGCCGCAATAGCCCAGTACAAAATATGAGTGGAAATTATGCTAAAAGTTGGCATCATAGTTAACCCCATTGCGGGATGTGGACAGTTTTTGAACCTAAAAGGTTCTGATAGCCTCAGCCTGAAGGATTGTCCAAGATCAATCTCACTCGAGAAGGCCGTGGAATTCCTAGGGGAAACCGGGGACCTGGATATCGAATACTTCACTGTATCGGGTAAGATGGGTGAGGAAGCGTTCAGAAAAGCTGGAGTCGAGAAGTACTCAATTGTATACTCATACACAGGCGAATGCAGTTCAAAGGACACCATATGTGCCGCGAAAACGATGATGTCGAAGGGTGTTAATGTCCTTGTGTTCTTTGGGGGGGACGGGACTGCAAGGAATATAGTAGATGCTGGTTTTTCCATGCCTGTAATTGGTGTCCCCCTTGGCACAAAAATGTTTAGTTCTGTATTTGCAATTAGCATAGCAAGGGCCGTGCAGATCTTGCGTACGTTGGCCACAGGCGGGATCCCTGAATTTGGGGAAGCGGACGTTATTGACCTGAACGAAGCTGCTTATGAAAAAGGGGAGATGGGGCTTTCCAGCTATGGCAACCTGATAATACCGAAAAGCGAACTAATGATGTCGCAATCCAAAGCGGAGTATCCTGAAACCAGTGCTGAAGCCATTGCCCAGTACATAATCGACGGAATGCAGGGGAATGTCAATTACCTCATTGGCCCAGGATCAACCTGCAAGAGCATTAATTCGCTTCTTGGCCTCGACAGCAGCCTTCTTGGGTTTGATCTGGTACGGAACGGTTCACTCGTCGGAAAAGACCTAAGCGAAGAGGAAATTTTTCGCATATCAGAACAGGAAACTAGAATTATCCTTTCACCAATAGGCGGGCAGGGTTTTCTGCTGGGAAGGGGGAATAAACAGCTTTCTGCACGCATCATATCCAATGTCGGCTTCAAGAATATAATTGTAGTTGCATCAGAAGAAAAACTCAGGTACATCAGGGGGTTATACGTAGACATCTGGGACAGCGAAACAATTGAAAAACCAAAATTTATCAAAGTCCTCTTCAGCTACGGTAGGTTCAAACTTATGCCGGTGATATTTTGATTATCTGAAAAATATTCGGCAATTGATAGATTTTTGTGCCAAAATTAGCAAAATGTTTAATAAAGAAGGACATACCAGTTCAGTGAGAGAACTGGAACAGGAAGGAAAAGCATTTTCCGATCTCACAAAAATGGTGAAAAAATCACCGCACTGGAGCATTCTACTGGTGCTTACAGCAGTTGTGCTCTTTGTTGATTATTTCTTCATCAGGAGCCTATTTATAGTGATTGTGGGCGTCCTTGGTTCATACATACTGGTGATATGCTTGGACACGATATTTGTCAGGATAACAAAGACCCACTTTCCTGTAAGAAGAATCCTTTTCCTTAACTTCATGTCTTTGGGCCTCTCATCCATTTTCTTCTGGATTATCTCAATCATCCATCTGTTCCAGAGCCTGGAGGCTCTCCTGATGGTTTCAATATCTTCGGCCACACTCCTCAGGGTCCTGATATTCTACACATATTATTCAGACAAGCTTTCAAAGTTCTTCATACCTGCCCTTAACTACACATACGCAGCAATATTTGCGCTTACAATAGCTTTCAGGGATCTTGCAACGGTAATTCCGTTCATAATCTCTTCAATCATATACGTCATCGGGGGAATAATCTTCGTCAAGAGTTCCACAAAGGAATTTTCTAAGGAATACGGGGAAAGCGCAACAAAAATTATACAGATGTTCCTCAATTACAACAACAGTGAGGACAGCATTGAGGTTGGGAACAAGTTCTTCGCCCAGTTGTATGCACACAGCAGGCGCGTTCCGGTAAAGGTCATAGATGTCCTCAGGAAGGACGATTCCCGCATGGTAACAATGGTCTTTCCATATGTTCACCCGGGGCCATTCGGAACACTGGGTTCTAGTGACCTCCCACTGAGGCTCCAACACAGGCTGTCTGACCTTGGAACTGATCTGATGGTGTTCCACACTACAACCACAAACAGCAACAATTGTTCCGGAGACACCGATATCGATGAGATAGCCGCTGGTGTCAATCAATGCATTAATGGGATGGAGTACACCGACACAATTTCAAGATTTAAGAGAATAAATGTTGGAAAATATGTAATTGGCATGCAAAAATTCGGAAATTACGGTTTTGGTGCCATCATTCCAGAGAGGGAGCCATTCGATGATGTTAAGCTGAAAGAAGGGCTTGACATTATGCACCACGTTGAAAGGGGTGCCATGAAGGAGTTTGCAGTCATTGATGCGCAGAACTGCTTTGTTGAAAAGGCTCCTGAGCTTGATAACTGCGAGGGTATGGAAAAAGCATTCTCACGTGAACTCAACAGGCTGGAAACAAAATACCCGGCCCGTATGGGTTATTATAGGATTCATGAACCAATGCCAGAATTGGGGTCCATGGGAATACAGGCATTCGTTACCGAAGCAGGAGACAAGTTCCAGGCAGTAGTGCTAACAGACTCAAATAACATAACAAGGGAAGTGGTGGAACTATCCAGGAAAATGGTTGAGAATGAGATAAGCAATCTTGAAATCTACACCACCGATAACCATTACGTAAACGCGAATAACCTTGACATTAACCCGCTTGGAAGAAGCGGAAACCCAATGGAAGCTGCGGATATGATTAGGCGCACGGTGCAGATGGCCAAGAATAGTGTCACAGATGTGAAAATAGGAATGAAGAGCCATACGGTCAGGGTGAAAATGGGGGAGGAAAACACCTACCAGAGGCTCATTGACTCAGTATTCAATTCGCTCAGGATGGCTAAATATACCATACTCATAACGATCCCGTCCAGCATAATAGCCTCCATAGCCATATTCAGATTCGTACTGCCAGTCCTGTAATTAATATTCACTGCATAAAAAGTAAACAGGCAAATGGCTCAATTGTCAGATAATGTCTGACACCTTATGTAGGTAAATATGTGGTGGAACGTGTAGTTAAGGGTACATGTATGTTGTCTGCCAAGAAGATTTATATATATCCATGCGAATTTGATGTCATGGAGTTAATAGCAGATGGAAACATCATTAGATCTCTGAACCGAAGCGAATTGAGGCGCAAGGTTCTGTTCTATATGCTTTCCATTTACCCCTACAGGTCCTATCTCTCTGAGATATCACGTGCAGTGAAATCAGATCCTTCAAATGTGAAGGGCTGTCTCGAGGGCCTTGGCGTCAGATACACCGGAGAAGAATCATTAGTTGGCCTCGGACTGATATCCGTAGAGCAGACAAAGAACGGATTCAAGTACTACAAGGTTAACCAGGATTATATTGAGGACATTAAAGGCCTCAGAACCATGTTTAACCACAAAAAAGTTTTCGCAGTAGAAATCGGATAACACCTGAACGGGTGTTATCAAGGTTTTCCTTTTCTAAACTGAATTTTGTAGCTTCCCTGCAATTGGAAAGGCTTAATAGTTTAATTTAAATAGAGTGGTGGTGGACAGTACGGTAGAAACTGTAGATGAATGGGTAAAGAAGTTGAACGTCAACTCCACAAAAGATGTTCAGGTGCCCAGGATTCTTTTTGACCAGGTTGTAGGACAGGAGGAGGCCAGAGAAGTCGTCAAGAAAGCGGCTTTGCAGAAGAGACATGTTCTTCTGATTGGCGAACCTGGAACTGGAAAATCAATGCTGGCCCAGTCAATGGTAGATTTCCTGCCAAAGGATGAGCTGGAAGACATACTAGTGTTCCCTAACCCTGAAGATTCAAACAGACCAAAAGTAAAAACACTCCCGGCAGGAAAAGGAAAGGAGATTGTAAGGCAGTACCAGATCAAGGCGGAGAGAGAAAGAAAGGACCGCTCCAGGGGTGTGCTTTTCATCATAATCTCAGTAATTTTCCTTGGGATTGTTGCATCAATAGCATTTACAAACTATACAATAGCATTTCTTGCAATATTCGCTGCCTTATTCATATACATGATAATGGCCCTTAACCCCGGAATGAGGATGGAACGCGCACTGGTGCCAAAATTGCTCGTGACGCATTCTCCATCAGACAAGCCCCCGTTCATCGATTCCACTGGCGCACACTCCGGTGCCCTTTTGGGAGACGTAAGGCATGATCCATTCCAGTCAGGTGGGCTGGAAACTCCTGCACACGACAGGGTAGAGTCAGGCAACATTCACAAGGCACACAAAGGTGTTCTTTTCGTTGATGAAATGAACCTGCTGAGGCCGGAAAGTCAGCAAGCCCTCCTTACAGCAATGCAGGAGAAGAAATTTTCCATTTCGGGGCAGAGTGAAAGGAGCGCAGGCGCTATGGTCCAGACAGAACCTGTTCCTTGCGATTTTGTTCTAGTTGCTGCGGGAAACCTGGACGCAGTACAGGGAATACATCCTGCACTCAGGTCAAGGATAAGGGGATACGGATACGAGGTATACGTTAACGATACAATGGAAGACAATGATGAGAACAGGCACAAGCTCGTTCAATTCATTGCCCAGGAAATACTCAAGGACAAAAAGATCCCGCACTTCGACATCGGGGCAGTAACAGAGATCATAAAGGAAGCCCAGAAGAGATCAGGTAGAAAAGGAAAACTCACCCTGAGGCTAAGGGAGCTTGGTGGACTTATCAGGGTTGCTGGAGATATCGCCATTACTGAAAAGACAGATGTAGTTTCTGCTAGACAGGTAGTGGCTGCAAAGGCACTGAGCAAGCCGCTGGAGCAGCAGGTTGCTGACAGATCTATACAGATAAGGAAGACCTACCAGACATTCAGGAGTGAAGGTTCACAGGTTGGGATGGTTAACGGTTTAGCTGTGGTAGGTGCAAACACGGGAATGGCAGACTACACTGGAATCGTGATGCCAATAGTTGCAGAAGTTACTCCTGCACAGCACAAGGGAAATGGTGTAGTGGTAGCTACCGGCAAACTTGGAGAAATAGCAAAAGAAGCTGTCCAGAACGTGTCGGCCGTGTTCAAGAAACTCAGTGGGAAAGACATATCGGATCTTGATATCCACATCCAGTTCATTGGAACATATGAAGGTGTAGAAGGGGATTCTGCAAGCGTTTCTATTGCAACCGCCGTGATATCTGCAATTGAGAACATACCGATCGACCAGACTGTGGCCATGACCGGATCCCTTAGCGTAAGGGGTGCAGTCCTTCCAGTTGGAGGGGTTACTGCAAAGGTTGAGGCTGCAATAGAAGCTGGAATGAAGAGAGTTATCGTTCCTGCTGCCAATTATGGGGATATCGTTCTTGACCAGGCCCATGAAGGCAAGATTGACATAATTGCGGCAACAGATATCAGGGAAGTGTGGGACAATGCACTCATTGCAAGCCCTGAGAAGCAGAAGTTCCTCTCATCGGTTGCGGATTTCCTCAACTCGAAGATGTTTGGTGGCGGGAAACAGGGCACAAGGCCCGGCACAAATGTTGCCTGAAGTAAAATACTATAAACTGCTGGCGTGGGATTGCCTCTCATCAATCAGGGGCTTTCTCGGAGCCAGCCACAATGATTTTTTTTCCGTAATTGATGCGGACAAGATCATAAGCATAGAACAGGTATCAGTTGCATACGAAAGGGCAAAACGTCTCATCAGCTATTCTGAAAAGATAAAGCGCCCCGAGTCCGCATTCCTAATGCTTATTTCCGGGGAGAAGCAGATTTCGAAGGCACAGGAGGAAATCGGCATATCGAGTTCCACAAAGAACATAATGGTGGTTTACTCAAACCATGAGGATCTTCTGGAGTTCGAGAGTCTCTGCCATGGACTTCTGAAGGCAGAAAAGGTGATCCCCATTCCTGAAAGGGCGATTGAATTGGACGGAGTAGTTTTTACAAGGATGGCAAGGGTCGAAATATCCATATAACCTTTATATTTCAAGCTCCATATTACGGCGATGAAAAATTTTCTGGCGATATTCGGCCACGTTGCCATTGATGTGACAATGAATGTGGATTTCTTTCCTGCAAAAGGCTCAGTCGCAATCAACAAGTTAAAGGAAAGCTTTGGCGGTACTGCTGGGAACCTTGCAATGATCGGTGCCAGGCTGGGGTTTCCATTTCACCTTTTTTCTGCGGTATCAGGAAAATCTCACGATAAATACATCAAATTCCTCAGTGAAATAGGTGCTGACACATCCCATCTTTTCGTCGACAGCGAAGATCTGGGTCCTATCGGGTACGCGGCCTCCAACGGGGAAGACCAGATTTACTATTTCTACCAGGGGCCAATGAACGGACCCCTTGAAAGCCGGATTTCCCTTGATCCTGAAGGATACCAGTACGTGCACTTTGGAACCGGATTGCCAAATGACTATATTTCTATCAGCAGGAAGTGCACTGGCTCCAGGATAGTATTCGATCCCGGCCAGGAAATAAACTACAGGTATGATAGTGAAACCTTGGGAAAAATGCTGCAGCTGTCTTACCTGACCATACTCAACGAATCCGAATCAGCCAAGGCGGAAGATATTTTAGGGATAGGGAATGGGGAACTTTACCATCACTGCCGGGAACTCATTGTGACGAGGGGAGACAAGGGCTCCACATATTTCCATGATCGCAAAAGCCAGCATTTTCCGGCAAAAGAGGTTAAGAATCCATATGAAACCATTGGAGCAGGAGATGCATTTCGTGCCGGCATGTATTTCGCACTATGGCGGAATCTCGGAATGGAAAAAGCCATAGAGTTGGGATCTATTGTATCGGCCGAGGCTATTTCCGGTCCTTTCCAAGATTTCAGGAAAACCGGGGACCAGATGCTGAAGATCTTATCCCAATGATTTCATTAAATCATTAGTGATCCTTCTTTTATGCCACTGTATGAATTTGAAGGAAGGGTGCCTGTTCTGGACGAATCGGCATATGTTTTCCCATCGGCTGTCATTATTGGCAACGTTAGAATAGGAAAGGAAGTCTGGATTGGGCCAGGTGCAGTTGTTAGAGGAGATTACGGCGAGATAGAAGTTGGTGATTATACCGCAGTGGAAGACAATGTTGTGATCCACGCTAGGCCAGGAGAGAAGACAACAATTGGAAAACATGTAACTCTGGGGCATTTGTCTGTTATACATACTCCAACAATAAACGACTGGGCGGTCATCGGCATGAACTCAACCATTTCTGATTTTGCCAATGTTGGAACCTGGGCTGCCATAGCGGAAGGGGCTGTTGTAAGGAACAGGTTTGAGATACCGGATGGAAGTATTGCAGCAGGTGTGCCTGCTAAGGTTATTGGCGAAATAAATGATGAATACAGGAGGCTCTGGGAAGATTACAAGAACAATTACAATACTTTCTGCAGGCGTTACAGGGACAATTTGTCTCAGGTGAAAAAATAAATTAAACCTTATGCACATTTCATAAATGCATGTTGTCTCACATTCCTATTGTAGATGTAAGGGCAAGGAAAGTCATTGATTCAAGGGGAAACTTCACGGTCGAAGCGACCGTGGACCTTGAATATTCCACAGGAGTCTGCTCCTCGCCATCCGGCGCTAGCACAGGGGCAACTGAAATGCAGGCTTTTCCCAAGGGGGGGCCGGATGAGTCAATAAAGTTCTTTGAAAAGAACGTAAAGAACAGAATTCTAGGTTTCAATGCACTGGACCAGCAGGGACTGGATGCCATACTAAGAGAACTTGACGGCTCGGAATACCTTTCAAACCTTGGGGGGAACATGGCAACCGCAATTTCGGTTGCAAACGCAAAGGCAGTATCACAGGCCCTGGACATTCCACTTTACAAGTATGTAGGAGGAATGTTTTCAAGGAGCCTGCCCAGACCAATGGGAAACGTAATTGGCGGTGGCCGGCACTCCAGAAACGGAACTACAATACAGGAGTTCCTTGTTTCGACCCAGGGAAAGACTTTCATGGAATCTGCATTCGTGAATACCAGGGTCCACAGAAGAATTGGCGAGCTGCTGTCTGACAAGCTGAAGGGAGTGAGCGTCGGGGTTGGCGACGAAAGGGCATGGACAGCCAGCATAGACGACCTAGAGGCGGTGGAAATTATAAAACAGGCAGTAAAGGAAATGTCCAGTGAACACAAGGTGAAGATACTGCTTGGCGTGGACTTTGCGGCGACGGAATATTTCAAGGATGGAAAGTACCACTACAAGAAGGAGGTTAAAACTCGTGACCAGCAGATTGATTTTGCAGCATCCTTTTCCAATGAGCTTGGCTTTTATTTCAATGAAGACCCGATGGAAGATACCGACTATGAGGGATTTGCCGAGGTCACAAGAAAAGTCGGCAAGAATGGTGTAGTTGTTGGGGATGATCTATACACAACAAACCCCCAGAGGCTCAGGAAAGGAATAGAACTCAAGTCCACAAGCGGGATACTCATCAAGGTGAACCAGATAGGCACCCTTTCGAGTACCGTTGAGGCTGTTAAAATGGCCACTGAGGCCGGAATGAGCAGGACGGTTTCGCATAGGAGCGGAGAGACAACCGACGATTTCATTGCACACCTTTCTGTTGCGTTCGGCGCTGAGTTCATCAAGACCGGAACTATTGGCGGGGAGAGATTGGCCAAACTCAATGAACTCATCAGGATAGAGGAAGATTTCCTTTAGGCAACCTTCAATGCTGAACCTGGTTGGCCTTGGACTGAGGGGTATCAAAAGCCTTACGCTGGAACAGTTTGAGGTTCTGAAGCTTTCAGACCTTGTATATTTTGAAACATATACTTCAATATCTCCACAGGGTACAATTAGGGAGCTGGAGGGCCTCCTGGGCAGGGAAGTTATTCCCGCTGACAGGGAATTTGTGGAAAGCCAAGAGGAAATTATCCGCCTTTCCGCTTACCAGAAGGTTTCAGTAATAGTCACGGGTGATCCGCTTTCCGCGACGACCCACAACCAGCTGCGCGCTGACGCCCTTGATGCAGGGATAGAAGTGGCCATTTTTGAAAATGCTTCCATTATATCAGTGATCCCAGGGAAGATCGGTCTATTTCCCTACAGGATGGGGCCGCCTGTTTCAGTGCCATTCCCTCAGGATAATTTCCTGCCCAAAAGTGTCGCAGAAAAAATTGCAGCCAACCTTTCACTGAACCAGCATACCATTCTTCTCCTTGACCTTAAAGATGGCAGGACCATGTTCCCGCACGAAGCCCTCGAGACCATACTTCAGATGGAAGAGCGTTATGGCTTTGATTTCCTCAATGATCAAAGCAAAGTCTTCTCGCTGTCACGGGTATCCCAGGAAGGGGAGAGGCTTATTTATGACTCAGTTTCTAATATCATCCTTGCCCGTTTCGCAGAATTTCCAGCCGCTGTGGTGATCCCTGCAGCTTTAAACCACAATGAGGCTGCTTTTGCTGAAAAATTCACAAAAAAATGCAGTTATTTCAGGTAGGTTTCAACTACCTGCATAACATATGTGAGAGGTATGTTGTATCTCCTGGCGACGTATTCCGGATCCAGGTAGTCGCAGTAGTCAAGGAGTATATTCCTGGTCATTTCGTCCGGCGAAATTCTGTTTATATAGTAATGCAGCTTTCCAAGAAGGCCATCCTTTTTCTGGATAAGCTCAAGGCGCCTTTCCATCATGTCGTTGAGTTCATTCTCTGTTTTGCTTAAGTTCGCCATTAGTTCTTTTGGCGCAATTGCAGTTTCATCCCCTTCTCCAGGTTCTTTCTCCGGAATGTCATAACGTTTTACTTCAATGAAGTTCCTGGAATAGTCTGCAACCAGTGTCGAAAAGCCAGTGGGCTTGTAAATTTTCCTGGGGGCTCCAGAACTGCTTGGTATTATACCTGCAGAAAGAATGAGGTTGGCCTTTTCCAGCAAGTCAAGCTGCTTGTTGATGGCCTGCTGAGACACCCCTATCCATCTGCTGATCTGTAAGGCATAGGATTGGTCGAGGATCAAGCCTCTCAGAATTTCTCGTCGTGTGTTGTTCTCAATGGCCGAAATCAAAGAAAGGATGTCCTCGTCAATCATTTTCGCGCCTCAGTCTATGGAGATATTTCTGCCACCCGGGATCTCTTTTCTTGCACGTTCCACTGAAACATCCAGTATTCCATTGAGGAACTTTGCACTCGCGGTGTCAGGTTTCAGTTCATAGCTGAAGTCAAAGCTCTTGTAGTACTTCCTTGGCCCTTCCTTTACCTCCATTGTCACATTGTACTCTGAAACATTGAGCTGGATGTTCTCCTTGGAAATACCGGGCAGTTCGTATGTAATGAAGATTTTGTCCTTGTCTTCAGTGAGGTCTGTTATTGGTTCTCTGACGTCCTTGTCCAGTAGTTTTGGTTCCTTCCCAAACATCCTTCCCTGGGGAACATTGCCGAATTCCTCAAAGACTGGCTTCCCATCCTGCCCTATCTTGTAAGAAAATCCGTAAACATATGGCCCGAAGGTCTGTACGTCAGATTCCTTAAGCATCCGGTCCCACATCTTCATCATCCTGTCATTGAACCTGTCAAAGTCGAAACCGAAGTTCTCAAAGAACTCCTCGAACTCATCTCTCCAGTCGTCGTCTTTTCTTCTCCTGTATGGCATGTTTACATCCTCCTGTTGTCAACCATTAGTTGACAACTAATGATTAATTCAAATTATTTAAAGATTGCCCTTGTGGAGATACTGGAACTTATCCACGGATTAAAACTCAAGAAAAAAGGTACTCACACTTTTATCTAAAGGGAATGGCGTAATTGTTAGTGTACGCCCTTTTAAAAGTTGAGGCATTTTTATATAGGGTTTATGTTGGAAACCATCAAGGAAGATATCATAATTATGGGTGGAGGAATGGCTGGGCTAAGGGCAGCCATTTCGGCAGCGGAGAAGGACAATTCAATTTCAGTTGGGCTTGTATCTAAGCTTTACCCTCTAAGGTCCCACTCCGTGTCCGCAGAAGGGGGAACCAGTGCAGTTCTTGATCCCAGGGACAATCTTGACCTCCACGCTTTTGATACCATAAAGGGAAGCGACTATCTGGCCGACCAGGATGCAGTGGAGGAGTTTGTGCGGATAGTTCCAGAGCAGATTTATACTACTGACCGCTGGGGGTGCCCGTGGTCCAGGAACTCTGACGGAACCATTTCACAGAGGGACTTTGGTGGATTGAGCTTCCCAAGGGCTACATTTGCAGCGGACAAGACAGGGTTCCATGTTATGCAGACCCTTTTCAGCAGGTGCCAGATGTATGACAGGATACACTTTTACAATGAGTATTTTGTAACTTCCGCAATTATAGGCCAGAACAGGTTCAACGGCCTTACTGCCATCAACCTCAAGACAGGGGAGTTTGTTGTTTTCCAGGGAAAGGCGCTCATCTTTGCAGCGGGTGGGGCCGGCCGCCTTTACCAGTTCAGCACATATGCGAGCTCAGTTACCGGTGACGGCAATGCGATTGCATACAGGGCAGGCCTTTCACTGAAGGACATGGAATTCATGCAGTTCCATCCCACTGGCCTGGTCCCGTCCGGAATCCTTATTACAGAGGCAGCCAGGGCTGAAGGGGGGTATCTCAGGAACTCTGAAGGCAAACGGTTCATGGAAAAGTATGCTCCAACAAAGTTGGAGGAAGCTCCCCGTGACATCGTTTCTCGGGCGATGATGTGGGAAATACTTGGCGGCCGGGGGATAATCGATGAACATGGGGAGACACCCCACATACATCTTGACCTCACACACATTGCTGAAAAACTGGAGGAAAGATTGCCCATGATCACTGACATAGCCAAGAAATTCAATCATATCGATCCAGCTGTGGAACCAATCCCAGTAAGGCCTGCCACTCATTACACAATGGGCGGCATTGATGTGAGGATATCTACTGAGACACAGGTTCCAGGCATATTCGGGGCCGGAGAGAATGTCGCCATAAGCATACATGGGGCAAACCGGTTGGGTTCAAACTCTACAAACGAATGCCTTGCATTTGGAAACGTCGTGGGCATCAAGGCAGCAGAATGGGCTTCAGCGCACACTATCCCTGACCTCGATACAACAAGGGTTATGATGGAGGAAAAACGGATCTGGGAAGGAATCCTGAAAAACGGGGGAGGAGAAAACGTTGCCAGGATCAGGGAGGATCTCAGGACCGGAATGGACCAGAATGTAGGTGTGTTGCGCACTGAGAGTGAGCTTGAAAAACAGGCCAAAAACATCATCTCACTGAAGGGGAGATTCTCAAATATTTCTGTGGAGGACAAGTCCAGAGTTTTCAACCTTCAACTGCAGGAAACACTCGAACTCGGATTCATGCTTGACCTTGCAGAAATTATTACACTGGGTGCTTTAATGAGGAGGGAAAGCAGGGGGGCACACTACAGGAACGACTATCCAAAGAGAGATGATGTGAATTTCCTGAAACATACCGTTGTTAACTTTACAAAGGACGGGCCGGCATTTCATTACACCGACGTAGCAATCACCAAATGGAAGCCTGCCCCAAGGGTTTACTGAAGTGATTCTATGGATTCTGAAAATTATGTATTTTTGGTAAAAAGGGGAGATGAAAAGGGCAATTCACGATTTGACAGGTTCAACGTTCCAAAGAAAAAAATTTCTACTGTGCTGGAAGGCCTTGTATACATAAGCGAGAACCTCGACGGTACGCTTTCTTTTCGCCATTCCTGCAGGATGGAAATATGCGGAAGCTGTTCAATGCAGATAAACGGGAAGCCAAGGATGGCATGCTCAACCATTGCCGAATCACTGGGCTCGAACACTATACGGGTGTCACCATTGCCTCATTATCAAGTGATCAAGGACCTTGTTGTCGACATTGATCCTTTCTTCGAGAAATACAGGAAGGTGAAGCCATACATCATCAGGAAAGATGATAAATCACCTGGGGTAGAGCTTTTGCAGACTCCAGAACAGTTCAAGATCTATGAACAATATTCCATGTGCATAAAGTGTGGGCTTTGCCTTGCGGCCTGCCCTATATCGGGCTCTGATGATGATTACCTTGGTCCGGCAGCTCTGGCCGCAGCCCTGAGATTCAACCTTGACAGTAGGGACGAGGGAACTCCAATACGCCTTGAAATAACGGGCGGGGAAAGTGGCACATCAAGATGCCATTATGCCGGGGAATGCACTGAAGTATGTCCCAAGGATGTGGATCCTTCACGGGCTATACAGTTACTCAGAAGAACAGGAATATCCCACGAACTGAAGAATGCCTTCAGGAGGGGAAAGCATGCTGGAAAGCGATAACGGAACACTCGGCTGGCTGAATTTCTTCCACAAGGGCATTGGGTATTTCGCTTACACAATGCACAGGATTTCTGGAATTGTAATCCTGCTGTACCTATACCTCCATTTCTTTGTGCTTTCCAACCTTCTTAGGGGCGGTGTCGCGTTCAACGACCTGATCACCTCATTCACATATGGTCCGTATGACATCTTCATTGTCATGGACATACTTCTCTCACTGGTCATCTTTTACCATGGGGCGAATGGCGTTAGGCTGATGCTCAATGAGGCAGGGTATGGCCTCAAACACCACAAACTCATGTTTTTCATCCTTGAGTCAGGTGCAATGATCCTGATGCTTCTGTTTCTCTACTATGCTTGGCAGGTTCTGTTGTCAGGAGGCGGTGTTTAATGGCAAACCTTGAAGCGCTTGATAAAGAGGCGGAAAAGAAAAGGACGAGGCCCATTGGATCAATACAGTGGCTGTTCCAGGCGGCCAGTGGTGCTTTCATAATATTCTTTCTCGGTGTACATCTCTACGTGGCACATATAAACGGAGGAAGCCCAATTGAACTGTTTGATACGGTGGTTGGAAATCTGAGAGATCCATGGTGGCTCGCATTCTTCCTGATCTTTCTGTGGGTTGTGACATACCATGGATTAAATGGGCTTAAAGGGATAATATACGAGACTGGCATCTCTGCAAAGGCAAGAAAATTTGTTTCATGGGCTATCTTCGCAGTATTTGTCGTCTCTGTTATATATGGGACAATCCTCTCTCTGGTGGTGGCACAAATGGCCATCCCATGATTTTATTTTTATGGATCCGCAGGAAACCATTCATTTCATTGATAGTGGATCGATAAGTTAAGTAGGGGTGTTTAACACACTCTGAAAATATGCCTAAGCACTTAGGGTTAAAAAAATGGCTAACCTAATATATGATTAAAACTTTTATTAAAGTCGGACGCATCAACACTCCAAGCTAGCTATAATTAAGTGATTCTCATGGCTGAGCAATATATAAAAACTGAATCGGATGTTCTTATCATCGGAGCAGGCGGGGCCGGCATGAGGGCAGCTCTTGCTGCTTCTGACGCTGGCCTCAGGGTAACTGTTGTTTCAAAGTCATTGCTGGGCAAAGCCCATACTGTGATGGCCGAAGGAGGAATGGCAGCCGCCCTGGGCAACGTGGACCCCCAAGATAACTGGCAGGTACATTTCGGTGATATCGTAGAAGAAGGAGTATACATTGGTAACTGGAGAATGGCTGAAATCCTGGCCAAGGAAGCCCCCCAGAGAGTGCATGAACTGGAGAAGTTCGGGGCGCTCTTTGACCGGACCCCCGATGGAAGGATCCTTCAGAGGGCGTTTGGAGGACACTCCTACAGGAGACTTTGCCATGTGGGAGACAGAACTGGCCTGGAAATCATCAGGACACTTCAGGACCAGATTATTCACAGGGAAAATGTCACAATTTTTGATGAAATGTACATAACCAACCTTCTCAAGAACAATAGCCGCGTGATTGGTGCTGTGGGACTGAAAATGGACAAGGGAGAATTCCACCTCTTCAGGGCCAAAGCCGTAATACTTGCAACTGGTGGTTGCGGCAGGGTATTCAAGATCACTTCAAACTCCTGGGAGTCCACAGGCGATGGCCTCGGTTTGGCGTTCAGGGCAGGAGCAACCCTTCAGGACATGGAGATGATCCAGTTCCATCCAACAGGAATGGTTTATCCCCCGGGAGTCAGGGGACTTCTGGTAACAGAAGGGGTCAGAGGCGAGGGGGGCATCCTTTACAACAAGGATAAGGAAAGGTATATGCTGAGATACTCCCCGCAGAAGAAGGAACTTGATGCAAGAGACGTCGTGGCAAGGGCAAATTACGCTGAAATCCAGGCCGGTAGAGGCACTGAACATGGCGGGGTGTACCTTGACATTTCTTACAAGGGCGCCGAGTTCGTCAAGCAGAAGCTTCCAAGCATGTATATGCAGTTCATGGAGTTTGCTGGTGTCGACATAACAAAGGAAATGATGGAAGTTGCCCCAACCGTGCATTACCAGATGGGCGGCATACGGGTAGAACCTGACACAGGTGCTTCTACCGTTGAGGGCCTCTTTGCAGCAGGCGAAGTTGCCTGCGGATTGCACGGAGCAAACAGGCTTGGAGGGAACTCAATGAGCGACATAATGGTTTTTGGAAAGAAAGTGGGCGAAGGGGCTTCTGAGTTCGTCAAGAAAGTTGAGTTGGTTGAAGTGGATGATTCTGATGTCAACCGGGAAATAGAAAGGGTTCTGGGCTTTCTCAGGCCAGAAGGCACAAATGCCTATGACCTGATCGACGAACTCACGACGGCGATGTCAGATAATGTGGGCATCGTCAGGGATGCAGAACACCTTGAATTGGCCCTGGAAATAATCCAGAAACTTAAGGAAAGGTACCCTTCGGTTGCTGCACCAGGAGGAAAGAGGTACAACCATGGCCTTCTTGCGGCGCTTGAATTAGGAAACATGCTGGTTGCCACAGAAGCAATTGTGAAATCTGCAATTATGAGGCCAGAGAGCAGGGGCGCACACACTAGAAAGGATTTCCCCAAGAAGAACAAGGAATGGCTCAAGAACATAACATGCACCGACAACAACGGGGAAATGAAGTTTGACACATTGCCGGTTCCAGAGCTTCCAGAAGAGTTTAAGCCGTATGTGAAACCGGAGGTATACTGATGGATGAAAAGATAACCTTGAATATTTACAGGCAGGACCCATCCGTTGAGGAAAAGGGGCATTACCAGAAATTTGAAGTTCCGCTGGTCGATGGAATGGTAGTCCTGGATGCAGTCAGGTACGTGCAGGAGAAGCTCGACACGACGCTGGCAATCAGATGGAACTGCAAGGCTGCCAAGTGCGGTTCGTGTGCAGCTGAGATAAACGGGATGCCAAAGCTGATGTGCAAAACGAGAGTCGACAAAGTTGGGCACAACATAACTGTGTCTCCAATGGGGGCATATCCCCTTATCAGGGACCTCGTAACTGATGTAACTGAAAACTGGGATATCCTGAGGCAGATCCCCAAATTCACTCCAAGGGAGGATCTTGAATTCCCCTGGAAAATGCACCAGGAAGACATAGAGAGATCGAAGGAGTTCAAGAAGTGCATACAGTGCTTCCTGTGCCAGGATGTCTGCCATGTGGTCAGGGAACATTCAACCCCCTATTTCGGGCCAGCACACATCGTGAAAGCCGCTTCGCTTGATATGCACCCCATAGACTCTGTGGACCGGTCCACTTTCCTGAACAAGGTTGGCGGGCTTGGCTTCTGCAATATCACAAAATGCTGCCAGGATGTCTGCCCAGAGCACATACACATCACAGACAATGCAATCATACAGGAAAAGGAGAGGGCAGTTGATATGACATATGATCCAATTGCAAGGCTGATAAAGAGAAAGAGAACTAAGGAAACAAGGGTGGTCTGAAATGATAGGGAACCAGAATCAGGCAAGGCAGAAATCCAACAGATCGATGACTAGGCTTATCCCTAAGGAATTCCTTGAACCAAATTGGAGGCTGTGGTCTTTTATCCTCCTCCTTGTAGTAGGAATATTCCTCATGGTAACATACCCTGTCTATTACAGCAAGAGCACCGGCCTTACAGACCCATTCTATTCGCCAACAGTGGCTGTATTGCCATTCGTTGGCCTGTTCAGGTTGACCTGCTATGCTTACAGGAAAGATTACCACAGGCACGTCTTCAACCACCCGAGAAATTGTGAAATAGGGTTCAGGGGAGAGTTCAAGGGAAGGGAATACACTGGTGAAACGAGATTCTTCAGGCTGGAAAACCTCCACAGATACTTCATGTACTTTGCAGTTGCAATACTCCCATTCTTCTACTACGACCTGTATCTCTCAATGACGTACCAGCCCGGATTCACACTTACGCTTGGCGGAATCCTGCTCATAGTTAACACCGCATTTGTTACAATTTACACATTCTCCTGCCATGCCATCAGGCACCTAGTCGGGGGCAATGTGGACTGTTTCAGTTGCCAGCACAACACAAGGAAGAGACTCTTCAGCGGGCAGACAAAAATCAATGCCCATCACGAGACATTTGCTTGGCTCAGCCTTACAATGTTCTTCCTGGTGGACCTGTTCATAAGGGCCACAGTGGCCGGAGTGATACCGAACATAGTGCTTCTGCACTGAGGTGTTTAAAATGGCAAGAAATCTAAGTAGTGTAAGATATCCGCTTTTCTTTCTGGGTCTGTTCATAATTGAAATTGGTGGGCTTCTCTACCATTTCATGAATGCCCCACTGAATGAACTTGTTGCCTTTGCAGCCGTGGGATTCATCGTCTATTTTCTGTCACTTGCAGTCCCATGGTCTACAAAGAAACACTAAATTTTTTTAAGAAAAATTAATTTTTGATAACCTTCCTTTTCTTAAGTTTTGTGTAAACCCATCCTATAACGAGGAGAACAAGTGCTGCAATAGCCACATCAGTGAACTTGTTGAAGGCACTGATTATCTGCGCCCAGTGAGGCCCTAGAATAAAGCCAAAGTAAATCAGGACTGAATCCCAAATCAGTGCACCTACCAAAGTAAGGGCCAGGAAGTGTGCCCGGTTCATTTTTGCTATTCCAGCTGGAATCGAAATAAACGTCCTGAATACCGGTACAAGCCTTGTCAGGAAAACAGAAGGAGTTCCATATTTCTCAAACCACAGCTGGGTCTTGTCTATGGAACTCTTGTCAAGCATTACGTATCTTCCATATCTGAGGATGAGGGGAATTCCGCCGTAGTCTCCAAGCATGTATGCAAGATAGGCCCCGACCATGTTGCCTACGCTGCCTGCCAGAAGAAGGATTACGAATGCAGGGATTCCGATCTCTGAAGGCAGGGCCCCACTGTAGGCCAGATATCCGCCAAAAGCCATAACCACTTCCGATGGGATTGGAAGAAGCAGCCCTTCAAGGAGCATCAGAAAGAATATGCCGGGATAGCCCAAGGTCGTTATAATGGAAATGATGTCATTAGACACCAAGGTGGCTAGTGCAAGATTAAACACCTGCACTGATCCTGTTCCTTTATATATAAGGTTCGTCAGTCGTTACCGGGCATCTTCGCATAGAATTCACCAAGCATTGCCCTTGTTTCATCTTCCGGCAACTCAAATTTCCTTTTCTTCAGGTGACTTTCGAGAAGCATTAGTTCAGCCAACTCATCAGGATAACCCTGTGCATATACTACTTCTTTTATCTGAGAATTCATGATCATTTTTGAGCACACAATGCATGGATGGGTGGTGATGTAGATGGTGGCTCCACTTATGCTCACTCCGTGCACTGCCGCCTGGATTATGGCGTTCTGTTCTGCGTGGAGCCCCCTGCACAGTTCATGCCTTTCACCAGACGGGACATTCAGGTCATCCCTTATGCAGCCCACAACATCGCAGTGTACTGTTCCTGATGGGGGTCCATTGTATCCGGTGGCAAGGATGTTCTTGTCTTTGACAATAACCGCTCCGACTTTTCTTCGAGTGCAATTAGCCCTGGAGGCGGCAAGGAATGCCATCCTCATGAAATACTGGTCCCAGGTGGGCCTAGCAACTGCCATTGAATGCTAAACTTTAGCTGGATTAATAAGATTTTGTGAATCAGAACTGTATTCCAGGAAGAACAGAATTGAACCAGTTGTGGCAGTTTTATTCTGAATCTATGGAATTTTTAGGGATACATTACTTGAATCACCACTAGATTATTATTCTGATGGGGCAAGGCTTAGGATCTGCTGAGGCTTCTACAGATAAGCTGGAAGAAATTATTTCAAAGCTGCGCTCCGACATCAATGGCGGACTGGATAGCAGCGAAGCCGAATCCAGGCTCAGGACCCACGGGAAGAATGAAATTAAGCTTGAGAGAGAAACAGGATTTCTGGGGGTTTTCCTAAAGGAACTAAGGGAGCCCATGATCCTGCTTCTGGTTATCATCGCCATATTATATTCAATTCTAGGAGACCCGAGGGATTCCATAACAATAGTGGTTGTCGTGCTCCTAGTTGTGGGAATTGAGACTTATAATTTGAACAAGGCAAGAGTTTCAATAGATGCCCTCAAAGATATGAGAATGCCATTAGCCAAGGTAATCAGGGATGGCAAGCTTAAAGAGATAAAGACTGCTAATGTCGTTCCCGGTGATATTATTCTTCTTTCATCCGGTGATATTGTTCCTTCAGACGGCAGGCTACTGGAATCTCATACCTTGAAGGTAGACGAATCCTCGCTGACTGGTGAGTCTTACTATGTTCTCAAGGGCGCAGATTTCTTGCCTGCTACTGGTGAGCTGGTGGACCTTACAAACATGGTATTCTCGGGAACCATGGTAGTCCAGGGGTCTGGCAAGCTCGTTGTAACATCAACAGGCAAGAATACAGAGCTTGGCAAGGTAGCGAGGCTGACCGAGGAAGGCGAGAAGAAAAAGACACCGCTCCAGTCTTCTCTGTCTAGGCTGATAATGGTGCTTGCTTCAATGGCAGTCCTATTCAGCGTGGTGGTCCCGCTTATAGGGTACTTAGAGGGAGAACCATTCGGCGATATGCTTCTTACCGGGCTTTCTATGGCCTTTGCAACAGTGCCTGAGGAATTGCCAGTTATTATCTCAATTACCCTTGCCATAGGGGCATACGCACTTTCAAAACAGAATGCGGTGGTCAAGGATCTCAAGGCGGCTGAAACCTTGGGGAGCGTTACAGTCATTGCAACAGACAAAACTGGCACGCTTACTGAAAACAGGATGTCAGTATCCGGAGTTTATCCATGGCCAATGAACGAAGCCAATGGGTTGGGCGAAACTTTTATGGCCAAAGCTGCGGTACTTGCAACGGGGACTCTCAACCTTGGAAACAGCGAACTTTCAGGCCGCCATGATCCAATGGAAGTAGCGGTCTACAACCATTTCATCTCAACTTTTCCTGAACTGAGGGATCTGTGGACCAGGTACAGGCTTATTGACGAATTCGGCTTTGACAATAATTTAAAACTCTCTTCATACACTTACATTGATAACGAGAAAAGGACATACCTGTTTTCAAGTGGTGCGCCCGAGGCAATTATCAGGAGGGCAACTATCTCAGGGACCCAGGGTCCCTCCAGCAACTACCAATCAGGTGATTTGATAAGAGAAGCTCTTCAGGAAGTGGAGGACATCTCATCAAAGGGAGAGCGAGTAATAGCTCTGGCCTACAGGGAATTAGGCAGTTCAAGTGCAGACAGAAGTGAAGTGGAAAATAATCTGGTCTTCCTAGGTCTCATCAGCTTCATTGATCCACCAAGGAAAGAAGTCAGGCAGTCAATATTGGCCTGCCAGAACGCCGGTATAAGGGTAATAATGCTAACTGGCGATCATCCTAAGACTGCAAATGCGATTGCTAATCAGGTTGGAATAAATTCCAATGCCCGAGTTCTCACCGGAAGTGATCTTTCCAATATGGATGATTCCACACTGTCAGCGGAACTGGATCACGTTTCCATTTTTGCCAGGATAACTTCAGAGGACAAGTTCAGGCTGGTCAGGCTCCTTCAGGAGAAGGGTGAGGCCGTTGCAGTCACTGGGGATGGCGTGAATGATTCCCCCGCCCTCAAAAGGGCAGAAATCGGGATATCAATGGGAATCAGGGGGACTGAAGTTGCCAGGGAAGCCTCTGACATGATCCTGCTTGACGATGATTTCTCCACCATTGTTGAAGCGGTCCACGAAGGCAGATCTATCCTCTACACACTGAAAAAGAGCATAAAATACGAAATCAGCATTAAATTGTCACTGGTCATGATACTTCTGGTCCCCATAATTGTGTCAATACCGTTTCCATTTTCGCCCGTACAGATAATCATAATGGAACTTCTCCTTGATGTGGCAGCCCTGGGAGGATTCCTCTATGAAAGGGAAGAATCTGGAATTATGGCACTTTCTGGGAAAAATATGAAATCCTCTTTCCTGAATGCCAGGTTCATCCTTTACGTTCTCATATCATCTATAGCAATTTCTGGGGCGGTTTCGGGAATATACGGGTATATACTTTACACTTCTGCCAATCTTGAGCGGGCCCAGACTGCTGCATTTGCTGCATGGGTAATAGCACAGCTGTTCCTGGCCCATAATCTCAGGACTGATATGGAACCTGTGTTGTTGAAGGGGTTTTTCTCCAACAGGGTTATACTGGCCTGGGGCATCCTCGTTTTCCTTACACTATTCATAATCACCATATTCCCTTCCCTTCAGTCGCTACTCCATACCGCAGACCTTACAGCTTTTGACTGGGCACTGGTAATCCTAGGGACGGCGGCTGCCACTTTCTGGATGGAAGCGGTTAAACTGGTGCAGTATTATTCAAAGAGAGGCCGGGTATGGAGAGCCTGAGATTTACTTCAGGTTCTTGATGGGTTTTCGTGATTTCTTGAGAATGTCTAGAACCACATCATTCTCTACCTGCCGGAAGTCCCTGTAAAATTCTCCAACTGCCTCCATATATGTGACTATGTCGGGACAAACCACATCATCTACCAAATTCCTCAGGCCATCAAGCACGGACTTCTGTCCTGCCGGAACTGCAACTACTATCTTCTTCTGCCCTCCTTTTCTAAAAAATTCTATTGCAGCCCTCATTGTTGCCCCTGTGGCAATTCCGTCATCCACAATTATTGCAGTTGCATTTCTGTCTATTAGAATATCCCGGTTGGGCCTGAGAAGATGTTGCAACTCCTCAATCTGCTCCTTTCTCTTCTTTACTGTTGCTTTAAGATCATTCACATGCAGTTGGAGTTGTGCAAGGATTTCCCTGTTATAATATATGGTGGGCTCCTTTCCCTCAGTTATGGCTCCAAGGGCCAGTTCTTCCTGGTATGGTGCTCCCAGCTTCTTGACAATAAATGCTTCTAGGGGGGCGTCCAGGAAATTCGCAATCTCCAGTGCAACCGGCACACCTCCCCTTGTCAGGCCATATACGATCACGTTCTCCCCAATATATTCTTGGAGAAGCAGAGAAAGCTTTTGGCCGGCATCTTTTCTGTCTTTATACATCTACGATGATGAAAAGGCAATTCTGTTATATGTACAGAATGTTTAATCTTTCAGGAACCAGCTTTCCGCCAATCGAAGTGGCTTGATGATGAAACAGGTTCTTTTTGTTCTCTTTTTCTATGCATTTTAAGGAAAAACAGCTCGTATCAAAAGGCAGTCCAGATCTATCCGTAGGCCTTGGCCTTAGTGCGAATACAAGAGGATATGACAGAATTCTATAGGTGCAGGATATTGAACAAATACTTATTGAAAATTTGTAATATTGGTATGGAAGCACAGGGGAAACTATCCTTGAACGAAGGGAAATGAATTGTGTTATGGGCCCGACCGGATTTGAACCGGTGACCACCGCCTTGTAAGGGCGGTATCATAACCACTAGACTACGAGCCCTGCCGCTGGCAGGTTCACATATTCTCTAGGCATATATTATTTTCATGCATCTATGTTTTATGGTCCTTCACACTTTTGTGTGGGTTCATGGATAAAGTTCCAGATTTCCGCATTTGAAGTATATCGCTGTCCTCAGATAGCTTCTGTTCCTGAATCCATACGCCATCTTTTCTATCAGAGAAATCTTGGAATTGATCCCTTCCGCCTTTGCATTGGTGATTCTGTGGGTGAAATAGTTCAGTATCTTGTCAATATGCATCCTCATCATCTTTGCCACAATCTTCATGGCATCGATGGATGAGTGCGCGACCCATGAGAGCCAGTTTTTCCAGTACTCCTTTGCCTCACCCATGGATTGGTGATTCCAGAGGCTCCTGATGTTCTCCTTCATTGAATGTGCCCTGCCTGTCCTGAGATCTGATGCCTTCAGATCTCCGTACCTCTGCCTGTACCTTTCAGGCAGATTGTCGCCTGAATATAGCCAGAGATACCGCGTACCCTTGAGATCCATTATGCTTTTCTTCGCCAGCTCACGATTCTCCTCCTTCCTCACGGAATCAACTGCCTCATTCACATGTTTCATGACATGAAAGCGGTCGAAGACGATCTTTCCATGAGCACCCGGGACATGCTCCAGGGTCGAGCTGATGTACGGATCCCACATGTCCATTGAAACGGCAATTATGTTGGACCTATCCTCCTCCGAGATGCTTTCTTAATACTGGTACAGGGACTTCTTCTTCCTTTCGAATGACACATAGTCAACACCCTTTGTCTCACAATCAATGACTGTGGTGATGTACTTGCGACCCTTCTTGTAGGATTTGTCATCTATGCATATTACCCTGGGATGCGATCTTTTCCTTGACAGTCCCCTCTCCACTGCATGAGCAATGATGTTCCACGCCTGCTTACACGAGATGTCCATGGTGCAGGTGAAATTGTACAGATCCATGTTCTGCAAAATCCTGATGGATTTTGTTTCAAATCTGAGAGTGAACCTTGATCTCTTCTCCGAGAATGGCATGAGAGCCTCCCTTATGCCATGTTCAGGGCATTCTATCCTGGGGGCATTGCATGAATGAATGTCTTGAATCCTATGCTATGGAGATCCCTCCAGACACGCTCCTTCAGGTGATCATAGACCATGCAATCTGTCCTGCACTCTGGACAGGGAAGCTTTGATCCCCTGTCGTGGTCAATGAAGACTTCAACAACCTTCTTCTCTGAATCGATAGAGACATTCACGACCTTCCACTCGAGGAGCTTTGAATAGATCTGGATCTCGTCCATAAAAAAATATAGCTAATTGATGACTAAAATTACCCACACCAAAGTCCGATGAACCTGTTTTATTTGGTTACCCGTATCTCGTCTATGAGTGTAGACCTAAGCAAAATAGATGCCTTGCTTACCGTCTTTGGTATCACGACCACTTTTACGTTTGTAAGGCTTTCAACGTGTTTTGCAACATCATCAGTTGCAATGTCTTCAAAAACCAGAGTGTCAATGTTTCTGAACGCAACTCTTGTAGATATTTCCGCGAGGTCTTCTCTGGTTATTGTGAGGTTCTTGATATTCTCCACATACTTGACAGACCCCTTTGTTGCCCCCTCTATGAAATTATGGGAAAGATGCCTTGCCCCCTCGACACCAGAAAGGAATGTTCTATAGGCTTCGTTCGTGATGTCCCCAAGAGTTTGCCCAGTCTCCCGGGTGAGTCTCAGTATCCTTCCATAGATATCCTTTCTGACTCCTTTTACTGATATATTCTGCTTTGTTTCTATCGTTTCAGATTCTTCTTTTTCGTTTTCTTTTGCCATAAATGAATCATGCTACACCGGTATATTAAGATTTCCAGATTTCCAGATATCTTTATTTCCTGCCCCGTAATCGAGAATATCATCTAATTCTCAATTCTATAATGTAGGCAGTTGTAAATTCAAAAAAAAACTTATACAGTAGTTCTATTCATCCTTCATGGACGATGAGCCAATAGATCAGGGAAAGAGGAATTTCCTGAAGGCAATGATCGTAGTTTCTGCGGGAGCCGCGGTCGTTGGGGTTGCCAATGGTGTTATTAGGAATTTAATAACTCCTGCTGCCGGGCTTTCTTCGTTTCCCACTCTAACACTTGTGGACGAAGCAACTGGCGCCCCCATACATACCTCTGATATTAAGGTAAACAGCACGAAGGCCTACATTTTTTATTACCCGCTTGACAATGATCCAAACTTCCTTCTGAGGTTGGGAGACACAAGCAATAACGATGTGAGAGTAACACCCCAGAATGTCACAATACCTGCAACTGGAGGGGCATTCAGATCTCCTGGTGGGGTTGGGCCATACGGTTCTGTTGTATCTTTCAGCGCAATTTGCCAGCATCTTGGATGTGTACCTCCTATTATTCATTATTACAGTGGAGGAACTGCAATCCCCGGACATCCTTCTCTCAGCAGCCCGACTGGATTCATCCACTGCAACTGCCATGGAAGCACTTATGATCCTGCAAAAGGTGCGGCAGTAATAACTGGTCCCACAGCAAAGCCACTCCCAAATGTGGTGCTTGATTTTGACCCTATCACTGACACCTACAAAGTGAAGAGCATGTTGGGCCCGACAATCTACGGAAAGCCGAGTGACCTAGAGGGTGGAACTCCATTCCCAAGTGGGACAACAACCACTCCTGTTACACAAGTTGATGTAGCGGGGGCTTAAAGAGGTATTTTAAATGGCAGACAGTAAATTTAAACTCATAAAACTGCCCAAGAAAGGAGAAATACTTGGGCCAGACGTGATGCATATCGAGGAACTCCCCTTAAAAAAAGTTCCAGATTACATGAGGAAGAGGGGAGGCATTTGGTACTGGACTGGGGCCCTGATAAGCATGGCTTTCGTCTACCAGATAATAACTGGGCTTCTTCTACTGCTCTATTACAACCCGTCTGAGGCTTATATATCTACCGAGGCGATCATCACTTCAATCCCATTCGGTTCTTTCATGCTAACAACACACCTGTACGGTGCGTATGCAATGATTTTCCTCATATATGTCCATATGTACAGGAATTACTTCTTCGGTTCATATAAGAAACCAAGGCAGATGCAGTGGATAATCGGGGTGCTTCTGCTCGCAGTTACAATCGGCGTCGGTTTCTTTGGTTATTCAATGACTGGGGATGTACTGTCTGCAGATGCGACAGACGTGGGCAGAGGGATCGCCCAGGCTACTCCATTCCTAGGCAATTCACTTGAAGCAATATTCTTCGGAAACGGCACGTCAACCAGCCTGTTCATACACATGCTCGCCTGGCACGTTATACTGGTGCTCCTGATTGGAGTATTATTCGGCGCACACTTCTGGCTTGCAGAAGCAAACGGAATAATGCCATCACATAAGGACGTGAATCACAAGGCACCGGCAGTTGATACCGAAGAAGAGAAGCACAGAAAATGGTATCCTTACAACTTTGGATTCATGACACAACTGGCTATGTACAGTTTTGGTCTTCTTATGATAATCCCATCAGTAATTGCGCTTCTTCCGAATGTGCCTGCACTCTTCTCTCCATTCCCGCAGGTTTCGCCAAGCAGCCCCCTGGCCGCATATGTTCCCGCATACCCGCCATGGTTCCTCCTCTTTGTTTATAAGGCAGTGGATTTTGAAATGTTCAGCGCCGCAGGGCCACTTTCAGCACTTGCAGCTACTGCTGTATTTGGAATTGTCCCGCTGGTTTATTTCCTTCTTCTTCCATTCATAGATGTCACAGATGACCTCCATCCTCTTTCAAGGCCACTAGTTACGTCATTTGGAATACTGGGAATTTTATACATGGCTATACTTTCAGCTTGGGGAGCGCTCACACCGGGAGTCCAGATACCCAACTGGGAAGTTGCAGCAGTCTTTGTTCCGCCTTTCATAATAGTTGTGGCAGGGGTTACCTTGCTCTCCAGGCTTTACAAAAAGGGAAAGTTCAAGGTCAGTACAAGCAAGATTACCACATCTTTCCTCTTATTCCTATTTATCCTGATGTTCGCAGCATACAACTTTGGGCAAAATTTCACTGCAACACTTGTACATACCAGTGGGCTCAATATTCTTACCTCTCTGTTCACGGGGGGAGTAATGGTATTCGGCGCAATCGGTACAATGAAATCTGCAAACCTTTCCCTTGAGAGTGAGAAGAAAATTGAGAGCGAGAATACCTTCCACCTCAGCAAGAATGTGGCAATGGTTCTATCTGCATTGCTTACTATTGGGACAATAGCAATCATATATCTCATTATGCAGCTCGATCCTATCGGTTCAGTGCCAAATGCCGAATTTGGGATAGGCCTCGGATTTATCCTCGTCTTTGCAGGGACAATAATGAGAATTTACAGGGCAGCGTTCTACGATGAGTGATATAAGAGTAAAGGGCTTTGAAGAGATCTCCTTCTGGAGAGAGGACGAAGTGGGACTAATAGTCCTGAGAAGCTCCTCCTCTGGAAAAATAAGGAAGGAAACTATTGATGAACTCATGATGGCTTTGAGCACCGCCTCCATTGATCCAGCTGTGGAAAGCATCGCCATTACAGGCCAGAATGAAATATTCGCAACGGAACTTCTTGGATGGGACAAACCTTTTGAAATGCTTAATTCACTTAGGGCGCTCGCATCCATAATTTACTCTATTGAAAAGCCCCTCTATGCCATTGTCAACGGAAATGCAATCGACATTGGCTACGAGCTGGCCCTTCTATGTGACACAATAATCGGGGCTCCAGAAGCAAAGCTTGGATTCACTAAACAGTATATGTTCTCAATGGGTGGCTCCATGACTTCCTTAAAATTCCAGAAAACAGAGGTCAGGAAGGCGCTAGAGGGCATAAACTGCGACTATGTTTTTCCTTCATCGGATCTACTTGGGGAGTCTAAGACTTTGATTCAAGAAACCAGCAGCTTCAAGATAGTTCTTAGGAGAAAGAGCCGAATGAGGCAGATTAGGGAGACACTCGGAGAGGAGCACCTTGCCCTCTTGTCTAAAATAAACAGCAGCAAAACGGATATAACGAAATCAAAGGAAATAGGAGTTTGAAATTAAAATGGCAAGCAGCAATATCAAAGGATGGATTGGGTTCCTGGTACTAACTGTGTTAATAATCGGCGGAGCCTTTGGGACATCCCACATAATATCTTCAAAGGCTTCAGGAACTGCCGTGACGGGCATAACTTCCAGTGGCGTAAGCGGTTATTATAACGCTTCCAACCAGACATACACGGCTAATGTGACCGATTCCACGACTAATGTGTCATTTTCCATGACCATTACAGCAACTACTGCGTCAGGAGGCATGAACCTCACGGTCATTGCACCTGCTGTTCAGAATCTCAGTGCCTATAACTCAACATACAATGTGACTTATACTCAGGTCTATAACCAGTTGGTCAATCAGACCCTCAAATCGGGAATAACTCTCAATAGTTCTGTTAACAGTTCGATTGTGCAGAATGCATCAAGGCTGGCAACCACATACACCTACCAGAACATAACCTACCAGCTGTTCCACTCATTCACGAAGAACGTTACCTATACTGGAGGAAAGTACACCTTCAACTTTTCTGTGGAACTTAATGCCACCGCCCTTAAGCTAATGACAAAGGGACAGGGGCTGTTTGTGGTCATAAATGCAGCCGCAGGGGCCGATTCATCTAACGGGTTCATCCTGCTCACAAAACAATAAACCTTTAATTCCAAATTTTTCTATTTATTTGATGTACTGTTTTTTTTAATTCTGCAATTCATGCACTTTCTATTCTTAATCTAATATGGGATCCTTTTGCTGAGTTAATAGCATTTCGTTAAAATGGAATTAATGGAAAAGGTATCAAGTTTAATCAGAAAGCAAAGAAAAGAACTGGTATCGCAATGATCACTGAAAAAAGGGAAGCCAGAAAATTCACTTCTCCCTTGCTGAGTTTATTCCTGTTCTCTAATGTTGCGCCAAGGATGCTGTCTATCTGGCACCCGAGGAAACCAAGGGCCCCAACCAGAAGAATCCTTTCAAGGCTTGTGCCAGACAGGTTCAACAGGCCATAGGTAATGGCAACGACAAATGCCCCGAAAAGGGCAGCCACCTCCCCTGTCAGGGAAATTCCACCGTTTATGCCTGGGGTAGTTCTCTTCAGGGTTGTTATCATATAGACTCTTTTGTCAATCTGGCCAATCTCCGAAGCAAACGTATCAGAATTAACAACGGCGAGGGAAACTGAAAATAGCTCGAAATAATGGAAATAAATGGAATGCGCAAACATGCTTGTCAGATTAAGTGATGCGATGGCAATTCCAATTAGTGCAGCGTAGAAAACATTTGAAACTCGCCTTTCACCGGCAATCCCCTCCTGTACATGCTGCTTCTTCTTGACATCGAAATAAGCCTTTGTTGCAAAGTGCGAACTAATGGCGAATACAAGAAGGACCACGAGCCAGTCGATGGAGCCAAAAAAGGCCACTATGAGTCCAACTATAAGGGCTGCGGTTGTCCCTTTCAGGTCAAAGATATTAAATAACCTGGATACAGCAAAGAGCACTGCCAGTATGGCAAGTATCAGTATTGTGTCAAGCAAACTGTAGATGGATTACCAACCTCTTTCCTGGAGCCTCATTTCCTTGGGCATCTGTTCTATGTCCAAGCCCTGCATCCCTGGCAGGCCAGAAGAGACATTTCCTATGATCTTGTAATCTTCGTAGTTTTCAACTGCTTCAACTACAGCCCTGGCCATTCTCTTTGGATCCTCGGACTTGAAGATTCCACTTCCGACGAAAACTCCATCCATGCCAAGCTTCATCATCAGTGCACCATCAGCAGGTGTAGCAACTCCGCCCGCTGCGAAATTGACCACGGGTAGCCTGCCAAGTCTCCTCACTTCCTTTAGGACTTTCAGGACTTCCGCTTCCATCTTTTCCAGGTTCTGCCCATAAAACAGGTTGTATCCTGTGAGATAATTTTCATCCCCAAAGAGGTCTTGTGAGGCAGTTTTCCTCAGGACCCTGTAATTCTCTGCAATCCTCTCTGCAACTTTCTTAAGTTCCTCTTGGCTAAGATCCTTTACGATCCCGATCTCCTCATTGACCATTCTGATGTGCCTAACGGCTTCCACAACGTTTCCGGTTCCAGCTTCTCCCTTGGTACGGATCATGGCTGCGCCCTCAACAATTCTTCTCACTGCTTCTGGAAGTGTCCTGGCACCGCATACAACCGGTACCTTGAGCTGTTTCTTGTAAACGTGGAAAAAAGGATCTGCGGGGGTAAGCACCTCACTCTCATCAAGCATATCGACTCCCAGGGCCTCAAGAGTGTAACCCTCGGATACGTGGCCGATTCTGACCTTTGCCATGACAGGAATTGAAACTGCATCCAAAATTTCCTTTATTTTCTCCGGGTCAGCCATTCTGGCGACTCCGCCCGCTGCCCTGATGTCTGCTGGAACTCTCTCGAGGGCCATAACGGAAACTGCGCCTGCATCCTCGGCAATTCTTGCCTGCTCTGCAGTTGTAACGTCCATGATAACGCCGCCCTTTGTCATTTTGGCAAATCCTCTCTTTATGAGTTCCTCGCCAAATCTCAATTGTGAGATGTCTGTGGACATGTCTATCCCTATTGGATAGGAAAAGGTTATAAATACCTTTATAGGAGCGAACAAAAAACCTCAAAAATACGCTTTTTGTAAACAAATTCCGACTTTACAGCCCAAAGCTTTAAACCTAAACATACATAACTCATTCGAATAATAATGGCTGGTCCTGAGGTTGACAACGTTGCCATAATATTGCCTGTGGTCAACGAAAGGGCAAATCTGGAAATCCTTCTTCCGAGGCTGGAAAGCTACACAGTGTATGTTGTGGATGATGGCAGCACTGATGGCACACAGCAAGTATGCAGCTCTTGGAGCAACGTTCACCTTGTTGAAAGGAACAGGAGAATGGGGCTTGTCTCAGCAATACTTGAAGGGTTCAAGAGGCTTCCCTCATCCTGCAAATACGCTGTTGTTATGGATTCAGATTTTTCACATGATCCATCCTATGTCCCTGACCTTCTCAAGGCTGCATCAGAAAAACATGCAGATCTTGTTGTTGGCTCCCGTTACGTGCCTGGGGGAAAGAACAGGGACACAATAAAGAGAAGGCTCATCAGCCTTGGAGGCAACATAGCTTTCAGATCTACATTTTCTGCTAAGGTAAGGGATGCCACAAGCGGATTCAGGGTTTACTCAGCGAGTGCCATGGAGTTCTTGCTCGATTCCAATCTTTTAGAACCAATCAGTCCCTCATATGCCGGCCAGATTGACATTATGAGAAGGCTTATAGGCAGCGGCTTCAAAGTTTTTGAATATCCAATTTTGTTTGTGAAACGGTCACAGGGAAAAAGCAAGCTGAAGTTCAACGACATAGGGAATTTTGCCTCACTAATTTTCAAGAAGGGCAACATTGGCAGGTATGTCATTGTGGGTATATCGGGGGTATTTGTGAACTACCTCATACTTTTCCTTCTCTATGGCTATATGGGATTCCCGGCTAGCCCACTTGCAGTGGAGGCCAGCGTGGTTTCCAACTTTGTGCTTAATGACAGATTCACTTTCAAGAAAAGGCCCACAACGGGAAAGACCACATTTCTATTCAGACTTGCTAGATTCAATTTCTTCAGCTTGCTTGGTATTGGGGTTAATGCGGGAATCTTCTACCTTCTGTTAACTAGTGGCATTATCAATAAAGGAAGCATTTATGGAATTGGCATCGCACAATTAGTGGGAATAGTATGTGCTTTCCTCGTAACTTATCTCTCCTCAACATTCTATGTTTGGAGGGAAAGTGAAAGGTGAATGAAAGCCAGAGGGCCTCTACTTTATTCATTAGGCTTGCTTTCATAGCTGCAAGTTCGGCTTTTATAGCAATGCCACAGATTCTCTGGAGTCTCTATGGTTACCAGGGTATTGCTCTCATCTCATTAGAATCACTTTTCATAGTACTCGGTTTTGCATCCCTCCTTTGTGGGCTTGTTGAACCACTCCCCCAAGTAGCCCTTTCATCAGGTCGGAAACTCTGGTCGATTTTGGATACAAATGCTGGAAAAAAAAGGATCTCCTTTAAACTTGCGCCAATAGGCATTCTGGTGTACGCCTTATACTTTTTTGTACCAGTTGCACTTTCCAGGATTGAGCATTACAGAACTCTCCCAGCAGTGTTGGAAGCCATTTTATTTATCCTCACTTTTGTTTTTCTAGCGTCATTAGTGATAATTTACTTTCTGGAAGCGAAAAGGCCGAGGAGTCTGGCACACTGGTATTATATCCCAATATCTGCACTGGCCATTACCTGGGCAGTCGCTTTCTGGTATGGATCTCCTGCGTATCCTACCGATGAGATGCTTATAGACTTCTACTCCGCCCATCTTGTGATGAGCGGAATCAATCCTTATGTTGCATCAAATACCTCAGGCGTTTTCGGCTATATCCACTCCACTCTTCCCGGTTATCCGTTAAGCATAGGGACTCCTCTGCTAACAGGGGGTCTTGTTACAAGCATCAGTTATCCGGCACTTTCTTTAATTGCATATGTTCCAGCACATTTCCTTGGGTTGCCTCCCACGGTGACTCTTCTGCCGCTCTATGCAATACCTGCTGTAATGTTATTCCTGACCTATTCCGGAGAAAAATCCAGGCTTCTTTCCCTTTTTCCGGTATTCATACTTCTGTTGAACCCAGCATATCTGATCCAAACAGGACTTGGATATCCAGACATTGTATGGGTTGTATTTCTTATGTTTTCCATTTACTCTTATAAGAAGCCCATAATGTCAGGCGCTTCGATGGGATTGGCCATGGCAGTAAAGCAGATTCCATGGTTGATTTTTCCTTTTTTTCTGTTTTTCGTTTACCGGGAACTCGGTCGAAAAGAGGCAATTTACTGGGCACTTTTCGCTGCGCTGGCATTCTTATTGCCTAACGTGCCATTCATTTTGAATAATCCTGCTTCGTTTTTCCAGGCCATCCTGGCCCCCGGGTTTGATCCTCTTATGGGTATAGGGTTCGGGCCTTCACAACTGGGCTTCCTCGGCATCGCCCCACTTTCAAGGGAGTTCTTTACAGTAGTTGTGATCTGCCTGTCTGCCTCATTTTTAATGCTTTACATTGTTTATTATGATAGGCTGAAGTTAGCATTCCTCGCATTTCCACTTCTCATATTCCTCTTCAATTACCGCTTCCTGCTGGACTATGTAGTTTTCTGGCCCATCATTGCGTTAATTGTCCCTGCAATGATAAAAATCAGCGGAAATGATACCAGGGGGAGTTCGAAACGAATATCATCATTCCCCGGAAGGAACAAGGCCATTGCTATATGCCTTGCCATATTACTTTTAGGGGTGCCTATCGCATACCATGAGTCCCATAGCCAGCCCAATGGATTAAGTATTGGAAATATCAACATAGGCTCATCAGATGGGCAGAACATCACTGCAATAACCCTGAATCTTGGGTTAGTCCATACCAATGTTTCCTATGGCCAGGTTATGTACAGGATCGTCCCATGGTCTCAAATGCCCAATCTCAATGGTTATCTGTGGCATTTCAGCAATTTGACTTTGGAAAATAATAGCTCTGCCACTATAACTCTGGTTCCTGATAATTCACTGCAACAGATCCCTGTAAATGGAAAGTACAGGATAATTGCATACTATGGTGATCTCTCCTCCACAATGTCTTTCACAGTCTCACAAGGTAAGGTTTCGTGACCTATTTAGAACTTAGAAGGAATCTTCGGATAAGTTAAAAAATGGCACTTATCACAAGAATCGGATTTTTAGCAAAAACCCTCCAAACCCATCTTTTCCAGCCTTTTCAATGATTAATATATAGTATGCAACGATACAAGGTTGAATGTCTGCTATCTTATACATAGCACTGAAATTCCTTTCAATAATGGCTGGAGGCATCGCAGCCGGCACTATCGGCTCACTTACCGGGCTCGGTGGTGCAACTGTTCTTGTTCCGCTGCTTACCCTCTTTTACAGTGTGCCAATAATTTACGCAACTGGTGCAAGCCTTGTTTCCACTATTGCGACATCAGCCGGCAGTGCAAGCGCATACACTAGAGAAAAGATTACAAACGTTAAGATTGGCATCGGGCTCGAAATTGCCACTACTGCAGGAGCTATTGTTGGTTCACTTACGGCTGTGTACATAAACAACAACAACTTTTCTTATTTGATTTACATAATATTCGGTATTGTTCTGCTAGGTTCCCTGATACCCACTGTACAGAGGGGAAAGTTTGAAGAGCCTGTTCCCAGGAAAGCGGATTGGTCAACAAAACTGTTCCAACTTGCAGGCTCTTATTATGACAAGAGACTCAAAAAGAAAGTAGATTACGAAGGGGTCAGATGGTGGCTTGCAGAAATCATCATGTTCTTCGCCGGAGTTATTTCGGGGCTGTTGGGAATAGGGAGCGGGGCATTGAAGGTGCTGGGGATGGACTGGGCTATGAACCTCCCAATGAAGGTTACAACAACAACCAGCAACTTCATGATAGGAATAACTGCAGCAACTGGGAGCTCAATTTACTGGTATAATGGTTATATACAGGTATTTCTCGCTGCTGCGACAGCTCTTGGAGTCCTGATAGGATCATTTATCGGGGCAAAGATACTCATGAAAATCACAAACAAGAACATCAGATGGATTTTCTTCGCAATACTTTCTTTCCTCGGAGTAGAAATGCTTCTTCGCGGATTCCAGAAATCTAGTTTATTGAATATTTCAACTGCCATTGAAGTTGCATTATCAGCAGTATTCTCTGTAATTATGATCCTGGGGCTGTACGTCCATACTATGAGAGGTGAAAAAGTAGATGCAAAAGGAAATTGATCTTGACCTTATTACCAGTTACACACTGAGGACTGGGGTCATAATAAGCCTGTTTTTCATCCTTGCGGGAACAGTTTTGCTCTTTGTAAGGAATGGTGGCATGAACCACACTCTTTCCTATCTTTCCGATTTCAACAACAGTTTCAACTCACATTTCATACCGTTGGGGGGAATACCGGCAGGGCTTGCCTCGCTGGACGGCATTTATTATATAACAACAGGGCTCTGGGTGCTCATATTTACCCCAATATCTGTTGTTTTCATCTCAATCATTGATTTCCTAAAGGACAAGAACAGGCTATACGTGTTAATGAGCATAATTGTGCTCTTCAACCTGTTTTTTGCAATGCTAGTCATACCAAGGATAACCTGATAGGTGAAAATTCTATGGGAATCAGAAATTTGCTTTATCTGTAAAAAAATCTTTATAATTAATGTGGAGATTTAAGGGAAGGGTCGAACAATGCTTAATTTTGAGCGTGTCAAAATAGCGCATGAAGACCCCCAAAAGAGGGTTAAGAGTTTCCAGCTGGAACCAGTCAAGGAGTATAGCGATAGCGAAGCTGTGGCTGAATCCAGCCGGTGTATAGGCTGTAACATTTGTACACAGGCATGCCCGGCCAGTCTCGACATTGGGGGCTATATAAACAGCACAGCAGTTGGAGATCCTGCCCAGACTGTGAGAATCGTTTTTGAAAATCTTCCATTCCCTGCTATTATTGGCAGGGTATGTACGCATCTTTGTGAAGACATCTGTGTCATGTATGACACTGGTGGCCCAATAGCCATCAGGCATATCAAGCGGTATGCCGCTGACAAGTTCAGTGATTATGGGCAACTGCTCAACCTGCCGAGGAAGAAGTTTATTGGCAAGAAAGTTGCTGTTATTGGTGGTGGCCCATCGGGCTTGACTGCCGCATTTTACCTTTCAATCCAGGGCATCAAGGTTACACTTTACGAAAAGCTCCCTGCACTGGGAGGCTTTATGAAAACAGGCATTCCCAGATACAGGCTTCCACAGGAGGTCCTTGACAAGGAGATTGGGTTTATCATTTCCCAGGGTGTGGATGTCAGGCTCAATACAGAGATTGGCAAGGACGTAAGTTTTGACGATATTATGAAATCTCACGACGCGGTTTACATTTCCGTCGGGAACCAGAAGCCACACATGACGGGCACTCCGGGAAGCGATGCGGAGAACGTTATACATGCGACTGAATTTCTTAGAAGGGTGAGTTTCGGCGAAATTATCGATGTGGGGAAGAGTGTTGTTGTTATCGGAGGCGGTTTCACCGCCAACGATTCTTCCAGGACGTCCATGAGACTTGGGGCAAAGAACGTATACATTATGTACAGAAGAAGGGAAATTGACCGCCCGGGCTACCCAAGCATGAATGCAGACGAGGAAATGGAGGAATCCATTGAGGAAATGGTCAACTATGTATGGGAAGTTACTCCATTTGAATATGTCAAAGAGGGCAACAGGGCAGTAAAATTAAGGTACTGGCAGAATGAAATGGTCACGGAGAAGGGAGGCCGCGCCAAGCCGGTGCCCATAAAGGACAAGGTTCATGAGATTGACGTGGACTACATCATCGAAGCAACTGGCCAGGAAACCGATTACAGCTTCATGGGAGATGAATACCTCAGGAACCTCAGGCTGACCCCACAGGGACAGCCAATTACAAATGAAGCCGGAATGACTTCACTCAAGGGCGTTTTCTCCGGCGGTGACTCCACAAATGCCTCTAGAGACCTTATAAGCGCCGTTAGGGATGCAGACAAGGCAGTAAACGGGATTCTTTCCTATCTCAATGTCATGGACCAGGTAAACGAGGACAGGCTCCCCATCCTTGACAGGTGGAAAAAATTTTCCCCGACTTCTGCAAAGATGGCTTACGCAGAAAGGTCAAGGTAAATATTTATTTTGCAATAGTTTCGAAACCAGTGTATGGGACCAGCGCTTTCGGCACCCGGAAGCCGGTTTCATTTTTCAGCTGGTTATTTTCCATTATGGCAACAAGTGTTCTTGTGGTTGCAACTGCTGTGCTGTTGAGGGTGTGCACAAACCTGTTTCCTCCCTTGGCCCTGTATCTTACATTGAGAGACCTGGCCTGGTAATCTGTATCGTTTGACGCTGACACGACTTCCCTGAATTTTCCCTGTGACGGAAACCATGCCTCTATGTCATATTTTCTGGCAGCAAGGTTTCCCAGGTCACCTGAACAAATATTCACAACTCTGTATGGCAACTCAAGGCTCCTGAACATGTCTTCCGAATTCTTCACAAGCTCCTTAAAGAAATCCCACGAGTCCTCTGGCTTACAGTAGATGAACTGTTCAATCTTTGTGAACTGATGCACCCTGAAGATTCCCTTAGTGTCCTTGCCATGCGATCCTGCTTCTTTCCTGAAGCATGGCGAGACTCCCGCCAGCCTGATTGGCAAAGCTCCCTCCTCCAATATCTCATCCTGGAAGAAAGCCGCAAGCGGGTGTTCTGCCGTCGAAATGAGGTAGAGGTCTTCACCTTCAATCTTGTAAAGTGTGTCCTTGAATGTCTCCACGTCAGTTGCACCTTCCATTGCCTTGTAGTTTAGCATGAACGGTGGCTCGACAAGATCAAACCCCCTCTCCGAAAGAAAGTCCAGAGCGTAATTCACCAGTGCAAGCTCCAGTTTAACCAGCCTGTTCTTCATGTAATAGAACCTTGCTCCAGAGGTCTTTGCAGCTCTTTCAAGGTCCACAATGCCCATATCCTGCACTAGATCCACATGGCTTGTTGGCCTGCTCTGGAGCAGCTCATACTCCATCCCGCCGCTTGACTTCCTGAATGTGTCAAGGTCTTCAGGGAAAACCTTGGCTTTTCCCCAGGTATGAACGAGGGCGGCTTCTTCTTCAGTAAGGCATCTGGGGGCCTCTTTGTCAAGCAAATTGGGAATTATCCTTACAATACGGGTCCTGGACTCCTCAATTTCCTTCTGCTCGACTTCAAACTGGTCGATCCTTATGTTGATCTCCCTAACCTTGTCTTTTATTCCCGATGGTTCGGCTCCCTCTTTCATCGCCTTGGCAACTTCCAGGCTAAGCGTGTTCTTCTCGTGTTTCAACTGGTTTATGGCTTTTAAATTCTCCCTCCATTTTTCATCCAGTTGGAAAAATTGGTCTAGAACCTTGGTATCAAAGCCTCTGGCTTTGCATGAATCATAAAACAAATTTGGTTTTTCCCGGAGAAGCTTAATGTCTATCATTGGTGAAAGGTTATGATTATGGTGGTAAAAAATTGTTATGCATTACTATAGATAGCTCCAGCCCCCAACCCCCTCCTCATCGTCATTGGTTCCGTCAGTGAACTCTTTTATGGCTCTTCTGCCGGCGACCTGAACCTTTGGGGCAGACCTGACTGCTCTGAGCCTCTCGTCTATGTCCCTGCTCATATAGCTGTACGATAGGTTGTCTTCCTGCGTCTTGAGGGTGCTCATGAAACCTCCGGTATAACTGAAGATGTTAAGAAGTACGAGTGACCCCGGCAGAATTATGGAGAAGGTTTTGTAAACGCCATATCCGGTGTAAAGATCATTGAGAAGGCCAGAATATGCAAAAAGTTGGCTCTGACTCACAGTGAGCACACCATTGCTGAAATAATCATTCACTCCTGCAAGCGCACCAGTTGTAAATGGTGCCATTAGGAATGTAATCATCATGATTATGGAAGTGGATATGAGAGATGATGTGATGGCCCTTGAGGTGGTTCCGGATTTTCTGCCGCCAATATAGCCTGCGATTGCTGGTCCGGCAATAGGTATCCACCAGAGCATCAGTGAAAAAAGAATTGAATAGTATATGCCCTTCGGCTGTGAATATGTGAGAATATCCTTCTTGTTTCTCTTGTCGTATTCCTTCTTCAAGCTGTGGATCTTGAGGTTCTCCTTTATGTTTCCCAAACCAAAAGCCTTAGGTGTCATCCAATTGTCAGACATGCTATTGACAGGTTAATATATAATCTTTTTGACTCAAGAAAAAATAAGAAAATATGTTGGCATGAGAACTGCTTATTTCAAAGGTCTATAGGCAATCTATTCTCAGGCCCCGTACTTCTCAGCCCTGTCTGACAATTGCAACAGTATCTTCATGACGTCGCCGCTAGTTATGTGGTATGTTCCGTTGGTGCATGAGATTTCATCAAAGAGCCTGGCATGATCCCGCCTTATCCCATTTGTATTGAAGAGTATGGGGAGCGGATCGCCGGAATGGTCCTTCATTGCACATGGCGTTGAGTGGTCACCCGTGACGCAAACTACTGTATTGTCAAGGATTTTCCTTATGCCGCCCATTGCAGCATCTATCCTCTGAATTGCATCCCTCTTTGCTAGTGCATCCCCATCGTGTCCGGCTACATCTGTAGCTTTTATATTCATTATAAGGAAATCGAATTCCTCTAAGGCTTTGTAGGCCGCTTCGAACTTTGCCTGGAAATTGCTGTCAAGCCTTCCTGTGGCACCTTCCACTGGGACGCTAGTCATTCCGACCAGCCTGCATATGCCAGTGATCATGGGTATTCCGGAAATACAGCCAGCGTTCATTCCAAACAGGTCACGGAAAGGCTTGAGAGAGGGTGCCTGCCCGGCGCCCCTCACCAGGAGTTCATTTGCGGGCGCTTTTCCTTCCATTTCCCTTTGAACGTTGATATCATTCTCGCGGAGTTTTTTCCTGGCAATGGCAAGGTACTTGTTCAAAACATCTGAAGTGAATTTAGCTTCGGCACTGAGCGCTTTGACCTCTTTGACCTTCAGTCCCGGTTCGTGCGGATCTGAATCAGTGATCTGGTCTGAGAGTCCCTCCCCACGCATAACCAATGCGGCCCTGTGCTCAACTCCAGCCTTCACGAAGAAGTCTACGCCATCTACGGAAAACGAAAGGGATTCTGCTAGCCTGTCCGTCCCAATGGTGATCCTGCCAGCCCGCCTGTCCTGTACAACTCCATCATTGTCAACGGTTGCAAAGTTCGCCCTGAAAGCTACGTCTCCACCCAATACAGTCATTCCTAGGCCCATTGCCTCAAATGGCCCTCTTCCAGTGTAGAATTCTTCAGGATCGTATCCAAGGAGTGAAAGATGGGACGTATCTGATCCAGTCCTGTATCCAGGGGAAACAGGGTGCATCATGCCTCCCTGGCCTTCTCTCACAAGCTTGTTCAGATTGGGCCTGTATGAGGCCTGAAGTGCAGTCCTCCCATGAAGTTCCGAATTTGGCCTGTCCCCAAGGCCATCCAGTACAATAAGGAAGATTTTCTTCATCTTTAGAACCCCCGGTTCAGGTTCCTTCCTTCCATTCCTCAGCGTATTTCTTCTGGTCTTCGGTGAGGCTGTCTATGGAAAGGCCAAGCCCACTGAGCTTTAGGTTTGCCACTTCAAGATCAATCTGCCTCGGAACTGGATAAACCTTTCTTTCAAGCTTCTCATGGTTCTTCACAAGATATTCTGCAGTGAGGGCCTGAATTGAAAAACTCATGTCCATGATTTCAACCGGGTGCCCCTGCCCTACTGCGAGGTTTACTAGCCTTCCGTCTGCCACTAGGTCTATGGTATTTCCGTTTTCCAGCTTATACCTGTTGATGCTCTCCCTGACGGGCCTCTTATCCAAAGACCTTGCCTCAAGCTCCTTTACAGGGATCTCGTTATTGAAATGGCCAGAATTTGAAAGTATGAGGTTCTTCTTGGCAACCAGCAGGTCATCATAGGACACAACATTCTTCATGCCTGTTGCTGTTACAACAAGATCGGCTTCCCTGATCGCCTGGTTCATGGTTTTTACCTCAAAACCATCCATAGCTGCTTCTACAGCTTTCACGGGGTTAATCTCTGTTACTGTAACAAGGCCCCCTAGGCCTTTCATCCTCATGGCAATGCCTTTCCCGCACCAACCATACCCTGCTACAACTATCTTCTTCCCTGCCATCAGGACATTTGTTGCAGACATTATTCCGTCTAGGGTGCTCTGGCCGGTTCCATACCTGTTGTCAAAGAAATGCTTCATTTCAGCGTCATTTACATCAAACATTGGGAACTTCAATGCCCCTGCCTTCTCCATTGCGAAGAGCCTGACAACTCCAGTTGTCGTCTCCTCATTCCCGCCGATTATATTGTCCAGGAGGTCGGTCCTCTCCTCAGTAACGATCTTTACAAGATCGCCGCCGTCATCAATTATGACATTAGGCTTTAGATCCAGGGTCTTGTTCAGATATTCGTAATATTCTTCCTCACTTTCCCCTTTCTTTGCATAAACGTCCATCTTGTAATCGCCCTTAAGGGACTCCACAACACTGTCATCTGAGCTTAACGGGTTGCATGAGGCCATCCTTATATCAGCACCGCCTTCTCTCAGAAGCAGCGCAAAGACCCCTGTCTTGGCTTCAACATGCAATGCCATGGAAATCTTTACTCCTTTCAGGGGCTTTTCCCGGATGAATCTTTCCCGTATTTGTGATGTAACGTCCATCCTTTCCCTGGCCCATCCAAGTCTCAGGTATCCTTTACTTGTGTTTTCCATAGTCTCTGTAAGTGATAGGGATCAAGGCTTATAAGCACACCCATACCAAAAGGCCTCACCGTCTTTATTATATTGCGAATTTCAAAGCCCGGGGTGAACAGTTTAAGGCCCCCTTCCTCAATTATGACGTCCCCTATATAGAGGTAAAACTCATCTATTGCACGCTCCTCAATGAACTGCGTGATGACTGTCTTCCCGCCCTCCACAAGCAGCTTTCCTATTCCATCATCGTGGAGCTCCTGCAGGATATTATGAATCTGAAGGCCTTGGTCATCTCGTGTCCTTATCTCGCATTTCCTGCTGTCCACTCTATTTCCTCCAGTATACACTATGGTCCTAGCTGAACTGTCAAAGACCCTGGAGGAGGGCTTAGCCCTCATGCTTCTGTCGAGTATTACCCTTACTGGGGGAATTGCGCTCTGGACAACATTCTGGTCAACAAGCAGCCTTGGGTCATCGGCAATAACTGTGCCTGAACCGATTAGGATCGCGTCTACCTCTGACCTCAGTTCATGCACCCTGACCATGTCTTCCGGTGAAGATATTACAACTCTCCTTCCCGCTTTTCCCGAAATATAGCCGTTTAGGCTCTGGGCAACGTTAACAATTATGTACGGCCTTTGGGTCAACTGCTGAAAAATACTGTGCCCATATTAATTTTGCCGCTGCATCATATCTCTAGGAAACATGAACAGGCAAACAGGTGAATGCAAATATTTAGTTTTTGAACGGAATGAACCATGGACAATGAGACTTACAGAACTGGATCTGCCAGGGCAGTTCCTTGACATGTTTGACGGGAATGACCTGGAGCTGTATCCGCACCAGGAAGAGGCCATAAAACACCTTGAAGCTGGACGGAATGTTGTGGTATCTGTGCCAACTGCATCGGGCAAATCACTCATAGCTTACGTGGCAATATACCGTGAATTCCTGAAAGGGCGGAAGTCCATGTACATTGTTCCCCTGAGGGCACTTGCCTCTGAGAAGTATGAGGACCTGAAACGCATGTCATCGCTTGGCCTGAAGGTGGCAATTTCAGTGGGCGACTATGACGATTCCCCTGAGTTCATCAAGAGATTCGATGTGATAGTGTGCACATCCGAAAAGGCGGATTCTCTATTCCATCATGATCCTTCCCTCATGTTTGACATTTCACTCATTGTTGCTGATGAGCTTCACCTTATAGGGGATGAGAGCAGGGGAGCCAGGCTGGAAACCTTCCTTTCCGCGGCAAGGTACATGAATCCCGATACAAGGATATTGGGGCTTTCCGCAACTATTTCCAACATTGATGACATTTCTGGCTGGCTGGATGCAGAGAGCGTTGTCAGCGAATTCCGGCCAGTTAAGCTCCAGAAAGGCATACTTTTCAACAGGACACTTGAATTCCAGGAGGGTGAACCCATCTCCTTCAAGGGCAAAGATGACCTGGCACGATTATGCGAGCATTTCATTTCCCAGGGCGGCCAGCTCCTGGTGTTTGTGAACTCACGCAAGAGGTCGGAGGACCTTGCAAGGAAACTCTCCTACTCCCTGGAAGAGGGGATCACCGGGCAATTCCAGTGGGAGCCGCCATGGGGCGGTGAAACTGACAGGTACCAGGGAATACTGGAAGAATTCATCCCAAAGGGTGTGAGTTTCCACCATGCAGGCCTCTCATCTGCACAGCGCACAGTGGTGGAATCTCTCTTCCGGGAAGGCAGGATAAAGGTCCTAGTCGCAACGCCGACCCTGGCAGCAGGAGTGAACCTTCCGGCTCGAGTAGTGGTCATAAGGGACATAACCAGGTTCTCAGACGGATATGTTGGCTACATTTCAAACACTGAGGTGCACCAGATGCTGGGCAGGGCTGGAAGGCCAAAGTATGACAGGACAGGCTTTGGCATAATTTATGCCGCATCGGAAACTTCACTGGAGCGCGCATGGGAGTATCTGGATGGAGAACCTGAGCCAGTTTTCTCGGGAATAGGGAAGGAATCCCTTGTGAGGTTTAATTCACTGGCCCTGGTGAGCACAGGGCTCGCAAGGAGCATCAATGATGTCATGGGGTTCCACGAAAAAACCCTGCTTGGTTTCCAGACAGATATTTCGGCCCATATGGGGAGATTCGGGGAAGCCCTGTCTTTTCTCAGTGAAAATGGCTTCATAAGGGGAACCGAGGATGATTACAAGGTAACAAAACTGGGAAAGACCGTCAGTGATCTCTACATAGATCCAGTTTCAGCCCTCATCCTTAAAAGATACCTGGATCAGGGAAACATCAGTGACCAGAGAACCCTCTATAATATATGCCTGACTCCGGAAGTGCCGTCACTGATTGCGAAAAAGGATGATACTGAGGATGTACTCTTCTTCATGGAGGAAAATGGCCTGGAATACGAAGACAGCACAGACACCTTCAATAGTGCCAAAACTGCCATGGTGCTATATGACTGGGTAAACGAGAAGTCTACAGATTACATAACAAACAGGTACGGAATAGGCCCCGGTGACATACAGGCCAAGGTAAGCAGCGCAGAATGGATGGCATATTCACTTTCCAGGCTGGCTTCCATGCTGCTTCCTGAAAGGAGGACTTACTTTGAGATGCTGGCCATAAGGATAAGGGAAGGAATCAAGGAAGATATCTGGGAACTCACCGCAATACCGAACATTGGAAGGGTGAGAGCCCGGAGGCTTTACACCTCGGGCCTTACCAGCCTCGACTCTGTTGCAGGCGCAAAGGAGGAAGAAATCACAAGAATTGCAGGCTTTTCCCATAAGCTGGCTTCCGAAACCATAAGCCATGCCAGGACAGTACTGCAGAGGAGACGAAGGTGAAGGAACACCTGAAGGTATTGAAGAAAGAAGCACAGTTCCTGCTCCAGGACCTTCGGAAAGGCCAGTGGATAGACAGTGGTAGCCAGATACAGCGTGATGAGAATTACGTTTATATTCCAATTAGGGCGGAAAAAGTAAGCGAAGCCAAAACTCACAGTTACTGGGAAATTGTATTCATGAAACCGGTTCCTTCCAAGGCCAAACATCTTCCAAAACTTGCAGGGGGGGCATTTGACCTTATAGGCGATATAGCCATCACAAAGATCCGGGAACGGGAGAGGGCTCTGGCTTTGGCCACTTCACTTATGGAAACCCACCCTAACATAAAAAGCGTATATCTAGACAGGGGGATAACCGGCCCCTACAGGCTCAGGGATCTCGAACTGTTAAGCGGGGAAGCGAGGGCAGAAACACAGTACCGTGAGAATGGCGTGCTGTTCAGGCTTGATGTCTCAAAGGTTTACTTTTCCCCCAGGCTTGCAACAGAGCGGATGTTTGTTTCAAGGGAAGTAGCTGAGGGCGAATTTATTATTGACATGTTTGCAGGCATCGGGGCTTTTTCATTGAACATAGCAAAAGTTCAGAAAGCCAGGATCACAGCTATAGACAGCAATCCAGACGCAATCCGCTTCATGAAGGAAAGCATTGCAATGAACAGGTTGCTTGGATCAATAGAACCCTTGTGTGGAGATTCCGCAGAGATTATTTCCCCTCTCCCTGAGGCGGACAGGATAATCATGAATTTGCCCCATGAGTCCCGCCTTTACCTTACGAAAGCCATTGGGAAGCTGAAGGAAAATGGAATATTGCATTACTATGAAATTCTAGACATGCCAGGAATAGAGGAGAGAATGGAGGAATTCAGGGACCTGGGGCTGAATATATTGAAGAAAAGGGAAGTGCATGGTTATTCCAGCACACTTACGATGTACTCGCTGACTGCCTCCAAATCTTGGGAATAATTATTTAGCTCAAATTGGCATAGCCTTAACTGGATGGGAATAGCCGATCAGATTGGAAACCTTACTACGGAGGTTTACGAGAAGATCCTCATGGAAGAGGTCAAAAAAGGCCAGGTTCCAATGCATATCGGAATAATCACTGATGGCAACAGGCGTTATGCACGCGGAATCGGTTTGACGGAAAATGAGGGGCACATAAGAGGGAAGGAGAAACTGGAGGAAGTCCTTCAATGGTGCATGGACGCCGGTGTCAGAATCGTAACAGTCTACGGCTTTTCAACAGAAAACTTCAACAGGGACCCGAATGAGGTCGATTTCCTGTTCAGGTTGATCAATGACGCATTCCTTGACCTCCTTGAAGATCCAAGGGTGTATGACAACAAGATCAGGGTAAAGGTAATCGGGGAGTTTGATCACCTTCCAGACTATCTTCAAAAAACCATAAAAAAGGTTGAAGACACAACAAAAGGGTTCAGGAATTTCAGGTTCAACATTGCCATAGGCTATGGAGGAAGGCAGGAAATCATCAACGCAATGAAGAAGATGTACGGGGAAATTGAAAAAGGGAAAATGACAATTGATGATATCACAGAGGACAAGTTCAGGGAATTTCTATATGACAAGAGCCTTCCGGACCCTGACCTGATTTTCAGGACCAGCGGAGAGGAGAGGATTTCAAACTTCCTTCTCTGGCAGTCCGCCTACTCAGAACTCTATTTCTCTGATGTGAACTGGCCGGAACTCAAGAAGGCAGATTTCCTGAAGGCAATTATTTCATATCAGAGCAGAAAGAGAAGATACGGGGTATAGATGTACATTGCAGTTGATGACACAGATTCCCGCAAGGGGATGTGCACAACCTACGTTCTCTCAGAAATAATATTGCGTAGCGGCCTTGACCTGATAGGATACCCAAGCCTGGTAAGGCTGAATCCTGCGATTGAACACAAGACACGTGGCAACGGGGCGCTCATCGCAAACCTTGGGAAAGGGAAAGGTGAACCAAGGAAGATTGGAAGTTCCCATGGTTCCTGGATTTTCAGCTATCCCGGCGAGGAAACCAGCGCCAATGGCAGGGAACTCATGGACCTGGCCAGCGAAATCATTGGTGAAATTGCAGAACTTCAGGAAGAAGAGACAAATCCCGGAATTGTGGCATCAGAGAAAAAATTTGATCCGTCATTCTACTGGAAAGCTGTTAGGGAAGAGGTTACAATTGCCGAAGCTGAGCGTTTCATAAATCAGCAGGGAGGCAGTTTCAGGAAGGTCAAGAACGGGCGTGGCATCATTGGTTCAGCCGCAGCCATATCGTGGCCAGGCTCCAATGTAACTTATGAAGTTCTGAACTACAGGTTCCCTTCCGGGGAATCAATCGGTTCGGAAAGGAAAATGGGCGCTGCAGTTATGGCCGACGGAATAGAAGGGAGTTTCAACAATATTGACCACTCCAACAACTATGCTGCAATTTTCCCAAAGGAGCGGACGCCAGTCGTATTCGGAGTGAGAGGCACGGACCCCGATGCACTGCTGAATGGTTGTAACCGCATCATTGAAGAATACTCTATCGGAGTGGATCGGTCAATCCTTTTCAGCACAAACCAGGCTACAGATGACCATATCATCAAGGATCCGGTAAACCTCCTGCCCGGGCATTCCTACTCAATAGAAGGCACAATTGCCGGCAATGTTTGTGCCATAAAAGGGGGGCATTACTTTACGTACCTTCAATATGGGAATTCAGGCATCAAACTGGCGGCATTCGAGCCAACAAAGGAGTTCAGGAAAGTATTCTCCAGCCTTGCCATTGGAGACAGGGTGTGCGTATATGGCACTTACAAGGACAACTGCCTCAATGTGGAGAAAATGAGAGTAATTACCGTTTCCAGCCTTTACAGCAAGGCCCCGCCAGTCTGCCCGAAATGTGACGGGGTCACACACAGCAAGGGACACAATGACTACCGGTGCAACCAGTGCGGCTACAGATCCAGCATGGCTGTTTACAGGCTGAAGGAAAGGGGTATCAGCCCTGGCCTCTACGATGTCCCGGTTATAGCCAGAAGGCACCTTTCCCGGCCTTTTGCGATGAGAAATCATGAAACCAAGGAATTGGAACGAGAGGTTTCGGCTTGATAGGCATATCTGGCATTCCAGGTTCTGGTAAAAGCTCCGTTTGCGATGCCCTCAGGAAATTAGGCTATGGCTGCCGGAATGTTCTGGAACTTGAAGGCGCCTTGTCATGCCTTGATGGAGAGGAAATGGACGTGGAGTGCCTGAGGGAAAGATTATCTAGGGCAGGTGAGCGGGATATCATTGCGGAAGGGCATTATTCACATCTGCTCGGCCCTTCGGCCGTATTTATCCTTGAAAGAGACGAAGAAAAGGTCGCTGAAACATTGAGGGGGCGTGGCTACAGTGACGAAAAAATCAATGAAAACCTCGATGCCTTGCGATCAGATATAATCTACCAGGAGTCGCTCGAATTTCTTCCCTCATCAAGGATACACAGGATCAGAGTCCAGGAAGGGGACACGGAGGCAACAGCCAATAAGATTTTACAATTCCTCAATCCTGCAAAAAAAGATTAATTGAACTTAACCATCTTCTTTTCTAATGGTACTGGATTCCTATAGGGGCACTGCTGACAAATTCCTAATACCTCTTTCAAAGCCTTTCATGAAAACCAATCCAAATACAATTTCAATATTCTCACTGGTGTTTGCAGGACTCACCGGATTGCTGTTCTACCTTGGAGGATACCTTATTCTGGCAAGTTTCGTGTCTCTTGTTCTGTCTGCCCTTTTCGATGCAATAGATGGAAAGGTTGCAAGAATGAGGAACATGTCATCCAAAAAGGGTGATTTGCTGGACCACGTATTGGACAGGTATTCTGACATCCTCATAATGCTGGGGTTCATATTCAGTGTGCATGCACAGGTTTGGATCGGCCTTCTGGCAGTCATTGGCGTTCTTCTTACCAGTTACCTTGGAGTGCAGTCTCAGGCCCTTGGGCTCAAGAGAAATTATTCAGGCATTCTGGGAAGGGCAGACAGGCTGGTCTTCATGCTCATTTTCATCCTGCTGCAGTTTTTCATTCCATATCACGCAGTTTTTTACCAAGTGCTGATCACGCCAATTAACATTCTGCTCATCTGGTTTGCTATAGCGGGAAATGTAACTGCTGTTATGAGGTTCAGGGACACGTATTCAGCCCTTGGTCATTCCTGAAGGCCAAGAATGAACGCTTCATACTCAAGGGCCAGGTTCCTTGCAATCTTTTCATCCCTGGACTGGCCATAAATCCTTATTATTGGTTCTGTGCCTGAGGGGCGCATCAACACCCACCCATCATCTAAATAGACCTTGAGCCCGTCTGATTTGTCAACTTTCTTTGAACTGGAATAAGAAAGGATGGCCGGCTCAAGGGTTTTCCAGTCTTTCTTCCTCTCAACAGAGAGTTTGTGGATAAAGAATTGCGGCAACCCCGAAATCAACTCTGATACTTTCCTGTTGATTTCTGCCATAAGGTTCAGAATCAGGGCAACAGTCATAGCCCCATCCCTGCAATACTGATGTTCACCGTAGATTATGCCTCCGTTTTCCTCGCCTCCGATCATGGCCTTGTTGTCAATCATTGTCCTAGACACAATTGGGGCGCCCACCCTGGTACGGATGAGCTGGGCTTTGCCATTAGCACATATCTCATCAATGGCATCTGAACTGCTTATTGGAGTTACAACCTTGCTGCCGGGCTTTATCACGCTCTTCACCACTAGGCAGAGGGTCTTGTCGCCGTCAATGAAATTTCCATTCTCATCTATGAATACTGCCCTGTCAGCATCACCATCATGGGCAACGCCAAGGTTGAAAGTGCCACTTTTCATGAGGGTGATCAGGTCCTTCAGGTTCTCAGGCCTTGGCTCAGAAGTCCTGGATGTAAATTTTCCATCTGGATAAGCATTGAGCGACACTACTTTGCATCCAAGCCTTCTAAGGAGATTAGGTGTCGTGAAATAGGATGCCCCATTCCCGCTGTCAATAAGGACTCTGTACTGATTTTTTCTTATTTTCTCAACATCCACATGGGACATGATCCCCTCAATGTAAAGATCCAGGGAGGTAGGATCGTTCTTCAGGGAACCTGCGTGCTCCCAGGAAACAGCCTCATAAGCCTTCTTATAGTATATCTTTTCGATTTTTTCCTCATCTTCCCGTCTAAGTTCCGTGCCGTCATCGGCAATGCACTTGATTCCATTGAACTGAGGGGGATTGTGCGAAGCTGTGATCACCACACCAAAGATCCCCTTTGTCCTGCAGTAAAACTGGACAGCAGGTGTAGGCAGAATACCAAGGTCAATGACACTTGTCCCGGCACTCATGAGGCCTGATGAGACCGCATTGAAAATCATGTTGCCAGTGTCTCTCGTGTCCCTTCCCATAGCAACAGTTACTTTGCCGTAAAAGGTGCCAATGGCCTTGCCTATCTCCTGTGAGAATTCCACTGAAAGGTCACTGTTTGGGATTCCCCTGATTCCGTTCGTGCCAAAAATGGGTTCATTATGTGGATCGCTTGTCAACTTAACCGTGTTTTCATTGTATTGTAATATAAGAATTTACCCGGGATTACTGTTCCAGGGAGTAGTCTCTCCCTCTCCAGGTAATGGATTTCATAGAAGAGGCCTTTGCAAGGTTGTAGAAATAGATGAATGGTACGAGGAAGCTTATGAGGAATGAAGACACTGGCCATTTCCCTGATCTCTTGACCGCCCTGGCAGCATTGATGATGGCTGGGGCGAGAAAAATTAAGAATGCAGGGTATGCAAACAAAGCGAGGGATATGGAGGAAATGAACAGGAGAATGGATGCGCCATAAAATGCCAACCCGTACCTGAGAACATTACGCGTAGAATAAACCGAAAGTGCGGTTTGCCTGTTCGCCCACTCCATGAATGTTTTGAAGTCGTCCGGCGAATTGATCTTCGGCATGGCTTCCTTCACGTAAGCGATCCTGAGATTGAGTTTCTTGCAGAGCTTTGTCAGTGCTATATCATCTGAAACATAATTCCTGAAAAATTCCATGTTTTCCCCATTGATCAGTTCCCTTCTGAATGCAAGGGATCCGCCCCATCCAAATCTCGTAAGCTTTGACTCCATCATGCCGAGGCCAACAAAGCCCCATATGAGCTTGACCCTGGACCAGAATCCACCCACCGGCTCAAAGTATGGAAATGTAGTTGAAATACCAGTATCGCTGTGGGCCATGGGAGAAAGAAGCCTCGAAAGCCAGTCTCCTTTCACAAGGATATCCGAATCTGCGATCACATATATGTCATATTCCCTTGAGGCACTTATTGCAGATGAGATGGCCCTAACCTTTCCGCTGCAGTTTTTGCACTGGTCTGAAGAAACAATCCACTTCATGCCGACCTTTTTCAGGATTTCTACGCTTGGATCATCTTCAGAGTCCACCACTGCTATAACATCGTGGCTTCTGTAATCCTGAGATAAAATGCTCTTAAGGTTTGCTTCCAGGGAATAATCCAGGCCCCTGCATGGCACAATAACCAATGCCATCAGATCAGGTGTTTCAGGATAAGACTCAGCACGGTTCCTGTTTGCGGCTATGTAAGTTAAACCAAGAAAAATAAGGAAAAGTATTGTTATAAAAAAATCGAAGAAAAAGTTGTAAAAAAGCCAGGGGAGAGTCATTACACCAGTGTAACTTCTTCAGTGTCTACCTGCCCGACTCCCTCGACTGAGGAAATGGCTTGCTCGACCAGGTCTATCTTTCCTTCCTGATCTGGCACAATGACCTGGAGCTTTATTGCTTTGAGCCCAAACCCTACTTCGTTTATTTCCACTTTGTTGATTTCACACAGTGGCTTTACCTTGCCAATGACGTTTTCCTTGAGGGCATCGATGTCAAGTTCTACATCTGTAGGCAATATTTTCAACAAAACTGCTACGTCTCCCATTTAATTCCCCTCATGGCCCCTGGAAGCCGCATTTTGGGCAGTCATACTTTGTAGAGTGTTCCCTGCAATCCTTGCAGCGCCCGATAAGCTCTTCACCGCACTGTGGGCATTCAAATATGGAGTAACCAGCCTGTACAAGTCCTATTCCGCAGGACGTGCAATTCTCTTTATATCTCATCTTAACCATTGCCTTCTTATAACGGGATTCAGGATGCTTATTCCTTGAATACCTAAACTAAGACTTCACCAAATTTCTGGAAAATATATAATCCTTATCCAGATCACAGTATTGAAGTGGCACAAATGAAGATTCTTGCATCCAGCAATGGAAATGGCGTCGAATTTCCAGTGGAAAAGTGGTTTACGGCATCAGAAAACCCGCTTTACATAGGCGTCATGGCGAAACCGTCCCCGGGGCTCTGGGAGCACCTTTCAAGGTCCAAAAGTGTCTTTCTGGTGGACGATGGATCCGCAAAGGAATACCGGATCCCATACAGGATTGAGGTTGGAGAGAACTCTATTTTCTTCCTCACTCCAAAGGAATAATTCCATTTTAAATTCCGCCGAATATTATGAACGAAAGCACGGCAAGCAGGATCATGCTGCCAAAAGCCACCACGTAATACCTCATATTCCAGGACATCACTTTCTGGCCATCGAGGGGAGCGAAAGGTATCATGTTGAATGCACCCAGGTACAGGTTAATTTGGGAGAGATAACCCAGGGGGAACACCAAGAAATTCCCGTAGAACAGGATTCCTGCGGCGAGGAATGCCAATCCCAGTACGAGGTTTGTAAATGGGCCCGCAAGTGCAGTCTTCCCAATTCTATCCTTGCCAAATACCCCTTCCATGTAAACCGCGCCCGGAGCAGCCAGTACAATGCCCAGGAATGAAAAAAGTATTCCGCCAAGGAGCCCCATTGGCCACACCCTGAACTCTGCAAATCCCCCGTATCTTCTGGCCACCTGCCTGTGTGACAGCTCATGGGCAAGAAATGCGAGGCAGACCGCCGCCAGGCTAAGTCCAAGATAATAAAAGACCTGGTATACGGACAGCCTGAAGGAATGGTGGCTGAACGTAGCTATTGAAAAGGCAAGGGTCAGGCCAAACATCGCAATGAGTATGTCCTGAATTTCCCTTCTCACTCGGGAATAGCCGAAGACATGCAATCAGATTTCGCCCTCTTCGTTCATCTTGGACATATATTCCATAAGTGTCATTACCTCAAGGGATTCTGAAATCCCAATTTTGAGGAAGAAAGCAATGTGAAGTGGCTCCTGCTTGACATTCTCCTTAAGTGCTACCCTGAGAAGCTTCAGAAGCGTCTCGTCCTTCAGTTTCGGTCTCCTGGCAATGTCAAGCTGGTCCCTGATATATATGTATATATTCCTCGCAAGCACAGGGTCTTTCCTGTCAAGATTGTTGAATATGACATTGATTGTAAGATCCTTAATGCCTTCCATTTCCACTGCCTTTGCAGCTTTCTGTATAACATCCCTGGTGAGGATCTCATACTTCTCCTCGTTCACGTCAAAGTAAAAATCCCTGCTTCCCAGAAACTGGTATACAGGCTCGATCTGTTCAATTGGTATGTCGGCTTTGTAGAATGCCTCTTTCTTGTCGAATTTCTTCCCCACCTTATACTCAAGCTTAAGGAGCCTGCTGACATAGAATATGGTCTCCATGAACTCCTTCTTAGTTTTGAGGTCTTCCCTAAGCTCATTCTGGATTTCCCGCGAAAGAAGCGTTCCCTCATATCTGCCCATTAGTTTTTCGGCCATGTCGAAGTTGTCTGCCTCCATATAACTCCTTATGACATACTGGAGGCTCCGCTCATCGATGTATTTGGGGTTTGTTTCGTAAAACTGTATCACTGACTCATAATCCCTGTCATCGTAGTACAGCCTTAGAAGTGTGTTTGTCAGGTTCATGCCTTTTGAGAACTCGTCTGAGAACTTCAGGCTCTGAAGTATAAGCTCAATGGCATCCTCACGCTGGCCGGATTTGATGAGCATCTCTGCATAGAGGTTCACTATGTCCAGGTCTTCAGGATTGTTCTTGTTGAGATTCTTCGCAACTTCGAGTGCAAGTTTGGTGTCATTGTTCTCAAATGTCCTTAAAGCAATGATCTTGCCCAACCAAGTATAACCTTCCTGCTTGTAAAGGTTGACAAGAAAATCCCGTACATCCCTGTTGTACCACAGATTGTCCACTGCGTACCTGACAATTTCCTGGTCCTCGTCTTTCTTGAAAGTGAGCTTACCAAGCAGTTCAAGCGATCCCTGTATATCTGAGGTTTTCTGCAGCAGTTTTAACTGAAGGAGCCTGTTGTCGGTCTTCCTTATGAGTTCCTCAGATTCCTCAAACTTCCCCATCTCTATGAGGGCGTTAACATAATTCCCGATTTTCTCAGGATCTGCCCCAAGCGAGATGGCAATGGAATAGTGCTGCAGGGCTTCAGAATACTTTGAAATGTTGTAGTAGGTGTCGCCGATGAGGACTTCAAGCCAGACTGCCCTGTTATCGGTTTCAAGGTCTATGAGGAAGTTTGTAACCTCTGATGACTTTCCAAGGCTCTGGTAAATCTGGATCTGCCTGTGGACATCCTCCTCGGAGTACTGGTTCGTGCTGAATAGCATCAAAGAAGACTCCCCTGCTTTCTTGTAGTCCTTGTTTGCAAGTGCAAAATCGCGCCTTAGCCGAACAATCCAAGGATTCTGCACATGTCCCTCGGAATCTATGGAGAGCACAATAGAAGCCATTTCCCAGAGCTTATTCCTTGTGATGTTTTGGTAAATGTCTGAAAAGTCAAAGAAGTCCAGGATGTTCATATCAACCACTTCTTCGAGGTACTCCCTGAACTTCTTCTGTTCGCCATTTGAGAGCGCTATGTTCATCAACAGCTCCAGGAAATCTGCGTTTCTCAATCTGTCCTGCGCACTTTCCGCGTACTTCCTTGCAGTGGCGGTTTCGCCTCTCTTGAATTCAATGAGTGCGACTCCATAACGGTAGAACGGGTCATCATCTGAATGGGAGGTTCTGTTCAGCTGGCTCTCTGCTTTGTCCAGGAGGCCCATCTTAATGTATGCCTCGGTAAGTGGAAACAGGAACCTGGCAGAGTCAACAACATCTTCCGAGAACTTCCCCCCGTAAATCTGGGACAGGAAATCCATGAGCCCCCTAATCTCCTTGAACTGGGGAGAATGAAGCATGGTCCTAATCCTGTCAGGAACTTCAGAGCCCCTTGATGAGAAGTATTCATAGGAGAATATGTATGCAAGCGCCTGCGAGGTGTTTCCTGTTATGATTTCATCAAGCATGGACTCCATCCTCGGGCGGAGCCCCCTGAGCCTGTTCGCAACGATACGGTAATATGGTTTCTTGCTCTTCCTGGATTCAAATATGGCATCCAGCTTGCCCAGGAATTCATCGTCACGCACATTAAAGAATATGGAATCAACCACCTCAGATGCATCCATAAGTTCAGGATGTTCGGCAATTTCCCTCAGGGCTGCCTTTTCCTCATCTTCATACACCTCACTTGCAACGTATATTGCGTGGAACCTGAGCTTGAGATCAGGGTAGTCTTCAAAAATGCCTATTATTGTGTCATACTCTCCGCGCCTGTAGAGCCAATTTATCACATATGAGGATGCTTCCAGGTTTTCAGGGTCGCTTTCCATCAGTTCCCTTGCAAAATTGAAAGCGTCACTTTCCTTGCTCAATTTGATGAGGACCGTCAGCTTGAGATTTCGGAGCCCCTTGTCGCCTGGGTGCTGGGAAAGCGCCTGATCCAGGTCCTTTATTGCTTCAGTGAATTTTGAACTGTATATCTCACATTCAATCTTCTTCCTCAGGATGTCCGGGTCAGACATGGATGAAGGGTATGCATCAATCAGGTGCTGGCACTCTGAGTAGAGTTTCTGGGAAAAAGCAAGGTTGATTGCGCTCTTTATGGACCCAAGGTCAGCATTATTCCTGTTTGCAAGCTGCTTGAAAATCTCGTATGATTCCACGGTTTCATTGAGCTTAAGCAAAGCTTCTCCCTTCAACTTCAGGAGCTCATAATCCTCGGGGAATAACGTGAGGCCATCCTGTGCAATGTTTACAGTGAGTTGTGGCATGTCGTTTCTCAGGAGAAGGTACCCCATGTTCCTGAGTTCCTGGAGTTCAGTGATCTCATCAGGGTCAAACTTCTCAATCTCAAGAATGAATTTCTCGTGGTTCTGCTTCTCGTAAAGCTCAATTAGCCTTATTTCTGCCCAGACGTCTTTTTCCTTGGACCGAAGCAGTTCAAGAAACTTCTCAGCAAATTCAGCGCTATGCGCTGATAGAAAGTGGTTGAGGATTGTGGCTTTTGTATACTGGTCCAACCCCTGCTCTATAGCTCCCTCGAATATCTCACGGTGGAAAACACCTTTTCCAGAGAGGAAAATTGCAGCTTCCGGATACCTGTCAAGTGATCTGGCCGCCCTGAATATAATCTCGAGGTTATGCTCATTTAACGTGAAAGGGCGGTTCGACTCCATTACTTCCAGTATTTCCGAATATGAGTCAATGGAACCGAGTTCCTCCAACTTAAGGTTCCATAGTTTCTGTGAAGTTGTGATGAATGAAAGGACCAGTATGAGAGAGTCCCGGTAAATATCCTTCGGCGCAGCCTTGAGGCGTTCAAATATATTCTCAACTTCAATAAAGGATTCATCATCAGGCGATATATGGCCGGCTTGCCATGATTCCTTGAGCTCTTCGAGGCTCTCCAGCAACTCAGTCTGTACAGCCTCTGTTGCTTCTCCGGCTGACTCAATGATCCCTTCAGCCGCCAGTCTCAGTCTCTTGACAGCTTTCCGAATTGTAGTGGCCTCAGCCATCTCTGGTCTAGAGTACAACTCATATATTATTATTATCTCATATTTATGGGGTAAGCATCACAGGGAGCCACCCAGTATGAGTTTTACAACCTGAAGGGTGCCATACATGACGCCTGTAACAATCCATGTCATTATGACGAAGTGGTGCAGCCCATGTACAACCTTTCCGCCGTCTGCTATCTTCAGGGCCGTTCCCGCTATGAAGGAATGTATCAGGAGAATTGCAAGAATGAATGCCTCTATCACAAGTATGGAGGACTGTGGCTGTGACACGAATATGCCAAACGAGTTCAACGACTGGACATTGAAGGTTGCAAATACCTGATTTATTATCTGCAATACCCCGAATGCAATTGCTAGAGAAAATGCAAGGCCGCCAGTTATGCCATAAAGGACTCCAATATAGCTGGTCACTGACGCGTGCCTTCTCTTCCGCAACCTGATCACCCTGTCAAAATTGTCTGCGACTACTGCACCAGCCTTGTCAGCATTGGCACCAAGATCTACGCTCTCAACAAAGCTCTCGGAGAACACTTCTATGAGGTGAGACCCAGTGTCCGCGCTAAAGTTTCTCCAGGAAGAGACATTGTTGATCCTGTATGCAAGCCTCCTGTACAGGGCCCGGATATCTACTGTAAGGGTGCCAAAGTCATGCAGGACTATGGCCTTCAGTGCCTCTATGATCATGTTCCCCCTTGCAGCAGCTGAGCCTGCCAGCGATCTTATGAAACTGCCAAACATCTCGTCCTTCTTTGCAACCATCTTCTCTGCTTTAGATCCAACATAACCGGGGACGAAGAGGGGCGTTACAACAATTGCTATGATAAAGTAGAATGGGAGTTTTGCCTCAAGATCGAGTGCTATAGAAATGACTGCAAGCAGCACAGAGGCAACACCGCCCAGGATGAGGTATTTCCGTATCTTGATCTGGAGTGGCGTCTTGATGCCTGTGTCGTGCCAAATTGGATCATTGGGAAGCACTACCTTGATTCCATAGACAAGCATTGCCTCTCCAAGCACTATTGTAAGAAGGCTCAGGGAAAGCACCTGGATTATGTTGATGCTGATCAATATTGGCATAATCATAACAAATGTGATCAGGAAAGCAAATGAAAGCAGCATTGACACATAGAGGTCCTTGTAGAGGTCAAATGTATAGAGGGCTGAAATGTAAGTTGTTTCAAAGTTGTTCATCACGGTTTCAGCCTCATTGTTGACAAACTCCTCAAAATCCTGCCCGCTATTGATGGCATGCCCGAACCTGGCAAGGAAATCCTCAAATATCTCACTTGGAGATCTGCTGGAAAGGAACATAGCCGCCTCTGAAAGCCCCCTTCTCCAGTTCTTTACAAGGTTCACAAGCTTTGCGATCTCATCCTTAATCTTCCCTAGCTTCTCCTTCTTGGAGAGGAGCTCTAGCATGTCGATCCTGTTTGCAGCGCTAACTGAAAGGGTCGCAAAGGCTGTTATGAAATATGGTATGTTTGAGTTGATGTCTGTCTTGGCAACATCCCTCTCAAGCACAGGCCGAATAATCATGAAAAGGACTCCCACAGCTCCCACTGCCGAAGCCCCTGCGAGATAGATGATTCCCGTAAGGTTGTAGAGAACGAGACCCACAATCACTAGGCCAAGAGATGAGCCCATTATGGCAAGGTCTCTTCGTTTGAACTCTATCCTCGAAACAGTCCCAAGGAACCTGAACTCCGCTATCTTAATCACCCGTAAATTGGTATTGACGCTTCACCCTTCAGGTAGAAGGACTTGATCAGCTCAAACACCTTGTAATATGACATTATATTGTTCCTCAGCATCCATTCAATGATCCTTGCCCTCTTGAATAGCTCATCATAAATGGATTTGGGATCAGCCATTCCTGCTGTCTGGGCAATTCTCTTCTCGAGAATGTAGCTGTTGTTTAGCCCTCTGAACACATGCCTGTCGTTTGTTGGGTCCCACTGGAAAACCTGCTTTGTTGAAACGCCTCCCAGTTCCTCAAAATACCCCTCTATCTCGTTGATGCTGGTTGTTCTCCTCAGGAATTTTCCGTTGACATAAACCGCCTGCTGAATAAGGGCAATGTTCAGGTTATCCATGAAAGTGACAGGAATGTTGATTGGCGTGCCAGTAAATCTCTGGATCATCTTTTTTACCGAGGCCGCGTGGAAAGTGGATATAACTGGGTGGCCCGTCTGCATTGCCTGGAAAGCCATTGAACCTTCTGCACCCCTGATTTCTCCCACTATGATGTAGTTAGGCCTTGATCTCAATGCTGTCTTAAGGAGGTCGAAAAGTGTAACCCTGCTTTCCTCAGCCCCCCTTTCCCTTGTTACAAGTTGCTGCCAGGCTTCCTGTGGAGCCCTGACTTCCGGGGTATCCTCGGCACTGAATATCTTTGATTCTGGCCTAATGAAAGGTATCATTGCGTTTACCACTGTTGTTTTCCCGCTGGCCGTTTCACCGCAAACAAACACACTCTGCCCGTATTCAAGGGCAAGCCAGAGGTATGCTGCTTCTTCAGCCGACAGGGTGTTGAATCTTACCAGCTGGACTATGCTGATCGGTATATCTGCGAACTTCCTGATGGTAAAGCTTGGTCCCCTGGTGGAGACATCGCTGCTGTAGACGATTGAAAGCCTGGAACCGTCAGGAAGTGTGGCATCCACTATGGGAGTCTTGTCTGAAACTGGCCTTCCCACACGTTCACTGAGCCTCTTGCTGTAAATGGAAAGCCTGTCATTGTCCCCGAAACTTACCCTCGTCTTCAGGGAACCGAATATCTTGTGGACTATGAAGACGTCATTTGCCCCTATTCCGCTAATATCTTCAATGTTTGAATCCCTTATGAGGGGCTCTAAAGGGCCAAGGCCGATTACATCCTTCTTGATGTTGTAGAGCATCTTGTCACGAAGGTCAGCCTTAATGGTTACAGAGGTAAGCTTCACCTTGTTTGCAGAGCCGAGTGTTACTGCCTTGCTGTATATTTCCTCAAGGTTGCGGTCAAGCACCTCCTCTGACTCTGGTGGCGGATAATCTGCCGCATAATTCAGGATTACGCCAAGAATCTGTTCCATGAACCCCAGTTCCTCCAATGTGAGGTCCGGCTCTATTGGCTTATAGATCCTGGCACCGTTCTCAGTATAGATATGGATGAATATTGGGTCCCCTACTGGGTAGATGATATCGAGAGATGCAATATCTCTAAGGGAATTGTCAGGGACAGGAATGAATTGAGGAGTCCTCTGCGTCTGCATCCTGTATTCGCTCAAGTAAGTGAGAAGGTGCGGGTTCCTCTGAACTGCAACTTCAAAGCTGTCTGAGATCACATAATCTGCCATTTTTCATCCTCACGATACGCTTGATATTTCAACAATCAAACCCCTCTTCGGTTCAATCCTGAATGGTATTGCCTGCTGGAATGAATTCAGGGCCATGGGAAATTTCACCAGATCTACCATATGCTTTCTTTCACCTGCGAGGTCCTTTGTGTTCAGTGATATTATTGTCGTTGAGAGTTCATGTATGGTGGAAAGGTGGTTCTTTCCGACATCTGCCGGGTTTATAGTCACAATCACGATCCTGTTTTCTGAGAATTTCCTTAGCTTGGAGAAATATTCTCCAACGTCATAGTCCTGAAACATTTCAGGATTCAGGGCATCGATGATCAGGACCTGCTTGTCCTTCACCTGTTCTGTACTGAGGAGCTCTTCAAGCGATGCTTTCCTGTTTTTCCTCATCAGGAACACTGATGTTATGAAAGAAACCTGGTCAGAGAGTATCTCGTTCATCATGGGGTAACCGAGCGATTCCGCCTCATTGATGAATTCCCTGATGGGGAACTGGGAGGATACATACGCGACTGTTGTGCTGTGCTTTATCAAACCATAGGCTAATCTTAAACACAGGAGAGTTTTTCCTGCCCCGCTGCCTCCTTCTATGGTTATCACCTGGCCGAGGTACAGCCCGCCGCCCATCCTTCTGTCCAGTTCATCCCCTTCCAGGGAAAAGTTTAGATACATCTCTACACCATTAGACCTGGAATTCCATACTCTTGCTCAGGCCATTGGAGAGTGTCACGGTTAGCTCATTGTATCCGCTGGGTATAGTCAGATTGACAACTATTTCGCCCACCTGGCTTGGCATGATCTCGCCTGTGTTTCCCGGCGAGATCATGGTAACCTCGCTGCCCGAAAGCAGAGTTCCGTTGATCAGTACGCTTACTGTTGTGTTGGTGAAATATATCCCATTCTCACCTGTGTTCTTTATGTAGAACACATAGCCATTCTGGTATGGTATGCTATTGGGGTCATTGATGATCTCGAAGTTTGTCTGGATCTGGCTGGAGGTCCCCTTTGCAGAGTTCTGCATCCCTAGGGAAAGGTGGGCTGTCTGGCCCCCCAGCACTCCCACAACGCTTACGCTCAGTATGAGCGTCGCTATGAAGAATATCATCTCCGATGTCGCCATGGACGCCATTAGGCTACCACCACTTTTTCAAATTTTTCATATCCCGTGTTAAACACCAATTCCACATCATGTGATCCTGCACCCGTGGTGAATGATACCGTATCATTCCCCAGGGGAAACAGGTATTGACTTGCATAGGTAAAGTTAACGATGCTCCCGTTAACCAGTAGATTCGTGTGATTCAGGTTCAGGGTCACACTCCCCGTATTTGTAACATTCATTGTTACTGTGAAGTTTGAACCCGAGGCAACATAGCTGTAGTTATCTATGGTAACCTTGGAATTCATGTAATCGTAATTCTGCATATTGGATTTGTTCTGTGCATCATTAATCTGTGACTCCGTGTGCACAAAGTCGGAGTATATTATCCCAAAAAAAATGAGGGATGAGCTTAGCAATACTGCCACAGCTACAACGTAACTAAATCCCATATAATTCGTCCACTCCCTTCTTCAACATTCTAAAGTCTCTTTCCAGTGCTTCGATTAGATCTCTGGTAATCTCGCCACCGTTGAGTTTCTCGATGAAGAGCATGGTAACTATGTGGTCCTGGATCGATGGCTTGACCTTGTACTCCTGCACAGGGCTGATAAGGCCAGTCATTTTCGTGAACTTTATCATCTGTTCCTTTACTGACTGGGATATCCATCCTATGCTCTCGTAATAGTCCAGCACATCCATGGTGTTCTCGGGCCCATAGTTGTCCAATAGGAATTCCAGCCATCGCAATGCAACCATGAGAGAAACCACGTCGTCGCCAAGTGTTTCCAGCTTGGCTTTTCTGTGGGCCTTCCATGGGTACCTTGCCTGTACCTGGCTGGTTTCCGCCTCCGGCTCAGTTGACTTTTTCTTGTTCCCTTCACCAGAAAGCATCTTCTCCACGTTGGATATCTCCTTGAAAAGATTGTCCACCTTTCCTAGGAGCGAATTTTCCTTGCTTTCACTGTATCTTTGTTCCAGGTTGTTAAAGAGGGCTTCAATGTCCGATTTTGAGAATTTCGTTGGTGAGTTCAGTATTTTCTGCCGAAGCTCTTCTAGTACAAATTTAGGTATGGTTTTGTCTGCCGACTCCATTTTAGTCTGCAGAAAACTCTTCAACGCATCATTGATCATTTGTATCCTCCTGGTGTCCTATATCCGAAATCATGTCGTCGAGGTCGGGGGCCCCATATAGTTCCTTGAGATCATCGATTGCATACTGCACCATTCTCTCCAGGTCGTGTATGTTCTCCCTGAGCACGTCTGTGACTTCCTTGATTTCCTCAGGAGTTACATCCATGAAGGGGTTGAATTTCTTGGATACCATTTCATATAATGATACTACCATTTTAACATTCTCCTTCACTTTCTCCAATTCCTCTTTGATTTCAGATATGTTCCTCTTTGCGGTTTCCATTGATACATTCAGTTTGCTGACTTCATTTTCCACCGCACTGATTCGCTGATTGACACCATCAATGAACTTACTGTCGAATGACTGTGTGCTCTGCTGTGTGTCTGTAGGTGGTTGCATTAGTGGATTCTGCGGGGGTACGTTGACTGTGGTCTCTTTCTTTTTTTTGCCTAAGCCCTTTAAATTATCAAAGAGACCCATTGTAATCACTGCTCAAATAGGAGAAGGTTTTGGAGCTTTACTGGAGCTCCATTACCTTCTGTGTGAAAGCATACGGTGCTGTGAACTGTATGACTCCCGGGTTGCCTACCTGTGGGTTCACGGAACCAGAGACCTGGCTGTTCTGTAATATTCCAACTCCGAAGACTGCAGACACATTAATGAGTATAGCTGCCTCTCCACCGGATGTAACAACTGGATAGTTCTTTGTCATCGAGTTCTGTGGGTCCTTGATGTCAAGAATTGCAAAGTTTGATTTGTTTGCTGCATCAAAGAATGACTTTTGGAAGACATTATTTGTTCCGGACAGGACTGAATGGAATGACACGTTTGTTCCCTTTGGACTGTAGGCATATGTCAGTGATGCTGTCTTACCATTGTAGGTCAACTGCACTGTTGTCTGATTCAGGTTTATTCCTGAGCTGCCAGCGTTTGGTGTAACGTATATGGCAATCAAACTAACGTTTCCAGCTTCGACGGTGGTGTTGTTATCGAGGCCCCATACTGATGAAACGGTAAGTCCCGTTGCAACCTGTTGGGTGGTCGATGACCCCGTACTTGTGGCTTTCTGCTGCAGGTTTCCGGCTGTATGGATAAGCACGGTTGCTGCTACTGCTGCGACTAGAACCATGGCTATAAAGATAATCAGGGTTCCAATCCCGGTTTCAGCCCTATTGGCCTTAAGGCTGAAGGCTCTCTGGAGTTTTCTAACTCCCATTTTTAGTGTTCTATTCATTAGACACCTCAACCTGTGGAACCATAGTGTGTCTAATATCCGTTTTTTGTAGAGGCGGATATCTGTGAGTCTGTAAAAAATCGTGTAGGGGTATGTGCAGGGGTTTATGTAGGTTGCTGTTCCACCTTCAGCGTTTTACCGGTTTCCCTGGAAAAATCCCCCGCAATGTGCCTCTCTTTCAGGGCTCGGTATGACTGGGCATTTCTCTTTGCATATTCCAAGAGTCCTGGATCGGATTCCCTCTTCACTTTTCCCGGTAGGCCTGCTATGAGAGAATCCTCCTTGCAGGTGAAGTCTTCAGTCACAACTGCGCCAGCTGCTATGATGCAACCAGATGGGATTTTTGCGCCGTTCATGACAATTGCTCCCATTCCCACGATTATGTTATCACCCAATTCACAACCGTGCACCACTGCATTGTGCCCGACAGATACTCCTGCACCAATTATTGCAGCATGGTTGAGTTCGGTGTGGAATGTTACATTGTCCTGGATATTTGAACCATTTCCCACCACTATTTTATTGAGATCTCCACGCAGAACTGCATGGTCGAAGATTGCAACATCGTCGCCTATAGTTACATCACCTATGAGCACTGCAGTCTCTGAAATGTAACAGTGCTTGCCTATTTTAATTGACATATTCACCATAAATGGTCTTTAATTTTAATATTCTTTTATGCACTCTCAAAACTTACCTCTCGGTCTTGAATCAAACTAATGTAATAGCTGCTCAAAGGTGAACACGAAATTTGTTGTTCCTATTTTGTATTGGCAAAGTTTATATTAAATCATTAATTTGTCAGACGAATGTATGATGCAAGGAATCAAAAAACTGAGACTCTGCATCATTAAATGAGGGGTGAAAATACTGTCTGTACCATTTAGAATAACTGTCAGGCTGACAAAAGAGACCATGAACCAACTTGAAGAGTTGGTGGAGAACTTCCAGTACGAAACGGTATCAGACATTGTCAGGAGGGCCATTGATGAATTCATTGAACGAAATTACAGAAAGGGCCCCACATCCAAGATAGATCTCGTCCTTCCAAAGAAGATGATTGCAGAGCTTGAGACTGAAATAGATCAAGGCTCTGCTATTTCTTTAGACGATCTGATCAGAGTTATTCTAAGGGATTACACGCTTAACAAGATCAATAAGGAGATAAAGGAAATTTCAAAGGAAGAAAATGTAAAATAACTTCACCTTATTTTATTATATTCGGCCCAATTTTCTTTAACTCAGGGCTTCTGCTGCAGTAATCCACGCTTAATCTGGTTAATACAAGGGTCAATTCCATTGGCTTGAGAATAATCCATATTTTTAAGCATCTAGCCATACACTAATCAATGGTTGTTATAAAGGAGGCCACCCCATCTCTGAGGAAATTATACGGAGAAAATTTCATTCCGGAAGTTGAAAAATACTCTGAGGTTATAGGCTACAGCACTGAAAAGGACGAAGATGAATTCCGGGTTGAATTCAATCCCGACAGACCTGACCTTTTCTCATTCAGCCAGATCAAGCGAGCAATGGAGATTTTTTACGGAAAAAAGCGCTGGCAACCACTTAATATAGGCGGTGGACAAAGCGATTTCATCATTGACAAAAGTGTAAGGAACCTAAGAAAATACGTGATCGGATTCCACTGCAGGGGAGGCAGGATAGGCGAACATTTCAGGGAATTGATCGATTACCAGGAAAAGCTCCACCTGTCAATTGGCAGGGACCGTGCCAAGGTTTCCATTGGCATACACGATGGCAAAGATCTCAGGTTGCCATTAACTTATTCCGCCAGAAATTCCTCTGAAGTAAGCTTCACCACTTATGACGGTACAGTAACCGGCACAGCGAAAGAGATACTTAATAAGCACCCCAAGGGAATTGAATACGCTCACCTTATCCCTTCAGGCAACCTGGTGCCTTTAATTGAGGATTCAGACAATAGGGTCCTGTCCATGCCTCCCGTGGTCAATGGAAACGCCACGGCCGTTACAGAAGACACCGCCACTTTCTTCATAGATATTACCGGAACAGACATTAAGCCAGTCAAAGAGGCCTTCTTCCTTCTGGCATATTATTTCCAGAACCTTGAATATGAAATAACAGGTTCTAATCTTAATGATATAGAGGACTTTCTGAGTTCAGATGGCAGGAAAATTTCAGTTTCCTTGAGAGAAGTTGAACAAATCCTCGGACAAAAAATCTCCACAAAGGAGTGTAAGTTTCTGCTTGAAAAGATGGGATTTGGCGCAGAGGTTAAAGAAGAAGGCCTTATGGTGATGGTCCCTGGAAATAGGAATGATGTTATGGGTCCAGTAGACATAATTGAAGATGTTGCAAAAGGATACGGATACGGAAACCTATCCCTTCACATGCCAACCATGGATGTCATCGGAGCAGAGGCATCGGGAAACCAGATTGCAAGCAATATAAGAAATATCATGACGGGCCTTGGATATCAGGAGATAATGACGTTTGTTGTTTCCAAGCAGGATCATTACCAGAATGCCAAATATTCGGGGGGTATCCAAATAAGGAATCCTAAGAGCCAGGATTTCAGCGTTGTCAGGGACAGGCTTTACCTTGGATCTCTGGACTTCCTCAGGCTAAACAAGAGAAGAACTCTTCCCCAGATGATATTCGAGATCGGGGAAATTGTATCCAATGGGAAACAGTATACACATATCTGTGCTGCAAAAATTCACTCAAAATCCACATTCTCTGACATGAAGCAGGTTCTGGATGCCCTGACTACAAGGTTAACTCTTGAAAAATATGAAATCAGGCCAACAGACCATGAGAATTTTGTTCCTGGAAGAACAGGGAAGATATTTGTTGATGGGAAGGAAATAGGCATTCTTGGAGAAATACATCCGGAGACCCTGGACCAGTATGAGTTGAAAAACCCAGTGGTGGTAATAGAACTAGATGTCACCAATGCTTCAAAGCTAATCGACTAAGGTATCCGCCAGGAAGAGCCTTTCCTTTTGCCTCGCTGAAAGGTTTATACTCATTTTCTTCAATTTTTCCAGGCCGATATGATTACTTGAAAAGTCGTAATTCATCAGACTCTTTTCCACTAATGCCTCATGTATCCCGGTACCTTCAGATACTATCCTTATCGCCTTTCTGAACTTAATGGATGTAAAGTCTTTCAAACCAGCCATTTTTCTGTATTCTACAATCCATCGGCCAATAAGTCTCTTCCAAAGCTCAAAGAATCTCTTGCTCACGGCTGCACAACAGCATGGAAAATCACCCATGACATCCCGATATTCCACTGCCACGGAATTTCCTGGTTGCTGGAGTATGTGAGAATAATAGGGCTCCCAGATTGCTATCATTCTGCATTTGCCTGTTATAAAGTCGTTAAGGGCTTCCCTTGGATTATCAAAGCTTTCTATCTCAACAGGGAACTCATGACCCATGGATTCAGATGCGAGTGAAATCATTGAGGACAATTCCGTACTGAGGATGGCTGACCTGCCAGTTTGGTGAGACAGAATTCCGGATCCCCCTGAAGCCAAGCCGGAAATTATTACCAGATTGTCTTCAACAATTCCCGACATTATGGTGGCAGTAGTGGGGGCAAGCATGAACTCAAGTGTTCCTCTGTTGAAATCCTGGAAAAGTTCCCTAGTCCCGTCATAAAATCTGAAGAAAACCTTGCTGCCTGAATCCGAAAAAACCTCATTAAACGCGGCAATTGAAGGGATATATTCAGAAGATCGTAGCATTCCGACCCTAATCACCCCTTCAATAATGTCAGGATAATATTCTATATGGTAGATTTTTACCAGGCCCCCCTCTTTGAGTTTTGCTACAACATGTTCTTTAGCAGATAAAAAGGCCAATTGTTCAGAACAATATGATTTCGAAATGCCAAGGGATATCTGCAAATCTTTTTGGTAAATCCCATCTCTCCCTTTTTTCTGGGCGAGGTCCACTATTTTATCCCTAATTCTTGACGATTTTCCAGACACCGTAATAAGTGAAACTCATATTGGAATTAAGTATATGCCATAACGGCAGCTACGATTAGCTACGATGTAAGGTTTTAAATTAAATGCAAGAAAACGAAACATCTGCTTATGAACGAAGCATAAAAACTATAAGCTAACAAAAATATGGAGAACAAATCTGAAATGCACCTTTTAGAGACCGAAAACATTGGAGATATTGTTGGTTTGCTTGAGATACTGGAAGACCTGGGCAAGCCTGTAGACATTGCAACCCTTGATGATTCCCTGGACGAGGAACGTACAACCCTGCTGAATCTATTGAATGATACTGAGGCCCTTGGCCTCGTGAATGTTTCCGATGGCGATGTTTCCCTTACTCAGGAGGGGAGCTATTTCCTTAAATCAGATCTGACAGAGAGGAAGCTCATTCTCAGGAAGATTCTTGGGAAGATAGAGCCGTTCTCATCTATAATCGGGCTCTTAAAGAATGCCGAAGAGGGAAAGATCGAAAAAGAGGAGCTTGATGAATTTCTTGGAAGCAATTTCCCATCTGAAGATCCAGAGGTAAGTTTCAGGGTCCTGCTCAACTGGGGCAGGTACTCAAAGCTATTCGACTACGATATGGACGATGAAACCCTGACCTATATCGTGTGAATTTTAAGTATATACCAGAATAGGAATAGACTGCATTCAGATTAGTTTTTTATATTTAGATTATATTAGACCACCTCAGGAACGACGCCAATGGAATTACAGCTTCAGCCTAAATTTAACGCTCTATCTAGGATATACAACCACTCAGAAGTTATAATCGTCGGGATTTTGGTAGCGTTCTACCTGTTCCTATCGAATTATTTCTACTGGGCAGCCACATTTGTGTATGGCGGGGGGATAGCTGCTCTTCCTACTTCAGGAGGAAGTGACCCCTACTACAACTTCGTTGCAATACTGCACATTTTGAACCAGCATACTCAGCTGGTATTCGATCCCACTATGAATTACCCATTGGGGACAACGAATCCTAGAAACCCATTCTTCCACTGGTTCATAGCGCTGGTAGCTGAGATACTGTCGCCGTTTTACGGCGCAGACCAGGCCGCCTTCTATGCATTCGAGGAATTCAATGCCGTATTTGGCGCCCTCCTTATTATCCCAGTTTATCTCATCACAAGAGAAATATTTGGCAAGAACGCAGCAGGAGTGGGCGCACTCCTTTACACGCTGATGCCGAGCAACCTTTCATCCGGTATCCTTTCTGGGGGAAGAATGCATACACCAGAACTCATATTCGCATTCTTTGCTGTTTATTTCTTCCTTAGGGCAATACGGCTTTCTGAAAAGAATAGAATCATTGACAATCTCAGGGACTTCAGGGCCTATCACCTCAAAATTATCAAGTACTTCAATGCAAACAGGATTCCTACAATTTATGGGTTGCTTGCGGGGGCCTCTCTCGGAGGTCTTTTGCTATCCTGGCAGGGTTATGCGTACATAGAGGCAATCCTGCTAATTTATGTTGCAGTGCAACTTGTTGCAAACCTTATTCTTAAGAGACCAACTGGTTACATAACTTATTACACGGCGATTTTTTTAATCCTTGGCTTTGCCATGGGTTATTACTATTATTGGGGAGTACACGAGCTGCCTGGTTGGTATAACGCTGAACTTGAAATAGGCATTCTAATGATCATATTCGGGGCCCTCATAGGTCTTGTTGGAAGAAGGCCCTGGATCCTTATTATTCCAATACTCATACTTTCGGTTATTGCCGGCCTTGAAGGCATGGCACACTTCAGCCCAGCCTTACTGGACAGGTTACTGAGTGGAGACGGTTATTTCATTAAGACAAGGGTTTATGCAACAATTGCTGAAGCGGCTGCACCCCAGCTTGGCCCATACATCGGAGGCTTTGGCATAGCACAATTTCTGCTAGGGATGGTAGGGGTAGGGTATGCTGCTTATCTGTATCTTAAGGAAAAGACAGATCAACTTCTTCTGATCCTGGTTTTCTCCGTAGTTTCAATTTACATGAGTTTTGCTGCAGCCCGATTCAACATCACTGCAGCCCCGGCTTACGCAGTTCTTGGTGCTGGGGTACTATTGCTCTTTGCAAAGATCTCCAGGCTTGACGAAATAAAGAAAAAGAAACCATCTGCGTCAGGATCAGCTGTTAAGGCCATTAAGGGAAACATAAATTGGCTCCAGGCTGTATTCGTAATATTAGTTACTTTACTAGTAGTAGTTCCATCTGCAACTTCAATGGTTTCAGCCTCGGTCCCCGCTGGCAGTTCCGCGCAGGCACAGATAGAAAGCCAGATCGCAAATTCTATTCCCGCTTTCTTGAAGACCAACAACACTACCAACTTTATCGGTGGCTTGAGCGGAGGAATTTCAAATGGATCTACGCCATTAAGCAAATCTCTTGCCTGGTTGAGCACGCAGGATTCAAACCTGCCAATAACGGATAAGCCAGCTTACCTTTCATGGTGGGATTACGGTTTCCAGGAAAGGTACCAGGGGCAGCACCCAACTGTAGCAGATGACTTCCAGCAGGCAGTTGAAATGGCAGGCCAGACTCTGCTTGCACAAAACGAATCGCAGATCTTAGGCCTGTTTACAAGCAGACTCATCCAGGGCGATTACCACAATGGAAATTTCAGTGCACCCGTAAAGTCAAGCTTGATAACGTACCTCGGATATAATGAGTATCTTAATATAAGCAAAGTCTCTGCCAATCCGGGTTCTTTCACGGACGTGGTTCTTGCCAACCCCTCAATTTATGGCCAGTACATCAAGGAGGTCAGCTCTGCAAATGTATACTATGCGTTCGTAAAAGGGCAGCTTGCAAGTAAATATTCACCTACAACACTGGTAAATCTTTACCAGGCAATAATGTCTGATACAGGCTACAGCATAAAGTATATCCAGGTGCCCACTGATAACAGCCTAGCATCACTGTTGCCCACTTCTGCGCAAAATACTGGCATCTTCTACGCACCGGCCTATCTTACAGACTCGCCGTCGTATAGTTCATCAGGCGGTGGCATTATTCCTACTGAATACTACAACATCTACGCCACAACTAACAATGGCACTTTCTCATTGCAGAATCTGCCTCAGGGACTGATCCCACTTTCATACAACATTCAATACACGCCACAGTTTTACAATACCTCCATCTACAGATTTACAGTCGGGCTTCCCCCAAGTGTTCTGGGGCAGTCCAATGGAATCCCGGGAATCGATTTCGGCCCTACCCAATACTCGGTTAGGCCCGCATGGAACATGAGCAACTTCATGGTAATATACGAAAATATTCCATTTAACCCGTACAAGGACTATGCAGCACATGAGTCTGCATGGACAACAGTTCCCCTATCACAGGCATACTATGACCAGCAACACGGCATAGGCACAGTGGAACTCACTGCACCTGTTTCAACATCCCTTGCTATATCAGATCCAATTATCGCCTACTATCCGGGAGCAATAATACATGGAAGGGTTACCATGCCTGGCGGCCAACCAGTTCCGGGTGCCCATGTTACATTGTTTGACCAGTATGGAATTCCCCACAGTGTCGTAAATACAAACAGCCAGGGTTACTATAACATTACAGGTCTCCCTGGAAATGACACCCTATTCTATTCCTTGGGTTCAACAAACAACCAGTACCTTGTGGGAAGCACTACACTTGGCCAGAACACAGTTCACATTACAACAAACCAGGCAAACAGGATTCCAACTTCATACAACCAGTCCACTGCTCTTCCAGATTATTACATAGCAAAAAATCTGCAGATAAGCAGCACCTCCGTTAGTGGATCAACATCATTCCAGTTCCAGCAGAGATTTTACGGACAAAACACTACTGAACCACTGGTTTCCGTCAAGGAAATTAATAGCGGCACTGTTACATACACTAACAGCCAGTACAACCTTTCATACACTGCCCCGATCATAGCCGGAAACTATTCAATGTCCAACCTCCCTCCAGTATCATATCAGGTTTCAATCACAGCAGGCGGCCAAACATTCAGCAATTTCCAGTATGCAAATGTTACTTATGGTGGCAACCTAGTTTATGATCTTGCAATTCCATTTGACACTATCTTCGCAAACCTATCAGTAGCTGGGAAACCAATATCCGGAGTCAACGTGCAGGCATCTGGGCCTGGCGGATATGTGGCGGGCACAACACTTACCAATGGCACTGGCACAGCCATGATATGGGTTACCCCTGGGATTTACAATATCACGGCATCAGGAAATGGTGTTAGCTCTTACAGCCAGGAG